>NZ_WJPP01000003.1 GCF_009649225.1 Spiribacter salilacus
GGGGGGGGGGGGGGTAAAGTTGAATCGCACAACTTCGCTGCTAAAATTCATGCGTGCCCCAAAAAAGGGCATTGACCCCACGCAAGCGTGAGCGTACTGTTCGGAGTGATTTTAATCAGGAGGGTAGATCATGGATCTCGCCAGTTTAAGTTTAGGCCAGTACACCTTTGTACAGAACGCGTTTTCGTTCGGTTTAGCGGTAATGGCCGCCGCTACTTTGTTTCTGTGGTTCTCTCGTAGCCACGTTGCTCCGGCCTATCGTATGGCCGTCACTATCTCAGGTTTGGTTACCGCCATTGCGGCCTATCACTATCTGCAGATCATGCTTTCATGGGAGGCCGCCTTTTCGGTTGTCGGCAGCTCCATCGAAGTGACCGGATCACCATTCAACCAAGCATATCGCTATGTTGACTGGCTGCTGACTGTTCCACTGCTGCTCATCGAGCTGATTTTGGTAATGCGTTTAGCGCGTGACGAAACCATCTCTAAGAGTGTTTGGCTTGGTGGTGCTGCAGCACTGATGATTATTCTGGGTTACCCAGGTGAAGTGGCAGAGGCTTCTGGCACTCGGTTCACCTTCTGGGTTCTGTCGATGATTCCGTTCATCTACATCGTCTACCAGCTGGTGGTCGGCCTGAAAGGGTCAATCAGCAACCAGCCTGAGAACGTGCGTGGATTGATCAACGGAGCAGCAACTTTGGTTGTTATCTCTTGGTTGTTCTACCCCATCGTGTTCTTGTTCCCGCTAATCGGGTTCACGGGCGGTGCGGCAATTACGGCGGTTGAGGTGGGTTACACCATCGCTGACATCGTTGCTAAGGCCGTCTTCGGCATCCTTATCCTCGCCATTGCAATTCGCAAGTCCGAGGCAGAGGGAAATACCCAGGCCTGATCGGAATTCCGATCACCTGAGTAAGCTTATGTTGTTAAGGCGTCTGGCGGGCATTATCGCCAGGCGCCTTGATAACCCAGCATTAGGGTGACCGACCATGGCCAATGCTCCAGATCTCAGCCTTATTGCGGCAGCGATAATGCCCACCAGCAATGACTTGCTGGAAAAAGTCGACCACTTCATGGTCGATCTATTACTCGACCTAAATAGCTCCCCCGCACAGGAAGCCGGTCTTTATCACCTACAAACGGGTGGGGGTCGCATGCGGGCCAAGTTGGCTTTAGCCAGCGCTTCTTTACGCCTTGATACCAGCGATGCAGTTGCCGCCGCCAGTGCGTGCGAGTTTTTGCATAACGCTTCACTTATTCATGATGACATTAGCGATCGCGATCTTTTTCGCCGCGGTCATCAAACCGTTTGGGCCAAATATGGGCCAGACGTTGCCCTGTGCACCGGCGATTTATTCTTAGCCGCTGCATTTAAAGCGGCTACGACGATTAAACACGCCGACGTTGCACGACAAATTACCCAGTCACTCGCTGAACACGCCGCGCGTGTCATTGGCGGGCAAAGCTTAGAGTTGGCAACGCCAACCCAAAGCCGCCACTGGCGAGTTCGTGATTATCTGGATGCAACTCAGCGTAAAACCGCTCCGCTTATCGAGCTGGCCATTGAGATTGGTGGTACTCCATGCCGCCCACTGGCCGAAGCGCTGGGCCTTGCCTATCAGATCTTAGATGATCTTGATGACCAACCCATCGGTAGCAGCGCCAATAAAATTGATCCTCCGCATGGGCTACATGCCATGTGGCATCATCGCTCGCGGGTTAAACCCACCGATGCGCAATGGGCTTATAACCGTTGCCTGCGGCATGTTAATGCCGCGTTATCTCGCGCTAACAAACTCAATCAATCGATGCCAGAACCGCTGGCTACAGAGATTTCATACCTTAGCAATCAGCTTGCCCAAAAAGCGCGTCGCAGCGCATAATGCGCAGTATGCAAACCGTGGTTATTGGTGGTGGCTTTGGCGGCATTGCGGCTGCTTTAAGGCTTAGAGCACGCGGGCATGACGTCACGATTATTGATCGGTGTCCTCGCCTTGGCGGTCGAGCGCAAGTCTTTGAGCGCGGCGGATATCGGCATGATGCCGGCCCAACCGTCATTACCGCACCATTTCTTTTTACTGAGCTATTCTCGTTGTTTGGGGAAACACTCAGCGATCACCTAACCCTGCAACCACTCGATCCTTGGTATCGCTTTCGGTTTGCCGATAACTCTCTATTCGATTACGGCCCAGGCATCGAGCGGATGGAAGCGGAAATTGCCCGCTTTAACCCGGATGATGTAGCCGGTTATCACAAACTTTTAGCAGAATCCAAAGCGCTGTTTGACATTGGGTTTAAACAACTCGGTGACCAGCCGTTTCATAACGCGGGCTTTATGCTGCGGCAAATCCCGCATCTGTTGCGTCTGCGAATTAACCGCAGCGTGTGGACCATGGTTTCCAGTCATATTAAACACCCCTACCTGCGTCAGGCCCTATCGCTGCAGCCGCTGCTGGTCGGTGGCAATCCTTTCCATACCACCTGTATTTATGGGCTCATTCATTATTTAGAGCGCGAATGGGGGGTGCATTTTGCAATGGGTGGCACCGGTGCGCTGGTTGATGCCATGGCCGGTTTGCTCGAGCGACAGGGGGTTAAGGTAGAAAATGGCCGCAGCGTGGTCGCCATTGAGCAAGATCAAAAACAGATCAAGGGTATTACTTTAGATGACGGGCGCCGGCTAACGGCCGATACCTATGTGTCTAATATTGACCCCATGCACCTGTATGGCGAGCTCATGCAGCCCGCACCGCGCGTCGCAAAGCTCAAGCAAAAGCTCGCTAAAACTTCAATGGGCCTGTTTGTGCTGTACTTTGGCACAGATCGGCAGTATCCCTCGATTGCCCACCACACCATTTGGTTAGGCGAGCGCTATCGCGAGCTGCTTAAAGATATTTTTGATCGCAAAATCCTAGCAGAAGATTTTTCTTTGTATTTACACCGCCCTACGGCAACCGACCAAAGCTTTGCGCCAGAAGGGCATGATAGCTTTTATGTTTTAGCGCCAGTGCCTAATTTACAGGCCGATATCAACTGGGCTGTTGAAGGGCCTAAGCTGCAAGAGCGCATTATTAAAGCCCTTGAAGAATCCATCATGCCAGATCTTAGTCAGCATGTGCGCTCGCCTTTCTTTATGACGCCTGAAGATTTTAGAGAAAACTATCAAAGCGTTGATGGCAGCGGATTTAGTATTGCGCCTTTATTCAGGCAATCGGCCTGGTTCCGGTTTCATAATCAAGCTGAGGGGTTGCGTAATCTGTATCTAGTTGGCGCGGGCACCCACCCCGGCGCCGGCCTACCGGGGGTACTCTCCAGCGCTAAAGTGCTTGATCGCCTACTGCCGGAGAGGTTTGGAGAAACGGGATGACCCCGCGTGAGGTGCTGGCAAAGCATGGCAGCAGCTTCTACCTTGCCAGCCGGTTTTTACGCCCCCATGATGCGCGCGATATTGCCATCCTCTATGCGGCGTGCCGTCTGATTGATGACTTGGCTGACGAGCAACAAGACCAAACTCAAACGCTTGAGGCCCTGCAGCACGGCCTTGAAGCAAACGACCCAAGTTGCCTGCCAATCGACGGGTTTGCAGAGATGGCCACGCGTCGAAATCTATCCCTAGCGCCATTAGCCACACTCGCCACCAGCGCAAGCCAAGAAAGCCGTTATGGCAAACAAATCGAAACGCAAGCTGAGTTACTCGAGTACAGCTATGCAGTTGCCGGCACGGTGGGCGAGCTAATGTGCCCGCTACTCGGTGCCAACCCACAACGTGGAGCCGACGCGGCAATTGCACTGGGCATTGCCATGCAGCTCACCAACATTTCACGCGATGTTTTAGAAGATGCCCAGCAGGGCCGGCGCTACCTACCCGCAGAATGGGTGAATGACCTCTCTCCAGCAGAAATTGCTAGTGCCAGCCCTACTCAGCGCGCAATTGTGAGCGCAGCCATTGAACGCCTCATCGCGCTTGCCGAAAACTACTATGCCGCTGCCGCGCCCGGCTTTGCGCTAATCCCATGGCGTAATCGCCAAGCCATTAAAGTGGCCACACAGCTTTATCGCGCTATTGGCCTTCAAGTGGCTAAAAACGGCTGCCGCTACTGGGATGGCCGTGTGTCTTTAAACACCAGGCAACGGGCGGGCGTTACCTGGCGAACACTCATTGGCACTGGCGATGCCCTCGTTTGATCTGGCCTTTATCGGGTTTGGCGCAGCGGCCATGAGCCTAATTATGCGGCTTGAGCCGAGCTACAAAGGCCGCATTGCCATTATTGAGCCTCGTGAGCTACCCCAAAATGACCAAACTTGGTGCGGATGGCCGCTTACACAGCACGCGTTTTCTGACCATGCCACGCGCCGCTGGCCGCGCTGGGCAGTTAGCCACCGCGGCAAAGAAGTGGTGCGTAACGGCCAGTATGCCTATGAAATGCTCAGTGCTAGCGGCGTTCAAACAATCAGTCTCCAGGCCGCACAGCGCCGAACTGACTGGCAGCTGTTTAAGGGCTCATCACTCAAAAGCGCCAGCTTTGGTAACAATCAATGGGCCCTAGAGCTAAACACTGGCGAGAAATTTCATGCCGATTACGTGCTCGATTCTCGGCCACCGTCTATTCACATACAACGGCCGTGGTTGTGGCAGAGCTTTGTGGGTCGAGAAGTAATCGGCAAGTTTGATAGTGATCCCAACACCGTTCGTATCATGGATTTCATCCCCAGCAGCAGCGCGCTGGTGACTTTTGTCTACGAGCTACCGCTGACAGCCAATCATCGCCTGGTTGAAATCACCCAATTCACGCCTACGCCGGCTAATACCGACACCCTCAACACGCTTTTAGATGAGCAGCTCAGCTTGCGCGGGTTATCCACCGCAACGATTCATCGTCAAGAGCAGGGGCACTTACCGATGCAACCGATTGCCAGTTATCACCATCAACAGTGGCTTAAAATTGGCACTGCCGGTGGCAGCATGCGGCCCGCCACGGGGTATGCCTTTCATGCAATACAGACATGGGCTGATCAATGTGCAGAAGGTATCCTGACAGGAAAAGGGCCAACTGCTCCGCAGCGCCGCCGATTAATGGACTGGCTTGATGGCGTGTTTCTTGAGTCTTTATGGCAAGCACCTGAACAAGCGCCAGATCGGTTTATGCGTTTATTTGAGCGCACAGCACCCGATTCGCTAATCCGGTTTTTAATGGGACAGCCCAAGGCGGAAGATCTACTATCAGTGATGTCGGCACTACCGGTTAGGCCCTTGCTTAAAGCCGCCCTGATACGAGGATTAAAAACCACATGAACACGAGTGCTACCAGCACACGCCCGCCCGCTCAACATCTCTTCCTATTTGGTTTGGCGCTGGCCCTTGGCCTGGCTGCTGTGCCTGGCGAAGCAACGCTTTATCTGGCGTTAGCCATTGCAGTGGCCATTTTGGGCCTACCCCATGGCAGCTTCGATACCCTCGTTGCAAAAAAAGAGCTCTCGCTTCATAGCCTGCCCCGCCTTGCTGCCTTCATTGTGGCTTATCTATTCATCGGTGCATTGGTTGTATTGCTATGGGTACAGGCGCCCACCACGGCACTGGCGGCATTTCTTCTCTATTCAGCACTGCATTTTGGAGATGACGTTGCCCCACGTCTTGGGCGCTTAGGTGGGCTTGGCTATGGATTATGGCTGCTTTCGCTACCTCTTGCCCTTCAGCCCGCCGCTGTTGAGCCGATCTTTAACGCTTTAGGCGCCATGCACACGGGTCCGTTATTAACGGCCGCACCATTTACCTTGGCAATCGGTGGTGCCCTTTTAACCCTTGGGTTATGGCGTGCGCCAAACCGAGCCCTATCTGACTGGCGTGACCCATTGTTGTTTATTGCAGCGGCTTGGGTGCTACACCCACTGGCCTATTTCATTGCGTACTTTTGTTTTCTGCATAGCCCTCGGCATTTGCTGCTGGTTGCCAGAGACCTAGAGCTCACCACCTGGCGCGAACGGTTTAAAGCGCTTGCGCCTACTACCCTTGCAACGTATGGGTTGGTGGCCGCCTGCGCGCCGCTTCTTTTATCGCTGCCCACCGACGATATCTTGCTTAGGCTGGTCTTCATCACCCTAGCCGCCCTCACCGTGCCGCACATGCTGCTGGAGATGCTGGCTAGCCCCCGTCGATCATTACCGTAATTATGTGATTTCGATCTAGCTACCAACCCGCCAAACTGTTGGCATGAACTATTTCTTAGGTAAAAGCACGCAAGCCGCCATTATCGGGTTTTTATGGCTTGTTGCGCCAATTGCTGCGCAGTCCGCCGGCGAAGATGCCGTACTTACCGAAAACGGGTTAAGTGTTGATGGTGGAGCTCTTACTCCAACCGATGCCAACTTCGACATCACTCAAACCACAGATGACGATACCTTAACAATCACCGACGGCGTGGCGGGTGATGTTAACCAAGGCGATGGCATCGACGACTTTCAAATGACGGGAGGCGAAATTCAAAGCCTTGACCAAGGCGGCAGTTTTGACACCTTCACGATGACCGGCGGACGTATTGTTGGCACCTTTAACGCGGGTGATGAGGGAACTTTGAGCGGCGGACGGATTGGCACGGTGGCACTACGTGCTGGCGATAACCTTTTCACCATGACCGATGGCACGATTGATAACAACCTATCTGCCGGTTTTGGCGACGACACCATCACCATTACCGGCGGCACTATCGGCGGCTTTGTCAGCTTAAGCAGTGGTGAAGATGTACTGCGCATTTCCGGTGGCACGATTGGCGGCGAGGTTCGTGGCGGCCAAGACAATGACATCCTTATTTTTGAAAATCATCGGGTGCAGCGAATAAGTCGCTTCTTAGAATGGGAGCGTATCGAACTGCGTCGCGGGTCGCGGCTGGAATTAGACGGTAACCTGACCCTAGGTGATTCTGGCACCCGCGGTGGCACGCTAGAGATTGATGCCACCAGCCAAGTGGTCGCCATGCCGGGCACCGCCAGCTCACGAATACAATCGGTTAGCGGCAGTCGGGCTAACGTGATTAACCGCGGGCGGATTGATTTAACCGGCAGCGGCCCGGGAAACACCCTGACCATTACCGGCAATTACACCGGTATCAACGGCAGCTTAGTCATCAATACCGTTTTGGGCGGAGATGATTCGGCAACTGATCGTTTGGTTGTAGAAAACGGCCAGATTGGCGGCACCACCACCTTGATCGTAAATAACCAAGGCGGTACTGGTGGAGCCACGCAAGGGGATGGCATTTTAGTGGTTGAGGCTGCCGGCAGTGCCACTAGCCAAGCAGGGGCTTTTCAGCTCAGCGAAGTGCTGGAAGTGGGCGCCTACGAGTACCGCCTATACAAAGGCGGCGCCACAGCGGGCAGTGAGGAAAGTTGGTATTTGCGCACCTCGCGCCTAGAGCTTGTGCAAGAAGAAACTGTGGATGACACCGGCGCCGTGCTAACACCTGCCGTTTTTGAGGCCGTGCCGATCTTAAGGGCAAGCGTGCCATTGAAGGCAAAAATCCCCGCTGTATCACGGGACTTAGTCAAAATTACCTATGGCACTTTCCATGACCGCCGCGGCGGACTTGGCGAGCTCGGGCAAAGCGACCAGCACCAAGTTTGGGCGCGTCTGCGCACGAAAGACTGGGACCGAAGCTGGTCAGGCACCGGCCAGCCAGCCTTTGATGGCACGATTTACGCCGCCAACATCGGTCGTGATTGGTCAGTCACCCACAATTCTGATGGCGGCAATCATCGCTGGGGCACTTTGCTTGGCCTCGGGCACGTTGAAGGTGATGCTTCAGGATTAATTGGCGGCATTGCCAATCAACCGGCTGGCAGCTTAGATATGAACCTCGGCTCAGTAGGTGTCTATACAACCTACGTTACCGCCAACAATACCTATTGGGATTTTCTGCTTGGTGCCCAATGGCTGGAGGGAACGGCTCAAACGGTAGAGGGAGAGACCACCAAACCCCAGGGCATTGGGTGGGTTGCTTCGGCAGAAGTCGGCCACTACATCGAGCTTACCGAACACTGGGCCATTACGCCTAACCTACAGCTCATGGGGGCTGGCATCGATTGGGAATCACTCAATGATGGGCTGGCGGAGATCAATTATTCCTACTCAACCGCCGGTATTGCCCGCGGTGGCGCCCAGCTTGCCAGAGAAAAAGGGGCCTTGCGCCCATTTTTGCGCTTTAACGTCTGGCGAAGCCTTTCTGGTGAAGATGTAGTGCGTTATGACGAGCGTGACAGCATCACAACCGAACATGGCGGCGATCGGCATGAATTCGGCGCCGGCCTGCAGTGGGCGGTAAGCGACCGGCTGCGTGTGGTTGGCGCTGTCGACTACATTGAGTCAGACGACGCCTCAAGCAGCGATTCAATTGCCGGAAACATTCAGATTCATTTTGATCTTTAGGCTTAGTTAGAAAACTGCGCCACCATCTCTTGGCGAATTTGCACAGCTTGGTTATTCGGTAAGCTCACGTCTGCCAGCGTGACGGCTTGGCCACGGGGCACGTCATTTTTTAAAGACACCCCATGTGCTAAGCCAATCGGCAACAAATGCTCCGCTGCACTGCGGCGCGCTGAAACTAACTGCCCCCACACGGTGTAACCGCCTTCACCATCCAGCGTCTCACCCGCTTTTAAGTCTCGCTTTGCCACCGCGGCCACATCGCCAACCCACGCGCGGGTCTGCCCCGTTGGCTCGCCACGCAACGCCGCAGAGAGCACGCTGATCCCTAATTCCAGCCCAATCAAATGAAAGGGCTTATACATCGCGGCATATTGCCCGGTGCTGTCCGTTGGCAAGCCGTATTGCCGAAAGCAGGCGGCCGCATAGTCATTAGGCGCTTTAAAGACCACATAAACACCCCAGCGCAGATCCCGATAAACCGGGCGGCCATCACGCTCAAGGCTACTGACCACCTCAACGACTCCTGACTGAGGCAACACACCACCTAGCGACTGCGGTCGCATGATATGCGCTAAGTCATCAACTCCACAGGGCGGAAAAGCCAGCCCCGCATCAGGCACTGCTAGATCACACGCATTGGCGATGGCCGCCATTTCGATGGCTGATTTGGTGCCGTCTAAAAAGCTATTAAACATCTGCGGGTTCATCCCCGCCGCGGCGGCTTCTTGGGCAGAAAGGCCGTAATGAGACCACACATCATCGGGGGTCACTTGATGATAAGCCGGCAAATACTTTGTGCCTTTACCGGCTGCCACCACCTCTAAGCCAGCGGCTCGCGCCCAGTCCACAATCTCTGAGGTTAGAGCGGGCTGATCACCATAGGCCATGGAGTACACAACGCCCCGCTCACGCGCTTTTTTGGCCAACAACGGCCCAGCTAAAACATCGGCCTCAACATTCACCATCACAATATGTCGGCCTGCCTCAATGGCTGCCAGCGCATGCTGTATGCCGGCCGCTGGATGCCCCGTTGCCTCAATAACCACATCGATATCATCGCGATTAACGAGCTCCATGCCGTCGGTCAAAAACACCGTGGCGTCTATGTGCGATTGCAACCATCCCACCGTGTGGCAAGCCGTGCGTGCCCGATCGGTATCTAAGTCTGCGATGGCCACCACTTCAAGGCCGGGCGTGCTGGGTACCTGGCTTAAAAACATTGAGCCAAATTTGCCCGCGCCGATCAGACCCACCCGAACGGGTTTATCAGCCGCACGCTCTTGTAATAGTCGATAAAGATTCACTCAGTTCCCTCCACAACTCGCCCCGCCCAATACGCAGAACTGCGCACAATGCGGATGATTAAGCGCGACGGTCTCTGCCGCTTGCGCCAATGTATGCCCTAAATCAAAACGCTCGTCATACGGTAGCAAAGTACACGCCACCACACTCGGGTGATCTGCACCCTTGCGCTTAACGATCATGCGTGAGCTTGCGCACATCATCGTATCAGGATGCACGTTTAACTTTTGCCAGCACTCAGTGGTGATCTCTGGCACGTCGAGGCGGGCATCCATTTCCGGAAACAAAACCAATGTTTGCTTTGCCATCGCATCCAACGCAATGCCACGCTCGGCAAATAATGCGGCATACCCTTGCCGCATTGTCATCTCGTCATCACCGGCAAAAAGCCGACCCGCAATATCCACCTTAAACCCCTGCTTGGTGAGCCATTGCAGCCCCTCAATCACCGGCTCAAAAGTCTCTGCGCCGCGCTCGGCCTCATGCCAGGTCGGATCAAAATGGTCGATAGAAACCCGCAGGGTCAGCTGATGGCCATACGCTGCGTGCAAAGCCAACAAGCCCTTTTTAACGCGCGGCCGCAGCATGGGTTTTGTGGCATTGGTCAGCAGAAGCACCTCAAAGCCACGCTCAAGCGTCAGCTCAAGAATATCGAGCATATCCGGATTTAAAAACGGCTCACCCCCAGTAAAACCCACCACCTGCGTGCCAAGCTGGTGGGTTGCGATTTCATCAAGATAAAAAGCCACCTCATTGGTGGTGATGTAGGCCAGCCGATCGTTACTTGGCGAAGATTCGATATAGCAGTTGCGGCATTCCAAGTTGCATAAAGTGCCCGTATTAATCCACAGCGTCTCAAGCTTTTTTAGGGTAACCGAGGCTCTTGGTTCACCTTTAGCCGTGCGCGCAGGATCACGGAATTTTGCCGGGTCCAAAAAATACGGCTTGTCTAAAGCAGGCTGATTCATAGCGGAGCTTTCTCCTTACGCAAACTTTGTATGAGGCGCGGAATAAATGCCACCAGCGCGATGAGCGCTAGCGCAATTAGGGCCGGTTGAACCCAGTTACCCTGCCCCGCCAACGCTTCACGCCCGGCATGCCCCACCCAGGCATAGGCAAGCGCACCCGGGGCCATCGCGATAAAACTGGTAACAACATAAACTGACAAGCGAATACGCGTTAACCCCAGCGCGTAGTTTAAAAGATTAAACGGAAACAGGGGCACAAGACGCACCAGTGCCACAAAGCGCCATCCTTCCCGATCAATCCCCTGCTGAAGCCGGTTAACACGCGGGCCTGCTTTGGCAGCCACCCAGTCACCCAAGACCGTTTTAGCGGCCAGAAAAGCTAATGTGGCGCCCAACGTTGCACCGATTAAGCTATAAACCGTGCCGACCACCGGACCAAACACGGCCCCGCCGGTAATCGTAAAAATTAACCCAGGCAAAAACGCCACAGCAGCCAGCGCATACGCTGCAATAAAAACAATAACGGCCCAAACCCCTAAGCCATCGATCGTCTCGGCAAGCATGGCCTGATCGAGCTGCCCCCGATAGAAGACACCCACCGTTATCACGGCGATAACCAATGCAAAAACGAGCAGGCGTTTGGTCAACATGCTCATGGCAGTAGCCGGTTAATCCACTTAACAAAAAGCCGGGTTTTGGGTGAGAACAGCGCCGGTGAAAAATAACTGCCCGCGGCGCGCTTGGTAATTTGTGCCAAGGTGGGGTAGGCGTGCACTAGACTCGCGATTTTACGCAGTGGTATCCGCTCGCTAACCGCTAAGGCAATCTCATGGATTAACTCACCCGCATGCGGCCCTAAAAGACTAGCGCCAATGATACGGCCCTTTGCCACATGCAATTTAAGCTCACCGGCTGTTGCGCCGTCTGCCAGTGCACGATCCACCTCGGCAAAAGGGAACTGTACCGTCTGAAAATTGATACCTGCCGCGGCGGCAGCTTCAGCGGTATACCCAACCTGAGCCAGCTCAGGGTCGGTGTAAGTTACCCAGGGCACTGCGCGATAATCGACTTTTTTAGGCATTCTAAAAATCGCATTGCTAATAATCACACCCGCCTGATATTCCGCCATATGGGTAAAGGGATAAGGGCCCACACAATCGCCGCAAGCAAAAATATGCCGCTGTGTAGTGCGTAGACGCTGATCAACTTGGATTGTTCCGCTGGCAGGGCAGGTGATGCCGGCATTCTCCAGCGCCAACGCCTCGGTGTTAGCCCGCCGACCTGCCGCAACAAGCAGCGCGTCTACCTCAATCGATGCCTGTCCCAAATGAAGCACTATGTTGCCCGCTTGCTGCGCGATCTGATCGATAGTTGCTTCAAGCTGGACATCCACACCTTCTTGGCGCAGCACCTCCAGTAGCATTTGGCTCAACGCTGGGTCATCTTTAGGCAGAATCCGCGCCCCTGCTTCAAAAACCGTGACCTGAGCGCCAAGACGGCTAAATGCCTGCGCCAGCTCTAAGCCAATGGGCCCGGCCCCAATCACCGCAAGCCGTTTCGGCAGTGTTTTAAGCTCAAAAATGCTCTCATTGGTATAAAAAGGCACCTCATTGAGCCCAGAGATCGGCGGCACGGCTGGCCGAGAGCCCGTGGCAATCACAAACCGCCGCCCCTTGATCTGATCGCCATTCACCTCAACGGTATGGGCATCAATAAAAGCCGCTTCACCAAACCGGACATCCACCCCATAGCCACGAAAACGCTCGGGGTCGTCATGCACACGAATCGTTTCAATCACAGACTGAACGCGGGCTATTACTTGCCCAAGATCTGCATCGCCGCCGGTGGCCACCACCCCAAATGCTGCGCTGTTTTTTACGGTATGCGCCACTTTGGCGCTGCGAATTAGGGTTTTACTGGGAATACAGCCTACATTCAGACAATCGCCCCCCAGCACAGGCTCACGCTCTATCAGAACCACATCGAGCCCCAGTTGGCCTGCTACGCTGGCGGTGACCAGCCCCCCTACGCCACCACCAATAATGACTAGGTCATGGGCTTTACTCATCGCTGATCACCTTTATTAAGCCGTAATAAGCCCGGATTGGCTGATTGATATTGTCGCAATCGGTCATGATGGCAATACCGTCTAACCGATCCGCGGTTTGGCCATGCAAAGCAGCAAAATCATCCGCTAAGTGACGACGCTCTGTGAGCCACTGCCCAGCTGCTTCATTGCCACTGCGAATCGCAAGCATTTGCGCTTGCTTAGCAAATGCATTGGGCCAGGTGGCGCCTTCGGGCTGATTGGCCGCCCACACATAATTAACAGCCCTTGTGCGCCAGGCGAACAGCCCCCCATCGCGCACGGCATAAATTCGCGCAGCGTAGTCATCGCCCGCGCGGCGGGTTTCATCGTGCTCACCTCGATGGGCATGCTCAATCCGCCAAGACCACTCCAAAATGGGCGTTTGGTTTAAATCAATCGCCATTGGCTGGTAAAGGGCCACCGCACCACCAGGCTGGCAATCTGCCTGCACCGCTAGCTGCCCATCAACCGTTGCCAAACTGTATTCAACCGGGCCGGCAAACACCTCTTGCTCCCAGTCAATAATCTCGGCCGGAGTGAAGGTTTGTGCGAATGCCTGTCCTGCTAATAAGACAATGGCCAGCGCAAACGCTCTTAATAGACCTATTTTCATAAATTGAGTGTACGCCAATAGCGGCTTTACTCGATGGCTCATGAAAGCCACTATGTCAACATGAGCACACAAAAAGTCAGCTTTACCGGTCATAGCGGTGAAACGCTCCATGCAAGACTCGACCTGCCCGATGGCCCGATACGCGCAACGGCGCTATTTGCCCATTGCTTTACCTGCTCTAAAGACATCCCCGCTGCACGCCGCATTGCAGGGCGGCTGGCCGCGCAAGGCATTGCCGTGTTGCGCTTTGATTTTACGGGGCTCGGGCACTCAGAAGGCGAATTTGCTAATACCAACTTCACCTCTAATGTTGAAGATCTACGCTTAGCCGCTGCCCATTTGGCAAGCACCGTCGGCGCCCCACAATTACTGGTTGGTCATTCGCTAGGTGGCGCGGCCGTCATTAAGGCGGCACCCGATATTAAAAGCGCACGCGCCGTGGTCACCATCGGTGCACCGTCCGACCCCAGCCATGTCTCTAAGCACTTCGCCGCACAGCTTGAAAACATCCAAAAAACCGGTGAGGCGGAGGTCGATTTAGACGGACGGCCGTTCATCATTCAGCGGCAGTTTCTTGACGACATCACAACGAGCAAGCTTGATGACGCGCTCAAACATCTCAATGCCGCTTTGCTGATACTGCACTCACCACGGGATGCTACGGTTGGCATTGATAATGCCGCTGAGCTTTTTACCGGGGCAATGCATCCTAAAAGCTTTATCACCTTAGATGCTGCGGATCATCTGATTACCCGGGCAGAAGATGCGGAATACACAGCGGATGTGATTGGGGCCTGGGCGATGCGGTATCTGCAACTTGCCGAAATAGCGTCAAGCAATAGCGATACGCCTGAGGGTGTTACACGCGTCTCAGAGGTGAGTGCTGAGGGCTTTCGGCAGACGATTAATGTCTCTGGCAAGCACGTACTCACGGCGGATGAACCCACCGCAATGGGTGGCACAGACCGCGGTCCATCCCCCTACCAACTGGTGGCCGCTGGCCTTGGGGCTTGCACCAGCATGACGATTCGAATGGTCGCCAGGCGTAAAAAAATCCCTTTAGACCATGTGTATACCGATGTCACCCACGAAAAAGCGCACCGCACTGATTGCGAAAGTTGTGGCGAAAAGGGGGCACGTATTGATGTGTTTCAAAGGCGCATTTTTCTAGCCGGTAACTTAACCACCGATCAGCGTGAACAACTCTTAAAGATTGCCGATAAATGCCCCGTACATCGCACGCTGGAGTCTGAAATTAAAATTGAAACGGCATTGATTGAAGATGACAGAGAATAAAGCACTGAGCATTTTAGGGTGGGTTAAGCGCATCGCCATGGTCGGCGCCAGTGCCGACCCCAGCAAAGCTAGCTACCGGGTGTTAAAAGACCTCACAGCCCGAGGCTACGAGGTAATTCCCGTGAACCCACGCCCTGATTTGACGGAAATTGATGGGCTTAAGGTTTACCCCACGCTCAAAGATATCGACCAACCGGTGGATATGGTGGATGTGTTTAGACCGCCTGCTGAGCTACCGGAAATTGCTCGCCAAGCCGTCGACATCAATGCGAAAGTGTTATGGATGCAATTAGGAATAAAAAATACCGAAGCGGAGGAGGTGGCTCGCGCTGCTGGGCTTGAAGTGGTTATGGATCGCTGCCCGAGCATCGAGCTTGCAAAATAATGCTTTTATTATCTGAGCAAAACGATAACGGCGTACTGCGCCTGACCCTAAACGACAGCAGCCGTCGCAACGCATTATCTGAGCAGATGCTCGATACGTTGCAGACCACGCTAGAGGCCGCCGCAAGCAACCCTGAAGTTCGCGTGATTGTGCTAGCGGCTACCGGCCCTGCCTTTTGCGCTGGTCATGACTTAAAAGAAATCACCCAAGCACGGCAGCATGATGACGCGGGGCGAGCATTCTTTACCCGTTTAATGGGCCATTGTGCGACTGTGATGCAAGCCATTGTTAATCACCCCAAGCCGGTGATTGCCGAGGTTACCGGGATTGCCACGGCCGCTGGCTGCCAACTCGTTGCCAGTTGTGATTTGGCTTACGCTGGCCCTGAGGCACGTTTTGCAACGCCGGGGGTGCATATTGGATTGTTTTGCTCAACGCCCATGGTGGCCATGTCTCGGAATGTCAGCAATAAAGCGGCCATGGAAATGCTGCTAACCGGAGATATGCTCAGTGCTGAAGAGGCAATGCAGCATGGGCTAATTAATCGCGTTATTGCAGCGGAAGAGCTCACTGCCTACACCATGGAAATGGCGGCAAAAATTGCCAGCAAGTCGAGCATGACGCTGGCCACCGGCAAAAAGGCGTTTTATGCCCAGCGCGAAATGCCGTTAGCCGAAGCGTATGCCTATACCTCTGAGATTATGGTAGAAAACATGCTCAAGCAGGATGCCAAAGAGGGTATTAACGCGTTCGTCGAAAAACGCACGCCACACTGGCAAGACCAATGAACTCCGCATACAACGACGAGCTGCCGCGTAATGCAGCAAATTATCAGCCGCTAACACCGCTGATTTTTCTGCAGCGTGCCGCCGATGTAATGCCGCATCATCCCGCAATCATCCACGGCGATCAGCGTTTTAGTTACGCCGAGTTTTATCAGCGCTCCTGCCAGCTTGCCTCGGCCCTTACAAAAGCTGGCATGGCCCGTGGCGATACCGTATCCGTACTACTCCCCAATATACCGGCCATGCTAGAAGCTCACCATGGCGTACCCATGTGTCAGGCCGTGTTGCATGCAATTAATACACGTTTAGATGCCAGCACCATTGCTTTTCAGCTCGATCATGCTCAATCCAAAATACTCATCGTTGATCAGGCCCTGCTGCCACTTGCGCAGGCGGCATTAGCTCTGAGTGATGTAGCGCCGGAGCTGATTATTAACGACAGCCCAGCCGATTCTGAACATTTAGATTATGAGCAATTTATTGCCACCGGCGATCCGGACTTTCAATGGCTGATGCCCGAAGATGAGTGGGATGCCATTTCTATTGGCTACACCTCAGGCACCACGGGCAACCCCAAAGGCGTGGTCTCGCACCATCGGGGCGCGTATTTACTGGCACAGGGCAACGCGCTTGTGGCCAACATGCCGCGGCATTCCACCTATCTCTGGACGTTGCCGATGTTTCACTGCAACGGCTGGTGTTTCCCATGGACCCTATCGGTATTATTTGGCACGCATATCTGTTTGCGCGAGGTGCGCGCAGAGCCCATCTGGCAGGCGCTAGCGGAACATAAAGTAACTCACCTGTGTGGCGCACCCCCGGTCATGTCATTGCTGGTATCGACGCCAGCCGAGCAACGCCGCAAACTCCCCCATGCTGTGGAATTTTTTACCGCCGCCGCACCGCCACCCAAAAAAGTATTGGCGGATATGGAAGCCGCTGGATTTAACGTGACCCAACTTTATGGCCTAACCGAAACCTATGGCCCGGCCGTGGTGAATGAATGGCATAGCGAGTGGGATACCCTCGATGCCGATGCGCGCACCGCCTACAAAGCCCGCCAAGGGGTACGTTATTTACCGCTAGAGCAGCTAAAGGTGCTCGATCCCGATACGCTAAAACCCGTGCCGGCAGATGGCCGCACGATTGGCGAGGTCATGTTTCGTGGCAACGTGGTCATGAAGGGCTATTTTAGAAACCCCAGCGCCACCGAGGAGGCATTTGCCGGAGGGTGGTTCCACTCCGGTGATCTCGGTGTGATGCATGCCGATGGCTATATCGAGCTGAAAGATCGCTCGAAAGACATCATCATCTCAGGCGGTGAAAATATATCGTCTATTGAAATTGAAGATGCCCTGTACAAACACCCCGCCGTTGCCGTGGCCGCCGTGGTAGCCATGCCCCATGAGAAATGGGGCGAAACGCCCTGTGCCTTTATCGAGCGTATGCCCGAGCAAACGGTTAACGAGGAAGCACTGATCGCTCATTGTCGCCAGCATCTAGCCGGCTACAAAATGCCGCGCCACTTTGTGTTTGCTGACATTCCGCGTACGGCCACGGGCAAAATACAAAAGCATCTGCTACGCAAACAGCTCAACAATTAATTGGCAGCAGCCGCTTTAGCCCAGGCGGCAGTTTTTTCAAAATTTCCAAACGAATAAAAATGGAAACCTGACACATCCGCTGCCCGATTGACCAGGGGCGAGAGTGCGTTAACCAAGCTGTCGGTACTCGCATTACCAAAGGCGGTTTTCGCCAAACGAAGGCCGCTTTTGCGCAGCATGCCTAAACTCTCACCCATACCGCAGGCGCTAGCCATTTGTAATAAGCGTTTGCTGCTTACCACCCCCGGAATACCAATTTGCAAGGGTGTACCGCCGGCCATTGGGCTATAGGTTGTTTGGTGCCAATCAATAATCGACATCGGATCTAGCACAAACTGCGAAACCGCCTGCACCTTAATCCCCGCCGCTTTGGCTGCATCAAACTTAGCGCTCAGCACCTCGGTGGGGATGTTCCCACGCATGACTGGATGGCCTTCTGGGTGGGCTGCAAACTCGACTGTTTTAATGTTAAACGCTTCCAGAAAACCACTACGCAATAGCATGCCTGCGTCTGCATAAGGCCCAACTGGCTCGGGCGGATCACCACCCAGTAATAGCAGATGATCAACCTGAGCTTTTTCGGCCAGCTCACCAATAAACCGCTCTAGTACCGCCTCAGACTCAACCCGCCGCGCCACCACATGTGGCACCGGAATCATTCCCTGCTGATTGAGTTTAGCGGCTGCATTAACAATCACATCCGGCGTTGCCTTGGGCGGCCAGGCAACATACACCCGCGTGCCTTCAGGTAAGTGCGAGCGAAAATCATCAATACGCGCGGCATCTTGCGGTACCGATTCAATCGAAAAACCTTGGACAGAAGCTTTGACTGCTGGACTCATTAGGCCACCACCGCCGGTGTCTCTAAAGTGGCGCGGCCGCGCGGAATATCGCCGGCTTTATCGTAAAATGGCAACTCACAAACCGCCGCAGGATGCATTGCGCCATCGGTACACAGCACTTCTAGCTCTGCTCCCGGGCTGAGTTCTGGATTGTTCAGCCGGATAATACCAATGCCACACTCTAAAGTGGGTGACCAAGCGGCACTGGTAACCCGGCCGGCAGCTTGCGCATTTTGCGCAAGCCCATCGCCATGCCGTGGTGTGCCTGTAGCACAGGTCAGCCCCCAAGTGCGTTGGCGTGGATCGGCCTTCAATAAGGCCTCACGACCCACAAAATCACCCTTATTCAAATCCACCATTGCACCAAACCCTGCCTCAAACGGGGTAACGGTGTCATCGAAATCCGTACCGGCAAAAAGTAAACCGCCTTCAATACGCCGGGCGTTAGTTACCTCGGCTGGAGTGGTCAGCATGTTGTATACATTGCCCGCTTCCATAATGCGCTCGCCAATCGCAAAAACATCCGCACCAGGCTCTAAATAAAATTCCCAGCCCAACTCATTGGTAAAGCCCGTGCGGGTAATCACCACTGGCTGTCCATCAATGTGGATATGGGCAATATCAAAATAACGAAAGCGCTCCGGCAGGCCATCATCGGCAACGGCGTTGAGCACATCCAGTGAGCGCGGCCCCTGTACTTGGCTAACCCAAATGCCCGGTTGGAACACTTCTACGTTGTACCCTTCGGCCTGTGCCCGCAGCCATCCGTAAAATTCGCCATCGCTTTGTACGTACCAAAAACGATCTTCATCAAGGCGCATCAAAACACCGTCCATAACGGTTCCGCCGTCTGGATAACAGGCAATTTGGTAGCTACAGCGGCCCACTCGAACTTTGCTGACATCGCGCGTAAAAACACGATTGAGCATGCGCTCAGCGTCTGGCCCACGAATTTCTGTTGGCAGCTCGCCTGTATGCGACATCATGACCTGTCGGCGTAACTGCCAATACAAGGTTTCCATATCGGCCTTGGCATAAAACAATGAACGCAAACGGCCATTGTAAATACCAAAATGCGGCTCATGTGGCAGCTCTTGATAAACCAAGGGATGCGGCGTCATGCTTTGGCGAAACTCACTCGCCCCACCCGTGCTTGCCACTGGCATAACCACGAACTCAACTGGTTGAATTTGCTTAAACATAACGCCTCCTAGGCTTTATTTTCCGCGAGTTTAACCAGCCTTTTTGCTATGACACTAATGACAATTATTCTTCTTTTTTAAAATTTCTGTCATAGTTAAAAAATGAGACTCGATACCGAATCGTTGCGGGCGCTAAAACTGGTTGTGGAAACCGGAAATATCAGCATGGCGGCGGAGCGTTTATCACTCACACAGTCTGCTGTTAGCTGGAAGCTGCGCCGCTTAGAAGAGCGACTCGGGCATACCTTGCTGCGTCGCGAAGGCCGCGTACTCAGGCCCACTCAACAGGGCCAAGAACTGATTGAATACGCCGATCGCATTCTGTCTGCGCATGATGCGGCGGTGCAGTGGTTCCGTGGCTCCGCACTCACCGGCTCTATTCGCCTAGGTACAACCGATGATGTGGCCACCAGCCGTGTTGCAGATATCGCAGGCCGTTTTCGCTGGGCGCATCCTGGCATTCAACTTCAGGTACGGGTTGCCTCTTCACTGCAAGTGGCCGACTGGGTTGAAGCCGGCGATATTGACTTAGCCGTAATGCCCGTTGAGCAGGCAGACCTTAAAAAACACGACTTTCATCTATGGAGTGAAGCGCTGCAGTTTGTCCAAGCCACAGAAAGTGGCTTTTCTGAGCAGGGCCCGCTGCCTTTAGTAACATTCGGCAGCAAATGCTTTTACCGCCAAATTGCCACCAGCCTGCTCGATGAGGCCGGCATCGCCTACGAGGAAGTGCTACAAAGTGCCAGTATCGCTGGCGTGCGGGCGGCGGTGAGTGCTGGCTTTGGTGTGGCCTTAATGAACGAAAGCTTTATGACCGCAGATCAATGTCATTGGATTAATGCCGGCGCCGTGGAATCACCTCCCACCATTCACTACGTTCTGCGGGCCGCTAAACAGCCCTTAACCCCAGCACAGCAGTCTTTGGTGGCTGAGCTCAGTGGATTCGTGCCGGTTACCGCGGAATAGGGTCAAAGCGCCCTCTTTATTGTTGGATTAAATCGAATACGATTTTTACCGCAAAACCCAAAAATGCCACACCCGCAAGGCGTTCGATCCAATGCTGATAGTCCTCAAGCCTAATCAGCCAGCCTGTTGAAGCAGTAAGTATGCTGACCATAGAAAACCAAAACAGCCCAGCCACTCCCACCGCTAACACCACCATCAACAACAGCCAAAACGGAGTTTGTGGCCGAATGGCAGCACCAAAGATACTGGCAAAGAAAATAATCGCCTTGGGATTAGTCAGATTAACCAACAAACCAAGCAAAACCGGATTATCTGGCCCCGCCGGAGTCTTGGGTGCCTCCTGCTCCAATTGACTGTCTGGCATTTGTGCCAGCAAAAGCCGAACGCCCAAGTAGCCTAAAAACGATGCACCAACCGCCCGCACCGCCCACTCAAACCATGCAATAGAGTTGAGCAGCGCCGAGAGCCCAAAGGCACTTAATGAGGCATAAAAGATAATCCCGATACTAATCCCGAAGGCGGTTAAAACACCCGCACGCTTGCCGCGTGCAATCGTATTTCTAACCACCACCACAAAGTCGGGCCCTGGAAGCATTAATGCCGGCGAAAAAACCGCAAAAATGCCAAGAAGTGGCAGAACGCTATGCATGGGGTGCATTTTGCACCCCTTCGATCAGACCAACAAGTCAGCTTGCGTGCTTATGCCGCCATTGTGCGCTCGTACCAACGCCGCGAGCCATTCACGAGTTTGACCAGCGCAAGCATGATGGGCACCTCAACCAAGACACCCACAACAGTAGCCAAAGCGGCACCCGAGTTTAAGCCGAACAAACTGATCGCAACTGCCACGGCAAGCTCAAAGAAATTAGACGTACCAATAAGGGCAGCAGGGGCGCCAATGGCAATCGGCACATTCCAGCCACGAGCCCACAGATAGGCAAGACCAAAAATACCCACACTTTGAATAATCAATGGAATCGCGATTAAGACAATCACTAACGGATTTGCCAGAATCCGTTCACCCTGAAATGCAAAGAGCAGCAATACCGTAACTACCAAACCGATAACGGTGATTGGCTTAATACGGCCGGTGAACTGATCCACTGCATCTTGCCCGCCCTTTGCCATAAAATGCCGCCGCGTTAGGGCACCGGCAATGAGCGGAATGATGACGTATAGGCCAACAGACAGTAAAAGCGTTTGCCACGGCACAATCACTTCTGCCACACCCAACAAAAAGGCAACCAGCGGGGCAAAGGCAAAAATCATGATGATGTCATTAATTGCCACCTGCACCAGCGTATAAGTGGCATCACCCTCGGTAAGCTGACTCCAAACAAACACCATGGCGGTGCACGGGGCTGCACCCAGCAGAATCATCCCGGCGATGTAGGCCTTAGCGTCATCCGGTGGCACCAGGCCGGCAAAAAAACCTTCAAAAAACAACAGCCCTAAACCTGCCATCGTGAAAGGCTTAATCAACCAATTGATAACCAGCGTAATTGTCAGGCCCTTTGGCCGCTCCCCTGCATGGCTGAGCGAAGCAAAGTCAACATTGATCATCATCGGGTAGACCATCGCCCAAATAAGGACAGCCACCACTAAATTAACGTTAGCCACCTCAAAGCCGCTCAATGCCTCAAACGCACCAGGGAAGACTTTGCCTAGGGTGATTCCCGCCACAATGGCGAGCGCAACCCAAACGCTCAGGTAGCGCTCAAACACGCCCATTACTTCACCGGCGGCACGCCGGCCTGTCACATCACACTGCGCACTCATTATTTACACTCACTTCGGTTGCGGGCGATGGCGCGAACAATCCGCTTGCTATCGGCCCAATAGGGTTCTTCTGCCGCAAGCTCTGCTGCCAGATGCGCCAATGTTTGACGCGCCCATGCGGGCAGCGACTCGCACCGTTGATAATGAATCCATTGGCCAGCCCGGCGAGTCTCAACAACACCCGCATCGCGCAGATGCGCCAAGTGCCGCGACATCTTTGGCTGGCTCACCTCTAGCGCTTCAGTTAGCTCACACACGCACAGCTCACCTTTCTGCTCCAACAGCAACAGCGCACGTAGCCGCGTTTCATCCGCAAGCAGCCGCATAAACTCCACAGGTGTAATAACTGGCGCGGCTGCCGATGCGCTTGCCACTGTCATCACGCGCCATCCTCAGGCTTGCTACTGCCAATATCCTCTAACTGCTGCTGCAGTTTGAGACGATCCAGCGAAGCAATCGGCAGATTAGTGAAAAGACCGATTCGGCTTCTCAATGCCACAAACGTCTCTCGAAACGCACGCAGCCGTTCTTCATCGCTACCTTCAACCGCCGCTGGATCTGGCATACCCCAATGCGCCGTCATCGGCTGACCGGGCCACACCGGGCAGGGCTCTGCAGCGGCCGAATCACAAACCGTAAACACAAAATCCATATGCGGCGCATCAGGCCCCGAGAAAACTTCCCAATTCTTGCTATGAAGCCCATCGGTAGGCAGTTTCATCTGCTCAAGCATACGGATAGCAAATGGATTGACCTGACCGGCCGGAAAGCTGCCAGCACTATAGCCGGTAAACTTATCGCCACCGATGTGATTTAAAATAGACTCCGCAAGAATGCTACGAGCCGAATTGCCCGTACAAAGAAATAAGACGTTGTAATGCGCCATGTAACTACCCCTTTAACAATGAACGGGCAGTATATTCGCTAAAGCGTATATATGCGATTACAGATATGTTACAAGGCGCTCGACGTCAGTTGCCCGCACTGCTGGATAAAGCGCATAGCGGAAAGGCATCGCTGATTATGAAACGGGGCAAACCCTATGCGTCAAATATCCCAAATGGTGCTTGGGTAACGGTTGATACGGCTGTCGCTAACGAGGCGAGCTTCTCGATTGGCTCAGTTTTCGTTGACAGAATTAGCTTAAAAGCTACAATCTATGAATCTGGACCATTCGTCATTACATTAACCCCCAGGGCTTTGACTTATTCCAAGAGTGGGTCGACGAACTCTCAGATCAGAGAGCGCGTGCCCGAATCGCCGCGAGATTGCTGCGAATCGAATTGGGTAATTTGGGTGATTGCAAGTCTGTCGGTGACGGCGTACGTGAACTGAGAATCGATTATGGACCCGGTTATCGCGTTTATTTCGCGATGATTAATAAGCAGGCGGTACTTCTGTGCTGTGGAGGTACCAAGAAGTCACAACGATCTTATATCCAGCGTGCCAAACGCCTATGGCAAGAATGGCAACAGAGGAATTCCTGAGATGCGAGAAATGACCGAACATGATCTATGGTTGAAGGATCAATTGCAGGATGCTGATTTTGCAGCGGAGTACTTAAACGCTGCGCAGGAGGATGACGACCCACAGGTGTATCTACTTGCGCTCCGTAAAGTAGTCGAAGCTCGTAGCAGTCTTAAAGACGTTGCGTTGCAGTCTAATTTATCGAGGGAAACCTTATATCGGACGCTCTCTGCGAAGGGAAATCCAACATTGAAGACGCTGAACGCTGTATTCAAAGCGACGGGTTTGGAGATGCATGTCACGCCACGTGGCTGAGAAAGGATGGTGGCCAGGGACGGAATCGAACCGCCGACACGAGGATTTTCAGTCCTCTGCTCTACCGACTGAGCTACCTGGCCGGGGAAGCCGTGTATTCAACCCGATGCAGCGCCGTGGGTCAAGGGAGACGGCTGAATAATTCAGTTTGGTGAGTCAAGCGGCAGTATCTGCTCCAGGATTATTTGATACGCCACATAATATTTATAGATATTGGCTACATATTGCACAGTCTCGCGACCAATTCTCTCCGCGGCAAGCCGCTCAACATTATCAAACCAACGATTATTGTCTAAGCCCCGCTCCAAGGCAGCCTGACGTAACTGGCGAACACGGCCCGGGCCTGCATTATAGGCCGCTAACGCAAATAGCAACCGCTGGGATGCATCTAATGCTGGATCATTGAAGAATTCATCTTTTAGATACCGCACGTAGCGGATTCCAGCTAACACGTTGTCTTCAAGCACCGTTGGATCTGTAACACCCATGTCAGCGGCAGTGGAAGGCAGTAGCTGCATAATGCCAATTGCGCCCGCAGGGCTTACCACCGTGTTATCTAGGCGGGACTCTTGATAGCCCTGAGCAATTAACATTCGCCAATCTAAATCATATTCATCGGCATACCTTCGAAACAAGTCTACCAAGCCAAGAAAGCGCGCTCGATCCGCTTCGTCCGTTGCATCCTTAATAAAATTAGAATTTCGATAATATCGGTTAATCAGGATATTGCCTTGTAACGAGCCCGTGCGGCGCGTGACCAGAAATTGATCAAGGGCGTCTTTAAGCGCAGGACTACCCTTGCGCACCGCAAACGCAATCGTATTGCCTTGGCTCAACACCAAATCTGGGTGAACGCGAATTTGCTCAAAAACAGATTTCCATAGAGTCGCTAGATAAGTGTCAGCAATGGTGTAATCGACGATGCCGGCATTGACCATTTCCAGAATATCCTCTGTTTCGAAATGCCCCGGCGCTTCTGTAATGTTAATGACCGCCTTGCCGCGAGCCGCTAGATCACGATTCACCGCAAGCAGATGCTCAAAATAGCTGCTGTCAGGGTGGACCATTAACGTTTGCCCCGCTAACCCATCCCAGTCCGTTGGCACGGCCGCGTTTTTATGACTGATTAACAGTTCACGCACATCCCGACCCAAAGGCGTAGTGAAGGCTACCCGCTGACTACGGGCATCCGTCACCGTCAAGTTGGCTGCGATCACATCACCCAAACCTTCTTCCAAGGCGGGAATTAACCGCGCTCTTGTTGTTGGAATGAAGGCGACAACCGTTCGCAAATGCGGATTACCGAGTTGACGATTAAGCTCCGTTTCAAAATCACGCATCATCTCGTAGGCAATACCGCGCTGCTCAGGCCCATCCAGAAAGTAGAGGGTGCGGCTGTAGGGTACGAGCACCCGAATTACCCGGCGCTCGACCATGCCATCTAGATCACCAGACCAGGGCATTAAGCGCTCACTTTTAATTGCCGCGTGACTGATTCCTTGCAGCTGTATCAAAACGCATCCGAGGGTCAAAAAAAGCGTTATGAGAAAACGGACAGCCATAAGCAGATTTCCAGATTTTTAACCTGATTTAATGGGTCGCACCAGCAGCCAAACAAGCCATATCAGTAGGACTAGTGCCAGCATAGCCAAAGCCGATGTTGCTGGCGAGGGGTTCAGTGGCTCGGGCGGCTTCGGCAGCTGAGGAGATAGCGCTCGCGCCTGCGGCAGAATGGGGTAAATATCCTCGCTACTCGCGGTAGCCGCATTAATCCGCCCAACCACCTGATCGGTTAAAGGAAGCGCGCGCGGCACAAAGCTTGCGCCTGGCCCCTGGGTTGTTGAAAGTCTGGCTGTCGCTAAAGGAGAAGGTGCTGCTAACACAAGTTGCGTAGAGAGCGTTTCGATGGGTTCACGAAACCCGGAAATCGATACATCATCACCATCCTGAGCTGGGAAAAATCGCGCGTAGTCAGCAGGCGATAACGTTGCAGGTTGCAGATAAGGAAACACAATTCGGTTATTTGCCTGAATCCAGTTACTCACTTCCATTAGCGGCAGACCTTGCTGCAACAATGCCAAAGCTGTGGAATTGCCAACCGGCTGCATCAGAATGGCAACGTCTGCACCGCTATCAACCAATGCATCAGCCAATGATACAGGCGAATCACCTTCCACCGGCTGAAGCTTGGCAGTTAGCTGCAAGCCATCAATAATCGACTGTGCCGCTCGAAAACTACTCGACCCTTCCGGGCCCGTGACAATTACCGTGGCATCTTCAAGACGCGTAATGCTGGGTTGCAAAGCAAAGGTGTGCAGAAAGCTGGTGCCAACTAAAGCCACCGCCTCAATGCCTTGACGCAATGGCGGCTGCCCGGTTGCAGAATCGATAGAGCCGGGTGAAAAGAATGCTGGCGCACTCACCAGTGCAATGCGCGCGCTGGCATCCTCAACGGCGCTCAGCGGATCTTTCGACTGAATTAAGTTCACCGTGCTGGTTGGAAATGACCGGCGTAACTGCCGCAGAATCGTACCAGCCTCACCATCAGCAT
This sequence comes from Spiribacter salilacus, assembly GCF_009649225.1. Lineage (GTDB taxonomy): Bacteria > Pseudomonadota > Gammaproteobacteria > Nitrococcales > Nitrococcaceae > Spiribacter > Spiribacter salilacus. Next base: position 26,581 of record NZ_WJPP01000003.1, read on the forward strand.
TGGCGGAAAGCGAAACCGCTAGATTTAGGGCCTGACGATTGCGCTCACCAATTTCTCCATCAATCAAATCAAGCTGAATCAGTTGCTCACGCACCACTTCTCGAGGATCTTCGCCACGAATGGTGACCCGCCTAATCAACTCGCTAATTTGCTGATCCCCAATTGCGCCATCCAGCTGTTCAAAAACGCCTTCTAGTGCAGGAAATCGCTCTAGCGCTTCCGCTCGATAAACCAAGGCACCAGCATAACGGGGAAAGAATCCCAAGTTATCCTCAAGCACGCGAACATCAAACAGCGCCGCCTGAGGGTCTGCTGAACGGATCAGAGCAACGTCGACCTCGCCATCGATCAGATGATCGTAAAGCTGCAAATAATCACGCGAATCAACCTCTAGGACCTTGCCAAACTGCATCCCATAACGCCGTCCAAGGGGGCCAAGGCCATCCACGGGGCGGGCTCTCCAATCGCTATCTATTCCCAAAGTCAGCTGCTCTGCGTACCGCGCAAGGTCTGAGTAGTTACGGATACCAAGGGAGGTTGCTCGTTCACCAAGCATTGCAAGCGCTGGCTCATTTTCAAAGCCCAATGGCTCACTCCACGCTAGCCCGAGCGATGCATAGCGTTCCGCCAAAAACCCAAGAGCCGCCTCAGGATCGGCATCGGCATCGGCATCGGTAGGCGGTGTAAATCCAAGCAATGCGAATCCAGCGCCTGTATGTTCGGGATAAAGGTCAACTTCGCCCCGCTTGAGTGCCTCTAGCATGAGCCGACTATCGCCTAAACCGATACGCCGCTGAACTGGGATACCTGCAGCCTCGGCTAACTCGGCCACTAATTCAGCAATAATCTGGTCTTCGACGGACTGTTTGCCGCCGATCTGCAATGGCTCTCTATTATCACCACACCCGACTAGGAGTAGAATAAAAATAAAACTAATCAGTAGTTTACGTACCCGAATCACGAGCGGTTCCTTTCCGTGCGAATGGTTCTAAGAAAGCCAACAACCTGCAGCAACAGCACAACCGAAAACGGGATAGCGCCAGTCACCGCCATCGCCTTAGCAACTTCAACAGAGCCGCTGAATAGCGTGGCAACGGTTAACACAGCAACAAGAGTGCCCCACACCAATTTGTATGGCAGCGGTGGATTGAGCTGTCCGTCGCTGGTCATCATCGAGAGAACAAAACTTCCCGAGTCAGCAGAGGTGACTAGGAATATAAAAATCAAAAACAAAGCCACAAAGCCAAGCAGCTGCCCAAGGGGGAAAAATTCCAAAAAGATAAAAAATGCCCGACTCACATCTTGGGACACCAGCTCAGCAATCCCGCCACCACCGAAAAGTTCAATAAATACGCCAGCACCGCCTAAAACAGCAAACCAAAACAACGAAAACAAGGTAGGTACGAGTATGACGCCAGCACAAAACTCCCGAATTGTCCGCCCTCGGCTAATTCGGGCAATAAAAATCCCAACAAAAGGCCCCCATGCTAACCACCAAATCATGTAGGTTAGCGTCCAGTTTGCCGTCCATCCCTGAAGGCCCTCAAACGGCATCAAGTGAAAAGAAAGAAAAGGCAGCTGGGTAAAGTAAGTGCCGAATGAGTCGACGAGCGTCTCAAAAATAAACGCCGTGGGGCCAAAGACGGCAATGTAAATCACCATCAGCACAGCAACCGCCATATTAATATTCGACAGAAGCTTAATACCCCGATCGACGCCCACCGATACCGAAGTCATATACGTGAGGTACATCACCGCCATCACCGCAAGTGACATATTAAAGGTTAGCGGCGTGCCAAGGAGTTCTCCAAGCCCAGCCCTGATCTGTAGGGTTCCCATGGTCAAGGAGCCAGCCAAGCCGAACACCACAGCAAAAACCCCTAAGATATTTGCCAATTGCCCCAAACGCTGCCCGTTAACCCCCGGGAACAGCGCTTCAATGGGCGTAGAAATAAGGGGCTTTTTCTTTTTACGAAAAGTGAAGTAGGCAATAACCATGGCACAAATCCCGTAAATGGACCATGCATGCAAACCCCAGTGCAGGTTGGTTAATGCGAAGGCCGCCCTAGCCGCTTCAGCCGTCTCGCCCGCCATGCCCGGGGGCTCGCGAAAATGATAGAGCGGCTCGGCGACACCCCAGAAAATAAGGCCTGCCCCCATCCCTCCGGCAAACAGCATCGCAATCCAAGAGACCGTCGAGAACTCAGGTTCCTCGTTATCTTCGCCCAGCTTGATGCTTCCATAAGGCCCAAAAGCCAAAAACCCGGCAAGGATTAAAAACCCGGTACTAATCAGCAACCAGTACCAGCCAATGCCCGTCAGCATAAAGCTAGTGAAATCCAGCGACGTCCGACTCATACCGTCAGGATCAATTAAGCCCCAGCCACCGAATGCAGCAACCAGAATTAGCGAGCTAACAAACACGCTATTCAATGTGATGCGCGTTTTTTTTACCAACGGGGATTTATTCAACTTCAATGCCCTCAAAACTTAACTTTAGGTTGCCAGATTGATCCAGCATCTCAAGTCGTGACCCAATAATTTTGTAATGCCGCACGCTCTCAAGGGCTTCCATGAACCGAGCAGCTTGCTCCATGCCCTCAAAGCAACTCATTTTGGTAGTTGCCATTCCTAAAAACCGGATTGAAAAGCCCCTTAACTCATAGCGACCGATAATGCGATTGCAACCATCAAACCCCACCAGGCTGCCATCATCACGCAACAACAGATGGGGCTGGAATCGTAACGGCGGGAGCGCCCTCCATTGCGTATTTTTAAGCTCTGCACGCTTCACTGGATCAGAGCAGATTTGATCTGGTTGCAACTCGATGAATCGCTTCGGCAGCAGTGCCCACACCGCACCTACCCCTTCAGCTGATGGTTGCTGCCTTATACGCCCTTCAAGACGAACAAGCGCATCGGCGCTAGGATTGTCTATAGCCGCAAGGTATGCCTCTTCGAGCGCCCGATTATCAGCCTCTGCCGCCACCATCAGCCGCTTGCCAGTCGTACATTCGCGAAAATAACCCGTATCCGCAAAGTACCGATACATTCCCTCAAAGACCGATTGCGGCTCGATGGGCTCAAAATGGGGTGCCCTAGTTAGTTGATAATTGAGCTCTGAGTCGATTTTACGGGCTGAGCGATCAAGCAGTTGCAGCTTATCAACCGTGACGATCTCAAAAAATAGGGGTTGATCATGATCACCATGGAGCGCCAATGCTTGAGCGTCAGATGAAAAAAAGAAACGGCCAATATCATCAAAAACACCATCTTCACGCTCTTGGTACGTTGTTTGTAAAAAATACACCCCGTCATCCAGCAGGTTGAGGTGGTAATCGATGCCGGGGCAATCAGCACATGGCAGCGTACCCATAAAAGTCGATGGGGCGCCGACTGACGGCACCCCATCTATCACATCGGATCTTGCGCACCCCGCTAGCATGACCACTGGCAGAAGACCAACGGCTAGCTTGAGGGGGCACAAATTAGTCTCCGTTATCCCGCTTCCACGGTTTCCACGGACCATTTGGATCTTCTGGCAAGCTGCGTGAGATCGGCGGCCCGAGCGACCCATCAGAACCATCCGGATATGGGTCGGTGAGCATGATCATTTCGGTAAAGCCAGTTGCTACCACCGGTCCATCAGGCCCACCTTCGCGCAGCTGAATCACGCCTTCAATGTATGGCCCACCAAAACCCATACCCTCTTGTTCGGGAATGGTTGGTTCGTACCAATAGGTGCCTTGGGGTGTTTCAATCCGACCATACCAAGGATACTCCTTGCCGGACTTCTCGGATGTCCACATCCGCTCTGGAATCAGCTTGAAGGCCGGGCCAAAATGGTAGCTGCGCTCAAAGGTATCGCCATCCATAAACAGATAACGGTTGACCTCGTAGTGTGGGTTACGGAAGTTCAAGCCCTCGTAGTACTGGCGGAACGTCATTAAGTCGCCATTATCGAAGCGGAACCAAGCCCAGAAATAACGGTATTGCAGTGTATTCCGGAAGTTGCCCCACTGATGCTCAAACCATCCTGTGCCTTCAAATCGAACCGTACGGCCACCAATGTCGATCTCACCCGATGTGGCCATATTTGGCGCCGTGTAGTAGTAGGTCAGGCCGTACATCGTTTCTGGATTTTGGCGCTGTTGCGGATCAAAGCCGATGCTCTCTAGCCCCCAGTAGGCCATAGGGACGTATCCTGGCTCTTGAACCTCTGCTGTCATATCAAGCTCAAAAGGGGCATTCCACTCGTCTTCCTTTTTGTTATAACCGGAAAACTGCCATGTCTCAGTCGGATAGTCGTAAGCCGTGGCAAACCCGTTCATGCCGTCATCAATCTCATAACGGAAGTTGAAGTCCTCTGCGTTCGGCGCTGAGCCTTCCGTCTCCATTGGCCCTGTCACATAAAGAAGGGCGGTGTGGAACTCGCCAGTATCAAGATTATGGAAAGCAAATAGCACGTTATGTAGCGGGTGGCCATCCTCTTCCATCCAGCCTTGACTCAACGGCACCCAGAACACCGAAATACGCTCGTCGGTATCTACGTCGCGACCGAGGACGGTGATGTAATGCCACTCGTTAAAGTCATTCTTCTGGTAGAACTCGCCCCCGTGCCAAGCATGATCGCGGGGGAGCTGATAGAGAGCTTGCCCCGTTTCAGTCTCGACTCCAGGGCCCTGAAATGGCGGAGGAGTCTCAGCACTGACGGCCGAAAATAATCCACCAGCCAAAATAAATGCGGCTGCCCTAACCATGTTCTTAGTCATTGGGTTCCCTCACCTTTAGGCGTTCTCGGGTTAAAAATCGCCCCAAGGGTAGCCAACAATGTTCGCTAAACGTAGTCAAAAAAGTGCAGGATTTCGGGTAATGACTTCCACACGCGTTAACGTATCGTTATGAGGCATCGCGACCGCGCGGAGCTGTGCCTTGTATCACCCGCCAACCCGTTTAACCTCGGTTGAGGAACTTGAAGCCGCATTAAAGGCGGTCGTCAATGTTGAAGTTACCCAATCCGAGTCAGGGCGGGGAACGTTTTCCATCCACTCAGCAACCATCGGAGATTGCTTTATTTATGGTGGTTCAGGCAATCGGGCCATGGTCCTATCAGGTCAGCGCTCTACCGCTTTTTGGACCCTTACACCAATTACGAGCCGCTCAGCCCATGGGCGTTATCGTGGACAGGCACTAGAAAACGGCGATCTTTTATTTCTTAACCCTGGCGGCGAAATTTTTCAGCAAACCCATGGTGGGCATCATCAGCAAGCGGTTTCTATCTCAGTCCCATTGGCAGAGCGAATTATTGGTTCTGAACATGCCATGACGCCCGAGTCTGTAATGCAGCACTGGGCTCGTCAAAAAGCACCATCGGCATCACAGCAACTTGATCAACTGTTAACGCAACTACTATCTGAGCGAACATCGCCATGGGCCGGACGTGAGAACAGTGACCAGAATCTTGCTGGCTACATTATCGCTACAGCACTATCAGGCGGGGCTCCTCGGCCCCTTCGATCGTCACTTGCCAATCGCCGACGAATTGTCTCTCAAGCCGAAGACTTAATTCGTAGCCGTCTACATCAGCCACCTAGTGTCACAGAGCTCTGTGAGGGTACGTATTCCAGCCGTCGTCTTTTATTTTATGCGTTCCATGAATTACTGGGCCGATCACCCATTACTCATGCTCGTATCCTAAGACTGCATGCCGCTCGTCAAAAAATAAAAACCAGCACTCACAAAACAACTATCCAGATCATCGCCGCAGAATTAGGTTTTTCACATGCCGGGCAGTTTGCGATTGATTATTTCCGCTTATTTGGGGAGAGCCCCAGTCAAACAAGGCGTTAAATCAAGCTCGTTCATTTTAGCCAACCGTCCCCTGCGTTGGTGATGAGGGCATACCCAGCTCGCGTTTTGGCATGCGCCCGGATAGCGCCGCCTGGCGGCCGGCAATAATTGCATGCCGCATCGCACTGGCCATTAACGGCGGATTACCGGCATACGCAATCGCGGTGTTCAGCAGCACCGCATCGCACCCTAACTCCATAGCTAACGCGGCGTCTGAAGCCGTGCCAACGCCGGCATCTACGAGGACAGGCACTTCTAACGACTCAACAATTCGCCGGATAGCCGCCGGATTACAAATGCCCAAACCCGAGCCGATGGGTGCTGCCAGCGGCATCACGGCCACACAACCAATGGCCTCAAGCTCGCGAGCGATTAACGGGTCGTCACTGGTGTATGCCATGACCTCAAAGCCATCAGCAACCAGCGCCTCAGCCGCCGCCACCGTGGCACGCACATCCGGATAAAGGCTGTCATCGGCAAAAACTTCGAGTTTGCAAAGTGCCTGTCCCTCTAAAAGATCCCGCGCAAGCTGACAGGTATAAACGGCGTCTTCTACGCTAAAGCAGCCTGCCGTGTTGGGGAGGACAGTCACCCCAAGCGACTCGAGCATTGGCAGTAAATCGCTGCCCTCCGCAACGGTACTTAAACGCCGAATGGCGACCGTCACAATATCGGCCTGGCTGGCAATAATAGATTCGCGGGCTTGGTCAAGATCGCGATATCGCCCTGTGCCAACAAGCAGGCGAGACTGATAAGCACGGCCGGCAATAACAATAGGATCATCCGGGGCAACGGACTGCGTGGTCATATAAAAACTCCTAAAACAAATTTGGTGACAGCCGCCTAGCCGCCGCCTAGCCGCCACCGACGGCTTGGACAATATCGACTTGGTCATCTGCCTGAACGGTTTGTTGCGCGTACTCACTGCGCGGCACCACTTGGCGGTTAATTGCAACCGCAATACGCCCAGGCTTAATCTGAAGCTGGTCGAGTAGTTCAGTAATCGTCATTGGCTTGGGGAGCGCATGCTGCTCACCATTCACATACACAACCATTTGTTCCTCTACCCTGACTTGGCATACTGATGATAGACAACAACGAAAGTACTCGCGGACCGAGAAATATCCGATGTATTCCTCCATTTTACGCGCTTTAACTTTATTTTTGGCGTTGTTTGCCGCAACGGCTAGCCAAATTGCGGCAGAAACGTCTACACCGCTCATACAGGCAATCCGCGCCGGCAATCTGACCGAAGTCAACACCTTGCTAGACAGCGGCGCTTCTGCCGAAGCGGCCACACAAAGCGGAGAGTTTGCGGGCAAAACCGCATTAATGTGGGCTGCGGAAGCGGGGGAAGAGGAGATGATCCATGCGCTGCTTGCGGCTGGGGCCGCGGTGGATCGTCCTAATCGAAAAGACGGCACGGCGCTCATGTATGCAGCTGTCGAAGGTCAGCATGCCGCACTCAAAATTTTGCTCCAAGCCGGGGCAGATCCTAATTTACAAATTCGTCACGGCTGGTCGCCCTTATTACTTGCTACGGTGAAAGGGCATAGTGATGTTTTGGATGCACTGCTAAGCGCAGGCGCTGATCCAATGGCCAGAGATGTGTACGGATGGACGTTGCTGATGCGCGCGGTTGATGGACAGAAAAAAGCCATTACCACACGCTTACTGGAGGCTGGCGTGCCGGTTGATGCTGAAGATTTTAGTGGTAACACGGCTTTAAAAATTGCCGCCACGCTTGATGATACTTGGTTTATCGAGCAGCTACGCGCCTATCAGCAACCCATGACGTTGTCGCAGTAAGCTTCTAGGGGGGTCGCAACTGCCTGCGTGTCAGCAAGCGTCATCGCATCCCCATTAGGGTATTCCAGCTGCAGGCGTGGCGAGAACTCATCAAAGAAGCGATTAAACACCTCACCACCGACCGTACCGATCGCAAAGAGCGAGTCGTCTTCAGGATTATGCTCAAGCAAAATAGTGGCCAATGGCTGCCGAGCTGGGCCATTGATAACCGCAGCGCCACGCGCGGGGTCGTAACGGCTGTTTTCCGCACAACAAGTGATCAATCCAGCCGAGTGATTTTCACCATCGCGGGCCGGACGATAGCTGATGTAGCTTAGCGAGGGGGTGGGATGTGCCAATTTGTGCGCGCATATCGCCGAATAAGCCACGACCGTTTGCCCCGGCCCTACGCCGCCTGGCCACTGATAGGGCTCGCCAGCCTCTGTTATTAGGCCGTCTACCGGCTCAACTGGCGTATTCAAATTAATTAAAAATGCCGGAGTTGCCTTAAATGGATAGGCAAAAACCCATTGTTTACCGGCGCTCAGCGCACTGGCCTTGAGGGGCTGACCGTTATCGTTCATCAGTTGAACACGCGGATAGCGACGCAGCGTTGCTGCCGCTTCGGACAAAGCATGCGGTAGACTCGCCGCTAAAGCGGCACAGCTAACACCCGCACCGCATGCCTTTACAAAAGACCGACGCTTCATGGCTCGCTCCTTTTGTACTTTGTTGTTTTACTCGAGATTAGCCGGTTGAACGCATCAAGGGAAGACTCGTAGGAAAGACTCGCATGACCACTTTGCCGCGCACATTGCTACTCTCAGCTTATCGAGCGGACAGTCATGCTTGGTGGGCCGACTGGCTTCAGCAGGCGCTAACTGACCGACACTGGGAGGTACTTGAGCTACCCGGACGTTGGTTTAATTGGCGCATTCGAGGCAATCCGCTTTCTTGGCTTGATCAGATTGACAGTGCCGTAGACGGTGCTGATCAAGTGCTAGCCACGTCGATGGTGGATCTAGCAACGCTTCGCGGGCTCTGCCCATCTTTAGCGCAACTCCCTACCCTGCTCTATTTTCATGAAAATCAATTTGCCTATCCGCAAACCGCCCAACAACAGGGCTCCATCGAGCCGCAAATGATTCAGCTTTACGCGGGGCTTGCGGCCGATCGACTGCTATTTAACTCTGCATGGAATCAGCAAAGCTATTTAGATGGCGTTGAGCAATTACTGGCTCGTTTTCCTGACGAAGTGCCAACAGGTATCCCGGCACGTCTTGCTGCGCGCTGCTCCGTTATACCTGTTCCAATCGAAAACTTACGGCCAGCCGATGGCGCGCAACCCCGTGATCAGAAACTCATTGTGTGGAACCACCGGTGGGAGCACGACAAAGCACCAGAGCGGTTTGCAAAGGCGTTATTCGCCTTGGCTGATCAGGGCGTTGAATTTAGGCTTGCCCTGCTGGGGCCACGCCCAAAAGCCAAGCCGCCCGCACTTGAGTCCATCGAAGCACGACTAGGGGAGTGCATTGTTGCCAATGAACGGCTGCCAAGAGCTGAGTATGTTGCGCTGCTGCAACGCGCAGGCATTGTCATTAGCACTGCAGAGCACGAATTTCAGGGGCTAGCCATGCTTGAGGCGGTTAGTGCCGGGGCAACCCCGCTGGCGCCGGATCATTTGGTTTACCCAAGCCAGTATCCTGCGCATTGCCTCTACCCCGCTAGGGACGATGCCGCGCTGGCCGATCGACTCAAGCAGTGGCTGTGCAATGGGCCGCCGCCCGCGCCGTCGGTTAGCGCTTGGTTGGCTGAGCCTCTGACGGCGCAATGGGCAGCCGCGCTCCAGATTTAATCACCTTGAGCGCCAAGCTCGATTGAATATTGGCCACTCCCTCAATCTTCGCTAGCCGATCAACGATCAGTCGCTCCAACGCATTGACATCGGCCACTAGCACGCGCAACAAATAATCTGACTGACCGGTCATCAGATAACACTCCATCACCTCGGGCAGGGCGCGAACCGACGATTCAAAATCTTCTAAGGCGTTACGCACCTGCCGATCAAGGCTCACATGAATAAACACATTCACATTCAAACCCAGCGCCTCTGGCGAAAGCACGGCGGTGTAACGATCGATAACTCCCGACTCTTCAAGCGCGCGCACACGACTCAAACAAGGTGAAGGCGTTAGGTTAACCCGCTTGGCCAGCTCTACATTCGTAATGCGAGAATTATCCTGTAACTCGTTTAAAATACGTATATCTGCCTTATCAAGGTTAAATTTCAGCATAATATTCTGTTAAAACCTCACTTCACCCTCTAAATAAGAAGCATATGCCAGATGAGATGGCCTACGCTAGGGGGATGATTAATGAGGACAGGCACTTTTTTGACTCCGATCTCGACCCCACCGAAACGCAGGAGTGGGTGGAGGCGCTCGAGGCTGTTGTGGCGGCCGATGGAGGGTCGCGGGCCAGGCATTTAATTGAGGCGCTAGTCGGCGCTGCCGGGCGGATGGGTGTTGACCCAGGGTTGCCGTTAACCACCCCATACCGCAACACGATCAACCCTCAGGACCAGCCGCCTTTTACGGGCGACATCACTATCGAAGAACGCCTTAGCGCCATTATTCGCTGGAATGCGCTGGCGATGGTGGTTCGGGCAAATCGCCAAGACCCAAGCTTAGGCGGACATATCGCCAGCTATGCCTCGGCCGCCGATCTGTTTGAGGTCGGCTTTAACCATTGCTTTCGTGCCAGCATTAACGACGGCCCGGGGGATTTGGTATTCCTGCAACCGCATTCAGCCCCCGGCGTTTATGCGCGCGCTTTTTTAGAAGGGCGCCTTAGCGAGTCTCAGCTTGATCACTACCGTCGCGAAGTTAACGGTGGGGGGCTGTCCTCTTATCCACACCCCTGGCTCATGCCGGATTTTTGGCAATTCCCCACCGGCTCAATGGGGCTTGGCCCCTTACAAGCGGTCTATCAAGCCCGATTTATGCGCTATTTGGCAGCCCGAGGGCTAGCGGGTGATAAAGCAAATAGTGGGGACAGGCATGTTTGGGGCATCTTCGGCGATGGTGAGATGGATGAGCCTGAAAGCTTGGGTGCGCTTGGGCTTGCGGCGCGTGAGGGGCTGGATAACCTCACGTTTGTTATTAATTGTAATTTGCAGCGACTGGATGGGCCGGTGCGCGGCAATGGCAAAATCATTCAAGAGCTTGAGGGGCTATTTCGTGGCGCCGGCTGGAATGTGATTAAGGTGCTATGGGGTTCTGATTGGGATGCCCTTTTTGCCCGCGATAATGAGGGCGTTCTCACCGAGTACCTGGATAAAACGCTGGATGGCGATTTTCAAACGCTTGCTGCCACCGATGGGCAATTTAATCGCGAGCACTTTTTTGCCAGAGACCCACGCTTGCAGGCACTGGTTGCGCATATGACGGACGACCAAATCGACCGGCTTCGCCGCGGCGGTCATGACCCAATTAAAATCAGCGCCGCTTACCTGCAGTCGATGCAACGCAATGGCCGGCCCACCGTAATCTTGGCAAAAACCAAAAAAGGCTACGGCATGGGGCATTGGGGCCAAGGCACCATGACCAGTCATCAGCAAAAAAAACTGGACGAAGAAGCCCTGCTGGCATTTCGCGATCGCTTTAACCTACCGCTTGATGATGACGCGGTGAAAGCGCTGCAGTTCTACCGCCCACCCGCTGACAGCCCCGAGATGCAGTATCTGCACCATCGCCGTGAGCAATTAGGCGGATACTTGCCCGCACGCCAGCAAACCGCTGAACCGATTGCCATTCCACCGCTGGAGAAATATGGCGCATTTGCTCTGCAAGCAACCGAACGCGCGCTTTCCACCACCATGGTATGGGCGCGACTGCTAAGCGGCCTGCTGCGCGATAACGAACTTGGCCCGCGCATCGTGCCCATCGTTGCAGACGAAGCACGCACATTTGGGATTGCCAACCTGTTTCGTCAAATCGGCATCTATAACCCACAAGGGCAGCAATACCAGCCGCAAGACGCTGACTCCATGCTGACCTATCGTGAAGATGCGCAAGGGCAGCTGCTTGAAGAAGGCATTTCAGAAGCCGGCGCGATGGCCTCTTGGATTGCGGCGGGCACGGCCTATAGCGCCCATGGCACGGCAATGCTGCCCATGTACATCTATTATTCGATGTTCGGCTTTCAGCGCATTGGCGACTTAATATGGGCAGCAGCAGAACAACGTGCGCGGGGCTTTTTACTCGGGGCAACCGCTGGGCGCACCACCCTAAATGGGGAAGGACTGCAGCACCAAGACGGCAGCAGCCATGTATTCATGGCAACCATCCCCAATTGCCGAAGCTGGGACCCTGCGTTTGCTTATGAGGTTGCCACAATCATGGATCGGGGCATGCGTGAAATGCTGATCGAGCAGCGCGATGTCTTTTACTATCTCACCGTGATGAACGAAGCCTACCCGCAGCCCGCATTGCCCGATCATGTGCAACCTGAAGATATATTGAGCGGCCTTTACTGCTATCGCAAAACAACAACTGGCAAAAGCAAACCACAAGTTCGCCTAATTGGCTCTGGCACCATTTTACTTGAGGTGATTAAAGCCGCCGAAAAGCTTGCGGCAATGGGAATTGCCGCAGAAGTCTGGAGCGCAACAAGCTATAGCGAAGTTGAGCGTGACGCTCAGGCCTGCCGCAAAGCCGGCACACCCGAAAAAAGCCGCATCAGCAACTGCCTGAGCGGCGATATTCCGATTGTTGCTGCCAGCGATTATGTGTCGGCTTGGCCTGCCCGCATGGCGCCGTATTTAGACGCTACTTTTACCGTGCTAGGCACCGATGATTTTGGTCGATCAGATAGTCGCGAAGCGCTGCGCGCCTATTTCGGCGTGGATAGCGAATCCATCGTTAAAGCAGCTCAGTCAGCTTTGTGCTGATAAACATGCACATCGCGCTGCGGATAAGGAATGGCGATACCTGCGTCATCCAAACAACGCTTCGTGCCTTCTACCAAGTCCCAGTAAACCGGCCACTGATCATCGGTTTTGACCCACACCCGCAACGTCCACTCGACGGCTGAGTCTCCATGAGCGCTCATGCGCACGAAAGGTTCCGGGTCAGCAAGAATCCGCTTGTCGCTCTTAATGTAATCATTAAGCACTCGACTAACTTCCTCTGCCGGTGCGTCATAACCCACGCTAACGGTTAAATCGACACGCCGCGTTGGGTGCGCTGAGTAATTAATGATGGTGCCATTCATCATTTGGCTATTTGGAATGATGATGCGCCGATTATCAGGCGTGTTTAAAACCGTCGTAAACAACTGCAACTCATCGACCGTGCCTGAAACACCCGCGCCCTCGATGTAATCGCCCATGCGATAGGGGCGAAGACTAAGCAACAACACGCCGGCTGCAAAGTTTGACAAAGACCCCTGCAGCGCAAGCCCCACTGCCAAGCCGGCAGCACCCAGGATGGCCAGTAAAGAAGTGGTTTGAACACCAAGCTGATTGATTGCTGCCAGCAGCGCAGCCACCAGCACTAAAATTCCCACAACGGAACCGGCAAAACGAACCACCAGAGGGTCAGCCCCTAGACGCTCCATCCCACGGGTGGTGAGCTTACGGCCTAGCCGTGATAACCACCGCCCAACAATGAGAATGACAATGGCAATGGCGAGATCGATCGAAAACCCGATCGCCAAGGTTTGAAGTTGTTGCAAAAGTTCAAGATGTTCCATGCGGCGATTCGACCACTATCCCGCGCAGCCTGCAACCCCAAAAACGCGGTATTCAGGCAGTTTCAGCTAATCGGTTTGCCTGCCAATCTAACAAAGGCGCCACATGGTTAAAGGTATTCAGGTGGAAGCCGCACACCGGTGGGGCACCCGGCTCAACCAGCGCATCGAGCAACGGATCGATCAAATGATCTGGCGCATACGCGCCATTCCACAGCTGTCGGGTAATGCCCTGATTGCGCTTTAACACTCGCAAAGAACTGCCAATACCAATCTTTAACGAAATGCTCAATAAACGCCGTGGGTCCATCACCCCAGGCAAACCAATCCACGCGGGTAAACCGATGCCCCTTTGGTGGATGTCCGTTAACCATTGCAGGATGGGTGCAGAGTCAAAACACAGCTGAGTGACCAAATAATCGGCGTAAGGCCGTTTGGCAATTAACGCGGCCTCTAAGGCGTCATTGCTAATCTCGGCATGCCCCTCGGGGTAACCCGTTACACCAATGCGGGCCGGCCGCAGTGGGCTTGCCGCCATCGCCTCTAGCAAAGGAACCGCCCCGTTAAAAACACCCACCGGTGCGGGCGCATCACCACCCACCACAAACACCTCGTTAAGTGAATGCTGCGCTAAGGTTTGCAGTATCAATTCAAGATGAGATTCATCGCGAACTAGCCGTGAGGCGATATGCGGAATCGCAACATACCCGCGCTTGGCCAGCTCAACGCTCGCCTCAAGCGTGCGCTCAATGCCATGCTTGGGCGAGCAAGTCACCGTAATCGTGGCGCCTGCCGGCAGTCGCTCTGCTTCCTCCAGCATGCCGCGAATGGGAATTAGCTCGTAGCGTGGCGCTGCTAGTGTCATCTGACCTTGCTCCTTACCGTGATGACCATTACTGCAGGCTAGCCGGACTTGCCCTAATGAAGGCGACTGTAAGCGACGGCAAATTGTGCTGGAGCGTCAACTCGCGGCAGACTGTCGTGAGGAGATAAGTTGAGGTCGTCTTGACAATAACCCCCTGACCGCCCTCGACTAACGTGCAAGGTATGCAGAACTATTCAATTTTTAATTTGGCGCGACACGCTCTCGGTGGCCATCGTGGTTGGAAGCCCGCCTGGCGCGAAGCCACACCCAAGCCGCGGTATAAAGTCATCATTGTGGGTGGTGGTGGCCATGGCCTCGCCACGGCGTATTACCTTGCCAAAGTTCACGGCATTCGTGATGTGGCCGTGTTAGAGAAAGGCTGGATTGGCGGGGGTAACACCGGGCGCAACACCACCATTGTGCGCTCCAATTATTTGTGGGATGCCTCAGCGGCGCTGTATGAAAAGTCGCTCCAGCTGTGGGAAGGCTTATCTCAGGACATCAACTACAACGTGATGTTCTCGCAGCGTGGCGTGCTGAATCTTGGGCATAACCTACAAGACATGCGTGACATTCGCCGCCGAGTGAACGCCAATCAGCTCAACGGCGTAGACGGAGAAGTCTTGGATACGGCTGGCGTGAAGCGGCTGGTGCCATTCATTAACACATCGCCCGATATTCGCTATCCAGTGCTAGGGGCTTCTTGGCAGCCGCGCGCCGGCATTGCCCGGCATGATGCTGTGGCCTGGGGTTATGCACGGGCCGCCGATAGTTTAGGCGTGGATATTATCGAAAACTGCGAGGTCACCGGCGTTCGCCGCGACAACGGCAAGGTCACTGGCGTTGAGACCACGCGTGGAGTCATCGAAGCGGATCGCGTTGGCGTGGTGGTAGCAGGACATGCCGGGGTACTGGCGGAGATGGCGGGCTTTCGCTTACCCATCGAAAGTCACCCGCTGCAGGCATTGGTCTCAGAGCCGCTCAAACCCATTTTAGACACCGTGGTGATGTCGAACGCCATTCATGTGTATGTCAGCCAGTCTGATAAAGGTGAGCTTGTCATTGGTGCCGGCGTAGATAGCTATACTGGCTATGGTCAACGAGGCAGCTTTCAGACAATGGAACACTTTTTGTCTGCCCTCATCGAGCTATACCCCATCTTTAGCAGACTGCGGATGCTTCGGCACTGGGGTGGCATTGTAGATACCGCCCCTGATGCTAGCCCCATTATCAGTAGCACGCCGGTGGATGGACTCTTTTTTAATGTGGGCTGGGGCACGGGTGGCTTTAAGGCCACGCCCGGATCTGGCTGGGTGTTTGCACACACGCTGGCCACCGGCACGCCTCATGAAATTAACGCACCGTTCTCTCTTGAGCGCTTCCACAGTGGGGCGCTTGTGGATGAACACGGTGCCGCAGCGGTGGCACATTGATATGTTAATGATCACATGCCCGTGGTGCGGGCCACGCGATGAAAGCGAGTTCACCTACGGTGGTGAGGCCAACATTGAAAGACCCACCGACCCAGAGGCATTGGATGATGCCGCCTGGGCCGATTATCTGTTTATGCGCAGCAACCCCAAAGGCTGGCACGAGGAGCAATGGTGTCATGCCCACGGTTGTCGGCGTTGGTTTAAAGCAGAGCGGCATACGGTTAGTTACGCCATTCGTCGCACCTGGCCAATGGATGAGGAGTCGTCATGACGTGTCGGCTTAATCAAGGCGGGGTCATTGATCGCAGCAAGCCGTTGAACTTTACCTTCAATGGCAAGCCATTGACGGGCTATGCCGGCGACACGCTGGCCTCAGCGCTATTGGCAAATAACATTCATTTTGTCACGCGCAGCATTAAACTGCGCCGCCCACGCGGGATCATGGGCCGCGGGCCAGAAGAGCCCAATGCGCTGCTCCAAATTGGTGAGGGGCCTAGCACGCTGGCCGACCAACGCGCCACACAAGTCATGCTCACTGAGGGGATGAACGCCCGCAGCATCAATGGCTGGCCAAGCCTTGAGCATGATTTGCTGTCTGCGCTCAGCTTGGGCAGTAAGCTCATGCCGGTGGGTTTTTACTACAAAACCTTCATGGGTCCTAAAGGATGGTGGGAGCGATATGAAAAGCTCATTCGCCCAATTGCCGGCATGGGGCTCACTCCGGATGGTCCCGATCCAGATTTGTACGAAAAGCGTGACCTCCACTGCGATGTCATGATCGTAGGCGGCGGGCCTGCCGGCCTTGCGGCGGCGGCTTCATTAATTGGCACAGGCCTGCGCGTTGTGCTTGCGCATGAGCAAGCCCTGTGGGGCGGTGGTTTGTTGGCTAGCCGAACCCAGCTCAATGGCCAACCTGCCAATGCCTGGCTTGAAGAAACACTCGCTGCTCTGCATGCGGCAGAAAACATTCAACTGCTACCGTCGACCTCAGTGTTTGGGCATTACGATCATCATTTTTTAGGTGCCATCGAGCGGGTAAGAGAACAGCGGCCCAATGCGCCTATTCGTGAGCGGTTTTGGAAAATTCGCTGCCAGCGACTCATTTTGGCAGCCGGTGCGATTGAGCGGCCCATTGTGCTGCCGAATAATGATCGCCCCGGCATTATGACGGCCTTTGCGGTGCGCGAGAGCATTGAACGCTATGCGGTTTTGCCCGGCAAGCAGGCGGTGGTCTTTACCAATAACGACTCCGCCTATGCCACCGCACGCTGCCTGCTAGATGCCGGCGCGCAAGTCACGGTGGTGGATTCACGGGCCAGCGCGGGCACAGCTGCCAAGGCGATGCTGCCCGAGCAGACCACTGTGATATACAACGCGAAGGTTTGCGACACCACCGGCAAAAAGCGCATTAGTGGCGTCACCGTGCGGCAAACTGATGGCACCTTCACACGGATGGATTGCGATTTGCTAGCGCTCTCCGGCGGCTGGAACCCGTCCGTGCACTTACACTCTCATGCCAGCGGTAAATTACAGTGGGATGAAGCACTTGCCACGTTTGTTCCGCAAAATGATCTCGCGGGCGTAAGGGCGATTGGTGCTATGGCCGGCGCATTTGATTTTGCCACAGCACTCACCCAAGGCAGTGAGGTTGCCCGCGAGTTTGCGACAGAACTGGGTAGCAAAGCGGGCACTGACTTATCGCTGCCAGAGGTCAGTCACGCCGAGCCAGGCCCATCACAACTGCAGCCGTTGTGGCGTGTGGCAGGCAAAGGCCCTGCATTTGTTGATATGCAAAACGACGTTAAGGCCACTGACATCGAGCTTGCCTTGCGGGAGGGTTATCGCTCTATTGAGCATGTCAAACGCTATGGGATTCTTGGGTTTGGTACCGATCAGGGCAAGTTTGGCAACATTATTGGCCTCGGCATTGTTGGCGAGCTCATTAATAAACACCCAACAGAAATCGGCACTACCACCTACCGACCCGCCTGGACCCCGGTAACCTTCGGTGCCTTGGTCGGCCCGGATACGGGTGAACTGTTTGAGCCCATTAGACAGACACCCATGCATGAGTGGCACGTGCAGGCTGGCGCAGTTTTTGAAGATGTCGGCCAGTGGAAACGCGCGCGCTATTATCCAAAGGCCGGCGAAGACATGGACGCCGCCGTTGCCCGCGAGTGCTTAGCCACCCAAAAAGGGGTTGGCGTGCTCGATTACTCCACACTGGGCAAAATCGAGATTCATGGGCCAGATGCGATAACTCTGCTGGAGCGGGTTTACACCAACAACTGGCAGAAGCTTGGCATTGGTCGTTGCCGCTATGGGCTGATGCTGGATGAAAACGGCATGGTGATGGATGACGGCGTAACCGCGCGGCTTGGTGAGCAGCACTATTTAATGTACACCAGCACTGGGGGTGCCGCCCGAGTGCTCAGCTGGATGGAGCAGTGGCTACAAACCGAATGGCCAGATCTTGAGGTTTACCTCACCTCCGTTACCGATGCCTGGGGCACGATTTCTTTAGCCGGCCCCAAAAGCCGCGAGTTACTGGAATCTATCGGGACAGACATCAATCTGTCGACCGAACAGTTTCCTTTTATGAGTTTAAGGACAGGCGCCGTTAATGGTGTGCCCGCACGCGTACAGCGCGTTAGCTTTAGTGGCGAGATGAGCTTTGAAGTGAGCGTGCCAGCCAATGAGGCCGCTGAACTTTGGGCGATGGTCATGCGCAAGGGCGAAGCGTTTGGCGCAACGCCCTATGGCACCGAGGCAATGCACGTCTTACGTGCCGAAAAAGGTTTCATTATTGTTGGCCAAGACACGGATGGCTCAATTAGCCCTCTCGACCTCGGCATGGAAGGCATGATCAGTGCGCGTAAGGATTGCTTAGGCAAGCGCTCATTGATGCGTTCTGAACTACAACGGCCAGATCGCCCGCAATGGGTTGGGCTGCGGCCTAAAGATCCAACAAAGGTGCTGCCAGAAGGCGCGCAACTTATCGAAGATCCCGCCGCCAAGCCACCGGTTGCTATGCAGGGCTGGGTCACCTCCAGTTATTTCGCGCCACGACTTGGGCATGCGTTTGCACTGGGATTTGTGAACGGGGGTCGAGCACGACATGGCGAGTCACTGTATGCCTGGGATGCCGATGCAGGCGTTATCCCAGTAGAAATCACTCAGCCTGTGCAATACGACCCAGAAGGAGGCCGGCAACGTGATTGAGGCACAGCGCACACATCTTGGGGTGAGTGTTCAGGCTGAGCCTGCATCCAAGACACCCACCTATAATTTACGGGGCAACCCACAATGGCTTAGCGATAGCGTCAGCAAAAAGCTGGGGCTAGAGCTGCCGACCACGCCTAATCAGGTGGCAGCTAATAAGCAGGCGCGGCTGATGTGGCTCAGCCCCGATGAGTGGCTGCTTGAGGCCTTTGAGGCAGAGGCCGCTGACGTTGAGGGGCTTTTGTCCAATCGCGGTAGCCTAGTTTCAGTAGGGCATGGGCTAGTTAAGCTGCAGATTAGCGGCGATCAGGCCTTGCACTTGCTCGCTGCCGGCACCTCGCTCGATCTAGCCCAGGAGCTAACACCGGGGCGATGCCTCCAAACGCGCTTAGCGCAGGTTTCGGTGATTATAACGGCCGAGCCGGCAGACCCGGCCGAGCTGGCCGAGCTGGCCGAGCCGGATGCTGATGGCCACGCTAACCAGACACCCACCATAACGCTTTGGGTTCGGCGCAGCATGGCGCATTATCTTTGGCGCTGGTTTGAGGCAAGCCTCGATCGGCTGGAGCCCGGCGCCAGCGGCAGCGGCAGCGCTAGCGCTAGCGCTAGCGCTTAAAAATCGTGATCTGGCACCGCGGCGGTGGTTTCAGGGGGGCCGGCGGTCAGCCGCTCGCGCCGCGCTCGTCGCTCCGCACTTGGGGAATGCCCGTGGCGATCGTGATAGCACTTGGTGAAATGTGGTGGCGAGACAAACCCACAAGCCATTGCAATATCGGTGATTGGCATATCGGTTTGCAGCAAAAGCTGGCGGGCGCGAGTCAACCTGAGTTCCAGATAATATCGCGTTGGCGTGCAGCCCAGATAACGTCTGAATAACCGCTCGAGCTGACGTCGTGACGTATTGGCATGCGATGCGAGCTCATCCAATGAGAGGGGCTCGTGAATGTTCGCCTCCATGAGGGTGACCACTTCAACCAGTTTGGGTTGACTGGTGCCCAGCCGCACTCGCAGAGGTATGCGTTGACGCTCGCTAAACTCGCGAATGCGCTCATGCATAAATTCTTCAGAGATTGCCTCGGCCAGATCAATACCATGCTGACGCGTTATCAAATTGAGCATCATGTCGAGTGGCGCCATGCCCCCGGAGGAGGTCAGCCGGTCACGATCCATCACAAAGAGCTCAGAGGTAAAGATTGTGCGCGGAAACAGCAGCGTCTCGTAGATGCCTGAGATGTGCTCCCAATGCAGTGTGCAACGATAGCCCTCCAGCACCCCCGCCTGCGCCAATAGAAAACCACCTGTGCAAACTGAACCGAGCGCGGTGCCACGTCTAGCGAGTCGGCGCAGCCAGGCCAGCATCTCGCGATCACTTTGCGTCTCAATATCAACGCCGCCGCAGACGATCACCAAATCAACCGCTGGCTCTTGCCCCATAGGATGATCAACAGCTGTTCGCACGCTATTACTTGCAACCACCGGGCGGCCATCTTTAGAGATGAGGTGGTACTGGTAATGTTCAACGCCCGCGAGCTGATTGGCCATGCGCAAAGGCTCAATGGCCGATGAAAATGCGAGCTGGGAATATCCGGGTACCAGAAGAAACGCGACGCGATAGGGCAGCCCTGAATCTGTCATCAAAATGCTCCTACTGGCATTGACTAATTGCATTCTGGATCGTCTGGCCCCACGTTGTCACCCGCTTTTTTTAAAACGACGCTTTTTGTCGCCTAGGCGTCAAAAACGGTTGATAGCTCAGTGAGTTGTCGTTACTGCCGGCATATATGCCGCTCTCGGAAAACCACAGAAGGACAGGCATTCACATACTCGGCCAATCAATAACAAGACAAAAACCACTGCGAGGAGCGCATCAAACATGGCCAGTATCTCACCTCTCCCCACCACCTCTCGCCCGCTGGCCAGTGACTTGGAGATCGCTCGCCAAGCGCAACTCAAACCAATCGCCGAAATCGCTGAGCGACTGGGTCTGCCGCCGGGCATCATCGAGCCGTATGGCCATCATGTGGGCAAAATTCCGCTTGAAGCAATTAAAGGACAGGCATCGCGACCAAAGGCAAAATACATTGTGGTTTCCGCCATCACCCCCACCCCGCTTGGTGAGGGAAAAACCACTACCAGCGTGGGTTTAGCACAGGGGTTTCATCACATTGGCAAAACGGCAACGGTTGCGTTGCGGCAACCTTCGATGGGGCCAACATTCGGAATTAAGGGTGGCGCTGCGGGCGGCGGTTGGAGCCAAGTGGTGCCAATGGAGCGCATTAACTTGCATCTAACGGGCGATATTCATGCGGTGACTGCCGCGCACAATCTGCTATCGGCCATGGTGGACAACCACCTCTATCACGGCAATGCCAGCGGCATGGATCTCAATCAGGTGGCTTGGCGTCGCGTTGTAGATATCAACGACCGCGGGCTGCGACATATCGTGACCGGGCTTGGCGGCAAAGCCAATGGCCTACCTCGTGAAACCGGATTTGATATTACGGCGGCCTCCGAAGTGATGGCTGTCCTCGCTTTGGCCGACTCACTTGAAGACCTGCGCCGACGGCTGGGGCAGATAGTCGTGGGCTGGACACCTAGCGGCGAGGCTGTCACCGCAGAAGATATTGGCTGCGCTGGTGCGATGGCGGTCATGCTCAAAGAAGCCATGAAGCCTAACCTGATGCAAACGATTGAAAACACACCGGTGCTTATTCATGCCGGACCATTTGGCAATATTGCACATGGCAACTCATCGATCGTGGCCGATCAAATTGGCATTCATGGCAGCGATTATTTAGTCACCGAAGCCGGCTTTGGTGCAGACATGGGTGCTGAGCGATTCTTTAACATCAAATGTCGTGCCTCGGGCATGCAACCCGATGCTGCGGTGCTCGTCGCTACCGTGCGGGGTCTTAAAGTGCATTCCGGTCAACATCGGGTGGTGGCTGGTAAGCCGTTGCCCGATAGTATGCTGACCGAAAATCCCGATGACGTGCGCATCGGTGCATCCAACCTGCGCAAGCAAATTGAGAACTTACGGCTGCACGGCGTACCCGTTGTGGTCGCGATTAATGCTTTCCCAACCGACTATGACAGTGAGCATGCAGTGATTGCCGAGGTCGCCCGTGAAATGGGCGCGCGTGTAGAAATTTGCACCCACGTTAAAGACGGTGGCGCCGGCGCAGCGGTGCTTGCTCAAGCGGTCGTGGAAGCGGCTGAAGAACCGAGCCATTTTGAAATGCTCTACCCCAGTGAAATGGCGCTGACCGATAAGATCGAGACCATTGCGCAGCGCGTTTATGGTGCTGATGGGGTCGATTGCTCAGCGGTAGCCAAACGCCAATTGGCGCATTTCACGGCGCAAGGCTTTGGGCACCTGCCCGTTTGCGTGGCAAAAACGCATCTTTCGCTGTCTTCAGATGCCAGCCTGTCTGGCGCGCCAACAGGCTGGCGAATGCCGGTTCGCGAAGTGCGCCTTTCGGCAGGCGCCGGGTTTGCTTATGCCCTTTGCGGAGACATCCGAACCATGCCTGGGCTCGGTGCTAATCCAGCAGCAGCAGCGATAGATATTAACGAAATGGGTGAAATCGAGGGACTCTTTTAAAGGTCCGTGGCATGCTGAGCATATGGAAAACAAGGCAGAACATCGGCTATTAAACGCCCTTGAGCACATCCAGCAGACACAAGGGGCGGTTTCTGATGAGGCATTAAAGGCCTTAGCAGCAGAGTGGGGACAGCCACTTTATCGCCTAGAGGGGCTGCGCAGCTTTTACCCGGTGTTTCGGGAAACCCCCGGCGCGCCCAATCGGCTACAAATCTGTCGCGATGGGCCTTGTCGGCTAAAAGGCGAAGCCGCGGTTAAAGCACTCAAAGATGCGCTCGGCGATCGAGATGACATTGAAATCGAAATGGTCTCCTGCCTTGGCCTGTGCGACTGTGCGCCTGCCGCTGCTCTGAATGACAGCCCAGGCCCTTTACCAGACCATGCCGATATCGATGCTTGGGATATTAAGGACAGGCACTCAATTTCAGAGCATCTGCCGACCGATCCCTACCCCGATACAGCGGCGCATTATTCAACGGCCGCTCAATGGCTCAAACGCCCGGCCGAAGAGATCATTGCCGAAATTGATGCCGCCGGCCTACAAGGTCTTGGCGGAGCGGCATTTCCAACCGCACGCAAATGGCAATTCACCCGCGCCGCTCAGGGCGAACCCCGCACAGTCATCTGCAATGCGGATGAAAGTGAGCCGGGCACTTTCAAGGACAGGCACCTTTTAGAGCATGCCCCGCACTTGGTAATTGAGGGCATTTTGATCGGGGCAGCGGTCATCGGGGCACGCCAAGGCATTATTTATTTACGCCATGAATATCAGCGGGCGCGGGCGGCTATCACCAAAGCCTTAAACAAGGCACGAGCCGATGGTGTGCTCGGGTCCGATGCAATTGGCCCGGGGCATGACTTTGATATAGAGCTGTTTATCTCGCCTGGTGGCTATATTCTCGGTGAGGAAACCGCTTTACTCGAGGCGCTGGAGGACAGGCGTGGCGAACCGCGACATAAACCTCCGTTTCCCACCACTGCCGGCTTGCATGGCGGGCCAACGTTGATAAACAACGTTGAAACCCTTGCTGCGGTCAGTACGATTCTGGCGCGCGGTGCATCCTGGTGGCGCGAACAAGGTATCGGCGAGCATGCCGGCCTAAAGTATGTGAGCGTGTCGGGCGATGTAAAAAACCCACAAGTGCTTTGTTTGCCGTGGGGCACAACCGTAGCCGAAGCCATAGAGCATTGTGGCGGCATGGCCGATAACCGAGACTTATTGGCGTTTTCTCCTGGCGGGGCCTCCACACCCTTTTTACCCGCCTCTGCCGCGCAAACCCCGATGACGTTTGATGATCTGCGCCAAGCCGGCAGCGGGCTGGGCACCGGCGCCTTATTTGTGGTTGGGACAGGGCGTAATCTGGCGGAGGTTTTATTGGGACAGGCACGTTTTTTCCGCAACGAATCTTGTGGCAAATGCGTACCCTGTAGGGTGGGCTCCAATAAGGGGGTGGAATTAGCCGATGCCGCGTTAAATCATCAGCCCAATGCGATAGATGCCGAACTGGCTGAGTTGCACCAAACCCTCATGCGCACGTCGATTTGCGGCTTAGGACAAGTGGCGTTGCTGCCTTTAGTAGATGGCCTGAAACGCTTTCCCGATGAACCCTCGCTTCAACCGCTGCGCGGACAAACCCCGGAGGCCGACTAATGAGTGATGTCAGCTTAACCATCGACGGGGTTGAAGTGACTGTCCCCGAAGGAACCACGATCTGGGAGGCCGCCGCCCGCTACGGAATCGAGATCCCTGTTCTTTGTCATGACCCTCGCCTAGAGCCCGTTGGCGTCTGTCGGATTTGCGCGGTTGACGTCGGTGAGCGCACCTTACCGGCGGCTTGCGTCCGGCATGTCGAAGCCGGCATGAACGTGATCACCGCAAATACTGAAATTACTGCCCATCGTCGGATACTCACCGAGTTGATGCTCTCAGATCAACCCGAGCAGAGCAGGCGTGAGGCCACCACAGGAGACGATTCGCTTTACGCGCTAGCACGCGAGCTCAAGGTGAGCGATTTCCCGTGGCCCGATGCCAAAAGCAGCAGTAACCCACCCCGCGGACAGGACGATAGCTCACCGGTTATCGCTGTCGATCATCAAGCCTGCATTCTTTGCGATCGCTGTGTTCGGGCTTGTGATGATATTCAACACAACGATGTCATTACGCGCACCGGCAAAGGGCATTCGGTACGCATCGGTTTTGATCTGGATGTACCAATGGCCGAAAGCAGTTGTGTGTCTTGTGGCGAGTGCGTTGCCGTTTGTCCAACCGGTGCGCTCACTCATCAGTTTCTAGGGGAAACCTCATGAAGTCTTTTAACCCAAGCGAGTCAGCTGCTGCCCTTGCGGGCATCACCGAGGTTCCCACGCTTTGTCCATACTGCGGCGTTGGTTGTGCGCTGAGCTATGGGGTAGACGCCGATGGCACCATTCACTATGCGCGTGGGCGTGACGGCGCCTCTAATGCCGAGCGGCTCTGTGTTAAAGGCCGGTATGGCTTTGATTACGCGGCTCACCCGCAACGCCTAACCAAGCCGTTGATCCGACGCGAATCTGCCTACCCTCGCGGGCCGCTCAGTCAGTTCAGTCAAATTGACAGCAGCGGGCCACGCAAAGCCGGTGGGATTGTTGATTACACCGAAGTCATGCCGCATTTTCGCGAGGCCTCCTGGGAGGAGGCCCTCGAACGAATAGCCGAGGGCTTTACCCGCGTACGTACAAATGGGGGGCCCCATGCAATGGCCGGCTTTGGTTCGGCGAAGGGCTCTAACGAAGAGGCCTATTTATTTCAAAAATTTATGAGGACAGTCATCGGAACGAATAACGTCGATCATTGCACGCGGCTTTGCCATGCCTCTTCGGTATATGCCCTGATTGAAGGCATTGGCTCGGGCGCCGTTACCAATGTCGTACGTGATATCGAAAATGCCGAAGTCGCAATTTTGGCTGGCTGCAACCCAACCGCCAACCACCCCGTCGCCGCGAGTTTTATGAAACAAGCCGCGGCAGCCGGCACCGATTTGCTCGCCGTGAACGTCCGCCGACCAGGCATTGCGGATTATTGCAGCCAGTATTGCCAAATCAAGCCAGGATCGGATGTGGCGTTTTATAACGCGGTAATGCACGTCATCATTGCCGAGGATCTGCATGACAAGGCGTTTATCGAAACGCGAACAGAAGGCTTTGCCGAGCTCAAAGCGATGGTTGAGGAATACCCGCCAGCGGTCGGCGAGCGCTTAAGCGGTGTGCCGGCGGAAGAGATTATTGCCTTTGCGCGACAATTAGGACAGGCACGCAGTGCCATGATTTTTTGGGGCATGGGCATCAGTCAGCATGTTTTTGGGACAGACAACGCGCGCTGCCTGATTGCATTGGCGCTATTAACTGGCAATATCGGACGTCCTGGCACAGGCTTGCACCCGCTGCGAGGCCAAAATAATGTGCAAGGTGCCTCCGATGCCGGGCTAATTCCGATGTATTACCCGGGTTATCAATCGGTTGCCGACGCTGAGGTACGCAAGCGGTTTGAGTCTTTATGGGGTGTGGATTTGCCGGATACGCCCGGTCTGACGACTGCCGAAATCACCCATGCTGCACTTGAGGGTGATATCCGCGGGCTTTACTGCATGGGCGAGAATCCGTTCTTATCAGACCCCGATATTAATCGGGTGCGCGAAGCGCTCGCCAGTCTGGATTTTTTGGTGGTTCAGGATCTGTTTATTACGGAAACCGCTGAGTTTGCAGACGTCATCTTGCCAGCCTCTGCATTTATGGAGAAATGCGGCACATTTACCAACACCGATCGCCGCGTTCAAAAAAGTCAGCCGGTTCGCCAACCCCCCGGCGAGGCGCGGCAGGACTGGCATATTCTGCGCGATCTGGCACAGCGGATGGGGCATGATTGGAACTATCCTGATGAATCGGCGGTTTTTGATGAGTTTGTTAAAGCCGCTCCGCTGTACGCTAACCTAAGTCATACGAATATCGGTGAAACAGGGCGTTGGTATCCCTGCCCTCACCCCGATTCTCAAGGTGAACGATTATTATTTGCGGACACCTTCCCCATTGGGCGCGGCCGCTTCGTGCCTGCCCAGCTTGGCACCGCGCCAGATCTGCCTGACAACGACTATCCTTTCATCCTCAACACGGGGCGACAGCTTGAGCATTGGCATACGGGTGTCATGACACGTCGCTCCAGAGCGCTCGATGCCATCGCACCGAAAGCACGCGTTGAGTTGCACCCAGATGACGCGCGCAAACTTGGCGTGGCCAATGAAGAGTGGGTTGAGTTGGCGTCTCGACGGGGTTCGGTGCAAGTACAGGCCCTGCTTACGCGTGATGTCGCGCCGGGCACGTTGTTCCTCCCCATGCATTTTCGTGAGGCAGCGGCTAATTTGCTGACGAGTCCCGCGCTAGATCCTTTCGGGAAAATCCCAGAATTTAAGATTTGCGCGGTTGCAGTCAACGCATTGAGTGAGGTCAGCTAACGATCTCGTTTAAAGATGCCGAACGGCGTCCATTAAAGCCTGCACAGCGGGGCGAGGTGTTTGGTTGCGCAAATGAATCAGGCCGATGCTGCGGGTCACGGCAGGTGCCTCAAGTGGACGGAAAACAAGCGCCTCATCTTGGCCAAATAATGCTAACTGAGGCAATAGGGTGACACCCAAACCGGCTCTCACCAGCGCTAGCAATGACACAATATTAGGCACATGAAACCTTGCGCTTTGCAGGATATCGACGGCCGCCGGATCTAGTAGCTGCCGAAAAGTCCCGTTGGTAATAAGGGTGTACGGTCGTAATGATTCCCAGCGACAAGCCCCTGGTTGCTGTGCCAATGGGTGACTGATGTGGCAGACCATACCCATTTGATCCTCAGTTAACGGCTGAAAGCTCAACTCATCACTCAGCTCCGCATCGGTGCCAATACCAAAATCGACTTGCCTGTCCAACACACGCCTTTGCACATAAATCGCGGTGCCATCCTCTACCGCAACCGAGATTTCAGGGTGGCTGTCCGCAAAGCGCAGCAGCATACCCGGCAGATAGCGCCCCGCAAACGAGGGGATCGATGCCAGAGCGACCTGGCCTGTTTTGCGCTCCGCACTGTCAAAAAGCGCCTGCAACGTGCGGTCATGATGATCCACCAGCGACCGAATCGCCGGATAATGCTCCCGCCCAAATGGCGTGAGCTCCGCTTTTCGGCCGCGCTCAAAAAGTGCCTGTCCTAATAATGCCTCCAACTCATGAACCGCCTGCGAAATTGCGGGTTGGCTGCGCGCAGCCAGGCTGGCCGCGGCTCTGTAGCTGTGATGGTCAGCAACCAAAAGGAAGTAGCGAAGCTGATGGATCTTAATAGACATGCCTGTCCTTTTTATAATGATAAGCACTACTTATCGAATTATTCTTAAAATCAGCTTTACTTTACGCCGTTTGCTACACAGCATGAAGCTATTCAGCGAAGGAGTTTTTTCATGACCGAACAGCACTACAGCAATTACATCGCCGGTGAATGGCAACCCGGCAGCCAGACCATCGATAATCGCAATCCCTCTGATCTTGATGATTCACTGGGGCTTTTTGCGCAGGCCAGCGCCGCACAAACAGAAACTGCCATTGCCGCTGCGGCTGCGGCTCAGCCGAAGTGGGCTGAAACTGGCCTTGAAGGGCGCTATCACGTGCTCATGAACATCGGCAACGAGTTGATTGCACGCGCTGAGGAGCTCGGCCGCGAACTCTCTCGGGAAGAAGGCAAGCCGCTGGCTGAGGGCAAAGGTGAAGTCTATCGGGCCGGGCAGTTTTTTCACTATTACGCCGCTGAAGTACATCGGCAGATGGGTGATGTCGTCGATTCGGTGCGCCCAGGCATTGAGGTACTCGCGCAACGCGAGCCGGTTGGCGTGGTAGGGGTAATTTCGCCTTGGAACTTTCCATTGGCGACGGCGGTATGGAAGATTGCGCCTGCATTAGCATTTGGCAACGCCGTCATTTGGAAGCCCGCTAATCTGGTTCCTGCTAGCGCCTGTCATTTCGCGGAGATTATGTCGCGGCAAGAAATACCTGCGGGCACCTTTAATCTGGTCATGGGTGCCGGGAGTCAGGTCGGCGATGCGTTAGTCGGCTCGCAACAGGTCAATGCCATCAGCTTTACCGGCTCCGTTGAGACGGGTCGTCAAGTTGGCCTCCGAGCAATGGAAAACCTGACCCGCGTACAAATGGAAATGGGCTCAAAAAATCCGCTCGTTGTGCTTGATGACGCCGACCTCGATATTGCCGTGCAAGCCGCATTTGCCGGCGGATATTCAGGTACCGGACAAAAATGCACCGCCTCATCACGTTTAATCGTGACAGCGGGCATGCATGACCGCTTTGTTGAAGCACTCAGTGAGCGCCTAGCTAAAGCCAAAGTAGGCCATGCACTAGCCGAGGGCACAGAAATAGGCCCTGTCGTTGATCAAACGCAGTTTGATCGGGATCTGCAATGGATCGAGACCGCAAAAAAAGAAGGTGCCGAACTGGTTTTTGGGGGACAGGCACTCGAACTCGAACATCGCGGCCACTATCTACAGCCCACTTTATTTACCCAAACGCGTAATGAGATGACGATCAATCAAGAAGAAATGTTCGGCCCAATTGCCTGCGTGATTCGTGTAAAAGATGCGGACGAGGCACTGGCCACAGCCAATGCCACACGCTTTGGGCTGACAGCCGGAGTCATCACCCAATCGCTGGCAGCGGCTAATACCTTTCGTCGGAACGCGCGCTTTGGGTGTGTAATGGTTAACTTGCCAACCGCCGGCACCGATTATCACGTGCCATTTGGCGGCCGTGGCGAATCGAGTTACGGCCCGCGTGAGCAAGGACAATATGCCCGCGAATTTTATACTCAGGTTAAAACCAGCTATGTGCAGGCTGGTAAAGGATGGGGCCGTGGCTAGCGGATTCAGAATTGACGGCTTGCAGTACTGCAATTGGAGCCGCCGGATCTTCGAGCAAATGCGCGAAGCAGAGCTCGATGCAGTCCATGTGACCGCCACATACTGGGAAAATACCCGCGAGCTTCTTGCCAACATCGGCACCTGGCACCGCTATTTCGTAGAACATGCCGACTTGATCGTACCCGTTCGAAGCGCGGCGGATATTGACTATGCTCGAGCAACAAAAAGGACAGGCATCGTTTTAGGGCTTCAAAATTGTTCGCCCATCGAGGATTCGGTCGACCTAGTTTCTGTGCTCAAGGAGCTCAATGTTCATATCATGCAGCTGTCGTACAACAACCAGTCGTTGCTGTGTACAGGCTATGCGGAGCAACAAGACTCAGGGCTTACCAAGTTTGGACGCGAAGTAATTCGAGAAATGAATCGCGTTGGCATGGTGGTTGATACCTCGCATACCGCCGAGCGCTCAACGCTCGAGGCGATTGAGTTTTCAAGCCGCCCGACAGTGGTCTCACATGCAAACCCACAAACCGCCCGACAAACGGCGCGCAACAAATCAGATCGGGTAATGCGGGCGCTTGCGGAATCAGGCGGACTGATGGGCTTTAGTTGCTACCCCTTTCATTTACCCAATGGCTCAGAGACCACGTTAGAGCAGTTCACCGAAATGGTGGCAGAGGCGGTCGAAATTATGGGTGTCCAACATCTAGCCATTGGCACTGACCTTTGCCAAGATCAACCGGTTGAGGTTCTGACGTGGATGCGCAATGGAAATTGGGCGCGAGTGATGGATTACGGCGAAGGTTCTGAGGAAAAACCAGATTGGCCGGCATCGCTGAGTTGGTTGCGCGGAGTGTCGGACTTCCCAAAAATAGAGCAGGGCCTACGGGATCGCGGATTTACCCCCTCGGAAGTCGATGCCTTAATGGGCGGTAATTGGCGATCATTCCTTGAGCACGCCCTAGCCCCAGAAAAGAGGAGCGAGGTATGACCGCCGTTAAGCGAATTGTTAGCACGCAAGCCGATAATCCACGCCCAGAAACCGGCCGCGTATCGCGAAGACCTGCCAGCGAAGTCATGCAACTAGAGCGCCTTGGCAGCCTGCACGCCTGCCGACTTAGCTTTATTCGCACCCTCATGCGTAAGGTTATGGCCGAACGCTGGGCTATTCAATGCCGAGTTTTTGATTTGGATGAAAAAGGCTATGGCACTTGCATCTACCGCATCGCAACGCCTACCCAACTCTATAGCCTCGTTATATTCTCCCAATACCTTGACCCCTCTCTACGATCAGACCGCGTGATTGCCAATGCTTGGGACTGCGCCTTTGCCCTTTGTATGGGCGATGTGGATGATGACTATTTAGACGTACTGCGCGAAAACGTGCCAAGACAAGAAGCAGGCCGCTGTGATCCGCGTGTTCTTGTTCTCTCACGTGCCAATCGATCACTCCGAAATTTTGACATGGTGGTTAATGCACTGGCCGCAGGACAAAAACCTGACCCCGACAAACTGGCCAAAGTAGGCTATCTCTATCGAACCACCGCGGTGTATGGCAATGGCAAGTTTGGCATAGCCGATTATCCGCGAATTCGCGACTCAGAAGATTTTGGCCTCCCCTTCTCAGCGCAAATGTTCGCCGTTTTTCTACTGCGCGATTTCAGCATTCGGCAAGTGGAACATATCGCACGCTGCCAAGCGCCCGACACCGCTACAACACTGTGCAGCCCACTGCGGCGCTATCTTGGTATCGGCAATAGCACCGGCTTAGGCATGGCACCGTTTCTAATTAACCACCCCGCATTAATTAATCAATGGCTACTCATGCGAGAGGCTGCCATCGCGCGTTGCTTAAGCCAAACCGCAACCGCTGAGCACGTTGAACAGCTTTGTGCTTTGTTGGCACAAGCTCAGCAGCATACGGCCGAAACAACAACCGACGATGAACGACAAACTCAACTGAATCATCAGCTTGAGCAAGAGCTTAAGCTTGCCGAGGAATGGCTGAAAGAAACTGGCATACCTGATCAAATCATGTCGGATCGACTCTGGCAGTCACTGTGCGAAAAGGCTCAACGCGAATGGTCACTCGAAGCGCAAGAGCTCATCCACTCACTTCTGATGGAAGTGTATCCCGAGCAAACCGATGAGCTTGAGCAGACAATGGCAGCAACTGATGAGTTTGATTTGGTACCGGAAATGTCTACCGATGAGCTGATTGAGCGACTGCGGCGCGACTACGACTGGGCTCTTGCATACGACTTTACCCAACCAGATGAAACGCATTTGTTTTGGTATCGCTCGGCAGAAAAGGAAGAGCCCCGCCTTGGCGAGCGCCATGTCGACCCCGGTGAAGATCGAGAAATGCCGCTCGATATCGCACGCCAAGCCAGCGGCTTATACAGCGCACTCCTGAACTGGGAGACAGCGCAAGGCAAATGCACCCCTGTGGTTGAATTTCTGTTAGCCAACCCTCAGTACAAGGGCATCACTCGCCGCACACAGGGCATATCTGAGCTGGCGTATGGCGAAATACGCGCCAACCTGCTCGCTAAAGGTACGCTGCCGATCCACTTACTCCGCTGCAAGCTTGCGTTTTTCGGCGCAACCAAATTTGACCCTCGCTCTGATCGCTGGGTTCGAATTACGTTATTTCAAGGCGCGCCCTGTATCGAAGATATTGGCTCGGCATTTGCGGATGACTGGTGGATGCCACTGAAGCCGGCACTTTAAAGGAGTAGCCGCCAATGCATGTTTCTCTGAATGAACTCACCTCCTTGAGCCGTCGTGCACTAGAGGGCGTTGGATTCCCCCCCGGCGAATTCGAAGATGCCGCCGACATGATTGTATGGCTGGAACAGTTTGGCCTTGGCGGCACTAAGCTCCTAGCAAAAACGCTACCGCGATTAACCACCGAGCAATGGCCAGCCGTGCAAAAACTCTATGATGATGGCGGCGGCTGTGTCGTCCTGCAGATCGAAAATGGCTCGCTATTACAAGGCGGGAGCCTAGCGGCTGACATGGCCTGCACGCGCGCATTAGCAGATGGCCTTGGGGTTGTGCGCCTGTCGGGCTGCCGGGATCGAGGCTTTATTTTAGGCTACCTCGCACGCTGTGCACGGCGCGGCTACCATATGACTGCCATGTGGTGCGTTGGCGAACCACGCCGTGCCATTCAAAATGTAGCAACAGCGACAGGGCACCCCACGTTACCGACCATTCGCCGCTATCGGGCCGACGGTGGCGGCGAGCAAATGGCTGACACACACACGCTCACGCTAATTGCCACGCGCGATTTTGCGCTGATGCCCGCACGTGATCCTGCCGCGAACGCATTTGAATTACTGGAAGAAATTACACCGAATGAGCTGGCTGCGCGTAGTCGGCTGGCCTGGGATCAGGGTGTCGATGTAGATGCAGATTTGTGGAGCAAACTTCAAGCACTGGCTGCGGTAAAATTGGTTGAAGCTACACCAGAGTCACGCGCACGTGGTGCCGGTGAAACTCGACAGTAAACACCGTGCGCGACAAATGCGCAGCAAATACGCGGCAGTAAGGATGAAAAAATGAGCCAAACAAATCAGCCAGTCGCCCTTGTAACGGGAGCGAGCCAGGGGATCGGCAAAGCCGTTGCAGAAAACTTGCTGGATGGCGGATTTCACGTGGTTTTGATGGCGCGTCGACAAGCACCCCTACAGGCGATTGCCGAGCAATGGCCGGGGCAGGCCACCGCGCACGCCGGCGATGTGAGTGACCCCGAGTCTGTCGATCAGATTTATCAAAACATAACAGACACCCACGGCAGGCTCGATGTGTTGTTTAATAACGCGGGCGCCTTTATGGCATCAACTGAAATTGGCGATGTCTCTTGGGAAGACTGGCGACGTGTGCTGAATGTTAACCTTGATGGTGCTTTTTTGATGGCGCGCGGTGCATTTCAGCTCATGCGAGATCAGAAACCTAACGGTGGGCGCATTATTAATAATGGCTCCATTTCAGCCCATGCTCCTCGGGTTGGCTCAGTGGCTTACACCACTTCGAAACACGCGATTACAGGCTTAACGAAATCACTCTCACTCGATGGTCGCGCGCATAATATTGCCTGCGGACAGATTGATATCGGCAATGCCGACACGCCATTGGCCGCCGGCATTAAAAACGGCATTGCACAGCCTGATGGCAGTGTACTTAAAGAGCCGATCATGGATGTTGTGCATGTGGCCGACGCCGTACGCTATATGGCCACCTTGCCGCTTGAGGCTAATGTTCAGTTTATGACTGTGATGGCAACAAAAATGCCTTACCTTGGGCGCGGCTAAGCATTTGCCTTAGGCCCAATATCGACACAGATTTTGCCAAAATGCTCGCCGCTTTCCTCATAACGAAAGGCATCCACTAGCGATTCCAAAGGAAAATGCTGATCAAGCACCGGCCGAATGCCGGTATTCTCAAGTGCGGTCACAAAGTCTTGTTGATCACGCCGACTGCCGACTAACACACCTTGCAACCGCTGCTGTCGCATGAGTGCAAATCGCAGTGGAAACTCGCCTTGTATTCCCGTCAAGACCCCAATCAGTGAGACGTGCCCGCCAACGGCCGTGGCCAGCATCGACTGTTCAATGGTACCCGGGCCGCCCACCTCAATCACATGATCGACGCCCCGCCCATCTGTCAGCTCACGAACCCGCTTGCCCCATTTAGGCTCAGAGCGGTAGTTGATCACGGCATGAGCGCCAAGCGCTTTTAAGCGCTCTAGCTTGGCATCGCTAGAAGAGGTGCAAATAACACGCGCCCCCGCAGCAACCGCAAGTTGTAGCGCATAAATAGACACGCCACCGGTGCCCAGCGTCAGCACTGTTTGCCCTGGCTTGAGGCCTCCATGAACGAATAATGCCCGCCATGCCGTTACGCCCGCCGTGGTAATTGTTGCCGCCTCAGCATGGGTCCATCCCTTAGGCGCATGCGTAAACGCAGTAGCGGGTAATGTAACGTACTCTCGCGCAAATCCATCAACCCCGTCGCCAGGCGTTGTCGGAAAGGCTTCATGCGTTGGCACTCCATCAAGCCAATGAGGGAAAAAGGTGCTGACAAGCGAATCCCCAACCGCAAACTCAGTCACATCTGGCCCGACGGCAGTCACTTCACCCGCGCCGTCTGACATCGGTATCCGCGACTGGTCTTTTGGTGCCATCGGCCCCTTTACGACGCCATAATCGTGATAGTTCAGCGAGCTGGCATGAATGCGAACGGTTATTTCGCTACTAGACGGCTCGGCAGGCTTGCCGGTATCCACAACGCTGCCATTATCAAAACCGCCACCTGGCGCGAGAATAAAGGTACGATTTTCCACAGCTGCCTCCCGTTGCATGTGCCTTTGTTAAGTACTGGAGTGTGCAGCGGCTTAGGGGTCTTCTGCAAGCAACGGTTGATTGGCTGCCATCACGGCGAGCACATTGGCTTTCGTTTGGCCAAGCGCTTTTTCTAATCGAGCGGAAGTGCGCAGATGAACGAGTCGTCGATCA
Source organism: Spiribacter salilacus (assembly GCF_009649225.1). Lineage (GTDB taxonomy): Bacteria > Pseudomonadota > Gammaproteobacteria > Nitrococcales > Nitrococcaceae > Spiribacter > Spiribacter salilacus. The sequence goes on from NZ_WJPP01000003.1 coordinate 61,548, forward strand.
CTGCCGGAGGATTCTTTATAAATCCAGCCATCCTCGAGCAATGTCGCTAAGTTATAGCGCACGCCGGTTGCCGAGTACGGCAACCCGGCCAGCAACTGTTTCATCGTTAATGGCATGCCTGCATTTTCTGCCAGCGCCACCGCCGTCAAAATATCGCAGGCGACCAGAGACGGGCCATTGGGTAATACGGGCGCTAGCGCTGATCGCAAATCTGCAACTAACTGAGCACATGATTTGCAAGGCCGTTGGCCTTCCATGGTTTTCTCCAACACCTTAAGTAGGCTTTGACGCTATCGCCGCCCCAACAGGCTAGCAACCAAATTCTGTTTCTAATTTAGTAGCTTTTTAGAGAGAAAACCGAGGGATCAGTCACATCAAGCCGTGGCATCACTCAAATGCTGCAAGTGATGGCGTGCTGCCATTGCCATGAGTGCCACACCGCTGCAACGCAGCTTGACCGAGATCGTTTTACGATGTGTAGCAATGGTTTGTGGTGACCGATCTAACCGAGATGCAATTTGCTCGTTTGTCAGGCCTTGGCCGACTAAACCAAAAATTTCTCGCTCTCGACGAGTTAGTCTCGAGATGCGGGATTCTTCACTCTCAAACTGCGGCATACGCTCAGCCAACAGCCGCTCAATGACCTGCTTGAGTTGATCGAATGCCTGAGATTTATCTACAGCTGCATACAAATTGTTACGCAGATTAGCTGGACAGGCAAAGGAGGCGGCCTGCCCTGAAAGAATAATCGCCAGCGCAGACGGCTTAGCCGCCACTAACTGCGAAAACACTTCTAGGCCATCACCATCGGGCAAGTTAAGGTCCAAAACAACCACGTCAGGCAGTAGTTCGTGACAACGCATTACGGCTTGACGGACCGTGCTGGCGGATCCCACCACTTCGATACCATCATGGCTTTTTAATAATACCGTTAGAAGATCTGAGAACATTCTCTCGTCTTCAACAACCAACACTTTCAGCTTTTGCTCATCCATCTCATCACCCATTTGTTTGCTCTGAAGCCCGACTTTCTGCAGGAAAAATCAGGCTGGTCGTTGTTCCTTCGCCGGGCGCAGAACGCAAAAGTAAAGCGGCACCCGAACGCTCAATAAAGCAGCGAACCATAAATAAACCCAAACCGCTTCCCTGTGGGTTATCACTATTGCTAAATAGCGGCTCAAAAATGCGTTGCTGCGTTTGCCAATCCATACCGCACCCGGTATCAGTTACCCGAATCATAATGACTGGGCCAAAAAGCACCATACCTACAGCTGGGGAGGTAGCGGGCATTTGCGAACACCACTCTGCAGAAACGGTTAACTGGCCGCCGTTCACCATGGCGTTTTGCGCATTTTTTGTTAAATTGGTGAGCGCACTTAAAAACAAGCCTGGATGCGTGATTGCAGTGAGCTCGGGTTCGATGCGGGTTTGCAATTCCACGCCTTCTCTTAACTGCTGGCGCAAAAGCGACAAAAATTCATCCATCAGATAGTTAATATCAACCGGGCCCGTTTGAATTGACTCGCTACTACTTAGCGCAGAAACACCGGTCACCGTGTTTCGTGCCAGCTGCATTGCATGTTCGCACTGCCTTAATGAATACCGCGTTGTTACATCGCTGGTATCTAATTGTGTCGCTAATTGCCCAAAAGTCCCTTGCAAAAGCCCTAGCGCATTTGCCATATCATGGCCAAATCCATACGCAATATGCTTAATGGTTTCGTTTCTTTTCTCGCGAATACGCTCCTCGACTCGTGCGCGCTCAGCTTCCTGCTCTGCAGCCTGCGTAACCAAGGCTAACTCCATTTGCTGCGATTTACGCAAGCCGTCTTCATAGATTAAAAATAAAAAGGCCGGAGATTGTAGGTAGCCAAATACCACCAAACCGAGCATAAAAAGCGCTGCTCCCATCCCTGCTAAAAATTGCTGCTCGGACAGATAAAGCAATGATTCGACCGTACGAACGAAAAATAGCAAGGCGACGAACAATACGGTACTCAGAAAAACGTAACTCACGAGCGATTGACGGGAGCGCAGCTTTAACACGAGATATGCACAAAATGTTTGCTGAAAAACTACCGCTGCGGAAACGATCAGAACGCGCAGCCAGACCAATTCCCCCCACGGAGAGAGCCAGACAAGGGTAAAACTGCCAGCTGTTAGGCCAAACCAAGCAATTGAGATTTGTTTCGCGTATCGATACTGCAAGTGAGAAGCCAGGGCATTCAGCATCAACGCCATGCCAACTAAAATCACAGAATTACCGACAAGAATTGACCAGAACGCAGGGATAAGAGGTCGCAATATTAATAAAATAAGACCCACCCCTGCCAGAGCGGAGCCGATGCCCCAGCCCGGCAGCACCGCGCTCCCTTTTCTTCCGAGCACAGTTACCAACGTCCCGAAAAAAATCATCGAACAAGCTAGCACCGCCATTAAGGTGAGCGGATCTAAAGCGAGGACCGTATTCATTGCGGGAGTTTAAGCTACCCGTTATCTGCCCGCAATTTAAGATTAAGTCGCTTTAATGCATTGTTAATATGCACCAACATCGCTGCACGTGCCGCATCGGGGTCAGCATCTTCAATGGCCTCTAAGATGACGCAGTGCTCTTTATGCACTCCATTATCGCGATCACCTCGGCGCGCCGTGTTCGAGCGTGCAACCACAATCGAGCGCACCATTGGTTCGTGAAAATAACCCAACAACTCAACAAAGAGTGGATTGCCTGTGGCTTGAGCAATGGATTGATGAAAACGCACATCATGCTCAGCCGCTGGTCGCCCCGCTTGCACCGCACGCTCTAAACCCGCCATTGCCGAACGAATGGCTTCTAGCCCTTCCGCTGTTCTATAGCGTGCCGCTAAGGCCGCCGCACCGGTCTCCAGCTCTCTTCGGATCTCAAATACATCGCGCAAAGACTCGGAGTCGTATTCTTCACGGCTAAACCCGTTGCTAGCCCGCCATGCTAACGGACTAGCGACATACGTGCCCGCCCCCTGCCGGGTATGAACCATACCGCTGCTTCGCAGCTGCGCGATCGCTTCCCGCACCGCAGAGCGACTCACCGCAAAATGGTTAGCTAACTCTGCCTCTGTTGGCAGCTTTTCGCCCGCCTCATACTTTCTATCTCGAATATCCCTTTCAAGCACACTTGCCAGCTCGGCCGGTAGCCGTCGGCCCACAAGACTATCCATGTCACCCTCCTAAACACCTCGCCAGCGCCACGGCTGGATGAACTGCACTCTTAGCAGAAAAACGCTTTACCTGTGTGCGACAAGAATACCCGGTTGCGAGTACCGATGCCTGTCCTTGTAAATGCTGAGACCAACTAGACTCATACAACGCCTTAGAATTTGCTAGGTGCTCGCTCTGGTGGCCATACGCGCCAGCCATTCCGCAACATCCGGCGGAGTGGAGTGAAAGTGCCTGTCCTAATTGTTCAAAAATTTCCCGCCATGCGTTTTCCGCTGACGCATCGGCGGTTTGCTCAGTGCAATGCATAAATAAGGCGTAATTTGTGGGTGATTTGGGGTGGCTGTCCTTTATCGGCTCTTTTACCCGCTCTTTAAGTAACGCCCGGTGCTCGTAAAGCCACTCCGAAAATAAGGACAGGCATGGGTGGCTGTCCGGCAACAAGCCTTGGCAGTCATCGCGCAGAAAAAGACCAACGCTTGGTTCGATAATAACGATGCCTGTCCCCGTAATTTTCGTAACGCCGGAAAGCCGCTGCAGGAGGCGGCGCGAGACGCGGCGCTGGGCTGAAAGCATGCCGTGAGCGTGCAGCGCTTTGCCTGAGGCCTGGAACGGGAGAACAACCGGCGTGGCGCCAGTGGCAGCAATCACTGCGCAAACGGCTGGCAGGGTGTCTTGTTCATGAAAACCAGTAAATGCATCAGGCAGGACAGCCACCGGATTGGCAACCGCGGTTAGGTACTGATTGGCTTGAGACCAGCTGCGCGCGACGTGATAGCCCGCAAGTTTTGCCTGCCTAATACCGTGATCTTGTCGGGGCAGTGGCGCGTCGACTACGCCAATGCGAGACAACAGCGACTTGATAGGCCGTGCGCTCATGATCGGCGCGAGCAATGGAGAAAATGTAGCAAGCAGCGGCGCAAGCCCCTCGGCGTTTGCGATGAGATAATCACGCAAGTGGCGTCGATAAATTCGGTGATACACATCGAGGAATCGAGACCGTACGTCGGGGATATTGACATGCACAGGACACTGCGTAGCGCACGCTTTGCAGCCTAAACACCCTGACATAGCTTGATGTACCTGATGCGAAAAATCGGTGGGATCCTGTTTTCTGGCACGTCGGAAAAAACGCCGTTTAATGTGCTCTGGCGTTTGGCCCTGCTCGGCCAGTTGACGCAGCCACTCACGCAACAACGTGGCACGACCTTTGGGCGATTGCACCCGGTCGCCCGTTACTTTGTAGCTTGGACACAGCACATTAGCGGCATCCCAATCAAAGCACACCCCGTTGCCATTACAAGCCATTGCGCTGCCCCAGCCCTGGCGGGTTGCCAACGAAATTTGCTGATCAAATTGACCTCGAAACGGCACCGCATCAATCGCAAGTAAAGGCTCCGGCCGCGTGCTCGGCGCCACAATTTTGCCCGGATTCATGCGGTTGTTGGGATCAAACAGTGCCTTTACCTCAGCCAGCACTTGATACAACGCATCACCAAAAAACTCACGCGTGTACTCACCCCGAAAACCCTTACCGTGCTCACCCCAAAGCAAGCCTCGATATCGCTTAACCAACCCAACAACCGCATCCGAAATCACCCGAATACGCGCCCGATCGGCGGCATCGGTCATATCGAGCGCGGGCCGCACATGTAGACAGCCCACATCCACGTGCCCAAACATGGCGTAATCGACCCCATGCTGCTCCAACAACTGCCGAAATTCAGCAATGTAGTCCGCCAATACCGCCGGCGGCACCGCCGTATCTTCTACAAACGCAACGGGCTTTTGCACGCCCTCAGTGCGGCCCAACATACCAACAGACCGAGATCGGATGTTCCACAGCGCCGCCATCTCGTCACGGCCACGTGCCACATAATATGAGCTGCCCCGCTCATCGAGGCGAGCGACCAGGGCGCCGAGCTGTGACTCAAGCTCATCACCGGAATTAGCCACTAACTCAACGAAATTGCACATCACCCGCGCGTCTGCGCCATCGCCCTGCATCGCCGCCTCAACGGCTGGCCAGAGCGGATCTTGACGTGCCACGGTTTGAATTCGGTCATCCAAGGTTTCCACCGCCGCGGGGGCTGACTCCACCAACCACTGCGCATCACGCAGCGCTTGATCAAAATCGGCGTAGCGCACAACCACAACTGCCTTATGACTGGGTAGAGGTTTAAGCCGCAAGCGGATTCGACTCACAATACCCAGCGTGCCCTCAGCGCCGGCCACCAAGCGTGTCAGATCAACACCACCGTCTGGCATGAGGGCATCACGCAGGTTATAACCCGTTAAGGAGCGGTGCAGGTCTGGAAAACCATCGGCAATCGCTTTGCGATGCGGGTGGAGTAGCGCCTGAACTGCCCGTGCAAATTCAACACTTGCATCGGTGGTCGAGCTGGCGAGCTCAGCCGCTGAAAACTGCCGACAGGTAATTTCCCGACCATCGGCCAGATGCAGCTGTAATGACTCGATGTAATCACCGGTTCGACCATAAACACGCGACCCCTTACCGCAGGCATCGGTACCAATCATTCCCCCAATCGTGACGCGGCTGGCTGTCGAAGTAGACGGTGGAAAGAACAAACCATGCTCAGCAAGCGCGTGATTGAGCTGTCCCAACACCACCCCAGGCTCAACATCCACAGTTTTTGTTGCCACATCAACTGCCAGGATTTTATTTGTATGACGACTTGTGTCGATAACAACCTGATCGGTGAGTGACTGTCCATTTGTGCCTGTCCCCCCTCCGCGCGGGGCAAAACGCACCTCTTGCAACGACGCCTCGTTGGCCGCGGCAAGCAAACGGTGGATGTCCGCTTTAGAAGCCGGAAACAAAACCAGCGCAGGCAGTTGTTGATAAACACTATTATCGGTCGCGGCAAGAAGACGAGAGGCTGGATCATCGCCAATATGACCTTCAAAGCCATGCTGGCGCAGGGCGTTTACGAATGCCTTGGCAGAAGATTGATTAATGACAGGAAAAGAACCCACACCGCACCACGCTAGTACAATTTGTCTGATATCTTAGCAGAACATCAGACAACGACCAACGTGTTGCGGCGCGTTATTCTACTTACTTAAAGCCCGTACTGCTCGCGGGCATACTGACCCAGGCCAACGGCATCTAACCGATCCAATGGCGCGAGGAAGGTCACCTGAATGACGCCTGGGGCTCGGCCGATCTCAATGGCACCATTCACCGTAGCTCGGTTACGCACCTCCGGCACGGTCATATCGAGCAATTTTGCGGCTCGCTCTAACCCGTTTTCGATTGCGTCATTCAAATTAGCCGCAGTTCCAATCACAGAAATGGGGGCCACCGACTCTAATGCCGCCAAACCCCACTGACTAGCAAGGCGCTCACCCTTGGCCCGCTCTTCAGGCGTAAACGGCTGAGCTAATGGCGGCAGATCCTCAACCAGCGGGAACAGCACGGGGCCATCAATCGGATAATTACGAACGATTTCCACCTGCAACGTGACACTGCCCGCTACATCCATGGTATGCCCGGCGATTTCGCCATCGCCTTGGCCCGCATGCATGTCGCCTAAATACACGCCACCGCCCGGCACCTTAACGGGACTGACCAAAATGGCGCCAGCACGCACCGCATCAATATCCATATGGCCGTCTGTTTTATGAGTGGCTAATTGCTCTGCGGTGATTGCGTAATCATGGGGGGCACCCACCAAAAACGCGCCAAAATCACCGGCATTGTGGCTATCCGGCATTGCCATGGAGGGGCAGGTGCCCAGCTGACCTAAAAATGGCCGCATTCGCACTAAGGCACCGGGCATATCTGAAGGCGCATAATGCAAAATCGAATGCTGGTGGCTGTCATCGGGCAGTGCCGCATAATGATCGGCGTTGTGGCCAATCTTCTCAGCGCCCGCCTGATTCATTGTGACACCCACGCTGCGAGTATCATCAAAGACCACCGTGTAGCCATGCACAATCTCAAAAGGTGTTACCGCATTGCCGCAGTTATCACAGCGCACCGACGACTGCCCAATACCTTCAATATGCGTCTCTGGCCAAAGCTGATCACAAGACGGGCAACGCGCGGCAACGTAGGGATCGCCTAAGCAAAAGCCCTCTGGCGAGCTATCATGCCCCGACGCCGTTGCATTCGATGTGACCGTGACATCACGGATCCGAATTGCAATGCCATCGCCAACCTCAGCACCAGCAACGGCCACTGGTTTAGTGACCTCATGACCACCACGAAGACTCGGGGTAATCATCGGCCCCCAGCAGCCAGGGGCCGTATTCGCAATAATGACGCCGCCATCTTCAACCGGCCCTAACATGGGCTCGTTAGGGTCAAGCACGCTATTTGTGAATCCATCCACAACTAAACTGCGACGCGCGGATTTATTGGTTTTCTCAAGCATGCCAGACTTCTCCTATCAGATAATTTAGAACCGCATCCTAAAGCCAAGCGAAAGCGCTGTGACATCGTAAGAGGAATCATCAAAATATTGCATATATTCCAGGCCAACCGAGGCCACAGGCGTGACACTTGCCTCAACACCAATTCCCCAAGACAAACCCGTCTCAGTACCAGACGCCGTAATGGCATCAGAATCTGCCGAAAAATCTGCCAAAGTCACACCGGCAATCCCATAAGGAGTAATGGTGCCGGCGATTGGCAAGCGGGCAACGCCATAACCCCCCACAAGGTAATCGATATCGACCTCGGTGGACTCATCATCGATGCTCATGCTGTCGCCACTCAGGCCCAGCCCCAGCCGCGCTTCAAACCCAAAATACTGATCGACAGTGCCACCAAACCGCCCTAACACCATCGTTGGATCGACACTGCCGGCTTCGTTCTGATCGTACTCAAACTGACTGAACTGCACCCCTGCATAGCTTTCCTCAACTGCCGAAGCGGGCACCGCGAGGAATAACGCAGGCAGCGCAATAACCAAACGCTTAATCATTATGAATTCTCCTTATCACCCCATTAAAAAACTATAGGCGATCCTGCGGCAAGAGCAATGGGCCCCGCTCTGCTGGCGCTTGTTGGCCGTCAGCCTCAATCGGCTTTTCTTCAGACCTAACTAATAAACTACCATCCGGCACCGCAATAAGGCGATCGGCAGCGCCATCGACCAAAGTGGCGTAACTCAGTTTGTTGGTTACCCGCACTACCTCGCCAGTACCAATCGCATTTTCAACCCGACCCAAAGACTGCTGACTATAAGGGTCGACAAGCTCCTCGCCGAGTTCATAAACCGTTAGATGATCTCCCACAGACAGCCGATCACCGCCTTGATTGATCACAAAATCGCCGTTTTCTGACACAGATACTACGCGCATCGGGTAAATCGCTTCTACCGCTCGAAACGCCAACTGCTGGGCGACAATCTCAGACAACCGCTGCAACACCGCATCAGATGAGCGTCCTACTCCCTCGAGCATGGCTTTGCTGACTTGAACCACCTCGGTATCAGCCCACATGATCTGCCGCGTTGCTGCACCGATGATGCGCATCTCAACGATCACCGTGCCATCTACTGATCGGCGGCGCTCTCCGGTAAGCTGAATCACTGTCTCTGACTCAGCAACCTGCAACTCCACCAGCGTAGCGCTGAGTAAGTAGTCAGCCCCAATCACTTGGCCAAGGCGGGTAGTCTCACGCGCCGGCGTCTCAGGGTTACGCAAGAGCGCCATTTCCTGTTCAACATCGGCGGTACGCTCCCGCTCAAGTACCGCAAAACGCCGTGTGCCTGTCATCGCAGTAACCAACGCCTGGGTGATGCGGGCCGCAGCGCGACGCTCGTCAATCAAATCGCCAAATATGACCGGCCGAGCTTCGCTAGCAACCGGGTAGATGGCCATCCGCCGCCTCGCCTCATGCGAAGCGCTGCCTGGCGCTCTAAAAACCGGAATATCAACGCTCAACTCAACAGTAAATCGCGATTCAGACTGCCGCGCGGACAGCACCCGATAACCCTCAATAAAACCCTCGGTCCGAGCCTGTATTTCACCAGATTGATTTCGCTCGAAAGATAACTTCTGCTCAGAACCATTGGCGTCTCTGACCACTAACTCGCGCTCTGCGGTTGTGCGCTGCCGTTCCGAAACGACATCGACGCCACGCACCTGCCGTAAGGCTTCAGCTAGCCCAGCAAATATCGCTTCTTCTCGATCTAGCCCCGCCGCCTCAACCTCGACGGTGACAATCTCAGATGAAGCGGCCGCCGCCCCACAGAAGAGAAGGCCAAACAAAAGCGCGATTGTGATCAACACCCGCTGCATCTGCATCACCAGTCCTCATTGCCGAAATCAGGAGAACTACGTCGCTCTACCTCAGGCGCTTCTGCAGGTTCTTCCGCCTCGGCCGCACCGGGCTCCTGAACTCGCGCCTCTCCGGTAAACGAGGCCCGGGTTGTAGGAGACCACATCTTAACCGTTCCCACATAAAGATGGCCTGTATCCGGGTGATTGGTCCGCCATGAACGCACGGTGGTAATGCCGGTTAAATCCATTTGGCTACGCTGACGAATCAGACTGTTGAGATTCTGTACAAATTGCGAAGACTCGGTCTGCGTCACGTTCTCTCCGCTTGCCGTTGCTGTGACCTGCGCCAAGGCTTCAGTAAGCTGCTGATCTTCAACCTCAACCTGAGCACCAAGAAACTCGGCAATGGCACGATCTGCGTTGATGCTGGCGCCTCGCTCTGATGCCGTAATTGCCATGTTAATCATCCGATCACTATCAGCGCGGGTAACTGAGGGCGACTGCTGCCCAAAAGCCACGATAACCGGATTGCCGTCTGCATCTCTGAGCAACCGCACCCCGTGCATAAATAGCAATTCTTCGGCAGACAATTGATTGGCAATTTGATCAACGGCATCGGAAGAAACACCTTGGCCAATTGCCTCTAGATTGCCACTCACGATGTTGCTCGCTAACTCGGCAAAGCGAGGGTTATGAATCACCAACGCACCCACCGCGCCTTCTTCCTCAAACGTCTTCAACAGGCGCACGCCACGAAAGCTTTCAAATGCCTGCCTTGCCGTTCTTGCCTGCATCCGCTCTTCCATTAGCGTGACCCGTTCAGAAAAATCCAACGCCTGATGCTCAGCGGCATCAACACCAAGCTCCGCTAATGCTTTATCCAGCTGCGCTGTTGTCAGATTTTTAAGGCGATCGCTTACGGCACGTCTAAAATCTTCACCCGCCTGATCTTGTGCTCGCCTAAGCGCATCGGGATCGTTTACGACACGCCGAATCAACTCAGCTTGCGCGCTCGTTCCGCTGGACAGCGCAAACTCACCCATCGCATTCGTAACTGCAGCATCAACCGCGGCAATGCGGGCACCGCCATAATCTGGGCTTGTGGGCCCTGTCAAAATATCTGCCTGCCCCCAGCCAATATAGCTACCGCCGGGGTTATCTGCATGAAAGCCTATCGACCAGCCTCGTGAGGCCAGATAGGCATCACGATCGGCCAAGATGCCAGAGCCACTCTGCTCGGAGGCAAGCGGAAAAATATGGCTGGGAGAAGAGGCCGCCTCTTCCGCTTCATTGGTAACGGCTTCATTGGCAAGGGCCAGCGGCGAGGCAGTCAGCAGCAACGCCAACCAGCCAACAACACGCAACCCGATTCGTTGATTACCTGGCTTTTGCATTCCTTTGCCTCCTAATTACCAAGTGGGGGCGCGATTAGAACCACGCTTAACAATCACCTCTTGGTCTTCCCAAATGGCAAGCCCCGTTGTGAGGTCTGTGATTGCTAACTCGAAGTAGTACTCGACCTGCTGCTGGCGGTTATCCATCTGAATGTCGCGCTGTCGAATTGTGCCGGATAACGATAAATCAGGTGCAATTAACTGCCCCTCACCTTCGACGGTATCCTGATTAAATTCGCCACTCTCGCGCAGCTGGCGAACGGCCATATTCATTTCGTCCTCCGGGCCATCCAGCCCCACCGCTGTGGTAACGACAACACGACCCGAGTTCAGCAAGTCAGACCGAATTTTACGCACGAGCTGATCGGTATCGATCCTCTGCATGGTGTCATTCACGATACGGCTAACGACCAATACGTAACGTCCGCCCTGCGGGTTTTCCAACGCGCGCGAACCGAGCATGCCATCAACCATTTCGCCGGCAGCACTTTCAAAATCACGATAGTCCAAGGCCATTACCGCCTCGCCTCGATCGTCTGCAGTATCCACGTAAACGGTGGACGGGGCACAACCCATTATGACCAACGATGCGAGCAAAACGATGCTCCCGATACCCATTTGTTTAATGTATGAAGGGGCCATCTTTTAAACCTCACATATTTCCAGATTGACGAATTCGAACGCGGACGGTTTGGGCTGATTCAACCGGTGCCTCAGCCTCCAGTTGGAATCGAACCCCGGGGTTGATCGTAGCCCGTCGAAACCGGCTGCTTGTTCCCTGAATTTCTCGACCGTTGCCATCAACCCAGGTTGCAGACCACTCGATTCCGGTTCGTGACCGACTACCCACCCCCGTCACAATCACCACCGGGCGGGTACCCGGGCGGATAATCTGCACCTCGACTTGGCGCATTCGGTTAGTAACCGGATATTCCAGATCCAAATAGCTGCCCTCAGGAACAATCGGATACGTCACCCGGGGTTCCGTTTGAATTGGCGCACACGCTGAGACAGCCAGTGCCAGCACCGTCATCACAAACCACTTTGCTAATCGATTATTCATTACGATCCTCCTGCCACTTGCCGATCGAGCATGGGATTGATAGCACGATTACGACCCGACAAATCAATCAACCGGACTATCGGCATGGCCGCAGCACTCGGCTGTTTGATGTAAACCATCGTCATAGGCCAATCAGGCATCTTGATTTGCAGCTGACCGCCGCTTAGGCCACTAACGCTCAACATCCCACCTGCAGGTTGTTGTAAGCGAGCAATCTGCCACTCGTTAGGCAGCGCGCGCCATGACCGCGTATCGGCTTGGGTGGTTGCTGCCGCCACAATGCCTGATAGCAAACCGCCCACATCTCCAAACTCCTCTGAGATTGCCGCCTGCATATACATTTTTACCACTGCAGAGGTCATCGATCGAAACAAAATCCCATTAAAGCGGGCCTTGAACTCTGTGTTCATCACTCGCTCCATCTCAGCGAGCTGCCCCGTGCGCACTTGATTGTCTGCACCATCGCTTACGGTGATAGCGGCTGACGCCGACTGACCACCCGTTAGGCGAGGCAGCGCAATCCCCGTGTAGTACGGTGTGCCGCGCTGGCCGCCGGTAATAAGCACCAATGGCAGATCGATCCGATCTTCAACCAAATGGGGGCCAACGCCGTTTTCATAAACCACCCAAACCAGGCCAGGAAGCGCATCACGCTGTAAGGCACCGCTTGCTATTTGCTCAGCCAGTTCCTGATCGGCGGCGGCAACCGCGTTTCCGGTCATCCCCGCCACTCGCTCAAACGAATTAACCGCGCGCTCAATATCTTGTGACGAAGCACTGCTGGCCATAAAATGCAGGCCATGGAGATGGGTGGCAAATGGGTTCACAAAATCTGGATAAGCCGCCCATCGGTTAGGGTCTCCGTAGGCCTGACGCAATGCCTGTTGCGTGTTGGGATTCCGCATCGATGCCTGCACGGCTTGGGCCTGCTCCCGCCGGCCCTCTTCTTGGGCTAACGCCCGCTGCTCAGCTTCCAGCTCGTCGGCAAAATAAGCCAAGGCCCGGCGGGTTCGCTCATCCGCCCGATTAAACTCAACACGCGCCAGCTCAGCATTTCCCATCGAGAGGAACGACAAGCCCTTATAACTATTAGCAAGGATCGCCTCATAAAGATAACCGCGATATTCCATCACGGTATCGTTTACCAACACCGCAGACACCTGCTGTGCCGCGGCGGCAGCCAGTGTTTGTTCATCGAAACGACGAAACCACTCTTCCGTGCGATCAAAGGCTTGCACAGCCACTTCATCGTTACCGAGAAGGCGAGACGCCTCAGCGAAATGCAGTAACTCAAAGAGGCTGAGCTGATTAATTTCAGATTCGCTTACCGAACCTGGCTGACCGCCAGTCACCTGCGCTGCCGCTTGATAATCGCCATCCACCCAGTGGGCAGAAAAAGCCTCCATCTGCTGTTGCTGACCCACACTGGCGCAACCGCCCAAAAATAGGGCACCACCTAACGCGATGGCAAAACGGGTGGCGCGCCCGGGCACCGTCCTTGGCTTAGTCATTCATCACTCCCTTAAACGCTTATAGCGTGACGCAGATATATTTCATTTCGAGGAAATCCTCGATACCGTACCGCGACCCTTCGCGGCCAAGGCCTGAGGCTTTTACGCCGCCAAAGGGCGCTTCGGCCGTTGAAACAACCCCAGAATTAACTCCCACGATGCCGTACTCCAACGCTTCAGAAACACGCCACATTCGGGATAGATCGCGACTAAAGAAGTACGCCGCCAAACCAAATTCGGTGTCATTGGCCTGCGTAATCGCCTCTTCTTCTGTGTTAAACCGCGCGACGGGCGCGAGTGGACCGAAGGTTTCCTCATTTAAGAGCGCCATTCCCTTACTAATGTCTGCAACCACGGTTGGCTCAAAATACAGACCGCCCAGCGCATGCGCCTTACCGCCCGTTAGAACCCGGGCGCCTTGTGCGACAGCGTCATCAAGATGTCGCTGAACCTTGGCAACCCCGTCGGTGTTAATCAAAGGACCAATTTGGGTTTGATCGTCATGGCCTGGCCCCACCTGCAGTGCAGCCACTTTCTCAGCCAGTCGCTCAACAAACGCATCGTAAATGCCAGATTGCGCGTAAATGCGGTTGGCACAAACACAGGTTTGACCTCCATTACGGAATTTTGCGGCAATTGCGCCATCCACGGCGGCATCTACATCCGCATCATCAAACACAATAAACGGTGCGTTGCCACCGAGCTCAAGCGAGAGTTTGGTGATGTTTTGTGCACACTGGCGCATTAAGATTCGGCCCACTTCTGTTGAGCCGGTAAAGGTGAGCTTGCGTACCTTAAAGTTCGTGCAAAGCTCTAAGCCGAGGCCTGCAGCGTCAGTTCCCGTTACGATATTAATCACGCCATCAGGCACGCCGGCTCGTTGCGCGAGAACCGCCATTGCGGTTGCCGAAAGCGGCGTGTCTTCGGCGGGCCGGCCCACAAAGGTACAGCCGGCGGCCAGTGCTGGCGCAACTTTGCGTGCGATCATCGCATTCGGGAAATTCCATGGCGTAATGGAGCCCACCACACCAATCGGTTGGCGTAGTACCATCATCCGCCGATCGGCCATTGGCGCTGGAATAATGTCGCCATAAATGCGACGAGCTTCTTCAGCAAACCAACGAATAAAGCTAGCGCCGTAGGCAATTTCGCCCCGCGACTCAACAATCGGCTTGCCCATTTCTGCGGTCAAAATCTGGGCAAGATCTTCCTGATTCTCCATCATCAGGTCGTGCCAGCGCATCAGGATATCGGCGCGCTCTTTAGCCGTTTTTGCAGACCATGCCGGGCCAGCCGCGTAGGCTGCATCGATGGCTCGACGCATGTCATCCACGCCTAGGTCTGCAGCACGCGCCACAACCTCACCCGTTGCCGGGTTAATAACATCTGCTTGTGAAGCCCCCGCAATCCATTCGCCAGCAATCAGTGCCCGCGGCTCAAGTAGGGATGGGTCCTTCAATTCAATCGACATCTCAGCTCCTCAAATTTTTTGTAACTATCACTCAATTATACGCGCATAAAGCCCGCTACGTCGCTCACGCCAATCCGGCATAAACTGATCCATCAACCCATAAAAACGCTGATTATGACCTCGCTCAAGTAAATGCGTCATCTCGTGCACCACGACAAACTCCAATGCTGCCGGCGGGCGTCTAATCAACTCCAAATTCAGCCAAATACGCCGCGCTCGGGTGTTGCAACTGCCCCATAATCGCTTCATTTGCCGCACCCGCCACTCCGCCACGCTTACCCCCATAACTGGCTCCCACGCCGCAATAAGCGACGGCAGACGGTCTTTTAACGCCTGCCGATACGCCTGCTCCAACGCTCGTCGCCGCCCCTCCTCCGTTGTGCCTGGCGGGACGCGGAGAAAAAGTGCCTGTCCTTTTACTGACATCGCCACCCGCCCCGGCGTTTCACGAATCACGAGGGTTAAATTTCGGCCTTCAAAGATGTGTTGGCTGCCATCTTCCACAGGCGGCGCTACGGGATACGCTTGTTCTCGCTCGGCAATGCGCTGCTGTTGTTTACGCACCCAGCCGGCGCGATCGGCAAGGAGCTGCGTGATGGCGTCTTGGCTTGCGCCATGCGGCGCGCTCACCACAACCTTGCCGTTGGGCGGCAGCACTCGAATATAAAAATGCCGAATTCGCTTTCGTTGAACTTCAATGTTCGACATTGTTTATACTCGCGAAAAAAAGAGAATAACGATGGTAAACGAACTCCTCAGCCGGAATCGGGAATGGGCGGAATCCCAACGCAAAGGAAATCCGCATTATTTTGAGGATTTTGCCAAAGGCCAGCAGCCAGAATTCTTTTGGATCGGCTGCTCGGATAGTCGCGTTCCAGCCAATGTTATCGCTAAACAAGGGCCTGGAGAGGTGTTTGTCCATCGCAATATCGCCAATGTTGTTCATTCTTCTGATTTAAACCTACTGAGTGCACTCGAGTTTGCCATTAATAATCTTGGAATTCGCAAAGTGCTGATTTGCGGGCACTACGGTTGCGGTGGCGTGCGCGCCAGCATGGAGTCGCATCACCACGGTCTTGCTGATCATTGGCTGGAGCCCATACGCCGGCTAGCGGCAAAACACCGCACAGAACTGGCGCAATTAGCAGATGACACCGCCCGTCAAAATCGACTGGCCGAACTAAATGTGATTGAAGGGGTCATTCGTTTAAGTGAGACACCCATACTTCGTAGCGCATGGGAAAGCGGCTTACCGGTGCGGGTGCACGGTTTGGTTTACAACATTAGTGATGGCTTGCTGCGTAATCTTGAATGCACAGCCACCGAACCAATGCTGAGTGGGTTACGTTAAGACCGCGTTCCCGCCTATCATAGACAAAGATACAGTTACTCAGGAAAACACCTATGCCAATGTTCAGCGCGAAGCCGAACGCCCGTCATGACGACATTCCTCGACTCGGCGTGCTTATCACCAATCTGGGCACCCCTGATGCACCAACAGCCCCCGCCCTGCGGCGCTATCTTGCCGAATTTTTAGGTGATCCACGCGTTGTGGAAATTAATCGTCCTCTATGGTGGCTCATTCTCCATGGCATTGTTTTACGCACTCGCCCTAAAAAGTCAGCGGCGGCTTATGCCGAGGTGTGGGAGGATGAAGGCTCGCCATTGCTAACAATCAGCAAAGCTCAAGTTGCCGGAATTAGCGAACGCTTAGCTGAAAAACTCAGTGGACCTTTTTCGGTAGAGCTGGCCATGCGCTATGGCAATCCTTCCATTCGCGAAGGGCTTCGCAAACTTCGCGAGCAAGGCGCCGAGCGCATTATTGTATTACCCCTCTATCCGCAATATTCAGCGGCCACTGTTGGTTCAACTTATGATGCCGTTTTTGATGAACTCAAGCGCTGGCGTTGGGTGCCCGAGCTGCGTCTCATCGGGCAATATCATGACGATCCGGATTACATTGAAGCGCTAGCTAACACCATTACCGAACACTGGAGTGAGCATGGTCGCGCAGAAAAAATTCTATTCTCCTTCCATGGCACACCTCGGCGGTATCTTTTGAATGGCGACCCATACCATTGCCAGTGTCAAAAAACCGCACGCTTAGTGGCTGAACGACTCGAAATTCCCGATGGCGAATGGCAAGTGACATTTCAGTCTTTATTTGGCCGCGAAGTGTGGCTTCAGCCTTATACCGACGCCACTGTTGAAGCATTGGCCAAATCCGGCATGAAAAAGCTTGACGTGATTTGCGCGGGATTTTCGGCCGATTGCCTAGAAACTTTGGAAGAGATCGAAGGCGAAAACGCGGAAATTTTCGAAGAACATGGCGGCGAGTCATTGCGTTACATTCGCGCTCTAAATTCTCGCGACGACCACCTCAACATGCTAACCGATCTGTTGATGGACAACTTGCAGGGTTGGCCAGAAGCAAGCCCAGAGGTTAAGCGTAATCGCAGAGACCCCGCTGCCACACGGCAACGGGCAAAAGAAATGGACTGCGACTACTAAGCGAGTCGCTCAAAAATTCGTCAACCGGTGGGGGCGTCTTATTGGCGCCCACAGGTATTAAGGCCCAGCAACCGATAGGCCGGACAAAAACTGACAGCTGCAGTGGCGAGCGGCACAACGCCAATCCAGCCCCAAGCCATCCCTTCGCCAAACACGGCTAGCGCAATCAAAAAGATGCCTGCTGCAGCGCGAACCACACGATCAATTAACCCAACATTTTGCGTGAACACGATTGGAACTCCTGTATATACTGATTACGGGTTAGTAGGCGCTCATGATTCCGGGTCTTTCAGTGATCAAGTCACGGAGGCAGACATAGCGATGGAGCACAGTAACGCTCAAGTGGTGGTGGATTATTCACACCCAGCACTTTCGGGACTAGACGAATTAGACCGATCCGATCTTTTTCGCCGGTGCCGTCAGCTCAATATTCCCGCAGGGACCACGATTTTTGGCCCGGGTGAGGCCTGCGCTGGGCTACCACTGATTATTAAAGGCGCAATCCGCCTACAAATGAGTGGGGTTTCTGGGAACGAAATCGTGCTTTATCGACTCAAAGAAGGAGATGTCTGCCCCCTGTCCTTGGCTTGTTTATTTGGATCGGGCAGATATGACTCCGAAGCCATCGCAGAAGAGGACAGTCACGTTTTGCTCTTAGCCGCTCCAACAGCGCAGCGACTGATCGACGAAGACCCGGTTTTTCGTCGATACGTATTGGAGAGTTATGGCAACCGTATGCAGACCCTGATGGGTGTCGTTGAGGAGGTTGCCTTTGGGCGACTCAGTCAACGCTTAGCAGAACGGTTATTGAACATACAACGAGACGGCGTGATACACGCCACGCACCAAGCTTTAGCGGCAGAACTTGGCACAGCACGCGAAGTAATCAGCCGACTACTTAAAGACTTTGAGCGAAAAGGGCTGGTACAGCTTGAACGCGGAAAAGTTGAGTTAATAGACATCGCTCAGCTTGAGCAGTTTAGCAACGCGAACCGGAATAACTGAGGCAGCATCATGGAATTAGATCCGCTACTTATCTCCCGAATTCAATTCGCCTTTGTGGTCTCGTTCCACGCGATCTTCCCGGTGTTTACCATCGGCTTGGCGTCTTATATTGCGCTGCTCGAGAGCCTGCACTTCAAAACGAACAACCCCCAATGGGCACAGCTCAGTCGCTTTTGGACGAAGGTGTTCGCGGTGACATTTGGTATGGGCGTTGTCTCAGGCATTGTGATGTCGTTTCAATTCGGGACGAACTGGAGCAACTTCTCTTGGATGTCCGCCAATTTCCTTGGCCCGATATTAAGTTACGAGGTGGTCACTGCCTTTTTCCTTGAGGCGGCGTTTTTGGGTGTTTTACTTTTTGGGCGAGATAAAGTGCCTAAGGGAACCCACCTCTTCGCTGCACTGATGGTGGCGCTCGGTACGTTCATTTCCTCATTCTGGATTTTAGTCGCCAATAGCTGGATGCACACACCAGCCGGGGTCGAATTCCAAGATGGTATTTTGCATGTCCGCAGCTGGGGCGAGGCGATATTCAATCCGTCGTTCCCTTATCGGTTTGCTCATATGGCTGTCGCCAGCTTTTTAACAGGCGCCTTTGTGGTTGCCGGTGTAAGTGCTTGGTATCTGATGAAGCAGCACCAAGTGGAAGTCAATCGCCGCGCGCTTTCAATGTGCCTTTGGTTGATCTTGATACTCGCGCCAGCGCAGGCCGTGATTGGCGATTTTCATGGCCTCAATACGCTTGAGTACCAGCCTGTCAAAGTGGCAGCAATGGAAGGCAACTGGGAAACACAATCGAATGTGCCCCTGCTTTTATTTGCCTTGCCAGATCAGGCCGCCCAGACCAACCGGTTCGAAATTGGCATTCCAAACCTTGCCAGCATCATCCTCACGCATAGCGCAGACGGTGTAGTACCAGGGATATCAGATACGCCTGTTGAGGAACAACCGCCCGTCGCTATCGTGTTCTGGTCGTTCCGGATTATGGTTGGCATCGGGCTGCTGATGATCGCAGTGGCCTTGTGGGGATTAGTGTTGCGAATGCGTGGGCAACTCTACAAGCCAGGCCTTTTCCATCGCATCCTGCCGCTAATGATTGCAACACCTTTTATTGCCGTTATTGCCGGCTGGTTTACCACTGAAGTCGGGCGATCACCCTGGCTCGTGCACGGTATGATCAGCCTGACAGAAGGTCTTACGCCGTCGCTAACCGGCGGAATGGCGTTAGCAACGCTAATCGGATACATGAGCGTTTACGCCGTTGTCTATTCCGCCGGCGGCTACTACATCTGGCGCCTTGTGATGGGCGGCATGGATGAAGGCGATTCTAAGGACAGTCACTCAAATACCGCAGAATCTGGCGCGCATGCCAAGCGTCCACTATCTGCTGGCGGCCCTATTACTCAGGGCAGCCCAGCTAGCCCCATCAAAGGAGATTGGTCATGATCGACTTTGTCATGATTTGGGCCGTCATTATTGCGTTTGGCGTGATTATGTATGTCCTTATGGACGGCTTTGATTTGGGTGTTGGCATTTTGTATCCCTTCGCGCCTAATGAGACATCCAGAGATGTCATGATGAACACCGTGGCACCCGTTTGGGATGGCAATGAAACTTGGCTCGTGCTCGGTGGTGCGGGCCTGCTCGGGGCTTTTCCACTAGTTTACTCGGTGCTCTTGCCCGCGTTGTATCTCGGCGTATTTTTACTTTTGGCTGGCCTGATTTTCCGTGGCGTCGCCTTCGAATTTCGCTTCAAAGCCACGCCAAAAACGAAGAAATACTGGAGCGCCGCGTTTGCGGGTGGCTCAACCGTGGCTGCACTGGCACAGGGCATCGTTGTTGGCGCTTACATTCAGGGGTTTGCCACTGAAAATAAGGTCTATGTGGGTGGCGCCTTGGATTGGCTAACGCCGTTTTCCGTTATGACGGGCGTAGGGTTAGTGTTGGGCTATGCCTTGCTAGGCAGCACTTGGCTAATCATGAAAACCGAAGGCGAAATCCAAGATTGGGCCTACCGCCTGACGCCCAAATTACTCGCCGCGGTGCTTTTCATCTTCGTGGTTATCGGTATCTGGACGCCGTTGGTCGATCAATTCGTCCGCGATCGGTGGTTTAGCAACATCTTCTCAATTTGGTTGCTGCCAGCCGGCGCGCTGCTCAGCGCGTTCGTCATCCTGCGTGCTGTTCGTAATCGCAGCGAAGGCACGCCATTCGTCGCAACGATGACACTTTTTATCTTCACCTATCTGGGCCTACTTGCCAGCAAATGGCCCTACGTGGTGCCGCCCGACTACACATTGTACGACGCAGCTTCGGCCAGAGAATCGCAGCTATTTCTATTGATCGGCGTGCTCTTCGTTATTCCCGTGGTGCTTGGCTACACCGCCTGGACCTACTGGGTATTCCGAGGAAAAGTGCGCGCCGGTGAGGGCTATCACTAGCGGTGACCGCATCTCAATGGCTTGCGAAACAAAGGACAGTCACTTTTTGGCCGCTTCGACTTGCCGCGCTTTATGGCGTTGCTGAGGGCTTATTAATCATCGCCCAGGCTGGCCT
Organism: Spiribacter salilacus; assembly: GCF_009649225.1. Taxonomy (GTDB): domain Bacteria; phylum Pseudomonadota; class Gammaproteobacteria; order Nitrococcales; family Nitrococcaceae; genus Spiribacter; species Spiribacter salilacus. The sequence continues at coordinate 82,509 of NZ_WJPP01000003.1, forward strand.
TATCGCTTGGCTGGTCCATCAAGTAGTGATGCAAAATCAGGCAGTTAGTAATTTAGCGGCTGCCGCTGCTTTCTTGGTTATCGTTGTTTTACTGCGACCTATCTTCCAGTTATTGAAAGCTCGCTCAGGCATTCAGGCATCGCAGACAATTCGCTCTACCGTTCGTCAGCGCCTACTCCTAAAAGCTGAAGCACTTGGACCTACCGGATTTAACGACAAGAGCCGCGGGGAGCTTGCCAGTCAGCTCACAGATCAAGTCGATGCATTAGATGGCTACTTCGCGCGTTACCTCCCACAGCTTTTTATTGCGGTGGCTGTCCCCTCGGCGATTGCTTTAACAGCCTTCAGTCAAGATTGGCTAGCAGCGAGTTTTTTACTCCTTTCTGCGCCGTTAATTCCTCTATTTATGGCGCTGGTTGGCATGGGCGCTGAGCGTTTGAACCGAAATCAATTTACTGCGCTTTCACGCCTTTCCGGGCAATTCCTGGATCGCGTCCGTGGATTAACCACCTTGCAACTTTTTAATCGCGTTGAAGACTCCGTCGATGACATCGTTCATGCCTCTGATGAGTACCGGCAACGCAGCATGCGGGTGTTGCGCGTCGCGTTTCTTTCCTCTGCCGTGCTTGAGTTTTTTGCCTCGGTAGCCATCGCCGTGGTGGCAATTTATGTCGGATTTGGCCTCCTCGGTTATATCGAATATGGCCCTGCGCCATCTCTGACGTTGTTCAGCGGTCTGTTTGTGCTACTCCTAGCCCCTGAATTTTTCCAGCCCTTACGCACCCTCGCACAGCACTATCACGATCGCGCTGCAGCCTTGGGCGCCGCAGAGTTGTTGTTAGAACTTGACCAAGCAAGCGAGCCAGCCAGCGATGGCTACTCACCGAATGAAGCGCCTGCCAACACAGCACAACCAGCAGACCTGGCCGTGCCCCAACCCAACCTAACCCTCGAAGCGGTGCGAATTGAGCGGGGCGAAGGTGGGGGCGGCCGGGTTGGGGGCGGCCGGGTGGCTGTCCTCAATGTGCCTCATTTTAGTGCTCAACTCGGAGAGCGCATTCTTATCGAAGGCCCATCAGGCAGCGGTAAAACCTCTCTATTATTGGCCATAGCTGGCTTGCTTCCGGTGAGCGGCAAACTGGACAGGCACTTTAAAAACCCCTCGATTGGCTGGCTCGGTTCGCCTGCATTCCTCGCCAACACAAGCATTCGGGAGAACATTCGACTAGGTAACCCGGCCGCTTCAAACTCGGCGATAAACGCTGCGGCGCAAAAGGCTGGCGTTACTGAATTTCTACCCCGTTTACCCGATGGTCTAGATACCGTGATTGGTGAGCGCGGGCTTTCACTCTCTGGAGGACAGGCACAACGAGTTGCTCTTGCTCGAGTTCTGGTCTCAACCGCACCACTCGTTTTATTAGACGAGCCAACCAACGCGCTCGATGCTGAGACAGAAAAAACCATTCTTGAAAGCATCGATAGGCTCGCTGAGCAAGAGCATCTAATTATCATCGCCAGCCATGACCCAATATTGAGACAGCATGTCGATCGGCATTATCAGATCGTTAATGGCCAACTCGAGCACATCACGCATGTCTGATCTACTGCCGTATTTGCGATTATTCATGCGCTATCGCGCCCGCCTCGCCCTGGGGACCGTGCTCATGCTGGCAACGGCAGCATCTGGGATTGGGCTTCTCGCATTATCCGGGTGGTTCATCACCGCAACTGCTGTGACCGGAGTGCTGCTTGCCGCCGGGGTAGCAGTCGCTTTCGATATTTACGTGCCCGGCGGGGGAATTCGCGCATTTGCTGTTACACGAACGGTGAGTCGATACTTCGAGCGCATCGTCAATCACGACACAGTACTGCAGCTGCTCCGCGACTTACGCGTCAATCTTTTTAAATCCATCGCACGCCTTCCTCCTACCGCTGCCGTTCGTCTGCGCAGCGGCGAATTACTAAATCGACTAACGACTGATATCGACCGCCTTGACGGCCTATTCCTCCGCGGCATCGCCCCGCCTATCGTCGCCGTCTTAGCCATAGTAATCACCATGTTGTTACTCCTTTTTGGTTCCGTCGCGCTGAGCCTTAGTGTTGGCCTCACCCTACTCGCTCTTGCTGGGCTGTCTTTGGGGCGGGGATGGTTAAAAGGACAGGCATCGACTTCCGCGCTCGCAGAATCGAACGCTCAACTTCGAGCAGGCACAATCGACCACTTGCAAGGACTCGCTGATTTGCAGGCATTCGGGAGCCTGCGGCACCACCGTGACCGGCTATTAACTATCGAACGCTATGACCATGCGTTGAACGCCGACACCAACATCCGGGTTGCTACGGGCGAAAGTATCCTGGCCGCTGGCTTGCAACTGAGCATGGTGGGTGTGCTTTTATTTTCTTTGTATCTTTACGGGACAGGCACCGTGAGTGGCGCCATCGCTGTCATGATGCCGCTTGCCCTCATGGCGCTACTTGAGCCGTTGGGCGTTCTCCCTGCAGCAGGTTGGCATTTGGCTCGGGCTCGCGCGTCCGCAGTTCGTTTGCGTGAAGATATGAATCAAACGCAGAAAAGTGCACACACAGCCAGCAGGACAGACATTGTTCAATCAGATAAGCCGACCCTGTGCCTAACCAATATTTATTTAACTCGGGGGGCTGGTGCGACGGTTTTAAATAACGTTTCACTCACCATTCAACCTGGGGAGTGCGTAGGGATAGTCGGCGCGTCAGGATCCGGAAAATCTAGTTTGGCGAGCTTACTAACCGCACAGCTCACAGCAGATAGTGGCTCAATATTTATCAACGGGCATCGCATTACAGCGATCGCCTATAAGGCTCTCTTCAATCAGATAGCCTGCCTCACTCAACAGACCGACCTCTTCAGCACCACAATTGCCGATAACTTGCGAATTGCGGAGTCGGGAAATTCAAGGACAGGCACCGCAAAGCTCTGGGAAGTCCTAGAGGCTGTGCAACTGGCCGAGTTCGTCGAAAATTGCCCTGACGGCCTTAATACTTGGGTGGGTGAATCCGGTACTCGGCTCTCTCAAGGACAGGCACGTCGCCTCGCCCTCTCTCGGGTCTTGCTGCGCGACCCTCCGGCAGTCTTGCTCGATGAGCCCTTTTCAGGACTAGATTCAAAAACCGCCGAAAATATTTCTGACTACCTAGCTCATTGGCTTCAAGGGCGCACGACACTGTTGCTCGGACATGATCGCAAAGTACTGCCGCCTGCCGATCGATGGTTTCATTTGGAGAACGGAGATCTTAAGCCAATCGATTCGTGAAACTCAGCAAGTTGCTACGGTAGACTACGGAAATTATTAGCAGGAGAGAGTTTATGACGACGCATCGCATCGCTGTGATTCCTGGAGATGGTATTGGATTAGAAGTAACGCCTGCCGGCATTCGCTGCTTAGAAGCGCTGGCAAAACGCCCAGGACTCAATTTCGACTTCACCGAATTTCCCTACTCCTGCGAATACTACGCAAAACACGGCCAAATGATGCCAGACGATGCGCTTCACCAATTTCGCGAACATGACGCCATTTTATTGGGAGCCGTTGGCTTCCCCGGCGTTCCGGATCATGTCTCGCTTTGGGGGCTGCTTTTACCTATACGCCGAGAATTTCAGCAATACGTCAATTTGCGGCCAGTACGGTTACTCCGCGGGCTGACATCTGCCTTAAGAGACCGGGGCCCAGAAGACATTAATTACCTCGTCGTGCGTGAAAACAATGAAGGTGAATACTCTGACATTGGAGGTCGCATTTATGACGGCCTACCAGAGGCGATGGCGATTCAAGCAACCGTCATAACGAAAAAAGGTAGCGAGCGTATCTTGGATTATGCATTCCGAACCGCCCAATCAAGATCACGGAAAAAACTCGCCTATGCAACCAAATCTAACGGTATCAAACACAGCATGCCATTTTGGGATGAACAGGTTGAAGCTATTGCAGAGCGCTATCCGGACATCCATGTAGAGCAATATCACATCGATATTTTGGCAGCCAATTTTGTTACCCATCCTGACTGGTTCGATGTGGTAGTTGGCACTAACCTTTTTGGCGACATTTTGTCAGATTTAGGCCCAGCCACTGCCGGCGGTATTGGCGTTGCACCTTCCGCAAACATCAATCCTGATCCATCTATTCCCTCAATGTTCGAGCCAGTTCATGGATCAGCGCCTGACATCGCAGGTCAAAATATCGCCAACCCTATCGCAATGATCTGGACTGTGGTCATGATGCTTGAAGACTTGGGCGAACAGGCAGCGGCAGATGACTTAATGGGTGCGCTAGAAAACGTCACGGGTGAGGGCCGCGTTCTGACTCGGGACCTTGGTGGGACAGCCACCACAACCGAATTTACTGATCGACTGTTGGCCGAACTCAAGGGGTAAGTAATAAGGGACAGGCACTATTAGGGACTTTTTCAACGCTGACACCGAGGGCAGTAGACTGTTGCGCGCTGCCCCAGCGTTATCGATTTAAGAGTCGAGTTGCATCGCTTACATGGCATGCCGCCACGGCCGTAAACATTTAATGCCTGTTGAAAATACCCAGGTTCACCCTTGCTATTAGTGAAGTCACGAAGAGTCGTACCACCAATCTCTATCGCCTCAGTCAGTACCTCACGAATCTGATTAGCCAAGCGTTCATAGCGCCCCATCGAGATATTACCGGCGGAACGCGCTGGATGGATGCCTGTCCGAAAAAGCGCCTCAGCCGCATAAATGTTACCGACTCCGACAACAATGTGACTGTCCATAATAAACGGCTTAACAGCTAGCCTTCGACTGCGGCTCTTCGCATACAAATATCCCCCATTAAATGCATCAGATAGCGGTTCCGGGCCGAGTTTGCGTAAAAGGGGGTGTCCCTCCAAAGGTTGCTCCGCATAATGCAAACTTCCAAAGCGACGTGGATCATGAAACCTAAGCTCAGTGCTGTTATCAAGCACCAGGTCCACATGATCATGTTTTAAATGAGGTGAACCAGAAGGCACAACTCTTACGCTTCCGGACATGCCGAGATGCAGGAGCATCCCCCCATCACTTTCCAAAAGGAACAATAGGTACTTGCCCCTTCTATCTACCGCTTTTATGAGGCGGTCTTTTACGAGGACAGGCATCGTTAAGGAAACCGGCCAACGCAATCTTGGCTCGCGCACCCTTAGGTCAACTAACTTGGCGCCAACACAATGTGGGGACAGCCCCCGGCGAGTTGTCTCAACTTCAGGCAGCTCTGGCATAGCTAGTCAAAAAAAAGCCCGCTGGGAGGCGGGCCTTCGAGCAATCTCCACGAACTGCATTATTTAATTTTCGCTTCCTTGTAGAGCACATGCTTACGCACCACCGGATCATACTTGCGGAACTCGAGCTTGTGCGGCGTGTTCCTTCTGTTCTTGTCGGTGGTGTAGTAGTGCCCCGTACCCGCAGAGGAGACTAATTTAATCTTATCTCTCATAACAATTCCTACTAGACCCGATTGCCCTTGGTTCTCAAATCGGCGACAACTTGCTCAATCCCAAGCTTGTCGATGATTCTCATTCCCTTTGAGGATACGCGCAACCTAACCCACCGGCTTTCACTATCCAGCCAAAAACGGTGATAACGCAGGTTCGGCAAAAAGCGACGCCGCGTCTTATTATTCGCGTGGGAAACATTATTCCCGGTCATCGGTCGTTTGCCGGTGACCTGACAAACCTTGGCCATCGGGGCCTCCTGACTTGAAGCTTTACCAGAGAGCTGTCATAAAACAGCGAAGAATCGGAGATTTAACCAGCGATTAGCCAGAAGTGCAAGCGCTGTTGGTTGAATCTAACTATTTAAGGGTGATAAAGGCCCGTCATCCGTAGGATTTATTCTGTAAAGAGTGGCGCAGAACTTCTTACCGTTAAGCCTTTTTTTATTAAAACGCGCGGCCAGCTCAAAAAGTCTAGAGGGATGCCCTAACACGTAAAACGGCCGACCTCCCTCACGAATATAGCTGGCATAACCCGCCTCAGATAGGCCGAGCCGATCAAGAATTGCTGGCAAAGAACCAGGAATCCGACTGGTACCTTGGGTCTTCACCAATCGACCACTCCAATCAAGAAAACTCAAATATTCATTAAGCTCAGCAGGAATTACAGATGACGGCTCAAACTCAGGCGAGCATTCCCCAATAAAAGGCACCAAACTCTGCTTTCTCTGAGCTCGTAATTCATACGGTGTGGAGCAGCAAGCTGATTCAGCCCGGAGCCTAGCAGAAGAGTACTGACACTCTTCGGGACAATCGACTAAGCCAGCTCGCACTGGATTTAGCTCCACATAGGCCATAGCTGACAACAAAGCAGCCGAGTCCAATAAGGCTTGGGATTTAAAGCGGCCTTGCCAAAAATGCCCAGTCACATCATCTTCTTTATTCGCTCTTCGAGCTATCTGTTCGTTTAAGCACCGCATGAACCACGATAAGCTAGAAAGTCGCTGCCGATACTTGGTTACACGCAGAGCGAGAGCAGCACGTTCCTCGCTGGTCCAGTAAGTCCTTTTTGCTGCACTAACCAACCAATCTGGCCCGGGAAATAACTCTACCCAACGACGGGCGACTTCCTCAGGCGGCCATTCCTGAGCTCTGGATTGATCAATTTGCAAAACTCCATGAAAGTGATTGGACATCACAGCATAGGCGCAGATATTGATCGCAAAAATCCCAGCCAACTGATGTAGCCGGTTTTGTATCCACTCTCGCCGATAAGAAAAATCCTTACCCGTCAAGGGATCGTTCCCACATAAAAACTGCCGACGTACGCACCGAGAGACAACATGATAGTAGGGCGTAATTTCGGGGCGGATCAGTTCTCGACGAGGCTGAGTCATGGTTTACTTTCCGATTATGAAAATGGTGTGGGCAACCGCCAGCGAAATTTCCTGGCATCCCTTCTTCGAAAACCGCTGGCGGCCGCTCACAGGGACCACCTTCATTGTTTAACTTGCTTTTGGGAAGGGGGATGGAGCGAAAAGCTGACAAACGGTGGCAGGCACTCGATCAGGGGTAGAAAAGTAGACCGGCCGCCGACTATTGAATCATCAGCATCCTTGCTGCCACCAGGTCGTCGACGACCGATCTGAATCTAGTAAACATTAGTTAAATGCATAGCTCTACCCCCCATGCAGACACCCTCATACAGGGGGTTAAAAGAAAAAATGCAATGAATTCAGTCAGTAACACAGATTTTTCCGAAAAATACCCGAAATTTAATTTTAACGAAAGGGCAGAAAACTGCTTAATTTGGCGATGACTGTCCGCTAAACTACAATCATTAATGTGGCTTTTAGGACAGGCATCCTAAAAGCAGCCTTCTATAACAGCTCAACACATCACAAGTAGCGACTGGGTAAAGATCACGATATGACCAAACTAGATTCTCAAATGGCGCGAGGGAATATGATTGGTCATCAGATTAGAGCCTGGGAAGTGCTCAACGACCGAATCCTTGAAACACTAAACATGATCCCGCGTCATCAGTTTGTCCCTAGCGCTTTTGTTGATATTGCATACTCGGACATGCAAATCCCACTGGGGCATGGGCAAGTTATGTTGGAGCCTAAAATTCAGGGACGGCTATTGCAGGCGACCAACCCAATGCCCAAGGACCGCGTTTTAGAAATTGGGACAGGCAGCGGCTTTTTAACTGCATGCCTGTCCTCACTATGCGCCCACGTAACCACAGTAGAGCTGCTTCCAGAGTTCCATGTTGCGGCGAAGGACAACCTAACTACCCAAGGCATAACGAACTATGCCGCGGAGCTTGGTGATGCGGCAAGCGGATGGCTAGATGGCGAAGTGTACGACGTTATTGTGGTCACTGCTTCGATGCCTGTCCTAAACCAGCAGTTTCATCGGCAACTTTCCCAAGGGGGGCGCCTGTTTGTAATTACGGGACAGCCACCCATCATGGAAGCGCTTTTAATCACTCGAATCGATGAAGACCAGTGGTCTACAGAAAGTTTATTTGATGGCTATGCTCCTCCGCTGATTGGCGCGGAGACAAGCCACGCATTCACGCTTTAAATGACTAAAATCCCAACACTTTCCGTCGATACGCTGAAAGATTGGCTGGAAGATGAAAAAACAAACAGCCCGTGCCTTTTGGATGTCCGGGAACGCTGGGAAACAGATATTGGTCACATTAAGGACAGCCACCTATTGCCCCTGAGCACGCTCAGTGAAAAAGCCGTATCAGATATTCCAAAAGGGTCGCCGGTGGTTGTTATTTGTCACCACGGTATCCGAAGTGCTTTGGTGGCTGAGTGGCTGATTAATCAAGGGTATACTGAGGTAATTAATCTCGAGGGCGGTGTAGATGCTTGGTCGCTCAGAGCTGAGCCGACCATCGAACGTTACTGACCTCGCTTAAACACAAAGGACAGCGCATGCACATCTTCACAAAGGCAACCGCCGCGCGATTACTAGCGGGTCTATTGTTGGTGGTTACATCCGGCTTTGCTCACGCTGAAGATGATCTGATGCGGGTTTATGAAATAGCCCGCACCATGGATCCTGAGTTTCAGCAAGCTATGGCAACACTAAGAGCTGCTGAGCAGCAGCTGCCGCAAGCCAGATCAGGATTGAAGCCGAATGTCTCCGCAACAGCTGGTGTTGATTCTATTTGGGAAGACTCGGATATTTCTTCTCCTGAGGTAGATCCCTCCGGCGATTATCAGCGGCTTCGTTATGGCGTTACGCTAACCCAACCCCTTTATCGCTTTGACCAATCTAAATTAGTGGATCAAGCCGACATCATCGTTAATCGGGCAGAGATTACCTTTAGCTTTGCAGAGCAAGATCTGATTTTGCGGGTTGCGGAGCGCTACTTTGCAGTGCTTGATGCAGAGGAGAGCGTCAAAGCTGCTGAAGCGAACTTACAAGCGATTGGCCGGCAACTGGAGCAAGCGGAGGAGAGGTTTGAGGTTGGAGTCATCGCCCGCACAGACGTTGAGGAGGCAAGAGCAAGAGCTGACATTGCCCGTGCAGACCTTTTAGACGCTCAGGATCAATTGAACGCTGAACGTGAGGCAATACGACAACTTACTAACCAAGACCACCAGACTCTGTCTCCCGTTCGGGAGGGCGTGGCGCTTACGGCACCTCAGCCTGCATCCATCGATCGTTGGCGACAGCTTGCCGAAAACGAAAACCTTGAACTTGCAGCCGCGCAACTAACTGCCTCTGCTGCGATGACGGAAATCGATGTTCGCCGAGGAAACTCTCGACCACGCGTCGATCTGGTCGCTGGCTACACAGGAACCGAGCAATATGACAGAAATGGTCAAGATGCTAGCGCCAATGAGCTAACGGCAGGCATACAACTGAGCATCCCTTTCTACCAAGGCGGTTTCACTAGCGCACGGGTAAGCGAGGCGCAATCGCAGTATACGGGTGCTTTGGAATCCCTCGAGCAGGCCCGTCGCACAGTGAGTGGTAATGCGGCAGATTCATATCGGGGCGTTTTAACTGCATTAGAACGCGTTAAGGCGCTCGATCAAGCTAGGGCATCAACTCGGTCGGCCCTAGAGGCAACAGAGGCAGGATTTGAGGTTGGCACTCGTACAATCGTTGATGTACTCAATGCTCAAAGAGAAGTCTTTAATGCAGAAAGAAACTATCAACAAGCGCGGCATGCCTACTTCGTGAACTCGCTTCGTCTGCAACTAGCAGCAGGCGCGTTATCGGTTGACGAGCTTGCAAAAATCAATCGGATGCTTGATCACTAAGAACCTTAAAAATCGCTGCAGCTGTTCGTTTACATACCCCCTGGTGAGCACTAAAGACAGCTGCGGCGCGTTGCCCTATCTGACGTCGCTCACTGGCATCTCCAATTAAGAAAATCAGTGACTTGGCGAGTTGCTCCGTGTCGGCCACTCGCAGCCTGCCACCTGCGTCAGCAAGAATCTCATCGATCTGTTGAAAGTTGCGCACATAAGGCCCCATGAGGACAGGCACTCCAAGTGCAGCAGGCTCAAGAGGATTATGACCACCCACCGGCACCAAACTCCCCCCAACAAAAGCGACATCTGAGGCCGCCAAAAAGACCGGAACTTCGCCCATAACATCGGCAATCAAAAATGCGGCTGACGAGGGCACCTGATTTCCAGCGGACCAAAAAACATGGCTGTCCTTAGTTTCCGGCAACCACGATGCAATCGAAGCAAATTGGGTTTCATGCCTGGGGACGATGACCAACAACGCCGACGGATAATGTTCTCGGAGTTTTTCGTGCGCTGCCACGACAATTTTTTCTTCACCTTCTCGAACACTAACAGCAACCCAAACTGGCCGCTCCGAACCAATTGTCAGCCGCAATCTCCGTCCACGCTTCAACTGATCTTCATCAAACTTCTGATCAAACTTGAGGCTGCCAAGTGTTTGGACTCTCTCGGATGGGACACCCAGCTCAACAAACCGCTCTGCATCGGCCTGCGTTTGAGTACCAACTAGGCTAAGACAATTAGCAGACTGTCTGATCAAAGACCCTAAACGCAGGTAACGATTGAGACTCCTACAAGAGAGTCTGGCACTGATGATCGCGATCGGTATGTTCTGTTTGTTTAACTCATTTAGCAGGTTGGGCCATAATTCAAGTTCTACGAGGACAGCCACTTTTGGCCTGACTGTACCAATAAAGCGTTTAGTTGCAGCGGGAGAGTCAAAAGGAATATATGCCTGTCCAGCTAACAAGCTCGCCCCTTCAAAGGCATTCAAGAAGACTCGGCGCCCAGCCGGCGTCGTTGTGGTCACGAATACCCGGTCACCTCGATCCATCATCGCTTTTACCAATGGAATAGCCGCCTTTGCCTCTCCCATTGATGCCGCATGAATCCAGATCGCTCCAGGTTCCAGCGGTCCTGAAAAAATTCCTTGTCGTTCAGGTAACCCTTCTCGATAACTCGGTTCTTTTATTCCCTTTAACCAAACATATGCTGAAGCAATCGGGGCTAGAGCCGTAGTGATGCCCTGATAAAGCTTTAAATTAATCATCACCAACACCGTTTTTAGAGTTCAAAGCCTGCTCCAGCCTTGCTTTAACCGGGGTAGCTAATAAGTCATCCAGCCGCTCAGTCACCATACTGGTAGTAATCAGAGACATCGCATCGGGATGACGTACACGTCGCCCCCATCGAACAGTCGCAACATCTCGCCCAATAAAACGTTTAACAGCCTCAGGATACTGATTGACCACCCATTTTTTACCTAAAACGGGGCCTGTCCTGTCCGGATTAGAAGTAGCGTAAAGACCAATGGCTGGCGTTCCCGCGGCAACGCTCATATGAATAGGGCCAGAATCTGGCGCAATGACTGCAACTGCACGGCCTAGCAACGCATAAAGCATTTTTAGATCAGTTTTCCCGACAAGATTGATTACAGGGACAGTCATCGAATCCTTCATCGCGCTCTTATGCAAGGAATCTGAAACTATCCTCTGAATTTTGCTTGCATACGCGTGCTCTTCGGCGGTGCCTGTCCCCGTTATGACAACTTGCAAACCACACTTTTGCACCGCATACCTCGCCACTGCCGCATAATTTTCAGCTGACCAATTGCGAAAGTTGCGGCTGCGCTGGCTGCTACAAGGACTGATAACTAGCAAGGGTTGCGATGATGCGGGTAGTAGCCTGTCGAGTTTGGAAGTCGCTGTTTCCGGGACAGGTATATCCCAGCGAAAGACCCGCTCAGGAATACCCAAAAACTCCGCGAATCCGAAGAAGCCATCAATAACATGGCCCGGACCAGACTGCGCTATTCGCTGATTAATAAAAAAGCCATGCCCGTCTCTAGAGCGGGGAACATCAAAACCTAATCGTAGCGGAGCGTGAATATAACGCGACACAAGACCTGCTCGCAGGGCTACTTGCATTAACAATAACCCATCAAATTTTTGGGATTTAAATGTGTCGCGAAAAGTGCCTGTCCTTGTATTTTTGTCATATTCGACGAGCTCAACTCCATCTAGCCCACGAAACAAAGACGCCTCACCCTTACCAATTACCCAGGTCAGTTCTGTGTTCGGCAAATATTGCTGTAGCGTTCGTATAACCGGCAACAAATTACAGCAGTCGCCGACAGCAGAGAGCCTGAGCAGGCATAATCGCTTCAACGAACTGTTCGGATACGGTAATTTTTGATGAGTCATTTACTTTGTCATCGCTCGAAAGATCAATACTTTATCAGGCCAGCATCCCCAGCGCTGCCCGAACTCCCGAGCTGGGTATTTGACCCACTCGCGCTGCACGAAGAAGGCATCCTGACTCGAACCGCCTATGGCAGGGCGGCTGTCTGGTTTTTTGAGTACGAAGGCCATCGACTTGTCCTACGCCACTATTGGCGAGGGGGATTTGTGGCTCGCATCACAAAAGATCGCTTTATTTGGCAAGGATTAAACAGAACTCGTCCATGGATGGAAATGGAAACACTTTTAAAATTGCGGGAAGTTGGGGTGCCTGTCCCCGAACCCGTCGCCGCAAGAATTTCGAAGGACAGCCACCAATTACTCTACAGCGCTGACATCATTACTGCCGAAATCCCTGACGCTCTTCCCCTTCCCGATTTCATTAGTTCAGGGCAAACGAGCCACCATGAAAATCAATTACTGTTCAGTGTTGGCGTTGTTTTAGCTCGCCTTCACGCTGCTGGAGCGCGCCATAGAGACCTCAATGTGCGAAATATCCTTATTGACTCGTCAGACGAAGTTTCAGTGATTGATTGGGATAAGGGATCGGTCTGCCCAAAGGCAAAGGGTGAGCACCGGCAATTTGCCAAGCAATCCCTTGCCCGACTGGAACGCTCGATTCGCAAAGAACCGCTGTTCAAGGACAGCCACCGCGAAATCTATGCCCAAATTCTTAATGGCTACCAATCAATCCGTTGATTGAATCCGACGCAGGATAGCAGTGGTTGACTCACCCTCAATGTACTCAAGCGCTCGCACCTCACCGCCAGCAGCAATCACCGCTTCGGATCCGGCAATCTCCTCGGGGGTATAGTCGCCACCTTTAACTAAAACATCGGGTAGCACCTGATGTACGAGCTGCGCCGGAGTGGATTCTGAAAACGGGATTACCCAGTCAACCGCATCGAGGCCAGCAAGCACTTGCATGCGCCGATCAAGAGTCATGACGGGCCTATTCTTACCCTTCAACCGCGTCACAGACAGATCATCATTAACCGCGACGATAAGCCGATCGCCAAGTGCCCGCGCGCTCTCCAGATAACTAACATGGCCCGCATGCAAAAGATCAAAACAACCATTGGTCATCACGATTCGCTCACCCTTCAATCGTGATGAGGCGACCAGAGCCATTAGCGTAGGCAAATCGACAACGCCTTTTTGACCAATCATCATACCCGCTGCCGCTTTCAGCTCTTCAGGGCTCACCGAGGCAGCTCCGACCTTCGCAACCACCAATGACGCACCCAAATTGGCCAGGTTAGTCGCCTCAGGCAACGTCATGCCAGCCGCCAGCCCAGCGCCAAGCAAGGAGATGACGGTGTCTCCTGCGCCCGTCACATCGAAGACCTCTTGGGCATGTGCAGGAAGATGAACGTCCGAGTCTGCAGCTGAGAACAAAGACATCCCGCTCGCGCCTCGCGTAACAAGGAGCGCAGACAAATTAAGCGACTCGATTAGCGCGGCAGCCTGGCTTTTAAGAAAGTGCCTGTCCTCGTAATCTTGCTCGTAATCTCGCGGCTGATCTTTATCAGTTGCGACCACACTGACAAACTCCGCTAGATTAGGAGTTAATAAAGTTGCCCCAACATACGGCCGCCAATCCGCCCCCTTAGGATCAACAAGCACGGGAATCCCACGGCTGTTTGCAGACGCGATAATGGCCTGCACGTCGCAGAGTGTGCCTTTTGCGTAATCAGAAACAATAACGACATCTGCCTCGTCGAGCGATTGCTCAAAAAGTGATTTAATTCCGCTAGCCTCGGCCGGTGTGAAGCCGCGCTCAAAATCAAGTCGGATAAGCTGTTGCCGCTGACTCAGCACTCGCAATTTGCAGATTGTTGGGTGTGTTGCAATACGATCGAGTTGTGCCTCGACACCGCCGGCCAACAGTTGACTAGCCAACATATCAGCGTGCTCGTCTTCGCCGACCAAACCAATCAACGTGACCTGCACACCCAATGCACCTAAGTTAATTGCAACGTTGGCAGCGCCGCCTGGACGAGAAACTTCCTGCTCTACCTGTACTACCGGCACTGGCGCCTCAGGCGAAATCCGCCCAGCGGAACCATGCCAATAACGGTCAAGCATGACATCGCCTACGACTAACACTCGAGCGCTGTTAAAGTCTGGTACGGAAAGCTGCATCTGGCCTCTCAAAACAGTAAGTTATACTTTATTTGTCGGCAATATTATCAGCCGCAGCGAGAAGTTGCTGTGGATGCCTGTCCACTAATGATAGCGAAGCCTCATGAATAACGCAGACTTGCCCGCCACTTTAATCATTGGGCCATCCTGGATTGGCGACATGGTAATGGCCCAAAGCCTTTTCCATGTACTCAAAGCTCAAGCGCCTGAGCGCCCCTTAGATGTCGTGGCACCAGAATGGAGCCTACCGATTCTCGATCGGATGTCAGAGGTCAGGGAAGGCATTGCCTTACCTATTCAGCATGGGGAACTTGGGCTCAGAAAACGCTGGGCGCTAGGTCGGCAGCTTCGTGACCGCAATTACGGACAGGCAATCATCCTCCCTCGCTCGCTAAAATCCGCGCTCATACCGTTTTTTGCGGGCATCCCCATTCGGACTGGCTATCTTGGAGAGCATCGATATGGCCTGCTGACGGATATTCGCGAGCTTAATAAGGACAGGCACTACAAAACCGTCGATCGCTTTCGAGCATTAGCCGGCCCCAATGCCGCAGAGTCAGCTATTTTCTATCCAAAACTGATGGCGTCCGTTTCTGGAGGAGGAGACCAATCGGAGGCAAACCAATCAGGGACAGGCACCGAAACAGCTCCCATAGCCGCCCTATGCCCAGGCGCTGAATACGGGCCAGCAAAGCAGTGGCCTGCTGAATACTTTGCAAACCTTGCTATAGACCTTATTAAGGATGGATGGCGTATTTGGATACTTGGCTCTAAAAAGGACAGGCATGTTTCCAACGCAATCACCGAGCATATGAAGAAAGCGGATTTCGGCGATGCCACCGACGCTGACCGTTGTTCCGATTTAACGGGGAAAACAAGCTTATCTGAGGTGATCGACTTACTTGGTCGGGCGACTGTGACCGTCTCTAATGACTCAGGATTGATGCATATCGCTGCCGCTACCGGCTGCCCGGTAGTGGCGCTGTATGGATCTTCGGATCCGAACTTTACGCCGCCTTTGACCGAAAACCGTCGAATTCTTTACCGAAATCTAGCATGCAGCCCGTGTTTTGAAAGAGAATGCCCTCTGCATCATCTTGACTGCTTACGAGGGATTACACCCGCCGAAGTACGTGCGAACATTGACCAATTACTTTTAAGTGGACAGCCACCTTCCGATCAAGGACGTTAAAAATGCCGACAAGAAATCACTATCGCAAAACTTTTATGGTGACCGGTGGAGCAGGCTTCATCGGCTCTCATCTTTGCGAGCGCCTTTTGGAAGCTGGGCACGGAGTTCTTTGTGTAGACAACTATCTCACAGGCAGTCGTGACAATATCGCATCACTCCTATCACACCCGAACTTTGAGACGATGCGCCATGATGTGACCTTCCCGCTTTTTGTGGAAGTGGATGGCATTTTTAATCTTGCCTGTCCCGCATCACCCATTCACTATCAACGCGACCCCGTACAAACCACAAAAACTAGCGTACACGGCGCCATTAACATGCTGGGCCTAGCTAAACGCCTGAGCGTACCCATCCTCCAGGCCTCCACCAGCGAAGTCTACGGCGACCCAGAAGTCCATCCACAGACTGAGGACTACTGGGGGCATGTCAACCCAATCGGTACTCGCGCCTGCTATGACGAAGGCAAGCGATGCGCTGAGACACTTTTCTTCGACTACCACCGCGAACATGGCCTAGACATCAAAGTCGCGCGCATCTTCAACACCTACGGACCAAGAATGCACCCCAATGACGGGCGCGTCGTATCGAACTTTATTGTTCAAGCCCTACGCGGAGAGGACATCACCTTGTACGGCGATGGCGAACAGACACGCTCGTTTTGTTACGTGGATGACCTTGTCGAGGGCCTGCTGCGGCTGATGGATTCTCCAGCGGAAGTAACCGGACCCATCAACCTGGGTAATCCGGGTGAATTTACAATGAAAGCGCTTGCGGACAAGGTTATCCAGCTGACCGGTGCTAACGTTAGTACACGCCACCTTCCCCTTCCGATGGATGACCCCAGACAACGCCAACCGGACATCAGGCTAGCCAAAGATCACCTAGACTGGACGCCAGGAATACCACTGGAAACTGGCCTACAGCCCACCATTGATTATTTCCGCAATTTAGTCGAACGCGGCCTGGCGTGAAGATAGGACCATGGTACTGCACCACCACCTTAGGTTTTGGTTAGGTTATTTACTAGGGAAATACCCTCTCAAACCAGTCGATCCTGATCCATTCGAGGTTCTTCGAATTCAATACTACTGCAAAGAAGGATTAGATAGGAATCTCGAGCCATCCCCGGTACCGATCAATAGCATCTCGCTAAAACATAAAACAGGATACGCATACGACTGGTACCGCATATTTAATAAAAGCGACAAACGGCTATGCCATGTAGAATTCGGTGATGTTCAACATTTGACACCAAAGGCAACGTTCTGCAAGAGCCGTCCGATTCAGGAAAATAACCAAAATAACGTCCTGTTACCTTTAAATACAGCCCGTCACTTTAATTTCAAAAAGGACCCCTATCCTTTTGCAAAAAAACGATCAAACGGTATATGGCGAGGCTCCGCCTATAAGGACAAAAGGTTACGTTTTCTAAAATCAGTCAGTGACATTGAATTTGTTGATGCTGCTGATACTTCGCGACATAGTAATCTCAACTACTTTGGTAAATCACGAAATCACTTATCTGTTCGAGAGCAAATGCGATCTCAATTCATATTCTCCATCGAAGGGAACGATGTCGCTACAAATCTTAAATGGATTATGGCATCGAACTCAGTTCCTGTTATGGCAATCCCGGAATTCGAAACATGGTTTTGCGAAGGAAAGCTTGTCCCAGGCCAGCATTTTATTGAGATTCTCCCAGACTTTAGTAATATCGGGGACGTTCTCGAATACCATTTAGAAAGACCAAAACTAAGCGCAGAAATTGCAGAAGAGTCGAAGCTTTTTTCAGCACAGTTTAAGAATTTCACGAGGCAATTTGGTCTTGCAAGACACGTCGTTGAGCGTTATTTCCAGTTAATTCGTTAGAACGATCTTATCCGGCGTAGCGCATACGGCAGAAATCAATCGACGCGCCTCTCACTTGCCCACCTCAGAAATCTCAGCGTATAGCGCTTCATACTCATTGGCCATGTTTGATGGCGACTTACCCTTCGCCATGACGCACGCATTAGCCGCCATCGAATCGGCCAGGTGCCTGTCCTCTAAAACGCGCTGTACCGCTGCAGACAACGCCTGCTGATCACCAGGCGGTACTAACAGGCCTGTCTTTTCATGTGTCACAAGGTCAGGGATGCCGCCAGCTGACGAAGCCACGATAGGCACATTGCACATCATGACCTCAAGCAAAACCGATCCGAGCCCTTCATGAAATGAGGGGAAAACGAAGACATCCAACGCGCCAAGATAATTATGGATGTCCGCTATCTGCCCAAGAAACCGTAGATCCGACGCTCCTTTGGCTAGTGCCTCCAGCGAATCGCGATCTGGGCCTTCACCCATTAACACTCCAGCAACCGATATTCCCCTGCTCTGTAAATCGGTGACTGTCCTTATAAATAGTGACTGTCCTTTATGTGAGTCCACCAAGGCGCCTGCATGACCAATCAAGTATTTCTGCGGGCCAATCAGGCTAGTGCGTATCTGCTGGGATTTTTTGGCGTCAGGCGTTGGGTTGCTATGAACGGAGGAAATGAGGCGCGGATTAGCATCAGATAAATACGCTTTAATGGACAGGCATGCTGCCGTGGAAATACCAACATGCGCTGCTGCACCGCGATAGGCCCGTAAGGTGAGAGGGCGTGATTTCGGTGGCGTTTGCATACGCCGTGTAATCACGTAGCGATAGCCGTAACGTTGATTTAACCACCACGCAACTTGTACCGCGCGCGCCTCATGCGCATGCACAACAAGCTGCTTAGGGAGTAAATCGTGACGGTTAAATAACAAAACCCGCTTGGAGAGCACGGTAAGGCCTGGCAAAGACTGAGCGGCAAGCGCTAACGGCGAATGCGCTCTTCCCAAAAAAAACTGCTGAACCCCTTTTTTAGATAGCTCCTGCATAAGCAGCCAGGTCTGCTGCTCGCCACCTCGCCAGCCTTTAGCAAGATTGATATGCAGAATTGACTGTGCGTTCTCCATTAGCCCGCTTCTTCTGACCTGAGCGCCAAGCCCCCAAGAATCGCAATCCAGAAAGCGTAAATCACCACGCCATTATGGGATCCGAGTGGGTTATGCGCTAACCCATATATCAAGGTCGCTATAACGATGGTAAGACCAGCAGCTGCTAGCGTAACCGCGTCTATTCCCTGCCTTCGTGACAAGACACGTAAAAACAAAAGTAAAGGGACCAAGTAGACAATCATAAGCACCGCTAAACCGAGCACTCCACGCTTTACCAATGCATCAAGAATTTGATTATGCGCGTGGCTTGAGCCGACGGATGCCACTAATGGACTTAACAGACCCTGCTCACCCGCTTTAATCATCTGCTCGCCATAAGCTACTTCGCCCCATCCTAAGATCGGCTTTTCGAGGAACAGCGCAAATGCAGCTCGCCAAATGTCAAAGCGAATTGAGATAGATCCTTCAGCATGGCCTGAGCCAAAATAATCTTTCGTTTCATACACAAACTGTGTGATGCGGCCCACAGTCACTATGTCGAAAGCTAACCAAATCACACCAATGGCAACCAACCCACCCCCGGTAAGCGCTAGCGTCCGCTTGCCAGAGAAACAACGACCAAAGACAAACATTAATAAAAACGCGACTAAAACGGCGGCACCCCAGCTGGCTCGAGTACCCGATAAAAGGGCTGCATACGGGCCAGCCACAGCACCTAACAAGCAGACCCCGACATACGGCCAAGACTGCTTGGCAGCGACCGCCCGAATGAATCCCAGCACTGAAAGGAGTCCTAAAATCATCGCCAAGCTGCCAAAGTGATCAGCGCCGACGAAGCCTGTAACGCGCGGCAAGTCGTCAACGAAATACTGCCATGAGGCCAACAATGCTGCCGAAATCGCACCAATGGCAACGCCAAGCCACAGGCCCCATAAACGCACGGTCGCCCCACTCGAGAAAGCAAGTAAGCATACTAAGGCGAATAAAAATCGACTGGGTTCATCCCAGGCCCGCAATCCAGCTCCCCGTAAACTTGATTCGGCCATCCAGAAAGTTGCATAAAGCAGCATCGAGGCGCCGAGCAGCTTAGACTCCCACGACATAGGGCCAAGGCCATTTTTGACTAAGTAAACAATGCTACCGAGGACTAAAATTACCGTGGCGTAGGAGTATCCTGACGGGACGCTAAGTGAAATCGCGCCTAAAAGAAAAACGCCCACGGTCATCCAATCATTCAATAAGGACCGATTGGACAGAGGCTCAAATGACATCACCCGATTAACCCAGCCACTTCATGTAATCGCTCACCCCTTGAGCCACGGATCGGAACTCACCCGAATACCCTGCTTGTCGCAAACGACTCATATCAGCGCATGTGTAGCTTTGGTAGCTCCCTACCAGATCGTCGGGAAACGGAATGTATTGAATCTTTCCAGTGCCAAAATATTCAGTGACTGTCCTTGCAATTGCATTAAACGGTTCGGCACGCCCCGTCCCGCAATTAAACACGCCTGACACCTCAGGGTGATCCAACAACCAAAGATTAACGTCAACAACATCAGCGACGTAAACGAAGTCGCGACACTGCTCGCCATCAGCGTATCCGTCTGAGCCTTCAAACAGCTTAACCACGCCAGTAGATTTCAATTGGGCATGATGATGAAAGGCTACACTGGCCATCGACCCCTTGTGGGATTCACGCGGCCCGTACACATTGAAATACCGCAAGCCTGCTACTTGAGACTTTGCCGAAGGACGCTGCCGGTCGACATACTGATCAAATAAGGCTTTGGAATAACCGTAAACATTGAGCGGGCGCTCTGTACCAATGTGCTCTTGGAAATCAGTGCCTGTCCCATAAACGGCCGCCGATGAAGCATAAATCAAAGGGATGCTAAATGCCTGACATAAATGGAAAAGTTCTTTGGAATACTGGAAGTTGTTCTCCAGCATGTAGCGGCCATCCCATTCGGTAGTCGCAGAACAGGCACCTAAATGGAAAACCGCGTTGACCTGGTCGCTGCCAAACTCCACCAACCAGTCAAGGAAATTTGATTTATCAATATAATCGGCAATCTGTGCATCGGCGATATTGCGAAATTTGATGCCGTCCGTCAGATCATCAACGACGATCACATCCGAGATACCACGATCATTCAGCGCATGCACTAAATTGCTGCCGATAAACCCTGCACCGCCAGTAACGACTATCACATTGCCCCCTGATCCAACCCCACGCAGCGCTCACTCACGCCGATGATGTTCTGCCAACTCTGCATCTGCTGGATCAAAATCCTTAATAAAAAACTCCGCCCCACAGTACGGGCATTTCCCTGTTCCCGTCTTATGAATCGGGATGTATACCTTAGGGTGGCTATTCCAAAGCGCCATACCCGGCATCGGGCAAGAAAGCGGCAAATCGTCAACCGTCACTTCGTAGCGATTTTCCGCATTTGGCTTGATGAGGTTTGGACGCTCATGCGTCTGCGGATCAGGCACACCTATCTCCTTTTAGCCTATCTATACCAAGGTTAGCCATTCTGGGTGTGTGTTTTCACGACCCTCAACTTGGTTAAAGAATCGCGACTGTAAATCTGTGGTGACTGGGCCTCGTTTTCCATCGCCAATCGGGCGATTGTCGAGCTCACGAATCGGCGTTACCTCAGCGGCTGTCCCAGTAAAGAACGCTTCGTCGCATACATAAACCTCGTCACGCGTAATACGGCGCTCGCGAATCTCGTATCCTGCCTCACGGGCGATTGTCATGACGGCATCTCGCGTCACACCGGCTAAGGCCGATGCCAATTCTGGCGTGTGAATCACGCCGTCCCTCACTAAAAAGAAGTTCTCTCCCGACCCTTCGGCAACAAATCCTTCCGGATCAAGAAGCAGCGCTTCGTCATAGCCACAGGCCACCGCTTCTTGAAGTGCTAGCATCGAGTTAATGTACTGACCATTCGCCTTTGCTCGACACATAGATATGTTGACGTGATGGCGCGTAAATGACGATGTGCGAATCCGAATTCCTCGCTCCATACTTTCGTCACCTAAATAAGCGCCCCAATCCCATGCTGCCACCATCAAATGGACGCTTAAATTATCTGCTCGAAGGCCCATCCCTTCATCACCATAAAATGCCATGGGTCGAATGTAAGCACTTTCAAGATGATTGTCGCGAACCACAGCACAACACGCATCAATTACCTGTTGCGGCGTCCAAGGCAAGGTCATTCCCAGTATCTTAGCGGACTCAAAAAGGCGTCGAACATGCTCAGGCAGCCGAAAAATAGCCGGCCCCGATGGGGTTTTATAGGCGCGAATGCCCTCAAAAGCGCCAAGACCATAATGCAGCGTATGAGTGAGCACATGTACCTTGGCTTCTCGCCATGGCACCAACTCCCCATCCATCCAAATCCATCCGTCCCGATCACCCATGCTCATTTATTCAGCCCCTGTTCCATTACCTCTTCCCAAACACCCGCCACTGCTGCCGCCGTTTCTTGAACATCTTCTTCGGGCACAATGGTTGCGCGCTCCTGCAGGGCAAGACGGTGGACTAGCCCCCGATAATGCCGATAGGCATTAGCCAGTGTTGTCGCCTGCTGTGCGCTGAGCTGCTCTCCACGCTCCAGCTCATCCAGCAGTCTTATATTATCTGTGTATCGCAGCAAACCTGAGTAGTTTGCCGCGCCCGCCAGTACCGCGTATTGAACCATGAATTCAATATCTGCGATACCGCCACGATCCTGCTTAAGATCAAACTGACCCGGGCTTTTGGCACTCAATTCTTTACGCATCCGCTCGCGCATCGTGCGAACTTCACCCTGAAGTGCCGAGTTATCTCTCGGTTTTGCCAGTATCTCTCGTCGTAAGTCTGCAAATCGCTGCTTTAGTTTTTCACTGCCTGTCACTAGTCGTGCCCGAACTAAAGCTTGGTGCTCCCATGTCCAGGCACGCTCGAATTGATAGTCCGCAAATGCATCGATACTGGTTGTGAGCAAACCTGACTGTCCACTAGGACGCAGACGGGTGTCCACTTCGTACAAAATCCCGCCAGGTGTTGGTGTGCTCAGGATATGGATGATCCGCTGCGCAAGGCGTGCAAAGAACACGGCGGCGTCGACCGGCTTATTGCCATCGGTGACTGTCCCCGATGGCACCGCATCATGCAAAAAGACAATATCCAGATCAGAGCTATAGCCCAGCTCTAGCGAACCCAACTTTCCGTAGGCGACAATGCCGAAATCAACGGGTTGGCCGTCACCGAGCAACGGAACACCATAGCGTTGACTAACCTGTCGCCAGGCCAGCATCAGCACACGGTCCAGCACAACCTCAGCAATATCCGTCAGATAGTCGCTAACGAGCATCACGGGAATAGAATGACTAAGGTCCGCCGCGGCGACGCGCAAAACGTGGGTTTGCTTAAAATGCCGCAGCACCTCCATTTGCTGTTCTAAATCATCGATATCCACAGCGGCCATTCGCGCATCCACTTCCGCAACTAAAGCCGTTTTTGAAAGGGGGGCATATAGCGTCCTTGGGTCCAGCAGCTCATCCAGCAAAACCGGATGCAACGATAAATAACGGGCGATCCAAGGACTCCCCTCAACCAATCGAACTAGTTGGGAAAGCGCCATCGGATGTTCATTCAGCAATGCCAAATAGGCCGTTCGTCGCACAACCCCATCCAAAAGCGTGATCAACCGCTCAAGCCCTTGCGTTGGTGCGGGTGACGCCGCAACAGCGGCTAGCAGCATCGGCATAAGCCGATTAAGTCGGGTGCGCCCGCGGTCGCTGAGAGCGCGAACTCGGGTGCCTGTCCTAAATTGACCAATTAAATGAAGCGCAGAATCAGGGTCGGTGAATCCGGCGCTTTCGAGGACAGCCACCGCAACGTCTTTATCTAAAACATCGTGCCAAATATCTGCATACTCAGATTCACCCGTTGGCTCAGCTTCATCCTCTTGCTGTGGAGCGACAAAAATCTGGTCGAAATGCCCCTGCACCCGTCGCCGCCAATCATCGAGCTCATCGCACAAGGCTTGCCAGTCTTTCGCGTGCATCGCTAACGTCAAACGGTCACGATCCACCGGATCGGCAGGCAAATCATGCGACTGACGGTCGTGCATGGCTTGAATCCGGTTTTCCAATCGTCGCAGGTATTCGTAGCTTTGCATTAACTCCTGACGGGCGTGCTCAGGCAGTAGGCCATGGTCACCGAGATAGGCTAATACGGGCTGTAAAGCACGTTGCTGAAGAGCAGGGTCCTGACCTCCTCGGATCAATTGAAAGGCCTGCGCAATAAACTCTATTTCTCGAATGCCACCTCGGCCCAGCTTGACGTTATCGGCGAGTCGGCGACGTTTGACCTCACGTGCAATCATCGCCTTCATCTCACGCAAAGATTCTAGCGCGCCGTAGTCAAAGTAACGTCGATAGACGAAAGGGCTAAGCTCGGCTAACAACGCTTCTCCACCCTCAACATCACCGGCCACGGGACGCGCTTTTATCATTGCGTAGCGTTCCCACTCGCGGCCCTGCTCAAGAAAGTAACGCTCCATTGCCGCCGCACTGACCACCAGCGGGCCGCTTTCTCCATAGGGACGCAGCCGCATATCCACCCGAAAGCACTGCCCATCGACTGTTTGCCGATCAAGCGCAGCAATGAGTGCCTGTCCAAGACGCATAAAAAATTGCTCATTCTCGACAGGCTTTTCGCCATTAGTTTGTCCGGCTTCCGGAAAAACAAAGATCAGATCGATGTCGGAGGAAAAGTTGAGCTCACGGCCACCGAGCTTTCCCATGCCCAAAACAATCATCTGAAGTTGAGTGCCTGTCCTTGAAATCGGCTGACCAAATTTTTGGGCTAACCAGCCATGCAACCACCCCAAAGCCCCGTCAATCAGGGCATCGGCAAGCGTAGAGAGCTCGGAGAGGGTTTCGTCTAAAGGTGCCTGTCCCGTTAAATCCCGCCACGCAATGCGAAGCATTTCACGTTGGCGAAAAGATCGTAGGCACCGATGCAGGCTGTTCTCATCGCCAATTTCAGCCAATTGCCGTTCAAGAGAGTCTGCGTAATGGCCTGGCTCATACGCACGGTATAAATCGCCAGTCGTCGATAGGGAATGTAGAAGGGCCGGCTGGCGTAAACACAGCTGGCAGACAAAATCACTGCAAGCCCATACGAAGGGTAGCTCGGCAAGCAAGGCAGGATCCTGCGGAAGATCTTCAGGCCCAGACAACCGCTCTAATGCCGTTGCAACCGGCTGCTGTAGCGAGTCGGGGAGCGTATCGAGAGACTGTTTATTCATGAAACAAGCTTAGCTTTGAAAAAGGACAGTCACAATTTTCTCGAAACAAAAAAAGCCCCGCCGAAGCGGGGCTTTTGGAGCAGACCGGCCCCGATGCCGGGCCGGCGGGCTACGGAGGGCTGATTACATCATGCCGCCCATGCCACCCATGCCGTCCATACCACCCATGCCGGCGGCACCGCTGTCCTTCTCTTCTGGAAGGTCAGCCACCATGCACTCGGTGGTAATCATCAGGCCGGCCACAGAAGCGGCGTTCTGCAGAGCCGTCCGGGTGACCTTGGTTGGGTCGAGAATACCCATTTCAACCATGTCGCCGTAGTCTTCCGACTGAGCGTTATAGCCGAAATTGCCATCGCCACTGGCGACTTTATTCACGACTACCGAGGCGTCTTCGCCGCAGTTGGTCACGATTTGGCGCAGCGGCTCTTCGAGGGCTCGGCGAACAATGCTGATACCCACGTTTTGGTCTTCATTCTCACCCGTGAGGCCGGTTAGTCCCTGACGAGCGCGCAGCAGCGCGACACCGCCGCCTGGCACAATGCCTTCCTCAACGGCTGCACGCGTGGCATGCAATGCATCCTCAACACGTGCTTTTTTCTCTTTCATCTCAATCTCAGAGCCAGCGCCAACCTTAATCACGGCAACACCACCGGCGAGTTTAGCCACCCGCTCTTGGAGTTTTTCACGATCATAGTCTGACGTTGCTTCTTCGATCTGGATACGGATTTGATCAACCCGTGCTTTGATGTCATCAGCGCGACCACCACCATTAACGATTGTGGTCTCTTCTTTGGTGACATTGATCTTCTTCGCAGTACCGAGATCCTCAAGCGTCGCTTTCTCTAGCGTCAGGCCAACTTCCTCGGAAATCACCGTGCCACCGGTCAGGATCGCGATGTCCTGCAGCATGGCTTTACGCCGATCACCAAAGCCTGGTGCCTTCACGCCGGCAACTTTAACGATGCCGCGCATGCTGTTAACCACCAACGTTGCCAGTGCTTCGCCTTCGATGTCTTCAGCGACAAGCAACAGCGGACGGCTCGATTTTGCGACGGCTTCTAACAACGGAAGCAACTCGCGGATATTCGAAATCTTCTTGTCGCAAAGCAGGATGTAAGGATCCTCAAGCTCAGCGGACATGCTCTGCTGGTTGTTAATGAAGTAGGGGCTGAGATAGCCGCGATCGAACTGCATGCCTTCGACCACTTCAAGCTCGTTCTCAAGACCACTGCCTTCTTCAACAGTGATGACACCTTCTTTTCCGACCTTCTTCATGGCATCAGCGATGATCTCGCCAATGGCATGATCAGAGTTGGCAGAAATAGAGCCGACCTGCGCGATGGCCGTGTCCGTTCCACAGGGCTTGGACAGCGTCTGTAGCTCGTCGACTGCGGTGCTGACTGCTTTGTCAACGCCACGCTTGAGGTCCATTGGATTCATGCCTGCGGCAACGGCTTTCATGCCCTCACGCAGGATAGCCTGGGCAAGCACAGTTGCCGTTGTGGTGCCGTCACCAGCAGCGTCGGAGGTCTGTGAAGCGACTTCCTTGGCCATCTGAGCACCCATATTCTCGAACTTATCCTGAAGCTCAATTTCTTTAGCGACGGATACGCCGTCTTTGGTCACCGTCGGTGCACCGAATGATTTATCGAGCACCACATTGCGACCGCGAGGGCCGAGCGTGACTTTCACAGCATTGGCTAGGGTGTTGACACCTGCGACCATGCGGTGCCGAGCGTCGTCGCCGAAACGTACGTCTTTGGCTGCCATTGTCTTTAATTCCTCTTCAATCTAATTCTGTAAAAAAGTCTTACGTGTAGACGGGCAAAATGAACGGGGCTTAGCCCTCAATCACCGCCATAATGTCGTCTTCACGCATGACCAACACCTCATCGTCTGCAACCTTCACTTCGGTTCCAGAAAACTTACCGAAAAGCACTTTGTCCCCAACTTTGACATCAAGGGCGCGAACTTCTCCGGAGTCGAGACGCTTACCATTACCGACGGCAAGCACCTCACCGCGAATTGGCTTTTCTGTTGCGCTATCGGGAATCACGATGCCACCAGCGGTGGTCCGTTCTTCTTCCATGCGCTTTACAACGACTCGATCGTGTAGCGGGCGAAGATTCATCCTCATTTCTCCCTAACTGTTAATTGAAAAACGGGTAGCGCTAAATTTGTTAGCACTCGTCACATGTGAGTGCTAATGATAGTGATGAAACCTTCCACGTCAATACCTAGTCGTACATGCAGTGATAAAATGCCGTCATGAATTCTGTACTCGTTGTATTTATCACCTGCCCCGACCATGCATCGGCCGATCAATTAGCCATTGAGTTAATCGAGCAACGCCATGCAGCCTGTGTGAACTTGATGCCCGGGCTGACCTCGGTGTACCGATGGGCGGGAAAAATTGAGAAAGACCAAGAGGTTCTGTTAGTGGCAAAAACCACCGATACCGCATTTGCTGGACTCAAGACATGTGTGCAGACGCTACACCCGGCCGAGTTACCGGAAATTATCGCTATGCCAGTTTCTGATGGACTCCCCAAGTACCTCCAGTGGGTTAACGCCGAGACATCTAAGCAATGAAAATCATTGCTAGCGTCTTTGCCGCATTGCTATGGCTTTTGCCAATAACTGCGCAGTCTCAGGCCTCATTCAGCCAACTCTTTGGCAATAACAACCAGGCCAGCACCGATATTCTGGCCGTAGAAGATGCGTTTCCTGTGCGCATCGACACAAATAGCGAAACCGCACCAGCCGTTTACATTGATGTTGCCCCCGGCTATTACATTTACCGCGACAGCCTGACCTTCACGCCAGAACAGATCACCCCCGCGTTCCCAGATGCCACGATTAAAGAAGATGAGTTTTTCGGGCAACAACCCGTTTACACCGAGCCAGTCAAAATACCGCTTAAGGAGATGCCAGATAGCGCTATTGAGATGACGCTGCAGGGCTGCGCCGAGGTGGGCGTTTGCTATCCGCCGTATCGTATTAGCTGGACAGGCACTGATATCGAGCAAACACCGACCTATACGATTGACCCAACCGCCGTTGCTTTAACCCCGAATCCAACAGCTGCAGCTTCAACGTCAATATCAACGTCAGCACCAGAGCCCGCGCCCGCAGGGTCTACTAACGCGCTCCAGCAGCTGCTTACTGAAGCCAGCCTGCCCGCCATTCTTGGGGGATTTTTTGTTGCCGGACTGCTGCTAGCGTTTACCGCTTGTTTGTATCCGATGATCCCGATTTTGTCGGGACTGATTGCTGGTGACCCGCACCGCAGCGGCAGCCTGCGTGCGTTTGGTTTGTCGCTGGTCTACATCGAGGCTACGGCAATTACTTATGCGCTTGCCGGGGTTGCCGCTGGCATGACCGGCGCGGCGATTCAAGCAGACCTCCAGTCGCCTTGGGTGCTCGGTAGCTTTGCAGGGCTGTTCGTTATTCTTGCGCTTGGCATGTTTGGGGCCTTTGAACTCCGTATGCCAGCAGCCGTGCAAACCCGACTAACCAATCTCTCTAATCGACAACGCGGTGGCACCTGGATTGGCGTGGCAATTATGGGTGTCCTCTCAACATTGATTGTTGGGGCATGCTCCGGCCCCGCGCTGATTGCAGCCCTAGTCTTCATTGGAACCACCGGTGATGCCTGGCTTGGCGGCCTTGCTTTATTCACGTTGGCCAATGGCATGGGTCTGCCTCTATTACTCATCGGCACCGCGGCCGGCCGCTGGCTGCCTCGTAGTGGGCCTTGGATGAATCATGTACGCGCCATTTTTGGCATTGGATTCCTGGCGGTTGCCCTGTGGATGCTCGAGCGCTTTCTTGCAGGCCCGCTAACGCTAGCTCTCTGGGGATTATTGTTACTAGGTAGCGGAGTTTGGCTGGGGGCGTTAGAAAAGGACAGGCACTTTTTAGGTATCAACCCGCGGCTAACCCGCGCGATGGGTTTAGCGCTTTTGGTTTGGGGTGCTGCAAGCTTGATCGGGGCGGCAAGTGGCGGACGATCCGTGCTTCAACCGTTGGCAACAATCGGCCCATCGATGGGTGTCCAGGAAGGCGCAGAACAAACCAGAAAACTCCCCTTCCGCGATGTGGAAACATTGGAGACATTAAATGAAGCGCTGGCAGCAGCAGAGCAGGCTGGCCGCCCTAGCATGGTCGATATTTATGCGGATTGGTGCATTTATTGCGTGCAGCTTGAACGGCGCACATTTACCGACCCGCGGGTTCATGAGGCAGTGGCTGAGGCTGTTTTACTTCGAGTTGATGTCACCGAGATGAATGCTAACGACAAAGAAATCCTGCGCGCACTGGATGTTTATTTGCCACCGGCCATCATCTTTTTTGACCAACAAGGAAACGAGACACCCAACACACGGGTTGTCAATTTTCTTAATGCAGAACAGTTTATCGACCAGGCCCGCACCGGCCTGCGCCTGGGTAGCCCCTGATGAACCCGGCAATTCGAACTCCATTAACCATCCTCTTTGCCGCCGTCATCGGCGCAATCATTGGTATAACGGCTATCCTCTGGCTACAAAAAACACCCGAAACGATCACGCAAAGACCGGAATTCACGTTGCCGGATTTACAAGGACAGGCACTTTCAATCTCCGACTGGGACGGCCAAGTCGTTGTGCTTAACTTTTGGGCCACATGGTGCACGCCGTGTCGCGAAGAAATCCCACTGTTTAATGAGCTGCAGCAGCGGTTTTATGATGACGGCGTGAGGTTTGTCGGGGTCGCCATTGATGACCTAGAGCCAATTCGCGGGTTTCTTGCCCAGGTGCCAATGAACTACCCCACGGTCTATGGCATGACAGAAGCACTCGACGTGAGCGCGGCGTACGGGAATGACCGCGGCACCTTGCCGTATACCGTCATCATCGACCGTCAAGGCAACATCATCGAACGGTTTATGGGGCAAATTTACGCCGAAGATTTAGTGCCTGTCCTCGAAAAAGCAATTCGCCAAAGATGAGAAATAGCCGGGAAACGGTCGACATTTTCGCTGAAATGCGCCAGAATTCGCTCCGCTGATAAGCGAGGAACTCACCATGAAAAGAATTTTGGTTTTACACGGGCCCAATCTCAACCTGCTGGGTCAGCGTGAACCGGATGTTTATGGTTCAACCACGCTCACGCAAATAAATAGCCGCCTAGAGTTGATGGCAAAGGAAGCCGGCGCAGAGCTTTTTGCGCTGCAAAGTAATGCTGAACACACGCTTGTTGACCGCATCCAACAGGCAAAAGATGAACAGATAAACGGCATTATCATCAACCCGGCAGGTTTTACGCACACTAGCGTGGCGCTGCGAGATGCATTACTTGCGGTTGCCATTCCGTTTATCGAGGTCCACCTGTCCAATCCGGCTGCGCGAGAGTCATTTAGACATCAGTCTTTTCTGACCGACGTTGCCAAGGGGTTGATTGCCGGGTTAGGCCCGATTGGTTATGAATTGGCATTGCAAACGTTTTTGCAATCGCCCCAACAAGACTGAGAAGCATCCATGGATATTCGCAAAATAAAGCGGCTCATTGAGTTATTAGATGAATCTGGCGTTAATGAAATTGAAATTCACGAAGGCGAAGAAAGCGTTCGCATCAGCCGCGGCGGCACTCAGGTAGCTGCTCCGGCACCGGTGTACTCAGCACCACCCGCGCCGCCTGCCCCGACCACGCCAACTGCTACTACAACCGAATCTAATGAGTCAGAACCAACGGGGCATCTTGTTCGCTCGCCGATGGTCGGCACGTTTTATCGCGCCCCATCACCAGAGGCCAATGCCTTCGTAGAAGAGGGACAGACAGTTACAGCTGGCGATACGCTTTGCATTATTGAAGCCATGAAAATGCTTAACCAAATTGAAGCAGATCGCAGTGGTGTGGTGACGCGTGTGCTTCTTGAAAATGGTCAGCCAGTTGAGTTTGACCAGCCCTTATTTGTAATCGACTAAGAGGCAAAGCGGCATGATCGAAAAAGTGCTCATCGCCAATCGCGGCGAAATTGCCTTACGAATTCTTCGGGCGTGTCGAGAATTGGGTATCGGCACGGTGGCTGTCCACTCCACGGCCGACCGTGACCTTAAGCATGTCCGCTTAGCCGATGAATCTGTCTGTATCGGCGGGGCGAGTGCCACCGAAAGTTATCTCAATATTCCGGCCATCATTAGTGCAGCCGAAGTAACAGACGCCACCGCCATTCATCCGGGTTATGGCTTTCTTGCTGAAAATGCAGACTTTGCCGAGCGCGTTGAAGAATCTGGGTTTCGCTTTATTGGCCCCACCGCCGAGACCATCCGCATGATGGGAAATAAGGTTTCGGCGATCAAAGCGATGAAGGCTGCCGGCATCCCTTGTGTGCCCGGCTCGAATGGTCCGCTGGACGACAACGAACACCGCAACCTCAAATTAGCAGCTGAAATCGGCTATCCGGTGATGATTAAAGCAGCAGCCGGTGGCGGCGGACGCGGAATGCGGGTGGTTCACGATGAAACACAACTCCTCGAAGCCATTGCGCTAACACGCACTGAGGCGCAGTCCGCGTTTGGCAGCAACATTGTGTATATGGAGAAATACCTGGGTAACCCACGGCACATTGAGGTGCAGGTCTTAGCAGACACCCACGGTAACGCCGTTCATTTGGGCGAGCGCGATTGCTCCATGCAGCGCCGCCACCAAAAGGTGATTGAAGAGAGCCCAGCACCCGGCATTACCGCCGAAGAGCGCGAGATGATCGGTGAGCGCTGTGCCGAGGCCTGCCGAAAGATTGGTTATCGCGGCGCTGGAACCTTCGAATTCCTCTACGAAGATGGTGAATTCTATTTCATCGAAATGAACACCCGCATCCAGGTGGAACACCCGGTCACTGAGCTCGTCACTGGCCAAGATCTCGTGGTGGAGCAAATTCGCATTGCCGCCGGCGAAACATTGTCCTTTGATCAGTCAGATATTGTTTTTCGCGGGCATGCCATCGAATGCCGAATTAATGCGGAAGACCCGGAGCGATTTGTTCCCTCGCCCGGACCCATCAGCCTATACCACCCACCCGGGGGGCCTGGTGTGCGGGTTGATTCACATGTGTACACCGGCTATGTTGTGCCACCTTACTATGACTCGATGATTGGCAAGATCATCACTTGGGGAGAAACGCGCGATACCGCCATCGCTCGTATGCATACGGCGCTCGGCGAAATGGTCATCGAGGGTATTAAGACCAATATTCCCCTGCAGCAGAAGCTCATGAAGGATGAAGCATTCCGCCGTGGCGGGGCCAATATCCATTATTTGGAAAAGAAATTAGGCCTTAGCTGAGCGCTCAGCTAAATAAAAGGCGAAGCCCGACAAGCGCAAGAAATATCGCAAAGCCCTGTTTTAACAGCCGGCTCGGCAGGCGACTGGCTAAACGCGCGCCAATCGGCGCCAAGAACACGCTTGCGACCGCTACGCCAAATACCGCCGGCCAGTAGATATATCCCGTGCTGTAGGCCGGCAGTTGATCATCACCGGTGCCTGCCAGCATAAACCCAACCGATCCGGCCACCGCAATAAAAACTCCCGCAGCAGCTGAGGTTCCTACCGCTTGGCGCATGGCTACGCCCGTCCAGAGCAAAAAGGGCACCACCATCGTGCCGCCACCAATCCCAACAAGGCTAGAAAGACACCCAATCAAAAACCCGACTACCGACACAATAAACGGCGCCGGCATACCGCGCGCAGACTCTGGCTGAACACCAAAAAACATTCGCAGAGAGAACAGCAGCAGAAATACGCCAAAGATAATTTTGAGTGCCTCTCCTGAAAGCGCGGCGGCAACCTGCGACCCGGTTAACGCGCCCAAAACCAAGCCCAGCACCAACCAGGGCAGTACGCTAATGACAAGGTTGCCGAGTCGCCAATGGGCATGGGCCGATGAAATACCCGTAAACACGATGGTGGCTAGCGAACTACCGACCGCAACGTGCATCGCAACATCTTCGCTCATGCCCTGCGCAGCAAAAATCGGGAGCATGGCCGGCACCATCACAACGCCACCGCCAAGACCAAACAGCCCAGACGTTAATCCAACGAAAACCCCCGCAATCATGTAGAGCAGAAAATCAAGCACTGCTCGCTCCCTCGCCTAAATGCCAACGAAGTATACAGAAAGCATGCGAGCACAGGCTGGATTACTCTACAATCGCTATATCGAGAGCTATTTCACAGGAGCGCATCAATGTCGCGCACCCAAACTATCTGCATTCTTGGCGGGACAGGCTTCATTGGCCGACGCATTGCCAATCATCTGGCCAATACAGCCGTTCATATTCGCGTACTCACCCGCCATCGTGAACGCAATCGCCATCTGCTACCTATCCCCAATCTTGAATTAGTTGAGGTCAATGTTCATGACACTGAGGCACTGAACGAGGCACTCACAGGCGCAGATGTGGTGATCAATCTCATCGCCATTCTCAACGAGGACAAAAAACCGGGGCGCCGCTTCGAGGACATCCACGTTAAGTTGGTTGAAAAAATTCTGGCTGCCTGCACGGCAACCGGCGTGAAGCGGCTATTGCACATGTCCTCACTGGGCGCAGCAGAAGATGCACCTAGCCGATATCAGCAAACCAAAGCCAAAGGTGAGCAGCTTGCGCTAGCAGCAAATAGCACCGAGATGGCAGTCACCGTTTTTAAACCTTCGGTGGTCTTCGGCCCAAATGACAGCTTTTTAAATACCTTCGCCAACTTGCTCAAAGTGTCACCTGTCATGCCGTTACCCACACCAAATGCCCGTTTTCAGCCGGTTTTCGTCGATGATGTTGCCACTGCATTTATTAAGGTGATCGACGATGCAGACACCTTCGGGAAGGCCTATGAGCTCGGTGGGCCTCACGTTTATACGCTGGAAACCCTTGTGCGGTACGTCGCGCAGCTGCTGGGCCGTCGTCGCCTCATCATTGGCTTGTCTGATGGGCTCTCCAAGCTGCAGGGCAAAATCATGCAACATGCACCGGGTAAACCCTACACCTACGACAACTACCTCTCCGCACAGGTTGATAACGTCTGCACTGAAAATGGGTTGCTCATATTGGACATCCACCCTACCGCGCTGGAGGCCATCGCGCCGGATTACATCGGCGGGCATAGCCCACGGGGTCGTTATGACGAGTGGCGACGTGACGCAGGACGGCATGGCTAGGCCACGGTGAGCATCACCGAGGGCCTTAAGATTTATGCGGTAGGCGGTGCGGTGCGCGATCGCCTGTTGGGGTTGCCTGTCACAGAACGCGACTGGGTCGTCGTGGGGTCATCGCCCGAGGAGATGCTTGCTCGTGGCTTTCAGCCTGTTGGCAAAGACTTTCCCGTTTTCCTTCACCCGGACACCCACGAAGAATATGCCCTTGCCCGCACCGAGCAAAAGGTAGCGCCGGGCTATCACGGCTTTACCTTTCATGCGGATGCTAGCGTCACGCTCGAGCAAGATCTGCAGCGCCGCGATCTAACAATTAATGCAATCGCAGAAACGGCGCAGGGGCAGCTGATCGATCCCTGGGGTGGACAGGCAGATCTGGCCGCGCGTCAGCTTCGGCACGTATCGCCAGCTTTTCGCGAAGATCCCGTTCGTATTTTGCGCCTTGCCCGCTTTGCTGCCCGCTTTGCAGACCTTGGATTTCACATCGCTAAGGATACGCTGGCACTGTGCCAGCGTATGGTTGCTGAGCATGAAGCGGATGCGCTCGTGCCTGAGCGTGTCTGGCAGGAAATGGCCAAGGCATTAATGACATCGCGACCGGATATTTTTGTTGAAGCTTTAAAGGACAGTCACCTTTTGCCCGTCATCCTACCCGCACTCGATATCGAGAAGGACGAGCTAGGGTTGGTGTGTGCCGCACTCCGAGAAGCAGCTGCATCGAACGCGGCATTAGCGGCGCGTTTTGCCGTTCTCCTCCATCGCATTGATGATGATGTGGCCAAGGTGTGCGATCGGCTACGAGCCCCGCGCAGCTGTCGCGACCTAGCGGTTTTAGTCCATGAGCATTATCGCAAATACCAACAACTGGCCTCGCTAAACGCCGAAGCAGTTGTTGAGTTGTTGGTCTCTTTAGATGCTTATCGTCGCCCCGACAGGCTGGCTGACTTTACTGACGCTTGCCAGGCCATTACTCGCGCTCAAAGTACGAACGCCAACGCGGACACCGATGAGCTTGAGCGCGCCTTAGCGATAACTCAGGATATTGCCGTGCAACCGCTTGTCGACCGTGGCCTCCGCGGACCCGACATCGCCAAGGCCATTCATGCGGAGCGGGTCTACCGCCTTCAGCAACGACGCAGCCGATAAACGGGCATGTGGGCCTCAGCGCCAGGAATGATCGCAGAACTCAGTCCATCAAATGCCATGCTAGGCTCTTCTTGCAACGCTATGCGAACCGCGTTTGAAGTAATTACCTCCGGCGTGCGAGCGTGATCGCAAAGCCTTGACGCCACGTTCACTGTCTCACCAATCGCGGTATAGCTTCGTCGTTCACTCGAGCCCACCTCACCCATCATGACATCACCAACATGCACGCCTACCGCCACAGAAACGGGACTACCGCCATCTTCGGTCTGTGCGGCCGCAACGATGAGCTCAAGGGCACAATCACAAGCCTTTGCAACCTTATCTTCCCCCTCAAAAATTGCCATCAGCCCATCGCCAGCGTAGTTGTCCACATAGCCCCCAAAGGCTTCAATCACTTTGGACTGCCGCTCCGAGCTGGTCTGCACCGTTAATAACAAACCCGCATCGTCAAGAATGCGAGAGAGCTCAGTAAAACCTCGAATATCGGAAAATAAAACGCAGACATGACAGTGACGCGGGCTTTGGTCAGACTGTTCGGCGATGCCGGTTTTTTCCAAGCGCTCGCACACAGGGCGTGGCGCGTAAGCCATTAGCGTAGAATTAATTTGTTTTAACCGGCGAAAAGCGGCAATGGCTGCCCCTTGTTTTTTATTTTTGCGCGACATTCCTTTGCGCCCCCAATTGCCACTATTTTAGTACCCTTTTAATAGTAGTACTAAAGTCGGTCGCAATGATCAACAAAAGAAAAGCCCGGCAGCGCAAACGGCAGTGCACGGGAAAGCCCCATCACTTTAAATCGCTCGCCCATTTCATCGGGAAATAATAATGGCTTTACTTGTTGTGCAAGCTCTGCTGCTCGATTGGGGTCGCCTGCTGCTTCGCGCTCTAAAATCTGGCCGATCCCAGCACCCGCCAAAAAATTACCTTGCGTTGCAAAGCCTGCCAATTCTAACCCTGATTCAACGCCGGCTCGGGCGACTGCTGTAAAATCAACAAACGCGGTAATGTCCTGCAAACCGGGCCAAAAAAATGGGTCATCATGCGCCTGATGCCGGTAATGACAAACCAAAGTGCCCATCCGGCGTTGCGGATGATAAAACTCCCGTCGCGGATAGCCATAATCAATTAATAAAATCAGCCCCTCATCAAGCAGACGGCCCAGCTCTGTGACCCACGGCGCTAACGATGGGCACCATTCTGATTGATAACCCTCCGCTAACGGCTCACCAATGTCCCTCTCAATCTCCGCTACCGCGTTAACCAATGCCTGATCAGCAGGCTTTTTACGCCAACATAACTTGCCGGCCTCTTCGCCCACCACTAAAGCACTAACGTCGCTAATATCGCGCTGAAATCGCCTGACCGGTAAGGCATCGAGTACCTCATTAGCAATTACCACCCCCCGAAACCCACCCTTTGGCGGGCGATCAAGCCATGCCACCCGATCGCGCAAATGCGCTGGTAATTCAGCAAGTGTTTCTGCCTGCTTGGCTCTAAGATCCGCGCTCACATCGACCACATAGTAATGCTTTGGACAGCACCCCAATCGATCAAGCTCACATAAAAGGTCATAGGCCATTTGCCCATTGCCGGCGCCAAATTCCAATACATCGCCATCGCCTAAAGACTCCAGCACCATCCCAATTTGGCCTGCGATTGCTTTGGCAAAAAAGCTACTGACTAATGGTGCGGTAATGAAATCGCCACCCCGACCAAAACGGGCTTGGCCCGCGCTGTAATAACCAAGACCCGGGCTATACAAGGCAAGGCTCATAAAATCGGAGAAATCGAGCGCTCCGCCCGCCATCGCAATCGCTGCTTTAATGCGCTCATTGAGCTGATGACTGTGCTCAACCGCAATTTTATCGGGCTCAGGTAACGAAGGAGTGGGCCGATGCGCCATCAGGCCGAAGCAAAATCCAAATGCACTGGCTCAAGATCTTCTGGCTCGTCAGAGAATGCGGCCCAAAGGTCAGCAAAACGTCGCCCATCAATCGGATGCCGCGCATCCGGCGCCACATCTGCCAGTGGCTTAAGCACAAAGGCATATTTGAGAATTTCATCGCGCGGCAAACTCGGCGCTGACGCTCTCACTAAATCGCCAAACAACAAAATATCAATATCGAGCGTACGCGCGCTAAAGCGTTGCGCTTCGCGCTGCCGCCCCTGTGCTGTTTCGATAGCCCGGCACGCAGTGGCTAATGCCTCTACCGAGTCAGCGGTATCAAGGCCAATCACTAAGTTATAAAAATCGTCGCCCGCAAAACCGACGGCCGGCGTTTGGTAGACCGGCGATATAACTATGTCGCCATACTGTGCTTGCAGTGCTTTCACGGCTGCTCGCACGTTTTTTTCTGGTTCGATGTTACTGCCGATGCTTAGATAGGTACGCGTCATGAGGCGACCTCCCCTGCGGAGTGTTCTATGGGGCGCTCAATGGTTATGCCCACACTTTTAGCGGCCGGTAATGCACCCGGTTTGTGTAAGGTCAGCCGAACCCAGTGCACACCAGGCTGCTCAAGTACCTCATCTGCTAAGCGCGCTGCTAGTGTCTCAATCAGCTCACAGGCTGACTGCGCTGCTAATGCTTGCAATCGCTCAGCCAGCGCCGCGTAGTCTACGGCATGCGCTAGATCATCCGTTTTGGCCGCCATCTCTGTGGTAACGCCCAACACCAAGTCCACGCGCAGCCGCTGAGCGAAGGTTCGCTCCCAGTCATGCACGCCGATCACAGCCCGCAGTTCAAGTTCTTGCACAAAAAGCGTATCCATGGCTGCGCGAGGATTCCATTTCCGCGTGCACAACACAAGAGGCAGCTTGACCGAATTCCGCCGAGCGTATCCAATGCCGGCATGATCGAGATAATTATAGTCGCTGCCGGATATTTGTTGGGATCGCTGTCTGCCGGCGTGCTCGTAGCGCGCGCACTTGGCTTAGGTGACCCGCGTGATGCAGGTAGCGGCAACCCAGGGGCAACCAATGTGTTGCGTCTCGGCGGGAAAAAAGCGGCTGTTTTGACGTTAATTGGCGACGGCGGCAAAGGCATGCTCGCTATTTGGCTCGCCCATGCGTTTAATATGATCCCAAGCATCATCGCGCTGACGGGTCTGGCGGCATTTATCGGTCATCTTTACCCGGTTTTTCACGGTTTTAGGGGCGGCAAAGGGGTGGCAACCGGGTTTGGTGTTTTGCTGGCTTGGTCTTGGCCCGCAGGGCTTGCGGCCTTATTCACTTGGCTGCTAGTGGCGGCGGTAGGCCGGCGCTCTTCACTGGCCGCATTAGCCGCGGCGGTGCTTGCGCCCATTTACTTGCTACTCAGCCCAGCGCCCCTCGTCATTACCCTTGCCATGATACCGATGGCCGCCTTAACTCTGTATCGGCATCAAGACAACATTCGGCGTCTTTTAGACGGGACCGAGCCCCGCATTGGCCAAAGGAGCCGCTAATTCCCCCAACGGCCAGCGAGGCCGAACCTCTACCTCTCCAACATCCTGCTCGCCCATCGACAACCTTTGCTGACCGGCATACGCAATCATTGCGCCGTTATCTGTGCAAAATGCAAGCCGTGGATAGTAAGCACGCCCCCCGGCGGCTCCCGCCACCGCCTGCAGCCGTTCTCGCAGCACCGTATTGGCGCCCACGCCGCCAGCAACCACTAAGCGTTTCAAACCCGTTTGCACTAATGCCCGTTTGACCTTAATCGCAAAAGTATCCACCACCGCATCTTGAAAAGCCCGCGCAATGGCCGCCCGCGCTGCCTCATCTAACGTGGTGTTATGCACCGCGTTAACCACCGCTGTTTTCAAACCACTAAAACTAAAATCCAACCCGGGGCGATCAACCATAGGGCGGGGAAATACCCAGCGGCCCGGCTCACCGACGGCCGCTAACTTCTCGAGCGCCGGGCCACCCGGATAGGGCAACCCCAGCAACTTTGCCGTTTTATCAAATGCCTCACCAGCCGCATCATCGAGTGACTCACCTAAAACGTGATAGCGCCCAACGCCGGCCACCTCAACAAGCAATGTGTGCCCGCCTGACACCAGAAGCGCTAAAAATGGAAATGCGGGTGGGTCTGCTTCGAGCATGGGTGCCAACAAATGGGCTTCCATGTGATGAACCCCAAGCACCGGTCGGTCTAATGCCCACGCCAGCCCTTTAGCCACCGCAGCGCCCGCCAATAAGGCGCCGGCCAAGCCAGGCCCTCGGGCATAGGCAACGCCATCAATATCGCAAGGTTGCAATTCCGCTTCGGCTAACGTTTGCTCAACCAACGGTAGGATTCGCCGAATATGATCACGCGACGCCAGTTCAGGAACAACACCGCCATACTCGGCATGCAGCTTTACCTGACTAAACAACCGATGCGCCAATAGCCCCGCGGCCGCATCATGCAGCGCTATGCCCGTCTCATCACAGGTGGTTTCAAGCCCAAGGATAATCATCAGTTTTTTTGCATTTAGTTAAGGTGGTGTTTAAACTGCTCGGCTGATTAAGGGAAAGACGATTTAGTCTACGTCGATTTTGCCAAAACGGTAAGGTGAAAAGTTTATGCCGAGTGTGAAGATTCGGGAAAATGAGCCATTCGAAGTTGCCCTGCGCCGCTTTAAACGCTCATGTGAAAAAGCAGGCGTTCTTTCAGAGGTTCGCCGGCGTGAGTTTTATGAAAAGCCCACGCAGGAGCGCAAGCGCAAGCAAGCCGCTGCGGTCAAGCGTTCGGCCAAGCGTGTGCAGCGAGAAAGCCAGCGCACTCAGCGCCTGTACTAAACGTCATACTCTATGAGTGATCTGAAGGCGGCAATTAATGAGTCCGTCAAAGCAGCCATGCGAGCCGGTGAAAAAACCCGGCTTGGCACGTTGCGATTGATCACTGCCGCGATTAAGCAAAAAGAAGTTGACGATCGTCGAGAACTGACCGATGCCGATGTTTTAGCCATTCTCGATAAAATGGTTAAACAGCGCAGAGAGTCAGAATCCCAGTATTCACAAGCCAATCGCGAAGATCTGGCAGTAGTTGAGCGGGCAGAAATGGCAATCATTGCCGAATTTCTGCCCCAACCGCTCAGCGATAAGGAAATCGATACGCTCGTTCAAGAGGCCATTACCACCACGGGGGCTCAGTCGGTAAAAGACATGGGCAAGGTCATGGGCATCCTCAAACCCCAGGTGCAAGGGCGTGCCGACATGAGCCAGGTCAGCGCACGGGTAAAGGCGCAACTCAACTGAGACACCGGCCTGCTACCCGGCGTAAACTGTAGCAATGGCTGGCCGCATTCCTGATCATTTTATTGACGAGCTGCTCTCGCGCATCGATATTGCCGAGGTGGTCGGCGAACGTGTGCAATTACGCCGCTCTGGCAGCAATCACTCTGGGCTTTGCCCCTTTCATGGCGAAAAAACCCCCTCTTTTACCGTCAGCACTGAAAAACAGTTCTACCACTGCTTTGGCTGCGGCGCACACGGCACCGCCATACGGTTTTTGATGGAATATGACCGGCTAGACTTTCGCGAAGCGGTAGCGCAATTAGCCGCAATAGCAGGTATGGAAATTCCCGAATCGGCTCGCGACAGTGCCCCACCGCCAGAACAAGAAAGCCTATACAGCACGCTCCAGCGCGCGGCGGATGCTTATCGCCAGTGGCTGCGCGATCATCCTCAAGCGGAACGTGCCGTGAAGTATTTACAACAACGCGGCTTAAGCGGCGAAATTGCAAAACAATATGGCATCGGTTTTGCGCCTCCGGGCTGGCGTAACCTGCTCGACAAGCTAACGGATCGCACGGCATTGAACCGTGCTGGGCTGATTGTAGAAAAAGAAGCCGACCGGGTGTATGACCGCTTTCGCGACCGCATCATCTTTCCAATCCGTGATCGACGTGGGCGCACCATCGCCTTTGGTGGCCGGGTACTCGATCAAAGTGAGCCTAAATACCTCAATAGCCCTGAATCTCCCGTTTTTCAAAAAGGCCAAGAGCTCTATGGCCTGTATGAAGTACTGCAAGCTGACCGCCGCCCGCCCGATATTTTGGTGGTGGAAGGCTACATGGATGTGGTGGCACTCGCACAACATGGCGTACCGCGAGCCGTGGCTACCCTAGGCACTGCCACTTCAACGCGACAAGTTGAGCGGCTTTTTCAAATTACCGGCGATGTGATTTTCTGCTTTGATGGCGATAAAGCAGGGCGGCGAGCGGCTGCTCGCGCGATGGAAAATGCACTGCCGGCTATGCGACAAGGCCGACAAATTCGATTTTTATTCCTGCCCGAAGGCGAAGACCCGGACAGCCTTATTCGCCAAGAAGGACAGGCATCGTTTACCGCGCGCCTGCAAAAGGCCACGCCGTTGTCGGACTTTTTGATTGCTAGCGTTAGCGACGAGGTGGATCTACAAACGATGGATGGGCGCGCACGACTGATCGAGAAGGCAACGCCCTTGTTGCGACGGCTGCCACCTGATGTCTACCGCCATATGCTTTTTGATCGACTGGCCGGGCTTGCCCGCATCGAGCGGGATTATCTGGAACAGGTCGTCGATCAACAACAACGCATCAAATCACCGCCGGACGGCCAGCTTGATACGGCGGGAACCACCGCCGATCAACCGGTGCGT
Source organism: Spiribacter salilacus (assembly GCF_009649225.1). Lineage (GTDB taxonomy): Bacteria > Pseudomonadota > Gammaproteobacteria > Nitrococcales > Nitrococcaceae > Spiribacter > Spiribacter salilacus. Next base: position 124,283 of record NZ_WJPP01000003.1, read on the forward strand.
CGCACACCCGTTAGGCTAGCCATTGCGTTGTTACTGCAATCGCCATCACTCGCAACCCAAGTCGAGGATCTAGGCCCGTTACATGACACGCAGTCCATTCCTGGCTTAGCGTTACTCAAACAGCTACTTGAATTAAGCCGCACTGACCCCCATATCACTACCAGTGCCCTGTTGGAACGGTTTCGCGACTCTGAGCATGAAACGGCTTTATGGAAACTGGCAACGTGGGATCATTTGGTGCCTGAAGCAGGCCGCACAGAGGAGTTTGCCGATATTATGCGACGAATCGCCAATCAAACGGCACAACAACGGCTTACACAGCTTAATGAACGGCTACAATCAGGAGAACTTACTCCCGAGGAATGGTCAGAATGGATGGCACTGAAGAAATAAGATGCTAGAATACTCGGTTCCGCATAAATAGCGATCCGCCCAATCAACATCAGCACCGGTAGTTTATGGCAAGCCACGACCAGCAATCCCAAATTCGTGAACTCATCGCCCGCGGCAAAGAACAGGGCTACCTGACTTATGCCGAGGTCAACGATCATCTGCCCGATGACATTGTAGAGCCTGAGCAAATCGAAGATATCATTGGCATGATTAATGACATGGGCATCACGGTGCATGAAACCGCGCCCGATGCCGATACGCTGCTGCTTAGCGATGGCGCCGTATCGACTGACGAGGATGAGGCAGAAGAGGCCGCTGCTGCGCTTGCCGCTGTGGATGCCGAATTCGGTCGTACTACCGATCCCGTGCGTATGTACATGCGCGAGATGGGCACCGTTGAATTGCTCACCCGCGAGGGCGAAATTGATCTGGCCAAGCGCATCGAAGACGGGCTTGACCAGGTTTTGCGCGCCCTATCAGGCTATCCAGAATCTTCACGCACCCTGATGCTGCTCCACCATGCCATTCAAAATGGTGAGATGCGCTTAGCCGATGTTGTAGCCGGGTTTCGAGACGTCACCGAACTCGTTGAAAACGTGCCCGACATCGTAGCGACTCATCAGGCAGAAGCTGCTGAGGCGGCGCGGGAAGCCGAAGAGGCCCGCGCAGAAGACGAAGAAGCGCCCGCACCAGATACAACGGTAGACCCCGAGCGCGCCGCGCAAGTACTCGAGCGCATCGAAATCCTGCATAACGAAATGATCGAAGTGCTCGACTCGGAAGGCCATGCCAGCAAAAAACTGCCCGCCATCCGAGAAGAAATGACCGGGCTATTTTTATCGATGAAGCTTGTGCCCAAAGTGATTGAGGGCATGGCAAATAACCTGCGTAAAGCCGTTGAGCGTGTTCGCACCGCAGAGCGCGAGGTTATGCGCGTTGCCACCAAACAAGCCGGCATGCCACGCAAGGCCTTTTTAGAAAGCTTTACGGGTAATGAGACCAATCCAAACTGGGTTGACTCGGTTATTAAAACGAAAAAGCCATACAGCAGTGCAATTGCCGAGCAGCGCGAGCTAATTGCGGCAGAACAGGCTGAGCTCGTCCGCATTCATGAGCTAACAGGGCTGCCACCCGCTGAAATTCGTGAAATCAATCGCCGAATGTCGATTGGTGAGGCGAAAGCCCGTCGCGCCAAAAAGGAAATGGTCGAGGCCAACCTGCGTTTGGTTATCTCGATTGCCAAGAAGTACACCAATCGCGGCCTGCAATTCCTTGATTTAATTCAGGAAGGCAATATTGGCTTAATGAAAGCAGTCGATAAATTTGAATATCGTCGTGGCTATAAGTTCTCTACCTATGCGACTTGGTGGATTCGGCAGGCCATCACCCGCTCAATTGCGGATCAGGCGCGAACCATTCGTATCCCAGTGCATATGATTGAGACGATTAATAAGCTCAATCGAATTTCTCGCCAAATGCTCCAAGAAATGGGGCGTGAGCCGCATCCGGAAGAGTTGGCCGAGCGCATGGAAATGCCAGAAGACAAGGTTCGCAAGGTATTAAAAATTGCCAAAGAGCCGATTTCCATGGAAACACCCATTGGTGATGACGAAGACTCTCATCTGGGTGATTTCATCGAAGATACCTCAGTGATGTCACCCGTAGACTCGGCCACCCGTGAGGGCCTGCGTGAGTCGGTTCGCGAGATACTCTCCGGCCTCACCCCGCGTGAGGCGAAGGTACTTCGCATGCGCTTTGGTATTGACATGAATACCGACCACACCCTCGAAGAGGTCGGCAAGCAGTTTGACGTAACGCGTGAGCGTATCCGCCAAATTGAAGCCAAAGCACTACGCAAACTCCGTCACCCCACTCGTTCAGATAGCCTAAGAAGTTTTCTTGACGAGCAGTAAAGAGAAGATCAACGGGCCCATAGCTCAGCTGGTTAGAGCAGCCGACTCATAATCGGTAGGTCGTAGGTTCAAGTCCTACTGGGCCCACCAAATCCTTACTTAACGCCCAAAATCCATCCTTCGATGCCGGCCATTTCTGCCTCGGACGGACTGAGCAAAGGCTGAAAATACTCGGGCAAAAGGCCCTGCTGATCGGTTACCTGAAGCCAGGTTGCAACTGCATAGGCATCTTGTTGATCGGGCGTGCGATCTGCACGCGGCAGTGCATGGCTCCATAGTGAAGGATAAATCTCGGTTATAACCGAATGACCTGCCGGCGGCAGCCAGCCATCAAACGGCCAAAAATGTAGCGACGAAGGAAACTGTTCACGTAGCCGCCGTAGCCAAGGCAATCCGGCATGTGTCGATTTTGCTACCGACCCTGGCACATCAAAATGAAAGACCGACTTTGCCTTGGTGCGCTGCTCACATAGCCGGCGCCATCGGGCACTGCCACTGCGATTGGCTAGCCCGTCTGATGCGCTACGACGAATCTTCTCTACGGTAATCTCATCCTGATCGGTCGGCCAATGCGCCTGAAAATCTGCCAAAAAATCCGGCCAATTCGGTGCTAGTGCATAGCGCTCAAAATAGGCCAACGGGAACGAAAAGCCATGATCGATGCCTATAATGGTGGGTGGCCCTACAGCTAACTGCTTGCTAAGCCAATTAAATACGCCACGACGTGACCAATACTTACGTCGGGCACTTGGCGGCGGCAGCACCTCCCGCGGAGGCGTATCGCCTTCCGCCTGATAGATTCGCAGACCCGGCAAGCTAGCATCAGCCGTTTTAGCACCCGAGTAATCGATGCCAATATAACGGGCAAATCTGGCGGGTACATTGTGACTCATAACTACGCACCCTATACTAAGGTGCGGCTAACTCAAGGATTGGTTTGAATGCAGGATGTCTTAATCCTAGAAGATGAAAAAGACCTTCGCGACACGATGGTCGAATTCATGCAATCCATGGGGCATGATGCAATCGGTGTCGGTTCTGTAGAAGAGGCAGACGCTTGGCTGACGCATCAAGACGCACGCGTGCTTGTGGTCGATTTAACCTTGCCAGGAGAGGGCGGGCTTAGCTGGCTGCGTCGCCGCCCCGAGCTTAAGGAGCGTGGCATCATTATGGTGACCGCAGCAGGCTCAGACAACGAGCGAATTGCCGGTCGGCTCGCTGGCGCAGACAGTTATTTTGTTAAACCCGTCAATCTGGTTGAGCTCGGCATGAGCGTTAAAAACCTAACAGAACGTCTGGCTTATGTTAAAGCCTGGCAGCTTGATTCGCTCACATGGACATTGACCGCACCCCACGGTGATTCGATTAAACTCACCGCCTCGGAGCGGCGTTTCATGGAAGCACTGGCAATGACTCCAGGGATAGCGGTTAACCGGCACGATATCATTCTCCGCCTGGGTGAAGATCCTAAAGTCTATGATCAGCGGCGGCTGGAAATTTTAGTGCGACGCCTTCGCAGTAAAATTACTGATTCGCTAAACTGCGACCCCCCTATCTCAACAGCTCGTTCAGTTGGCTATGCCTTTACAAGCGATCTGGAGTGGGTTGAGTAGTCTCATTTGGCATCGGTAGCCACAAGGTGAACGCGCTGCCGCTGCCTGGGTGACTAGCTACCGTTACCTCACCACCGTGTGCTTGCATAATTTGACGAGTAAAGTACAAACCGATGCCCAAGCCACGGCTACTGGTGTTTTCTGAAGCGCGATAATGCTTATCAAAAATCTTCATCTGTTCGGCTTCAGGAATACCGGGGCCCGTATCCGTCACCTCAATACCCACTCTGTCATGATCGCGCACCGTGCGAACCTGAATAACTGCAGATTCCGGAGAATATTTAGCGGCATTATCGATTAAGTTGTACAAGGCCGTCCCCAGCAATACTTTATCGGCGGTTACTGTCAGCTCGTCTGCCCAACACTCAATGGGTTGCTTGATATGCATCTGCTCTGGCGCAAGCATTTCGGGCAGCCATACCGATAAGTCAATTGACTGAAGCGCAAGATTTGCCTGTCCATCCTGAAGCCGGTCGCTTTGCAGCCACTGCTCAAAGAGATGCTGCAGCCGAACTGCCGCCCGCTCGATCATCTTAAGGCGCTGAGTCGGATCTTTATCGCGCCTCTGACTCATCTGGCCCAGCTGGGCTTGATTCACGATAATCGCCAACGGATTACGAAACTCGTGGGCGATTAACGCACCAAATTCCACGTAGCGATCGAATATGGCTCGCTCACGCGTTAGTGCGGATTCAATCTCTGCGGTTCGCTCTTTTACCGTTTCTTCTAGCCGCTGCTCAGAGCCGCGTAACACCTCAACCAATTCAGTCTGCGCAAGTAAAGCACGATCCTGCGCCAATTCTCGCGCCCGTCGCTCTGCATTAATTCGATCGGCTAGCGCAAAAGATAGCAGTAGCATATCCAGTAAAGAACCCACTTGTAGCAAGTTGGACGTTAGCGCATTGGTGGGAATCAAATCGAAATTGCGTGCCGCTTGAATAGAAACCGCCGCTAACAATACGGTCCATGCCAGCAGCAAAAAGCGTGCCCCTAGATGCCCACGCCAGTAACTCAAAACACTCACACCAATTAAAATGGGGCCGGTTATCACGCCAAGACCGCTCAGCATCCCAACGCCAATCCGCACGGGCACATCAAAGAGCGGGAAAACGGCAATAAGCCCAAAGGTGACGGTTAATGCCAACAACAGCCAATCAATGCGTGGCATTTCACGCGGGGTATCTAAAAAATCCCTTAAAAACCAAACCGCAAAAACCGCCGCCAACGAGTAAAAGGTGTTGGTTCCTATCGTTTCTGGCCAGCCCAGTGGTGCAAGCGCGTAAGCGGCAAAGCCGTTCATTAAGAACATCGCTGAGCCGGTAAAAAACAAAAATCCACAATAAAGCAGATACTTACGATCTTTTAGAGAAACGAATAATAAGAAGTTATAAAACAGCAAAGCCAACGCGGCGCCATAGTAAGCCGCAATCCAAAGGTAGCTATGCTGCGTATGGCTTGCAAAGGCCTCAGTTGTCCACAGCCGAAGCGGTACGGTCAGAGATCCATCAGAGGCAACGCGTAAATAGAAAACCTCGGGTGTGCCTTGGGTTAAATTCACCGGAAAAACTAAGTGTCGATGGGGCCAAGGGCGCTCACCGGCCGGCTGATGCTTACCCGTTTTCACCACCTGTCCATCTGGGTAATACAAAGCCACATCGGTTAATGCATAGAAGGCTACTTCGATTAGATAAGTGGTGGGGGCGGGGTCAGCACCCTCTAAGGTAAAACGCAGCCAGTACGCGGAGTCAGTCAAGCCAAAGTTAATCGAACCGTCTTCAGCATACGGTGTAAAGGCGCCTGCTTGATCTGCCTGTCGAACCGCTTCAATCGGCATTTCCGCGCTTGGATCTTCCAAGTAAGCAACCTGGCTGTCCAAAGGCGTCCCTGCCAATACAATCCACGGCCAAAGGCAAATGATTAAAAAAACCCAACGTACCATAGTTGTAATTGTGACAGGACGGGCTGAATGCAGCCAAAAGATTTATCGTTCGTTATGTTTTATGCTATTCCGATGAACGATACGCTGCCACTTCTTGATACAACACAATTATCGCCAATGCCAGCCGCTGAGCCGGCGAAGATACTGCTGCTTTATGGCTCGCTGCGTGAGCGATCTTACAGTCGGCTGGCGGCAGAAGAAGCTGCCCGCATTCTGCGGTATCTCGGGGCGACAACGCGCCTGTATGATCCCACCGGACTGCCGCTGCCCGATGCTGCTGATGAAACACATCCAAAGGTGGCTGAGCTGCGCGACTCAGCAACTTGGTGCGATGGGTTTGTTTGGTCCTCCCCCGAGCGTCATGGCGCCATGACGGGCATCATGAAAGCCCAAATCGACTGGATACCGCTCAATATGGGGGGTGTCAGACCCACGCAGGGAAAAACTCTGGCGGTTATGCAGGTTTGCGGCGGCTCACAGAGTTTTAATGCGGTGAACCAACTGCGCATTCTAGGCCGCTGGATGCGGCTAATTACTATTCCTAATCAGTCCTCCGTGCCCAAAGCCTACCTTGAGTTTGATGAGGCTGGTCGCATGAAACCTTCGCCGTATTACCAGCGTATTGTGGATGTCATGGAAGAGCTCATGAAATTCACGCTTTTAACTCGCGACATTCGCGATGATCTCGTCAACCGCTACTCCGAGCGTATTGAAACCGCCGCTGAGGTGTCTGCAAGGGTCAACCAACGCTCGATTTAGCCTGATTGCGGCATCTGCTGTCATCAAAACGACCACGGCGTCAATCAGGCGTTGACTCCCCAGTCAGCTCGGCATAATCCTGCAATCGTACGTATCTGACGGAAGGGGAGCAGATGGCAACATTAGCGGCAGAGGTCATCCCGCAATCACGCAGTGCGGTTACCCATAATATTCTTGATGCGATTGGCAACACGCCCTTGGTAGAGGTGGATGGGATTTATTGCAAATGCGAATTTCTCAACCCATCGGGATCTATCAAAGCGCGTATTGCGCATTACATTATTGCTCGCGCTGAGCGTGAAGGGCTGCTCAGACCAGGCGATACGATCATCGAGGCATCGAGCGGCAATACCGGCAACGCGCTGGCCATGGTAGCTGCAGTAAAGGGTTACAAAATGCAGGTCGTCATGCCCAACGGCATGAGTTCTGCCCGGGTTGCAATCTCTAGAGCGCATGGTGCCGAGGTTATTCTGACTGGCGATTTTCACGTTAACGAGGCATTAGCAATCGCTGAGGAATATGGCCGCAAGCCAGGATATTTCTGCCCGCGCCAATTCGCCAATGAATGGAATGTTGAAGAAAATCGGCGCTGGCTGGGTGATGAGCTACTCAGGCAGCTTCCCGCAGAAGCCCGCCCAGATGCGCTGGTTTGCGGAATTGGTACCGGGGGCACTTTAATTGGGCTTGGCCAGGCGTTGCGAGCGCGAAACCCGGATTGTCAGGTCATTGGCCTTGAACCTGCCGAATCATGCACTATCGCCTGCGCAGAAGTAGGTCATCATCAAATTGAAGGCATTGCTGATGGCTTTATCCCCGAAATCATTCGTAACCATCGTAATGAGGTGGATGGGTTAATCAGCGTCGCCAGTGACACCGCCATTGAAGAAATGCGCCGGCTAGCCAATGAACACGGGCTACTGGTAGGCCCCAGCTCAGGTGCCCATTTGGTGGCTGCACGGCGAATTCGTGAGAATAATCCCGCATTAAAAACAATTGTTACGCTGTTCTGTGATGAGGGAGAGAAGTACCTGGCGGAGTACTACAACGCCTGATAGGGCGACGGCTCCGCGGGGTCAGGGCGTGTTTTAAAGCGCCGATGCACCCAGAAATATTGCTCCGGTGCCGCTCTGACATGGCGTTCGATCACTGCATTCACCGCGGTGGCATCGGCAACATCATCACCCGATGGGAAGTCTGACAGGGCTTGTTCAATCCGCACTACCCAATCACCATTTGGTAACCGTAATGATTGCACCGGAAGAACCACAGCACCGGTGCGCTCCGCTAGGCGTGAGGTCATATTCAAAGTGGCCGCCGGCACACCCATAAATGGAGCGAATACGGTGCGACGACGTCCAAAATCCTGATCGGGCACATACCAAAGAATACGCTGCGCACGCAGCGCGCGAACAATGCCCCGAAAATCACTGCTGGCAATGAGCCCACCCAAATTCGCACGCCGAATTTTGGACATCAACCGCTCAACAACCGTGTTGTGTGTTGGCTTGTAAACCACATCGAGATCAGGGATGTGTCGCGACAAAATCCACCCGCACATCTCAAGCGTGGTGAAATGTGCCAGCAACAAAATAACGCCCTTACCCTTAGCGCGCGCCGCCTCTACATTTGCTAAGCCTTCTAATCGAGTATGGCGAGCCAGCTCCGTGTCGCGACCCCACCAGGCCTCAGCAGCTTCCATTGCGCCACGGCCTACAGAAGCAAAATGCGATCGCGCCAACGTCTCGCGCTCTTGCTCGCTTAATTCAGGAAAGCACAGCCGAAGATTGACCCTGACAATCGCTAAGCGAGAGGGCAACAGCCTTCCTGCCAAACGCCCAAGACCCGCCCCAAACGTGCAAAGCCATTGCATCGGCAGCACAAAAACCAACGCGCGTAAGATGCCAAAGCCCAACCAGGTGGGCCACCACTGCGGAGCCAAGGGATGGGCACGCCAGCCTGTTTGTTTACTCAATCCAAAAAACCCCGCAAAGGCTCAAGAACGGATACAATCCATAGTCTAACAGGGGGAGGTCATCATGCGCCCAGATCGCATATCGCTCGGCATTTTAATGATGGTCGGCTTCACGATTACCGCCCCTTTAATTGATACCTTTTCAAAGCTTAGCGCAGCCCATGTTGTCGTTGCGCAAATTGTTGCGGCCCGCTTTATTGTGCAAGGGTTTTTATTGCTGCCGCTCAGTACCATTAATGGCTGGCTGCACCGCCCTATGCGTCAGGAAATTCTGCTGCAATTTGCCCGGGCGGCGCTTATTTTAACGGCCACTGGGTTTTTTGTTGCCGCCTTAGCAATCATGCCATTAGCAGACGCCGTTGCCATTTTCTTTGTCGAGCCATTTATTCTGATTTTGCTGGGCGCAATATTTTTGCATGAACCCGTGGGCTGGCAACGCCTTGCCCTATGCTTAGTCGGCTTGGGTGGCGCCATGCTGGTTATTCAGCCGAATTTCGCGGTTTTAGGTCCCGCTGCCTTCCTGCCGCTCGGCACCGCGGTAATGTTTGCTTTTTACATGCTTTTAACGCGCGCAATGGCAATACGCATGCACCCGGTTACCTTACAGGCTTACACCGCCATTGCGGCAAGCTTGCTGATGCTGCCATTACTCGGGCTTGGGCATTGGTTCGGCATCGAAGCCCTCACGCTAAGTTGGCCAAATACTGAAGTTTATTGGCTGCTGCTCGGGGTCGGCGTAGCCGCCACCATTGCGCATGTGTTCATGAGCTTTGCGCTCTCAATGGCGCCTGCCGGCATCATAGCGCCCATTCAGTATCTAGAGATTGTTGCAGCCGCCGCATTGGGATACTGGATTTTTGGCGACCTCCCCAACCCCATCGCTCTGGTGGGAATTGCGATTATCATTTGCTCAGGTATGAGCATTTTTTGGCGAGAACGCGCCATTGAAAGGCGTTTGCTTTTGAATCGCGGGCCGATTAAGTAATTCATCAATTCGTCATCGCGTTGTCATACAGGCTTGTTAGCTTTCATGTTTCTGGTACTCAAAAATAGTCGAGGACAAAGAATCATGGCGCTTAACAAATTTAATACAGTTGCTCTTTCAACGGTAATGGCCCTCGGGGTTAGCGGTACGGCATTGGCATCACCTGCCGATGTTTGCCCATCCCCATTGAAAATGGCTGATACCGGCATTGAAGGCATGGGTGATTTAACGGAGGCCTTCGCCCCGTTTGCCGAGTCTTTCGAAACGCTAACCGGCGTTCCGCTAGAGCTCTACTCGCTGTCCAACCGGACGGCTGCCGGTACCGCATTACAGTTCGACGAGGTTGACATGGTTTTTGCCGGTCCCTCTGAGTTTGTCTTATTCCAGCAGCTGGCAGAGATGGATGTCCTTTTCTCGCTGGTTCGCCCTCACTACGGCTCCAGCTTTGTGGTGCGTGCGGATAGCGACATTCAGTCCTTAGCTGATCTGGGTGATCGTCGGGTTGCCCTGAAAGATGTGGGTTCTACCTCCGGTCATATCTTCCCCATGATGCTGCTTGCCGAAGCCGGGCTTGACACCGATAGCATGGACATTGTGATGGCAGGTGATGCACGTATTCAGGTTCTGATCAACGGTGACGTAGAAGCCATGGGTGGCGGTAATAAGGATTGGGACGCCATCCGCAAGCAGGACCCAGACACCGAGTATCGCCTGTTAGCGCAAACTGATACGTTGCCTGGCGACCCTGTGGTGATGCGTGCTTCGCTGCCTCAAGAGTGTCGTGATGCCCTTCGCGAAACTCTGTCTGCCAACGTTGACGAAGTGTGGGACTCCCTCACCTCCACCGAGCGTAATGCAGACAAGTTCATCGAACGGGATGCGTACCTGTCTTTTGAAACTGACCCTGCTATTTATGACGTTGTTCGTGAAGCCTATGAGGTTGCAGGAATTTCCTTAGACGAAGGATGAGCAACGTTCAACCGCTTAAGGCGGAGTCAATTCACTTAAGCTATGGCACCCTTCAGGTTCTGAAGGGTGTCTCTTTAACGGTCAATGCTTCTGAAGGGGTAGTGCTGCTCGGGGCCAACGGCTGCGGCAAATCCTCTTTAATGCGTGTCCTTAATGGACTCGAACGCCCTCAACAAGGCTCTGTTGAGGTTTTCGGTAAGCCAGTCACCGGCGCGCGAGGCAGCGGTCTTCGTGCCATTCGTCGGCAAATGGGATACGTCTTTCAGCAGTTCAATCTCGTCCCCCAATTAAGTGCTTTTCAGAATGTGCTTTTGGGTCTACTAGGCCAAAGGCCGTTTGGGCTGATCGGTTGCATGAGCCCCTTGGCCAGTGCGGAAGACCGAGAGCGCGCCATGGCCTGCCTTGAGCGTGTTGGCATGTCTGACCGGGCCATGCATCGGCCTGCTGAACTCTCGGGCGGGCAGCAACAGCGTGTGGCCATCGCGCGAATGCTAATGCAATCGCCCACCATCGTTATTGCGGACGAACCCGTTGCCAGCCTAGACCCGCGCGCCGGGCGCCAAGTGCTAGAGCTTTTATGGGAAATCGTCAGAGAGCGACAGCTATCCATGCTTTGCACACTGCACCAAGTCGAGCTTGCGCGAGAGTTTGCTGATCGCATCGTTGGCATCAAGGCCGGTGCGACTGCACTTGATGCTCCCGCTGAAACTATTGAACTATCTGCCATTAATGCCCTTTATGAAACCGCATAACACGACAAACCCCGCTATGCCGCCGCGCTTTCGTCGGCCCTCCGTTGTTACTTGGGTCATCGCGATTAGCTTTGCAGCGTTTTTTATCCAGGGACTGATCGCGGCCGATGTAACTTTAGATCGTCTCGTCCGCGGTGCCAGCAACATCGTGCGCTTTCTGGGACAGGCATTTCCTCCCGATTTCTCGCGTCATGAATCGGTGGCCTGGGCAATGCTCGAAACGCTCAATATCGCGGTGGTCGGTGTCACCTTTGGGTGTCTGTTATCTGTACCACTAGCGCTTTTGGCAGCGCGCAATACGGCGCCCAACGCCATTGTGCGCACGTTAGCGAGATTTGTGATCTCCGTTGCCCGTACTATCCCTGATCTCATTTGGGCGCTGATATTCGTGGTAACGGTTGGCCTAGGCCCACTGGCCGGTATTCTAGCGATCATTATGGATACGATTGGCTTTGCCGCTCGTTTTTACTCAGAACGATTTGAGGAAGTGGGTAAAGGACCCAGCGAGGCGCTGACGGCGACGGGTGCAGGGCGACTCTCGGTCATCTTCGGCGCCATCATTCCAGAGAGCTTTGCCTCGATGACGGCCACATCGCTGTTTAGCGTAGAAAAGGCGATTCGCTCTGCCGTTACGTTAGGGCTTGTCGGCGCCGGTGGTATTGGTGTGGAGTTGTCTACCTCCATGCGCCTGTTCCGCTACGATCAGGCCGCTGCCATCATCCTACTCATTTTGGTCGCTGTTATCGGTTTTGAGCAGCTCTCCTCCGCCATTCGTAAACGGATTATTAATGGAGAGGGCGTCCCTCAAGGCTGAACCGCCGGTACAATATCCTGTCAATGTTGCAGTGCAATCAACAGGATGTTTGCTGTGGAAAAAGACACTGATCGGGTTCAATGGCATGCGCACTCGGCCGAAAAAGCCATTGAGCATCTTGATACCCGTCACGACGGCCTCACGCATGACGAGGCCGCTGACCGCCTAAAACAATACGGACGCAATGTTGCCGCTGCGCCAGCCCAACGCGGTTGGCTAGCTCGTCTAGCAGCGCAATTTCACAACATACTGATTTATGTCCTGATTGGCGCAGCGCTGGTCACCGCCGCGCTCGGTCATTGGATCGACACCGCCGTTATCGCGCTCGTCGTCATCATTAATGCCCTTATTGGCTTTATTCAGGAAGGCAAGGCCGAAAGTGCAATGGACGCCATCCGCAGCATGCTTGCGCCGGAGGCGATGGTTCGTCGCAATGGTCAGCGCGAAACGATTAGCGCCACCGAAGTTGTCCCTGGCGATATTCTGATTTTAGAACCTGGTGGGCGCATCAGTGCAGACGTGCGCATTGCAACAGCCCGCGGCCTTTCCATTGACGAATCAGCGCTCACCGGAGAATCTGTGCCCGTTGAAAAGACCGGCGCGCAGGTGGATTCTGAGGCGGCGCTAGGGGACAGGCATGGAATGGCCTACGCAGGCACGCTTGTCGCCACAGGTGAAGGCACAGGCATAGTGGTTGCCACTGCCGATCGAACTGAACTTGGCCAAGTCACAGAAATGCTCGCAAGCGTTGAGAACGTGACCACCCCATTACTCCGGCGACTCAATCGTTTAGGCAAACAACTCTCCGTCATTATTTTGGCCGTTAGTGCCATCACCGCAGTGGCCGGCGTGGTGTTGCACGGGTTCTCGGCGGTAGAGATGTTTATGGCAGCGGTTGGTCTTGCCGTGGCAGCTATTCCCGAGGGTCTGCCAGCCATTATGACCATCACGCTAGCGCTTGGGGTGCAGCGCCTAGCACGTCGCAATGCCATTATTCGCCGCCTGCCCGCTGTTGAAACGCTGGGCTCGATTACCGTGATTTGCTCCGATAAAACCGGCACTCTGACGCGTAATGAGATGACTGTCCAAGAAGTGGCCATCGCCAATGGCTCTGAGCAACGCTTGGGCGAGGCGGTCAGTCTTTGCAGCGATGCCACTGTGAGCGTGAACAAAGATGACTCACTGAAAATCAGTGGCGACCCGATGGAAGCCGCTTTATTGGTTTATGCGCAAACCCTTGGTTTAGAACCGAATGCACTAAGACAAGCCCATCCGCGCTTGGAGGGTATTCCGTTTGACTCTACCCACCGCTACATGGCAAGCCTGCATGACATTAATGGTGAGCATCGATTAGTTGTTAAAGGTGCGCCAGAGGCGGTGGTTCCACGATGCCAAGGCATCGATGAGGACGAGTGGCATAGAAAAGCAGAAGCCATGGCCGAGCGGGGGCTGCGATTATTAGCTGTGGCCGAGCGTATCGTCTCGCACGATGATTTTAAAATGGACCTTGATCATCAACCCGAAGACCTGACCTTGCTCGGCCTTGTAGCGATCATTGACCCGCCCCGTGAAGAGGCCATTAAGGCCGTCGCTGCATGCCGTCGCGCCGGTATTCGCGTGAAGATGATCACTGGAGATCATGCCCACACCGCGGCAGCAATTGGGCAACAGTTGGGCTTGGAGGATACCGGGCGGGGCGTTACCGGCGCTGAACTAGACGCTCTCAGCGATGCCGATTTTTCTGCTAAAGCGGGACAGGCATCGGTATTTGCCCGCGTTTCTCCCGCCCATAAGTTACGTCTGGTTAAAGCACTGCAGGCAAATGGTGAAATCGTTGCCATGACTGGTGATGGCGTGAACGATGCGCCCGCCCTGAAGCGCGCCGATGTGGGTGTGGCGATGGGGCAGCAGGGGACTGATGCAGCGCGTGAGGCCTCAGAGGTTGTACTAGCTGATGACAACTTCGCCACGATTGCAGCAGCGATTCGTGAAGGACGTGTCATTTACGACAATATCGTCAAATCGATACTGTTCATGCTGCCAACTAACGCCGCTCAGTCGTTAATACTGGTGGCCGCGGTATTTATTGGACTGACGTTACCCATCACCCCGCCACAAATCTTGTGGGTCAACATGATCACCGCCGTCACATTGGCCCTGGCTTTGGCCTTTGAACCGGCAGAAGAAGGAGTTATGGGGCGTGCACCACGGGCAGCCGATGGGCCTTTAATTCCTAAGGGGATGGGATCTCGACTAATCCTTGTCGCTTGCACCATGGTAATCGGCACGATGGCCATTTTTTTGTGGGAGCGTTCACAAGGCGCCGAGCTAGCCGAAGCAAGGACATTGGCAGTTAACACGCTGGTTTTGTTTGAGGTGTGGTATTTGTTCTCAGCGCGACGACTGCACCAGAGCTCATTCAATCTATCGGGAGTTTTGGGGAATCGCTACGTGCCGATGGCGGGAGTTTTCATTATTTTGGCGCAAATCGCATTTACGTATGCACCCCCGATGCAGTTTTTGTTTGACACCCACTCATTGGGTGTCCGCGAATGGATCCTTGCCATTTTAGTGAGCCTGCCCGTCATCGCAGTTGCCGAAGGGCATAAATGGTGGCAAAGAAAAAGGCTGCCCATGCCCAAATCAGGCAATGAGCAGCCTTAACATCACGCCTCGTTAGTCTGCGTAATCCAGACCGCGGGTTTTTGCCACCTCACGGGCGTTGGGGTTAACGGACGGCCTAAACGGTACGTCTCGAACCTGACCGGCAATCCGGTTAGACGGCAGACCCTGGGTGTACTCATCGGGTAGCCAGACTTCCAGCGCGGTACCCGAATCTGTCATCTCAACCGGCACCCAGGCCAGCGCGATATTGGTCTCCAGCTCTGGGGAGTACCAAGGCGAGCTGACATAACCCACCGCCTCGTCACCACCCGGCTTGGCAATTAGCCAAAAATCAGGCGCATAGTCGGTGATCGGCAGGCCACCGAATGAAATACCCACCATTTTAAGCTTAAACGGCGGATTGCCAGCTTCAATTTTTGCGCGAGCGGCCTCGAGCGCTGCCTTGCCAATGTAGTCTGCCGCTTTATTACGCGGCACCTGATAAGCCAAGTTGCACTGAAACGGCAGCGTCTCTTGGTCAATATCCTGACCCCAAGACAAAATACCTGCGGCGATACGGCGATGATGCGCTGGCGCAATCACCATCAGGTTATGTTTTTTACCGGCAGCCAACACCGCATTCCACATATCTTCGGCATAAAGAGTGGCATCCCGCAGATAGATCTCATAGCCCTTCTCACCGGTAAAGCCGGTTTGTGAAACGATCACATCACGGCCGCCCACCTTGCCGGCCATCAGGCCATAATAAGGAATACTCCGCACCTCATCACCCAGCAGATCAGCCATCAGATCTTCTGACTTCGGCCCCTGAATCTGCACCGGTGCCACGTCAATCTCAGCGATGCTGACGTTAAACTGCTTGGCGATATTCACGCCCCGCAACCAGAACTCGAGATCACTATCGGATAGCGAGAACCAAAACTCGTCTTCTGAAATACGCAGCAGCACTGGATCATTAAGAATGCCGCCATCTTCGTTACACAAGATGACGTATTTGCCATGCATTGGCTTAATTTTGGTGGCATCACGCGTAATCACATAATCAACAAAGGCCTCGGCATCCGGGCCTTTCACCTGGATCTGACGCTCAACGGCCACGTTCCACATGGTGACGTGATTCACCAGCGCGTCATATTCCACCATCGCGCCGCCGTCTTCCGGCTTTACATAACCACGCGGGTGATACATCCGATTATAGACGGTGGCACGCCAGCACCCTGCCTGATGGGCCAGATGCCAATAGGGTGATTTGCGCACTCGCGTAGAAATCAGCATTTCAACAGGGGTTCGCCCCGACTGACGCAAATTAATTGGAACCTTGCGGTCTGATTGGTCCACGCTATTGACGTGAACCGTGTTGGCGTCGTTCACGCCGATGTACTGATGTCCTTTGCTCATTCTTTCAATCTCCCCATCCATTATGTAGCCAACCGTTTGTTCGACCGATCATGCAACACGATGTTTGAACGGGGTTTTCAGTTTGCGACCTCGGCAATTCCAGAATGACCGATGATAGAATTTCTTCTCACGACCAAGTTAGGCGACAATATCCGCAGAATTCTAATGACAAGGAGAGCAAGATCATGTCTACCGCCCGTCAATTACGCCAGTTGCTTGAAAACAACGCGCCTGTGGTTGCGCCCGGGGCTTTCGATGGTTTGTCTGCCCGGTTGGTTGAGCAAGCCGGCTTTCCCGCGGTTTATGCGACAGGGGGTGGCATTGCGCGGAGCACCGGTATCCCTGACTTAGGGCTGATGAGCCTTGATGAAATTGTAAAACGACTCGAGTCTATGGTGGATGTCACCACCATTCCTTTGATTGGCGATGCAGACACGGGGCATGGCAATGCGCTGAACGCACAAAAAACAGCCCGGGCCTTTGAGCGTGCTGGCGTGGCCGGCTTTCATTTAGAAGATCAGGTATTTCCCAAGCGTTGCGGACACTACGATGATAAATCCATCGTGCCAACTCGCGAGATGACGCAAAAAATTATTGCGGTAAGAGATGCGTTAGAAAATCCCGATAGTGTGCTCATTGCGCGTACAGACGGGCTGGCCGTTGAGGGCTATGGCCCAACCATGGAACGCGCTCATGCCTACATGGACGCCGGCGCTGATGTGATCTTCGTTGAGGCACCCACCTCTGTTGAGCAGATTGAGCAAATTGCCAAAGATCTGCCTCAGCCCAAGCTCATTAATATGTTCCATGGCGGCAAAACGCCGTTAATGCCGGCTGATCGTCTGGGCGAGCTTGGCTATAGCATCATTATTATTCCCAGCGACACTCAACGTGCCGCCATTAAGGCGATGCAGGATACGCTGGCTGTGATCGCACGCGATGGTGATAGTGGCGCCATGTCTGATCGCATGGTCACCTTTAAAGGCCGCGAAGAAATTATCGGCACAGATGCCTATTTAGAACTCGATAAACGCTACGGCGTCTGATTTGCACGGTAGCCACGCAATCGCGCAGCAGCGTTTTGTAAATGCTGCTGCGCGGCGTGCTGAGCGGCTTCGGCATCTTGCGCAGCAATCGCCGCATGAATGGCTTCATGCTCTTGCTGAACCTGATAAACAAGCCCATCTTGGCGGGCGGTGTTCATTCGCGCGGTGCGAATCAAGCCTCGCACTCGAGCCTCTAAAAAATCACCAAAACCGATAAAGTATTCATTTTGCGTAGCCGCCAGAATAGCGCGATGAAACTGCAAATCTTCAGCGATACCATCACTTTGATTGGCAATTGCCGCCGATAATGCATCAAGGCATTGGGTAATTTCAGCAAGCTGCGCGGTGGTTCGACGGCGTGCGGCATGTCCTGCTGCCTGCGACTCAACAGAAACAAGAAATTCAATCAGGCTGGGCAGACTATTGGCATCTTCAATATCGGCATCCAGCCGAAAAACGCTGCTCCCTTCCGGATTAACAAACTGTCCACGCCCTTGTTGAGAAATGACTAATCCATCGGATTTGAGCAGCGAAACCGCCTCACGAATCACAGAGCGACTCACGCCATAGGTATCACCAAGCGCCTGCTGCGTGGGTAGCTGCTCGCCTGGACGGAATTGCCCTTGCTCGATAGCCGCCCTGAGCAACCGGGCCACCTCGGTCGGTAGGGCCTCAGGCCGTTTGATTGGACGGGCTTCGCTGACTGCCATAACTTGACTCTCCCTGACGTTAGCTATGCAGGTAATGACCACCATTAACGTGAATCGTCTCGCCGGTAATGTAACCCGCCGCGGGGCTAGCGAGAAATACCACCACATCAGCCACCTCGGCGGCAGTCCCCAAACGCTGCAATGGCATTGCCGCCACCATCGCGTTGCGCTTATCAGCATCCAGCGCCTGAATCATGCGGGTATCAATTAAACCGGGCGACACCGCATTCACCCGCGTTTTCGGCGCCAACTCCTGAGCCAAGCTGCGCGTTAGCGTGAGTACGCCGCCTTTAGCAGCCGCATAGGGGGTGTGGCTCACACTGCCCCGATGCCCCGCCACCGAGGCAATATTCACCACCGCACTGCCTTCACTCAAGTAGGGCCGCAGCGCCTGCACCGTATAAAACGTGCCATCCAAATTCACGGCCATACTGCGCCGCCATTCCTCGGGCCCAACCTCTTCAATCGCCAAGTCCTCATACAAACCGGCGGAGCAGACCACACAATCGATGCCTGTCCTTAAAGTGCCTGTCCTTAATGTGGCACAGGTTTTTGCCAAGGCTTCGGCATCAGCCATTGAGGCGACGTCGTGGCGCTGCGTGGCGAGTACGGAATGAGCTGGGAGGTCGGCGGCTAGCGTATCGAGCCGCGATAAATCAAGGTCGCTGAGTACAAGGCGATAGCCTGCGTTGGCTAGTCGCTCGGCAATAGCAATACCAATTTCTCCAGCAGCACCGGTGATCACGGCAGTTAAAGCGGCGTTTGGCATGGCTGTCCCCTATTCACCCTATTCATTAAATCGTTTGAACTTGTATGATAACCTGACACGTAGCAAGATAATAGAAAACAAGCGGCACTAACCGCAGCAGGAGGAGGCCTTCATGCCAAGTAAGGAGAGACTTGAGGCGCTTGCGCCATGGTGTGTGCTTGAAAGCACAACCACTGATTGGACAGGCACAAACGCCAAGCATCTTGGCACGCTACTCACCAGCATGCAGATCATTCGTGCTTTTGAAGAGGCCGTGCTCGAACTGGTTGGTAAAGGGCTTGTGCATGGACCCGCGCATTCAAGCATCGGGCAGGAAGGCGGCGCAGTGGGCTCCATTTTGGCTTTGCGGGCAAGCGACCAAATTAACGGCTCCCATCGTGGCCATCATCACTTTTTAGGCAAAGCGCTACACTATTTAATGCCTGACGGCATGGATCCAGCCAACCCCATTAACCCAGACATCCAAACCTTACTCACCCGAACGCTTGCGGAAATCATGGGCCTAGCGCAAGGATTTTGTCGCGGGCGCGGTGGCTCAATGCATCTGCGCTGGGATGAAGCTGGCGTATTAGGCACCAACGCAATTGTTGGTGGCGGCGTGCCCATGGCAGCCGGGGCGGCTTGGGCACATCGCCACGCAGGCACAGGAGACGTGGCGGTAACCTATTTTGGCGACGGCGCCGCCAATATTGGCTCGGTCCTCGAGACAATGAACCTGGCTGCTGCCTGGAAGCTGCCATTGTGCTTTTTTATTGAAAACAACCAATACGCCGTTTCAACCGAAATTAGCGAAGTGACTGCCGAGCCGCGACTCTCCTCCCGCGGCCAGGCCTTTGGCATTCCCGCTTGGAAAGTGGATGGCATGGACCCACTGGCCGTGAATTTGGCGATGGAAGAGGCCGTCGCAACCATGCGTCGCGGCGATGGCCCGACCATTGTTGAGGCAGATGTCTATCGCTTTTTCCATCAAAACGGCCCACTACCCGGCAGTGCCTTTGGCTACCGTACCCGTGAGGAAGAAGACGCATGGCGCGCGCGTGACCCCATTAACCGCGTCGCCCAACAAATGATCGACCAAGGCATGATCGATCAAACAGGCATAGAAACACTCAACACCGCCGCGCGTGATGCGATGCAAGAAGCCACTGAAGCGTTGGTTGATAGCAGTGGTGAAAAACCCGCTATTCGTGAGCATCTATGGCCGTCCGCTGACTTTCGTGATGCCCATATTCGTGGAGATCTTACCGAGTTTGAGGGCGTGCGGTATGTGGAACAAGAGGACTACACCGGCAACTTAGAGAGTCGGCGCTTTGTCGATACAGTAGCCGAGGTTATGCATCGGCGTATGAGCCAAGATGACCGCATCGTGGTGATGGGCGAAGATGTGCATCGCCTCAAAGGCGGCACCAATGGGGCCACTCGTGGGCTATCTGAAGACTTCCCTGACCGCTGCCTAGGCACACCCATCAGCGAAAATGCATTTGCCGGACTTGGCGGTGGCATTGCAATGGATGGGCGCTATCGCCCCGTGGTCGAGTTTATGTACCCCGATTTTATGTGGGTAGCCGCTGATCAGGTGTTCAACCAAATCGCAAAGGCCCGACACATGTTTGGCGGCGATAGCGCAATGCCATTCGTGCTCCGTACCAAAGTAGCCATGGGCACCGGCTACGGCTCTCAACACTCCATGGACCCAGCCGGACTGTTCGCCACGTCCCCTGGCTGGCGCATTGTTGCCCCGAGTACACCTTATGACTACGTCGGGCTAATGAATAGCGCCCTGCAGTGCGAAGATCCCGTTTTGGTGATTGAGCATACCGACCTCTATAACGCGCGTTTCCCCTCACCCACCAACGATTTGGACTACTTCATCCCGCTGGGTAAAGCCAAAGTGGTTCGTAAGGGCAGTGCAGTGACGGTGATCAGCTATTTATCGATGGTTGAACGTTGCTGCACGGCGGCAGAGGCGCTTGGCGTTGATGCCGAGGTGATCGATATGCGCAGCCTCGATCGCGCTGGCATTGATTGGGACACCCTTGGCGAGAGCATTCAGCGCACCAATAACGTACTGATTGTGGAACAGGGGCCGCTGGGTACCTCCTGGGGCGGATTTTTAAGCGACGAAATTCAGCGCCGGTTCTTTGATTGGTTAGATCAGCCAATTCAGCGCGTGCTGGGTGGTGAGGCATCGCCTAGTATCTCGAAGGTCCTTGAGCGCGCTGCCTGTGCCGATGTGGAAGAAGTGGAAGAAGGCCTGCGCAACGTCATGGCAGCGCAGGGCCGCCCCCTTCCCGCCAACGCGAACTAAGGAGAACAACGCCGTGCCAATATCGATTGAAATGACGGCAGCCACCGCTGGCATGGAAAGCGCCACGCTGGTTCGCTGGCTAAAAGCCGAGGGAGATTCCATCACCGAGGGCGACGTCATTGCCGAGGTTGAAACTGACAAGGCCATTATGGAGTTGACTGCCCCGGCGGGTGGCGTGCTCGGTCGCATCGATGTGCCCGACGGCACCGATGAAGTGACCGTCGGTCGTGTTATCGGTTGGCTACTCGCACCCGGCGAAGATGCCAGTGCCCTACCATCAACCACAGCCAATCCGCCTGCCGCCGCAGCCCCAGCCGAACCTGAGCCCAAGCCTGAGCCCACGCCAGCAGAAGCAGCAGCGGCTATGCCTGCAGCGCCCGCACCATCACCGGCTGCGTCAGCACCACAGCCTGCTTCAACATCACGGCCCTTTGCTAGTCCATTAGCCCGTCGCATTGCCAAAGAGCGCGGAATTGACCTGACCACCCTTACCGGCAGTGGCCCACGCGGCCGCGTTGTCCGTATCGATGTAGAGGATTTAGAAGGACAGGCACATTTAGGACAGGCACTTCCAGGACAGGCACTTTTAGAACACTCTGGCATGCGCAAGACCATCGCGCGTCGTTTAACGGAATCAAAGCAGACGATTCCGCATTTTTATCTCACACTGGATTGCGCCATGGAGGCGTTGCTCGAGGTTCGGAGCACACTGAATGCCCGCGGTGAAAAAGCAAAACAACCCTATCGACTGTCGGTCAATGATTTTTTAATTAAAGCAGTTGCAATCGCCTTGCAGGAGCAGCCCGCGGTAAACGTGTCCTGGCAGGAAACGGGGCTGCTGCAGTACACCCACTCAGATATCAGCGTTGCGGTAGCAACCGAGGGCGGGCTCATCACGCCCGTTATCCGCAAGGCCGAAGAAAAAACGCTGGTCAACATGGCAGCCGAAGTTGCTGATCTGGCCAGCCGCGCGCGGGCGGGTCAATTGCCACCCAGTGCGTATCAAGGCGGTGGTTTCACCATCAGCAACCTGGGGATGTATGGCATTAAAGAATTTTCCGCCATTATCAATCCACCGCAAGCCGCCATTTTGGCCGTGGGTGCGGTTGAGCAGCGCCCCGTTGTAAAAGAAGGCGAACTGGCCGTAGGTCAGCAGCTCACGCTAACGCTCTCAGCTGATCATCGCGCCATTGACGGCGCCGTTGCCGCTGAATTCTTAGCCTGCTTGCGCGACTTGCTTGAAAACCCACTCTCGGTGCTCGTTTAAATGGCCGATTATCAAATCATCGTTATTGGTGCTGGCCCTGGCGGCTATGTGGCCGCCATTCGCGCCGCACAGTTGGGGGCGAGCTGCGCCGTCATCGAGGCCGCAGAGCCCGGCGGCGTTTGCTTGAATTGGGGCTGCATTCCCACCAAAACCCTACTGCATTCCGCGGATCTATTACGCCAGGCCAAGACGGCAGATGCCTTCGGCGTCATACTGGACACCCACCCAAAATTTGATTTGGAAAAAGCCGTTGCCCGCTCTCGGGCCGTGGCAGGGCAACTTAATCGGGGGGTGCGTGGGCTGTTGCGCAAACATGACATCCCACTGATTAGCGGTCATGCCTCACTGCTGGGCCAAGGCCGTATTAAGGTGAGCGAAACCGCGGGCGAACGCATCCTCAGTGCCGATGCCATTATTTTGGCAACCGGTGCCCGTCCCCGCGAGCTACCGGGTTTGAAACCTGATGGCGATCGCCTATGGACCGCGCGCGAAGCCATGACACCCACCGAACTACCCAAGCGTCTTGCGGTGATTGGCGGCGGCGCAATTGGCGTGGAATTTGCCAGCTTTTACGCCACCATCGGCAGCGATGTCACCGTCATAGAAATGGCGAACCAAATCCTGCCCACTGAAGATGCTGAAATTTCAAAACTGCTGACTGAACAGCTGAAAGCAGATGGCATTGCATGCCACACCGGCACACGCGTAACAGCCTGCCAACCTAACGATGACCACGTTGAACTCATACTCACCGGGCCTAACGACGCGGCGACGACATTAAAAGTTGATCGCGCCATTCTGGCGGCTGGCATTACCGGCAATGTGGAATCACTAGGGCTTGAGAACACGGCCGTGACGGTCAAAGACGGACACATTGTGACGGATGAGTCCGCTGCCACTGCAGAGCCGGGCGTGTATGCGATTGGCGATGTGGCTGGTGCCCCCTGGCTTGCTCATAAAGCCAGCCATGAGGCCATTGCTTGCGTAGAACGTTTACTAGGGAATCCAGAAGCGCATCTTCCAAAGCCGGAACAAATTCCCTCCTGCACCTACTGCCATCCACAAGTAGCCAGCATTGGGTTAACTGAGCAGCGTGCGCTTGAGCGGGGCTACGAAATCCGAGTCGGCCGCTTCCCACTCATCGGCAATGGTAAGGCGCAAGCCTTGGGTGAAACCGAGGGTCTGGTGAAAACCATTTTTGATACGCACACCGGCGAGCTGCTGGGTGCCCACCTCATCGGGGCTCAGGTAACCGAACTCATCAGCACCTACGCAGTAGGACAGGCACTTGAGACGACCGAGGCGGAATTGCTAGCAACGGTCTTTCCTCATCCCACGGTATCTGAGGCATTGCACGAGTCTGTGCTTGCCGCATGGGATCGCGGGCTGCACCTTTAATACAGCCCGCATCCACTGCCCACCCACGATTAGCCGTGAGTAAACTGCTCCTCTTCAGTCGACCCAGTCATGGCGGTAACCGAAGAACCACCGCCCTGAATTAGCTGGGTAACCTGATCAAAGTAACCCGCACCCACTTCGCGCTGATGACGGGTGGCTGTGTAGCCATCTTTTTCCGAGGCAAACTCGGCTTCCTGCAGCTCTGAATAGGCTGCCATCTGCCGGCTCTTATAGCCACGGGCTAGCTCAAACATGGAGTAATTCAGGCTGTGGAAGCCTGCCAGTGTAATGAACTGGAACTTATAACCCATCGCCCCAAGCTCATTTTGGAACTTGGCAATGGT
The DNA here is from genome assembly GCF_009649225.1 of Spiribacter salilacus. Taxonomy (GTDB): domain Bacteria; phylum Pseudomonadota; class Gammaproteobacteria; order Nitrococcales; family Nitrococcaceae; genus Spiribacter; species Spiribacter salilacus. The sequence goes on from NZ_WJPP01000003.1 coordinate 148,257, forward strand.
GGCCTCATCCAGCTTGCCGCGCCAGTTAAACGACGGCGAGCAGTTATAAGCCAGCATCTGATTGGGATGCTCTTTATGAATAGCCTCAGCAAACCGACGGGCAAATGCCAAATCCGGCGTACCGGTTTCGCACCACAGCAAATCCGCATACGGCGCATAGGCCAATCCGCGGCTAATGGCCTGGGCCTCACCCGCATCCGTACGGAAAAAGCCTTCCACCGTGCGCTCGCCCGTAATATAAGGCGCATCGTATTCATCAATGTCTGAGGTGATCAAATCGGCCGCCAGCGCATCTGTACGCGCCACCACCAACGTGGATGTATCCATTGTATCGGCCGCTAACCGAGCGGCGACCAGCTTTTGCACGGCTTCTTGCGTTGGCACCAAAACCTTACCGCCCATGTGCCCACATTTTTTGACCGACGCCAGCTGATCCTCAAAGTGCACACCGGCAGCCCCTGCGCGAATCATGCCTTTCATCAATTCAAATGCATTCAGTACGCCACCAAAGCCGGCCTCGGCATCAGCAACAATTGGCTGCATCCAGTCAACATCGTCATTGCCCTCGGCATGATGAATCTCATCGGCACGTAGCAGTGCGTTATTAATGCGCTCCACCACGGCGGGCACAGAATCGGCCGGGTAGAGAGACTGATCGGGATACATCGTGCCGGCTAAGTTGGCATCTGCTGCCACCTGCCAGCCTGACAAATAAATGGCATGCAGCCCCGCTTTAACTTGCTGCATGGCCTGATTGCCCGTTAACGCGCCCAGCGCATTCACGTAATCTAGCTTGCCCTCTGTGAGATAACCCCAAAGCTTCTCAGCACCTAACGCGGCTAGGGAATGTTCGATCGGAACCGTTCCCCGCAAGCGAACCACTTCCTCAGCCGGATAAGGACGGGTAACGTCTTTCCAGCGGGGATTGGTTTCCCAGTCTTTTTGAATTTCTGCAGCAGTCCGTAGCTTAGCCATCAATCTCGCTCCTCTTGTTATTCCAAGGGTCACGATATGTGGCGTTGCAACATTACACAAGACAATGTAAACAATACATATCATAAATTTAGGCAATACTAATTATGGCTAAATATCGCTACGATCGGCTCCGTCAATTACGCGCATTCTGCTTTGCCGCAGAGCTTGGCAGCATTTCTCGTGCGGCCGAACGGCTCGAACTCACACAACCCTCGGTATCGCTGCAAATTCAAAGCCTTGAGCGCGAACTAGGCGTGATTCTTTTTGAACGCAGAGGCCCGAGAATTCGATTGACTAATGATGGACAGGCACTCCATGCCATGGCGCAAACCATGGTGGCAAACATTGATGATTTACCAACTCAATTTGCCAAAGGCAGCCAGTCTTTAGACGGCGGTTATTTGGATATTGGCGCGGGACAGTCATCTACACTGTATCTTCTCCCGCCGCTGCTCGAGCGTTTTATGGCGCAGCATCCCAACGTGCAGGTTCGCCTGCACAACCTATCGGTTGGCGACATGCTAGAAGCCCTGCGCACCGACCGGATGGATTTTGCGGTAGGGGCTGTTCTTGATTTACCTAATGAGCTTCGCTATCAAGCCATTTACTCGTATGGCTTATCGCTTATTACTCCTCCAGATCATCCGTTAGCCGAGCGTGATGTGATTAGCACCCGCGATTTAGCGAATCAGGACTACATCATTCCGCCTCGAGACATGACAACGTGGCGCCTAATTAACTTAGTGTTTGAGCAACAGGCCATTCAATACCGCGTCAAACTAGAGGTTGGCAGCTGGGAAGCCGTTAAGCGCTACGTGAGCTTAGGCTTTGGCATTGCGATTGTGAGTAACGTTTGCTTGGCAGAGGCGCCGGCTAATCTTGCCATTCGATCATTGCCTGATATTTTTCCAAAGCGAACCTATGGTGCTATTTCGCGGCGCGGCCGGGCACTCTCGCCGCCCGCACGGCGCTTTTTGGAAATGAGCGGCATGGACATGCCGACTGAACTAACGGCTCGTCAGTCTGAGCTCAATGCGACGATTACGCGCGAATGACTCCGCATCATCGCCATCCGCAACCGGCTGAAATTCGCCATAGCCCACGGCTGAGAGCCGCTCAGCGGGTATGCCTTGCTCGATAAGAAAATAGACGATCGACTGCGCTCGTGCGCTTGAAAGCTCCCAATTAGACGGGAACTCAGGGGTATTAATCGGGCGTCGATCGGTATGCCCTTCAACTTGTAATACCCATTCGATTTCATCGGGAATGCGTTCTGCCACGCGTTGCAATACGCTAGCCACTTGCCCCAAGCGTACCTCGCCTTCTGCTCCTAACTCCGCTGAGGCTGTTTCGAAAAACAGCTCAGATTGAAAGCGGAACCGATCGCCGATGATTTCGATTTCCTCAATATCACCGAGTACTTCGCGCAAGCGACCAAAAAACTCCGAGCGATAGCTGGTAAGCTCCTGAACTTCTTCCGCCAAGGCAATATTCAGCCGCTCGACTAACGTATCGATTTCGGCTTGCTGCTCAGCAACGGTTTGTTCTTCAATTCTTAGCGTCTCTGCCAATGCAGAAATTTGGGTTCTCAGTGCCCGTAACTGCCGCCGCAACGCCTCCACGCGTGCTTCAGCACTTGCGCTGAGCCTTTGTTCACTATTCAACGCTTCTTGCCGATCGGCAACTTCCATCACTAAATCGCGAATGCGCATGTCTTTTGCTTCAATCTCACGCTGCGCAAGCACGGTTCGCTCTTCGGCATCGGCCAATTCAGCGGCCAACTCCATGCTCCGATCTCTTTCGGCACCCAGCTCACGGGTGCGCTCGGCAATCTCCGCTTCCAGTGTCTCGCGCACCTCTCTAAGTGCCGCAATGTCTTGCTGAAGGCTCGCAATTTCAATTAATCGGGCTGTCAGCGCATCTTCACCCACCGCAATTTCTTCCCGGGCGGCAGCTAGTGCTTCTTCACTCAGGGCCAAGTCGGCCTGCGCCTGATCGCGCTGCGATAAAGTGGCATGCAATTCGGCATAGAGGTTGGAGACTTCGTCTTCAAGTTGCTCCTGCTGGCCGCGCGATAAAGCCAGTGCATCCGCCATCTCGCTGAGCTCCGCCTGCAAGGCCTCCAGCGCTCGGTTGCGATCGGTTAGCTGTGTACTCATAAACAGCTGTGCAACAACAAACAAAAGCAGCATAAAGACAAACGCCAACAACACCGTGGCCAGCGCATCCACAAAACCCGGCCAGATATTGACCGAAGCGCGATTACGGCGTGAGCTACCTAACATGCCTTAACTCAGTCTTGCTCGTTATTGCCAAGATGCGACACGGTGCGTGTCAACAACCGAATCTCATCGCGCAGTTCAGTCAGCAAACGTTCTCGATCTGCACTTAAATCGGACCGCAGATCGTGTAAGCCATGCACCATGGCGCGTAGCTGTTCGATCTGCTCTGTGGATTGCCCTGCCTGCCCCTCGGTAGCCTCAGAAAGGCGGGTTAACACGCCCTGCAGCTCCGCCTGCGTGCGGGTTAGCCCAATCAAGCCCTTTTGCTCACTGCGACCCTGATCCGCTAAGCGCGACACCTCTTCGGTTAGCTCGATCATGCGGGCATCAACCGCCCGCCGTTCCTCATCACCCCGCGTCATAATACGCTGCAACTTATCTAGGCTATCAGCCGTATTCTCCAGTAACGCCTGAATATAGGCGGGCACAGAGCCCTCGGCATCGCCGCCGAGCGCGCCGCTGGAAAGGCGCGTCTGACCTGATAGCCATTCTTCAAGATCGTTATAGAAGCGACTCTGCGCGTGTGAGGCTTGCAGGTCCACAAACCCCAGCACTAACGCGCCGGCCAGCCCAAAAAGGGACGAGCTAAATGCTGTGCCCATCCCGGTGAGTGGGCTTTCTAGGCCATCCCGCAGCTGGCTAAAGATCGCGCCGGCATCACCACCAGCCGTCATCTCTAAGCCCCCAATGACGTTACCCACCGCGCGCAGCGTATCCAATAAGCCCCAAAAGGTGCCAAGCAGACCCAGAAAAACCAATAATCCAATCAGGTAGCGGGAGATATCCCGAGACTCGTCCAAACGCATGCGTATGCCATCAAGCACTGTGCGCAGAGACATTGCTGAGAGGCTAAACCGATCACCCTGGCGCCCGGTAAGCATTTGTGCCATGGAGCCCAGCAGCCGACTGCCCGCAATCTCTGGTGCCTGACCACCCTGGCTATTTCTAAAGCCTTCCACCCAATCAACTTCGGGCTTTAAGATTAAGACCTGCCGGCTATTAACAATCAGGCCGATAAACAGCACCAACAAAATCATCCCGTTAAAAACGGGATTAGCAAAAAAAGCCTCACTAAGCGGGGCAAATAACAAACCGCATAACGCCGCAACCGCCGCTAAAAATACACCGATCCAAATGAGAACTTGGTTGGGATTTCGCACAATGTTTCTCCAACAGGAAGCATTTTACCCTTGTTATTTGATACCTTAGCGCGAAATTCAGCGCAATGTATGCCTTTGAGGTATTCTATTTTGATGAATGATGCACTGCGCATTCAGCGAGGCGCCCTCGCATTGGGTTTATTGGTAGTAAGCGGCATCACGCTTTATCTACTCCGCCCCATTCTTACGCCTTTTATTGCAGGCGCGCTGCTGGCGTATTTGGCCAACCCGCCCACCCGTCGTCTTGTACAAGCGGGGCTAGGGCGCACCGCGGCTGTCATCATCGTGTTCACCATCTTAACCGGTCTTTTTGTCATTGGTGTGATGCTGCTCATACCGATGATCGGCCGGCAGATTGATTTATTACAATCGCAATTGCCTGGCATGCTCATTTGGCTGCAGAACGAGTTTTTGCCATGGCTACAGCGGGTCACCGGTTTAGAGCTCGGAGATCTTGATCTGGATGCCGTTCGCAGCGCGATCAGTGAGCATTGGCAGTCTACCGGCAATCTTGTTGCCGATATTCTTTCTCAAGCAACGCGCTCAGGCTTTGCCCTGGTCGGCGCCATTGCATTGCTCACACTCGTGCCGGTTGTTGCTTTTTATCTGCTGCGTGATTGGGATCGGGTGCTCCAAGCCGCCGTTAATGTCCTCCCGCCCCGCTGGCGGAACACAACACGCCAACTCGGGCAGGAATGCGATGAAGTGGTGGGGGCTTTTTTACGAGGCCAGCTTTTAGTGATGATCAGCCTAGGCGTTATCTATGGCGTCGGTTTACGTTTAATTGGCCTTGATCTGGGTATTTTGATCGGCATGCTCTCAGGCCTAGCCGCTATTGTGCCGTACCTCGGATTTATCGTTGGCATTACTGCCGCTAGCGTTGCTGCCATATTCCAATTTAGCGATTGGTTGATTCCGCTAATCCTCGTTTGGGGTGTCTTTGCGCTCGGCCAAACGCTTGAGTCCGTTGCGCTCACTCCGTTGTTGGTGGGCGACCGCATTGGCTTACATCCGGTGGCTGTCATTTTTGCGGTGCTTGCCGGTGGGCAGCTATTCGGTTTTGTTGGCGTGTTAATCGCACTGCCCGTTGCCGCCGTGATTATGGTGCTTCTGCGCCATGCGCATCGCTTTATGACAAACGAAACCAAAGCACCACTGCCATGATGCGAATTTTCTCAATTGCGCTACTGGTTGCGTTTATCGCCTTTATGCTCTCGCCGCGCCTGCGTGCTTGGCTGCGCGCAAGAGCGCCTATGCTAGTACTGGGCGCGATTGGCGGTGCCGCGGTTTTTTTGGCAATCACCGGGCGTTTAAATTGGATTTTTGGTGCCATTGGCGCGGCCTTACCAGTGCTTTGGCGACTGGCCTCTATTTTGCGTTTTCTGCCTTTAAAAACAGGCGCCCAATCCCAAACCCAATCGGGTGAAACGCCAAAACAACGCGGCAAAATGACGCCAGAAGAGGCTGCAGAGCTACTCGGCGTTGCCCTGAATGCCAGTCGAGATGAGATTCTGAGCGCCCATCGCCGACTCATGCAAAAGATCCACCCAGATCGCGGCGGCACCGACTATCTTGCCGCTCAACTTAATGCCGCACGCGACTGTCTGCTAAAGGAACGGCAAGCGTCGTGATTGGGTTTTTGGCTTTATTGCTGACCCTGCAACTGATCGGCGAAATTGTGGTGCGCGCACTTGGCCTACCCCTTCCTGGCCCCGTCATTGGCATGCTGTTGCTATTTATTGGGTTAGGCCTTCGTGGCAGCACGCCTACACCACTTAATCAGCTGGCAACCGGCTTGCTTCAGCATCTATCGTTACTGTTTGTTCCGGCGGGCGTGGGCGTCATGAGTTATTTGGCCATTATCGAGGCCAATTGGGCGGCATTGGGCATTACCATTATCGCGAGCACAATGCTGGCGATTGTTGTTACCGCCCTTACGCTGCGCTTACTGACCCGCAGAAAGGCAGAACAACATGACTGAGTTATTTGAGGTCTGGGTCTACCTAGCCGAGCAGCCACTGCTATGGCTTACGCTCACGCTCGTCTGTTATGCCGCCGCTCATGCCTTATTTAAGGCGGCCAATGGATTTGCGCTGCTCAACCCGGTGCTCATCGCAGTCATCTTACTGGTTGGGATTTTGGCTCTCACTAACACCACCTATGAGCAGTATTTTGCCGGGGCACAGTTTGTTCACTTTCTATTAGGACCCGCCACCGTGGCACTGGCAGTACCCTTGTATTCGCATGCCCAGCAGCTGCGACGGCTCTGGTTACCCCTTAGCATCGCGCTGATCGCCGGCTCAACCACCGCCATTGTTGCAGCCCTAGTGCTCGGTACCGGGTTAGGGCTTGAGCGCGAGATCATTCTCTCGTTATTACCTAAGTCGGCCACAACGCCCGTTGCCATGGGTGTGGCTGAGCGCGTTGGCGGGATTCCCTCCCTCACGGCAGTTTTTGTTATTTTAACCGGCATCACCGGGGCAATTGTGGGTGTGCCTTTACTGCGGCTACTGGGTGAGCGTAAAGCAAGCACTAAAGGCTTTGCCGTAGGCGTGGCCGCGCATGGCATTGCCACTGCCAGTGCTTTTCAGCACAGTGAACGTGCCGGCGCTTATGCGGGACTGGGCATGGGGCTTAACGCCGCACTCACGGCCCTTTTGGTACCCGCCTTACTCTGGCTGTTTACATTATTCTAGGAGAGCACTGCCATGCACAGGCATTGGATTTTTATTAGCCTTTTGCTGCTGCCCATTCATAGCATCCACGCCCAAACAGCGCCTGCCGACACCGCTGACAACACAGGCTCTGCCATTGAATCGATTCCGCTTGAGATGAGCCCAGGCGAACTCAGAAGCACACCGGGTGATCGCATCGCTGTGACAATTAACCTTTTCTCTAACGGGCCCACACAAGTCACTGATCAGCGCGATTTAGCACTTCTGCCGGGTCGTAACACGGTCCAAATCGAGGGCATCCCCTTGCAAACAGACCTGACACAGCTGCATTGGACACTGCCCGAAGACCGAAGCCTAATCCGCCTGCGTACCAATGACGATCAGTTAGAAGCGGAGCTATTTGCCAGCGAAGCAGGCAGCCGCCCCCTAACTTTGCGTTATGCGCTGCCTCAGCTGCAGTGGGAGGTCGATTATCGCCTGGTGATGAACGATCCCGCCAACGACTCGCAAGCCCCACAGCTCCTTCGGTTTTTAACGCTCATTAACCAAACTGACCAAGCATTTGCTACCCCTGAGGTTATAATCAACAGCCCATACGGTGAGTGGATAAACCTAGCGCTCAGCAGCACGCTTGCACCCAATGGTCAGCTTCGGCAGCCGCTCGGCGCCCCGATTGACGTCTCAGTTACAACGCAACTTGTTGCTCGGGGTAGGGCGGATGTGATTGATGTAACTTCCCTTCGGTATCCTGCGGAACAACGCATCGCATTTAACGACATTGATCTTCAATGGCCGGCTGGCGCCATCGAGGTAGCCCAAGAACTGCCAGATGGCCGAATGGCCATTGCCCGGCAATCTCAGTTATCCGCGCCCAATGCCAATGGACAGGCCTTTACCATCATCCCCAGTCGAAGCGAAGTGGCTGTCATCCGCACGCTTGAGAGTATTGAGCAGGAGGGGGCCAACGAAATCGAACTGACTTGGCGCCTTAGTGTTAATAACGCCGAATCCCAACCCGTCACGGTCCGGCTTGAAGAACAGCTAGACCCTCGCTGGGTAATCACCAAAGCCGCCGGAGATTGGCAACGTACTGGCGGAGTTATTCACCGCGAAGTCAGCATTGATGCCGACAACGCAAAGGAGTTTGAACTCAGCGTGCGCGGGCCATTTAACCCGCCGCACTAAGCTGGACATCCACAATCACGCGAACCTCATGGCCAACCGCGGAGGGGTCTTCCCAGTCCCCTTCGCCAATGCCGAAGGTGGTGCGGTCGATCACCAGTTCGCCTTGCATGTGTGCCTGTCCCGTATCCGTGCTTTTCCAAGCAAACGGCAGAACAACCGGTTCACTATGCCCCTTAATGGTCAACGTGCCCTCAGCGGCATAGGGGTAATCAGCGTTTTCTGTGGCTTGGCGAATCTCGGTGGTTTCAAATCGGGCCTCAGTAAACTCATCCATCGCAAACCAAGCCTGCTTCGGTAACTCTCGATCGCGCTGACTACTGCCGGTTTGAATGCTCGTCACATCAATTCGAACATCAAAGTGACTGTCCTCTAACTGCTCCGCAGAAAATCGCATCTCGGCTGAGAATTGTTCAAACTCACCCTCAAACTGCCCTCCTTGCTGGGTGGCTTCAAACGCCAAACGACTTTCAGCTAGATCAATATCCCAAGGGTCGGCCGCCAACGCAGGCATTGCAATCAAAGCCGTTAAAAAGGACAGGCACAGAAAAAAACGCATTATGTCTCCTTTGATGATCGCTTGGGCAGCATTCGCAATAAGATGCCGTCTTTTAAAATAAAGTGATGCCGCAGTGCGCCGGCCACATGGATCGCGATCAATCCAGCAAAAAACCAAAATAAGCTGGCATGCACCCAGGTTGCCACGGCGCTTACCGATTCACTTTCAGGCACCACATTAGGCACCTGCACCAGCCCAAACACATTCAAGGGAAAATTAGCCGCAGAATTAATCACATAGCCGGAAATTGGCATGGCAAATAACAGCACATAAAAAAGCCCATGCGCCCACCCCGCTAAGCGACGCTCATAGGCGGGCAGGCTACTTGGTAGTACCGGTACCACTGGATTCATCCACCGCCACGAAATTCTAAGCAACGCCAATACCAACAAGGTCATGCCGATGCTTTTATGAATGGCATACAGCTCAAACTTCAATGCGCTCATGGGCAGATTGACCATCACAACACCCAGAGTCATCGTGCCGAGGATCCCGAGCGCCATCAGCCAGTGCAGCCATTTAGCCGGGCTACCCCAAGATTCTGTGGTGTTGCGTAAAGTCATCGCAAGATCAGAGTGTGCCTATGGGCGCTGAGTTCCCTCGCGCGCTTGCTTGATCGTTTCGTAGGCTGATTGAATCTCCTGCGTTCGCTCCTTAGCAATACGCATCATCTCTTCCGGTAAACCGCGTGCAACCAACTTATCGGGGTGATGTTCACTCATCAGCTTTCGCCAGGCACGCTTTATGTCTGCATCGCTATCGGTTGGTTGGACACCGAGCGTGTCATACGCCGCCTCTAACGTGTTTTTATGACTCGGTTGGCGGCCAGCATGCCCATGCAACATTTGCTCTAGCCGTGCGTAATCCGTCTCGGAAAACCCCAAGCCAAAAGCAATTTTCTGCAACAAGATGCGTTCAGCAGCATCAATTTGGCCATCGGCCAGTGCGGCTTGAATCTGAATTTCAACAAATAACTGACACAACTGCCGATGCCGCTGGGCGAGCCGACGAAACTCGCTGACAACCTCATCAAGACTCACCTGATCATCACGACCGTTGCGGAAAAATTCAATCGCTTGCTGACGTTGCTCAGCATTCAAATCCATATGCGACATGATGGCTTCAACGGCACGAATCTCAGATTCGCTAACACGGCCGTCTGCCTTACAGACATGCCCCATCGCCACAAAGGCGCCGCGAAAAAACGCCGCATGCACCGATTTTTGACGCTGGCTAGGGCGCGCAGAGCGCCCAGACCCAGACAGGGCACGGTCAAACCAATGCCCAACAATCACACCGACAATGCCACCGACCCAGCCGCCGGACATTGCGCCCAGCAGCCCGCCGACGAGCTTACCTACCCAATACGAGCCTATGATGCCCTCCATAGGGCCATAAATTCGTTAACAGGCAGTTTTTCTAGTCGGTTTTGATCACCGCAAACCGCTTCGATTTGGCTTGCCTGCTTGGGTGCAAAACGCGTTGTCAGCGCCGCCTCAAATTTTTTGACCAACTCAGGAATGCCTTCATCACGACGGCGACGGTGCCCAATCGGATAATCCACCGCAATCCGATCTGTGGCCGTGCCATCGTTAAAGAACACCTGTACCGAATTACCAATGGCGCGCTTTTCTGGATCCATGTAATCCACCGAGAACTGCTTATTCTCAACCACTTCCATCTTGGCTCGTAGCGCATCAATACGTGGGTCAGCTGCCACAGCATCTTCGTAATCAGCCGCTGTCAAACGGCCGAAGATCAGCGGCACAGCCACCATGTACTGAATGCAATGATCCCGATCCGCCGGGTTATTGAGCGCCCCGGTTTTATCGATAATTCGCACGCCGGCTTCCTGGGTTTCGATCACAATCCGATCAATCGCATCAATCCGATCAGCAACCTGCGGATGCAGGGTCATCGCAGCTTCTGCCGCGGTTTGTGCGTGGAACTCAGCCGGAAAACTAATCTTAAAGAGAATGTTTTCCATCACGTAGCTGCCAAACGGCTGCGCCAGCGTGACCTCGTTACCGCCAAACAGCACATCTTGGAAACCCCAGGTTGGCGCGGAGAGTGCGGCCGGATAACCAATCTCACCGGTTTGTGCAATCAGTGCCAGACGCAAACCACGCGCTGAGGCATCGCCGGCGGCCCAGCTCTTACGCGGGCCGGCCTGCGGCGCATGGCGATAGGCGCGCAGAGAGCTGCCATCCACCAACGCGTGGCTGGCAACCGTCATCACATCTTCGTGAGTGCCGCCTAGCATGCCCATGCTGACACAAGCCGAAGCCAGTCGAACCAGCAACACATGATCAAGGCCCACCCGGTTAAAGCTGTTTTCAAGCGCAATTACACCCTGAATTTCATGCGCCCGAATCATGGCGGTTAGCACATCACGCATTGTGGGCGGCTCTTTGCCCTCTGCAATGGCGGTGCGCGCCTGATAATCAGCCAGTGCCAAAATGGCGCCTAAATTATCGGAGGGGTGCCCCCACTCTGCGGCCAGCCAGGTGTCGTTAAAATCGAGCCACCGCACCATCGCACCAATGTTAAAGGCTGCCTGCACGGGATCGAGCTGATAGGGGGTGCCTGGCACACGCGCGCCACCCGACATTTCAGCACCCGGTACAACAGGGCCTAAGAGCTTGGTGCAAGCAGGGTACTCAAGCGCGAGCATGCCGCAGGCAAGCGTATCCATCAGGCAGTACCGGGCAGTGGAATAGGCCTCATCCGATTGAATTGGGGCTCCGGTCACATAATCAGCCAATGACCGCAATAATGGATCTGGCTCTGGACGCTCAGCGCTGCGCACTTTTACTTCTGTCATCTTCTTACCCCCTCTGCTCAATCGGTTGCCAGGCTTTGAGTTCTGGCCCGGTGTAATCAGCGCTCGGCCGTATAATCCGATTATTCGCCCGCTGCTCTTTAATGTGGGCTGCCCAACCAGTCAACCGCGACATCACAAAAATCGGCGTAAACAAGGGGGTAGGAATACCCATAAAGTGATACGCACTCGCATGAAAGAAATCTGCGTTGGGGAAGAGCCCCTTTTCACGCTGCATAACGGCTTCTACGCGTTCGGATACTGGATATAGCCGGGTATCGCCTACCTGCTCAGCTAGCTGGCGTGACCATTCTTTAATAATCGCATTCCGCGGATCGCTCTTACGGTAAATGGCATGACCAAATCCCATAATCTTTTCTTTTCGCTCAAGCATGCCCATCAAGGCGGCTTCTGCCTCATCAGGGGTCTGCCAGTTCTCAATCATGGCCATGGCGGCCTCATTGGCCCCACCATGTAATGGCCCGCGCAAAGTACCAATCGCCCCGGTAATGCAAGAGTGCAGATCCGACAGCGTCGACGCACAGGTTCTTGCGGTAAAGGTAGAGGCGTTAAACTCATGCTCGGCATAAAGAATTAACGAGGCATGCATCACTTTGACATGCAGATCGGAAGGCTTTTTGCCATGCAACAACTTTAGAAAATGCCCACCAATACTGGCTTCATCGCTATCGGTCTCAATGCGCTCGCCATGATGGCTGTAGCGATACCAGTAAGTGATGATGCCGGGAAAAGCCGAAAGCAGTCGGTCGATATGCTGATCCTGCTCCGAGAAATCCTGCTCCGTTTCCAAATTGCCCAACATGGAGCAGCCCGTGCGCATCACATCCATCGGGTGTGCGTCAGCAGGAATACGTTCTAACACCTCACGCAAGGCCGCTGGCAACTGACGAAGCCCTTGAAGGCGGCTGCGATAACTGTCTAGCTCTGCCGCTGTAGGAAGCTGGCCATACAGCAACAGATAGGCCACCTCTTCGAACTCGGCATGCTCGGCTAAGTCATGAATGTCATAGCCGCAATACGTCAGGCCCGTGCCTTCCTGGCCTACCGTGCAAAGCGCTGTTTCGCCGGCTGTAATCCCTCTCAATCCTGCAGTATTTTCCGCCATTTTAGTTCGCCTTATGAATCGCCCGTTTGTTCACCGCCAAGGCAGCTTCATGAACCGCTTCAGACAAGGTGGGGTGGGCATGGATGGTCCGCGCCAAATCCTCAGCGCTTGCTTCGTATTCCATGGCAAGTGTGGCCTCGGCAATCAACTCGCTCGTTTGTGGGCCGACCATATGCACACCGAGAATTCGATCCGTTTCAGCATGAGCTAAAATTTTCACCATGCCATCGGCACGATCCATGGCGCGAGCACGGCCGGTTGCCGCAAAACCAAATGTGCCACTCCGGTACGGCGTACCAGCGGCTTTTAACTGATTTTCGGTGCGACCCACCCAAGCAATTTCTGGATCGGTATAGATAACCCACGGAATGGTCTCGTAATTCACGTGCCCGGCGTGCCCCGCGATACGCTCGGCCACCATCACGCCTTCTTCCGAGCCCTTATGAGCCAGCATGGGCCCACGAACCACATCACCCACAGCATAAACACCTGGAATATTGGTCTCGCAGTAGTCATCGACGTTCACGAAGCCGCGCTCATCCGTAATCAGGTTGGCATCTTCAGACGCCAGACCATCGGTATGCGGGCGACGGCCCACCGACACGATCAGCTTATCGACCTGAATATTTTGCTTACCGTCTGCATCCTCATAATGCACGCTGATGGTCTTACCCTTGCGTGTATCGGTAACGCGACAATTGGTCTTTATCTCAAGCCCTTGTTTTTCAAACAGCTTGCGCGCCTCGCGGGCCACTTGATGGTCAACCAGCGATAAAAATGTATCTTGCGCTTCAAGCAGCACAACTTTTGAGCCAAGTCGGTTCCAAACACTGCCCATCTCAAGGCCGATCACACCCGCGCCAATCACGCCAAGGCGTTTGGGGACTTCTTGGAATTCCTGAGCACCGGCTGAATCGACAATACGATCATGATCCAGTGGCGCGGCGCCAATTTCGATGGGCCGCGAGCCGGTGGCAATAATCACATTGCTGGCACTAAAGACTTTCGCTTTCCCTTTATGCGGCGTGAATTCGACCTGCCGGTCTGCCAGCAATTTGCCGTGCCCTGCCAACCACTCAATTCGGTTAGCCTTAAACAACTGCTTAATGCCACCAGTCAGATCGGACACCACTTTATCTTTGCGCCGAATCATCTGCGGTACATCAAGCCGGGTGCCGTCCACCTTAATGCCGTGCCCGGCTAGCTCATGCTGTACCCGATGATAATGCTCAGAGGAATCAAGCAATGCTTTGGATGGAATACACCCCACATTTAAGCAAGTACCACCGAGTGATGGCTCACCATCCTTGCGCACAAACTCATCAATAACGGCCACGCTCATGCCGAGCTGTGCACAGCGGATTGCGCCCACATAACCGGCAGGGCCGGCACCAATTACGATAACGTCGTAGGGATTCGCCATAATGACTCCCGAATTTTTCCGTTTAGGCTCAGACCGCAAGCAGCAAACGTGCCGGGTCTTCGAGCATGTCTTTAATCGTGACTAGAAACTGCACCGCTTCCTTGCCATCGATAATGCGATGGTCATAGGAGTGAGCCAGATACATCATAGGGCGCGCCACCACGGTGCCATTTTCAACCATGGGGCGTTCCTGAATTTTATGCATTCCTAAAATGCCGCTTTGGGGCGGATTGAGAATTGGCGTTGAAAGCAACGAGCCAAAAATACCGCCATTAGTAATGGTAAACGTACCGCCCGTTAGCTCAGAGATATCAATCTTGCCGGCCTGTGCGCGTTGTCCGAAATCTGCGATGGCCGCTTCAATTTCAGCAAACGATAACTGATCGGCGTCTCTTAGCACCGGCACCATCAAACCCCGCTCGGTCGACACGGCAATACCGATGTCGTAGTAACCGTGATACAGCACATCGGTGCCGTCAATCGACGCGTTCACCGCCGGGTAGCGCTTAAGACCCTCAACCGCAGCTTTAACAAAGAACGACATAAAACCAAGCTTGGTGTCGTGGTTTTTTAAGAACTGGTCTTTATAGCGCGCACGCAGCTCCATCACCGGCTGCATGTTGACCTCATTAAAGGTCGTCAGCATGGCAGCGGTTTGTTGGGCCTCCACTAATCGCTCAGCAATTCGCTGGCGCAGTCGGGTCATTGGCACACGGCGCTCTTCACGATCGCCTGCTGGCATGGCGGCGGCGGCCGGCGCGGCTGCTTTTTTCGGCTGCTCAGCACTCGGCGCGGGCGCGGGCGCTGCTTCGGGCGCAGCGGCAGCAGGCGCTGACTCGTTCGACTTCAGAAAGTTAAGAACATCTTCTTTCAGCAACCGTCCATTCCTGCCTGTTGGCGGGATTTGCCGGGCATCAAGGCCATGCTCCTCCACCAAATTGCGTACGGCAGGGCTTAAGCTGGGCATCGCTGCATCGGCAGCGGGTGCCTCTGTTGCTGCTGCCGGCTGCGCAGCAGCGGGCGCCGCAGCGGGTGCGGCCGCAGCCTCGCCAGCCTGCAGCAAGGCGACCACCTCGCCAGCGGTAACCGTTTCACCCTCGGGTTTGAGGATCTCACCTAACACCCCATCTTCTGGGGCAGGCACCTCTAACACCACTTTGTCGGTTTCAAGGTCAACCAGGTTTTCATCGCGCTCTACCCGGTCTCCTGCCTGTTTATGCCAGGTAACAACCGTTGCCTCACTGACCGACTCGGGCAGTGCAGGTACCTTGACTTCAGTGCTCATGGGCTTTTCGCTCTCCTTGAATAATCGGGTTTACCCGAGGGCATCCGCCACCAGGCTTCGTTGTTGTTCGTGATGCACCTTGGCATAACCCACTGCCGGTGAAGCAGATGGATCACGGCCGGCATACCGCAGCTTTTGCTCACGCGTGACGCACTGCGTTAAGTGGTGATAAATCTGATACCAGGCGCCCTGATTTTTGGGTTCTTCCTGACACCAAACGACCTCTTTAGCCGTCTTATATCGCCGCTTAAGTAGGGCTGAGAGTGCCGCTTCCGGAAACGGATAGAGCTGCTCAACGCGCACAATCGCCACATCGTCTCTTTCTTGGCGGCGGCGCTCTTCGAGCAGATCGAAATAGACTTTGCCGCTGCATAAAACCACGCGCTTCACACCGCTCGCCTTAATGGGCTCGACCTCATCAATCACGAGCTGAAAACCGCCAGTCGCCAAATCATCTAACACCGAGGTAGATAGCTTGTGGCGCAATAAGCTTTTTGGCGTCATCACCACCAGTGGCTTACGCCAGCGGCGCAGCATTTGGCGGCGAATCATGTGGAAAAACTGAGCGGGGGTTGAGGGCACCACCACCTGAATATTGCTTTCGGCACATAGCTGCAAAAACCGCTCTAAACGCGCCGATGAGTGCTCTGGGCCTTGGCCTTCATACCCGTGCGGCAGATAAAGAGTAAGCCCGCAAAGCCGGCCCCATTTTGTCTCGCCCGAGGCAATAAACTGATCAATCAGCACCTGCGCGCCATTCACAAAGTCGCCAAACTGGCCTTCCCAAATCACCATGGTGGTTGGGTCTGCCGTGGCATAACCGTATTCAAAGCCCAGCACGGCCTCTTCAGACAACAGCGAATCGATAACCACAAAGTTATCGGGCTCTTCGCCAATCTGCTTAAGCGGGGTATGTGTTGCTCCATCGGTTGCGTTATGCAGCACCGAGTTACGATGGAAGAAGGTGCCGCGGCCCGAGTCCTGCCCCGTCAGCCGAACGTTATAGCCCTCTTCAAGCAGCGTGGCATAGGCCATGGTTTCGGCAAAACCCCAGTCCATGGCCAGCGCGCCGGCTGCCATCTTTCGGCGGCTCTCCATCACCGTAGCAACGCGCGCATTAAGCTCAAAGCCTTCAGGCAGTTGTTGGAGCACCTCTTGCAGACGCCGCACCCGGTCAGGCGTGACAGCCGTATCGACCGACTCATCCCACTGCGCATCAAAATAGGGCGACCAATCCACACTAAAATCGGTTTGCTGCGGAGGCAGGGCACCCGGCGCTACCACCTGCTCGGCATCCATGGCATCGCGATATTCTCGCTCCATGGCCTTGGCATCGTCAGCGGCAATAACGCCTTCCTGCTCGAGCTGCTCCGCGTACAGCTTGCGCACCGACGGGCGGGCCTTAATTTTCTGATACATCACCGGCTGCGTTGCCGACGGCTCGTCGGCCTCGTTATGGCCATGCCGGCGATAACAAATTAAATCAATCACCACATCAGAGTGGAATTCACGGCGATAATCCATGGCCAGCTGCGTCACAAATAAGACGGCCTCAGGGTCGTCTCCATTGACGTGAAAAATCGGCGCCTGAACCATCTTGGCCACTTCTGTGCAGTAAAAAGTCGACCGCGTATCGAGCGGGTTAGAGGTGGTAAAGCCAATTTGGTTGTTAATCACTAAATGCACGGTGCCGCCGGTATAAAAGCCACGCGCTTGAGATAACTGAAACGTTTCCATGACCACGCCTTGGCCAGCCATGGCCGCGTCGCCATGAATCAGCAAGGGTAGTACAGACTCGCCCGTTGCATCGCCACGGCGTTGCATCCGCGCCCTTACAGAGCCTTCAACCACCGGATTAACGATTTCCAGATGCGACGGGTTAAAGGCAAGCGCTAAATGCAAAGCCCCACCGTCTGTTTGAATATCCGATGAATAGCCCATGTGATATTTCACATCACCGGCATTCGCATGCTCTGGCGCATGCTCGCCTTCAAATTCAGCAAACAGCTCAGCCGGCGATTTACCCATCACGTTAATCAGCACATTGAGCCGACCCCGATGCGCCATGCCGAGGACCAACTCTTTAACCCCGTGCCGGCCGCCACGCTGAATAATTTCATCAAGCACCGGAATGGTGGACTCACCCCCTTCTAAGGAAAAACGCTTTTGCCCCACATATTTGCTGTTGAGGTACTTTTCAATGCCCTCAGCTGCCGTCAGCCGGCGTAGTAATGCCCGCTTTTGCTCGGCATCAAATTCCGTTCTTGCCCGGGGTTTTTCCAGCCGCTCCTGAATCCATCGCTTCCGATCGGTGTCGGTAATATGCATGTACTCAGAGCCAATTTTGCCGGAGTACACTGAGCGCACCAAATCAATGATTTCGCGCAGCTTCATACGGTCTGGTGCAAACAAAGAGCCGGTGTTGAATGCGGTGTCCATGTCAGACTCATCCAGACCATGAAAGGCCGGATCAAGATCAGGCACTACCGGCAGCTCACGCAAATGCAATGGATCGGTATCTGCATGCTGATGACCGCGTACGCGATAGCCGTTAATGAGTCGCAACACGGCCGCCTGCTTTTGCGCCGCCATGGCGTCCATGCCCTCACCGGCTAGAACCGCGCGACCGTTACGAGAACTTCGCCCCAGCGCCTCAAACGCTTCACGTATTGGGCCATGCGGCACATCCCGCAATCGGCCCGGCTCTTTGGCCTGCAGATCACGAAAATATTCCTGCCATACAGGCTCAACCGAGTCTGGATCGCTTAAATAGTTTTCGTATAAAGCTTCGATATAGGTGGCATTGCTGCCATTGAGGTAGGAATTCTGCAGGAACTGCTCGAAAGCACCACTCATAAAAGATCACCTGACGTTTGCGCAAGCAGGCTTGACATTAATGCCGCTAACCATACCGTTCTCGACGGCCAATCGCAAGAAAACCCAGTGACTTATTTTGGAGCCGTTCATTATCTGACCTCTAGGTCAGGAATTTCTCACTCCCCACCCGCGTTACTCTTTAGCGGGTACTGACGGCGAAAACCAACGGGAAAGAAATATCCCTAGCTCAAATAACAGCCAAACCGGCACTGCCAAAAGCACCTGCGAGATCACATCCGGTGGCGTAAGCAACATCCCAATCGTAAAGGCAGCCACAATCACGTAAGGCCGCTTTGCCGCTAACGACTGCCTTGTCGTTGCTCCCGTTTTAACGAGCAAAATCGTTGCAATCGGCACTTCAAAGGCAGCACCAAACGCAAAGAACAGCTTCATGACAAACGACAAGTATTCGCCGATATCCGTCATCATCGATACCCCAACCGGGGTAGCAGCCGCAAAGAATTCAAAAATCAGCGGGAAGACCAAAAAATAGGCAAACGCCATGCCGGCATAAAACAGCACAACGCTTGAAAACAACAATGGCCACACTAATTGACGTTCGTTGCGATAAAGCCCTGGCGCCACAAAGGCCCATAACTGATAGAGCAAATAGGGGATGCTGAGGAAAAAGGCGGCAACCAGCGCCACCTTAAGTGGAATAAGAAACGGAGTGGCCACCTGCGTGGCAATCATTGATGAGCCTTCAGGCAAAACCGCAATCAGCGGACCCGCTAGTGCCGTATAGAGCGGCTCACGAAATGGGTAAGCGGCCAAGAAGAGCACCAAAACCACGCCAGCGGCACGCATAAGACGCGTGCGCAGCTCCAAAAGATGCGCCAGCAGGGGGCGATCTTCATCTTCGCTGACCGCACTCACGACTGGCTGTCTCCTTTGGGCTTGTCGCTTTCAGGCGGATCGCCATCAGCTTGGGCTTCACTAACGGACTTCTCGACCGTTTTCATTGCATCGCGGGTGTCGGATTCAATGGCGCGCTTCGTTTCGCGCAACCCTTCTGCATTGACCTCTCGTTCAACCTCATCACGAATCGACTGAAAGGACGCACGCGCACGACCCACCCAAAGGCCAATGGTACGCAAGAGTTTAGGTAAACGCTCTGGGCCAACGACCACCAGAGCGATGGCCCCGATGATCAGGATTTCCCAGAAGCTAATATCGAACATAGCAGCCTATCCAGAGACGCTCAGGGCTTTTCGTTGTTCGTTTTCTTCTCACCCTCAGCATCGTCAACCTGCTCACGATGCTCGGTTGTGACCTCCTCAATGCTCTCTTTGGCCTCATTCGCTTCTTTTTCGCCGTCTTTCATGGCGCTTTTAAAGCCTTTGAGTGCTCCACCCAGATCAGTGCCAACATTACGCAGCTTCTTGGTGCCAAAGAGCAACAGGACAATCGCTAAAATTAACAATAGAGACCACGGACTAATACCACCTGGACCCATCAGACTCACCTCCAATTTATTGATCGGCTCGAGACGCCTTTTCTTCAATTCCCGAGAGCCCAAACCGACGCTCGAGCTCTGCTAGTACATCCGCCGGCCCCAAGCCGTGATGCGCCAGCATGATTAACGTATGGAACCACAGATCAGCCGTTTCATAAACGATTGATTGCGGCTCACCATTTTTGGCGGCCACGATCGTCTCTGTGCACTCCTCGCCTACTTTGCGCAAAATACGATCAAGCCCTGCCGCCTGCAACGATGCCACATAGGATGTTTCAGGCTCGGCATCACGCCGGGCGGCAATCACACCGGCTAATTGATTTAGAATATCATCGTTCATCACAAACCTACTCGGATATTTCAACCCAGGCGCCATCCTGGTACTGCCGATAAAAACAACTCCGCCGACCCGTATGGCACGCAATGCCGCCTACTTGCTCTACGTCGAGCAGCAGCGTATCGCCATCACAATCTAATGCCATTCGCTGTACGCGCTGGAAATGGCCTGACTCGGCACCTTTATGCCATAACTTTTTCCGCGACCGCGACCAATACACCGCCTCACCCTTGGATACCGTGGCCTGCAGGGCATCACGGTTCATCCACGCCATCATGAGCACGGCGCCATCTGCCACATCACGGGTGATAACCGGCACTAGCCCATCTGCATTCCATCGGACCTCATCCAGCCAACTCACTGCCTTACCTCTATACCCGCGCTTGCCATAAATGCTTTTGCCTCAGCAACCGTATATTCGCCAAAATGGAAAATGCTGGCGGCTAATACGGCATCAGCATGACCTTGTATCACGCCATCCACCAAATCCTGCAGGTTACCCACCCCACCAGAGGCCACTAAGGGCACGCCCGCACGAGCAGAAATTGCCTTATTTAACGCATTATCAAAGCCCTGCCGAGTGCCGTCGCGATCCATACTGGTTACCAGCAGCTCTCCTGCGCCTGCCGCGGCCATCTGCTCAGCCCACGCCAACGCATCAATCCCGGTGGGGCGCCGGCCGCCATGGGTAAAAACTTCCCAGCGGATATCAGATCCGGGACTTTCCACGCGCTTAGCATCAATAGCCACAACAATGCATTGCGAGCCATAACGCTCGGCGGCGTTAGCAACTAGCGCGGGGTCGTGAATCGCTGCGGTGTTAATCGCCACTTTATCGGCGCCTGCGTTCAGCATTCGGCGCACATCATCGACTGTGCGAATGCCACCCCCCACGGTCAGTGGTATGAACACTTCGGCTGCGACAGCTTCAACCACGGCCACCAATGTTTCGCGCTCTTCATGGCTTGCCGTAATGTCTAAAAATGTTAGTTCATCCGCGCCTTCTCGGTCATAGCGGCGCGCAATTTCCACGGGGTCGCCCGCATCCCGAATATCAACAAACTGAACGCCTTTAACAACGCGGCCACCATCGATATCCAAACAAGGGATAATTCGCTTTGCCAGCGCCACCGGCTATCGACCCATCCGTTGATCGGCCAACGCTTGTGCTTCGGCAAGGTCTAGGCTGCGCTCGTACAGCGCTCTGCCCACAATGGCACCCGTTACGCCAGCCTCAGCGATTTCACATAACCGCTCAACGTCGGCCATGCTGCTAACCCCCCCCGAGGCAATCACTGGAATATCGATGGCGCGCGCTAAATCTGCGGTGGCCTTTGCATTAAAACCACTCATCATTCCATCGCGCCCAATGTCGGTAAACACAATGGCCTCAACTCCCGCATCCTCAAAGCGTTTTGCTAGTTCGCTAGCGGCAATCTCTGAGACTTGCTCCCAACCATGCGTTGCCACGCGCCCATCCCGCGCATCTAACCCCACGATCACGTGGCCAGGAAACTCGAGGCAGGCATTATCTACAAAATCTGGGTCACGTACCGCTTGGGTACCCAAAATCACAAAATCAACGCCAACATCCAAATACGTTTGAATAACATCGACATTGCGAATTCCACCCCCAATTTGAATTTCGATTGATGGGTGCGCCTCAGCAATCCGCCCAATGATGTCAGCATTGACCGGAAAGCCTGCTATCGCCCCATCAAGATCAACCAAGTGCAAACGCTTAGCACCGGCGGCCACCCATTGATCTGCCATGGCCAGAGGATCTTTTGAGAAAACCGTTGAGTCATCCATCTTGCCCTGACGCAAGCGCACGCATTGGCCATCTTTAAGGTCAATTGCAGGTATTAATTGCATGCTGTTCCATCCCAACTAAGAAAGTTGCCCAATAATTTCAGCCCAGCCTGCTGGCTTTTTTCTGGGTGAAATTGCGTTGCAAACACATTGTTTTGCCCAATAACTGCTGCAAAACGCTCACCATATTCACAGTCTGCCAACACGATCTCTTGAGCTTCAGGTACCACATAGTAGCTGTGCACAAAATAAAAACGCGCCTCATCGTCAACACCATCCCACAGCGGATGCGGGGCGCATTGGCGCACCCGATTCCACCCCATATGCGGAATTTTAAGTGCCGAGTGGCCGCCGGTAAGATGTGAGAAATGCCGCACGGTACCCGCAAAATGCCCTAGCGCCTCAACGCCTGCGTTCTCTTCGCTGCGGGTCATTAATGCCTGCATGCCCATACAAACGCCCAAAAAAGGGCGGGTTGCCATTGCACGGGCAAGCACCTCAATCAGCTCATGCTGGTGCAGGGCGCTCATACAATCGCGCACGGCACCCTGCCCCGGGAAGACAACCCGATCGGCAGCATCAATCACCGCGGGATCATCGGTAATGGCTACGGCCGTTGCGCCAACATGCTCCAGCGCCTTGGCAACTGAGCGCAAATTACCCATGCCATAATCAATGACCGCAACTCGCATTCGTTAGAGCGTTCCTTTAGTTGACGGCATCGCGCCATTGAGTGCCGCATCGCTGGCCACCGCCATACGAAGCGCACGCCCCGCTGCTTTAAACAGGCTCTCAACCATGTGGTGGGCATTATCGCCGGCCAGCGCATCCACATGCAGCGTAACCCCAGCATGGTTAACAAAGCCCTGCCAAAACTCACGCACTAATTCGGTATCGAACTGCCCGATACGCTCAGCCGGAAATTTGGCACGAAAATACAAGCCGGGCCGACCCGATAGATCGACCACAACCCGAGATAATGCCTCATCTAAAGGGCACAGCGCATGGCCGTAACGCGTAATGCCACGCCGATCGCCAAGTGCCTTAGCAAACGCTTGCCCCAGCACAATGCCCACATCTTCAACCGTGTGATGATCATCGATGTGCCGATCGCCGATGGCTTCGATATCAATATCAAACTGCCCATGCCGGGCTATTTGGTCCAGCATGTGATCAAAGAAACCCACACCGGTTTGGCGGCTACCGTTACCGGTACCGTCAAGCTGTAGGTGAATTTTAATGCGGGTTTCGAGGGTATTACGCTCGACCGCTGCACTGCGTTCGTTCATGGGGTCACCGCTCGGTTAGTAGACGCGGCGCAGAATACCATGCTGGCGGGGTTATCGGGAGTCAGGCGGCACTTCAAGCCAAAATGTAACCGGCCCGTCATTGCATAAACTCACCTGCATATCGGCACCGAACACTCCCACTTGGGTATTGGCGTGTTGGCGCTGAGCGTCTTCACATAGCGTCGAGAACAGCCTAGCAGCCTCATCCGGAGTTGCCGCGGTAGAAAACCCCGGGCGCGTGCCCCGCTGCGTATCGGCTGCCAAGGTAAACTGCGGCACCAATAACAACCCACCATGGGTATCTTGCAAAGACCGATTCATACGCCCGGCATCATCTGGAAACACCCGGTAGCTTAGCAACCGCTCTAAAAGTCGTTGAGCACTGGCATGCGTATCATTACGCTGCACGCCCACCAGTACTAGTAACCCGGGGCCAATGGTGGCAACGGTTTCACCCGCCACCACCACTTTGGCCTCGGTAACCCGCTGCAGCAGGCCAATCAACGCGATGAATCAGACGAGCTGCCAGGCTGGTTCGCCATGTGCTCCACCCATTCCTGCATAAAACGCATTTGGGTGTCTGTCCAGTTCTGCATCATTTGCTGAGAGCGATCTACCCACTCTTTAGCCAGCTCTGGCGCTGCGTCTAAGTTAGCCGCCGAGCCTGACATTGAGTCGGCCAGCTCTTGCTGCCGCCGTAGCATCTCGCTGACGGCCTCTTCCCATGCATCAATCTGCCGATGGTAATCGGCTTTGAGCTTATCGGCGCCGGGGGCAACGCCTTGTACGCTCTCAAGCCATTGATCAACAAGGCGGCGCTGCGCCTCGGTCCAAGAATGAATCATTTCTTCGGTCTGTTTGTGCCAGTTCATAGCGATACCTCCTGAGGTATTTTAATGGCAGCTCCACACTACCAGCGCTAGCCTAGCGCCGCCAGAATGCCGGGGTAAACAACACCAGCAAGGTAAAGATTTCTAATCGACCCATAATCATTGCCACGCACATGACCAATTTAGGCCCGTCGTCTACCGAAGCAAAATTTGTCGCCACATCACCCAAGGCTGGGCCTAAGTTAGCAAGCCCGGAAGCCACCGCAGAAAACGCCGTTACCTGATCAAGCCCCATTGCCAACAACGTCAGCATTAACAAAACAAACAGCACCACATAGGCAGCAAAAAAGCCCCATACCGCATCAATTACCCGCTCATTCACCGGGCGATGCCCGATTTTTACCGGCAATTGCGCCTGCGGATGAATCAGGCGGATGATTTCACGCCCACCCTGTCGCCAAAGCAGCAAAACACGCACCACCTTTAGCCCGCCTGAAGTGGAATTTGCACAGCCACCGACCACCGCCACAATCAACAACAAAACTGGCAGAAAGGCCGGCCACAAGGAGTAATTTGCCGTGGTGTAGCCGGTGGTTGTAGCAAAAGACACCACCTGGAAGATGGCATGATTCCAAGAGTCGGCACGCGGCAGACCATGGGCAGCTTCGTAAACAAACAGCCCACCCATAACGAGGACAGACACCGTAATCACCACCGCTAAAAAAGTGAGAACTTCGGGGTCGCGCCGCAAGGGCTCAATGCTTTTGCGCCGCCACACCATAAAATGCAGCGAATAATTCAGCGCAGAGATCAGCATAAAAAACACGGCAATCATTTCGATTAGCGCGCTATCAAAGTGCCCCAGGCTTGCGTCGTAGGTAGAAAAACCGCCAGTTGCCACCGTGGTAAATGCATGACTAATCGCATCAAAAACAGACATGCCGGCTAACCAATAAGCCAGCGCGCAAGCAATGGTGAGGCCTAAGTAGATGTTCCATAGCGCTTTAGCGGTTTCGGCGATGCGCGGTGTGAGCTTGGCATCTTTAACCGGCCCGGGCAGCTCTGCGCGATACAGCTGCATCCCACCAATGCCCAGCATGGGCAATATCGCCACCGCCAAAACGATAATCCCCATACCCCCAAGCCACTGCAACTGCTGGCGATAATAGCGAATAGAAATCGGCAGATCGTCAATCCCGATAATCGCCGTTGCACCGGTGGTGGTTAGACCCGAGACACTCTCAAAAAAGGCATCGACCAGCGAGAAAGGCGCTACCGTTTGGAGCACCAAGGGCATCGCGCCGGCGGCCCCAAGCACAATCCAAAATAAGGCCACAACCAAAAAGCCATCGCGCGTTCTGAGCTCTCGGCGTGATCGGCGCACGGGCAGCCATAACACTGCACCCAAGGCAATTAGCAGTAAAAAAGTGAGAAAGAATGCGGAGGCAACACCATCGGCTGCGGCCAAGGCTAAAAATGCCGGTGGCAGCATGGTCACGCTAAACACCATCAGCAAAACGCCGAGCACTCGTTGAACTGCATCAGGATGCATGCGCTGATCCTTCTAGAAAAACGTCACGCCCACAGCAAAGAGCTTTTCAACATCAGCAAGGCGCGTTTTATCCACTAAAAATAGGATCACATGATCCTCAGGCTCAATGACCGTGTCATGATGCGCCATTATGACCTGCTCGTCGCGTACGATCGCCCCAATTGTGGTGCCACGCGGTAAGCGAATGTCTTCCACACGCTTACCCACCACATCAGAACTGCCCGCGTCACCATGCGCAATGGCTTCGATTGCCTCTGCCGCACCGCGACGCAAACTGTGGACTGTGGCCACATCGCCGCGCCGAATATGCGCCAGCAAACTCCCAATCGTTGCCTGCTGAGGCGAAATGGCCACATCAATATCATCACTGGATTGAATAAGATCAACGTAAGCCGCGCGGTTAATGAGCGCCATAACCGTTCTTGCGCCGCGCCGCTTGGCGAGCATGGCAGACAAAATATTGGCCTCATCATCGTTGGTAAGCGCGCAGAAGACGTCAGTATTTTCAATATTTTCTTCGAGCAACAGATCTTCATCGGCCGCATCACCATGCAGTACGATCGTCTTTTTAAGCTCATCGGCTATTGCCCGACAACGCTGGGCATTATGCTCAATAATCTTGACTTGGTAGGACGCCTCCAGCGATTGCGCAAGACGGGTCCCGATGTTTCCGCCGCCGGCTAACATAATGCGCTTCACAGGCTTATCGAGGCGCCTAAGCTCGCTCATGACCGCGCGAATATTTTTACGCGCAGCCACAAAGAAGACCTCATCACCTGCCTCAACAACGGTATCGCCCTCAGGAATAATCGCCTTACCGCGGCGATAAATCGCCGCCACCCGTGTATCAACCCCCGGCACGTGTTCCCGCAGGGTTTTGAGTGCCTGTCCTACTAGTGGGCCTCCATAATAAGCGCGCACGCCCACAAGCCGGACCTTGCCATCGGCAAAGTCCATCACTTGCAGTGCACCGGGGTGCTCAATGAGGCGCCTCACATACTGGGTAACGAGCTGCTCGGGGGAGATGAGCACATCAATGGGCAAAGCATCAGGTGCAAAAATTTGTGGATGCGATAAATATTCGATAGCGCGAACTCGCGCAATTTTAGTGGGCGTGTGAAACAAGGTAGCCGCCACTTGGCAGGCCACCATATTGGCCTCATCCGAATCGGTCACCGCGATAATCATATCGGCATCATCCGCGCCTGCCCTTGCCAGCACTTCAGGATAGGTGCCATTGCCAGTCACGGTGCGCAGATCCAAGCGATCTTGTAGCCCCTGTAAAACCTGGGCGCTTGTGTCCACCACGGTAATGTCGTTGGCCTCGGTTGCCAGCGTTGCAGCAACGGTACCCCCCACCTGACCTGCACCGAGTATGACGATCTTCATTCTCCGACATCCTCCGGCTTTTGCTGATCAATCCCCAGTGAGCGCAGCTTACGATAAAGATGGGTACGCTCCATGCCTGCCAACCGGGCCAGCTGCGCCACGTTACCCCCAGCGCGCTGCAATTGGCGCTGCAAATAGGCACGCTCGAACTGCTCGCGGGCTTCTCGCAATGGCAGATCGAGTACCCGCGTTGGTGTCCAGTCACTGCTTTGATCAAAGCTAGCTTGATCCATGGCCATTGCCTCTGCCACCTCAGCCACATCAATTTCTCGCCCATCGCCCATCACCAACAATCGGCGCACCAAGTTGCCAAGCTCTCGCACATGGCCTGGCCAATCGTGGTGGCGGAGTCGGTTTTGCGCCGCCACAGTAAACCGCCGAAAGGGCAATTGCTCCCGATCAACCAGTTGATCGACAAAATACGTCACTAATTCAGGAACATCTTCAGAATGCTCGCGCAAAGGCGGCACATACAGGGGCACCGCGTTAAGGTGATAGCACAAGTCTTCCCTTAAGCGGCCTGCCTGTGCGGCCTGCGCAATATCCTCACGCACCACAAAAAGTACCCTGGCCTCCAAAGCGACTCGTGAGGAGCCCCCCGTGCGCAAGAACCAGCCAAACTCCAACGCGGCAACCAACTGGTCTTGAATCGCTGTGGCAAGCTCGCTGGTGCGATCAATCACCAGTGTGCCGCCGGCAGCAAGCTCTAATAAACCGGGGCGACGAGCTGTTTCTTCTTCAACACCAAATAATTGCTCAGCGGCTATATCAGCGTTTACTGCCGCCCCTGAAAATTCTAAAAACGGGCCTTGAGCACGATCACTCAGCGCGTGAATATAGCGAGCAAAAACCCGACAACCGCTACCCGGCGGGCCGCTAATGAGCACACGACTGTTAGTGGTTGCCACCTTTGCCGCCTGTTCACGTAGCGCTTGTAACACGGCACTTTTGCCAACGGGCTCAACCATTGCCAGCGGCTCGGTTTCTGCCCGACCCGATGGCCCGCTGGCCAATGCCTGCTCTACCGTCGCCAATAATTTGCCCATCGAAAGGGGTTTTTCAACAAAATCCACCGCGCCAAGCCGTGTTGCCTCAACCGCCGTTTCAACGGTGCCATGCCCTGAGATCATGACAACCGGGTACAAAAGGCTTCCACTGCCCGCTAAATCTTTGAGCAAAGAAATGCCATCTTCACCCGGCATCCAGATATCAAGCAGTAGCAAGTCGGGCGCATGTTGGCGCAGTAAAACCCGCGCCTCTTCAGCGCTTTCGGCTAAACGAACGGCATAGCCCTCATCCTCAAGGATCTCTTGCACCAAACCCCGAATTGCCGGCTCATCATCCACGACCAAAATATTGGCTTTGCTCATGTCTTCATCCTTAACGGCAGCCGCACTGTGATTCGCGCGCCTGTGTCGGTGTTTCGTGCGCTAATCGTGCCATTGTGCTCCTCAATAATCTTTTTGACGATCGCAAGCCCTAACCCAGAGCCCCGCGGCTTTGTCGTGACATAGGGCTCAAAGAGCTGCTCAATCACCGCCTCATCCAGCCCAGGGCCATTGTCTTGAACATGCAGCTCAAGCATGTCTGCGTAGCGTCCCTCACCATTTCGGGTGCGTAACTCGATCTGGCAATCAGGCTGTCCTTGCGTGGCTTCTAATGCATTTTGCAATAAATTGTTCAGCAACTGCCGCAGGCGACCAGGGTCTGCCTCGAGCGACGTCAAATCATCAGCAAGCTCTAAAGTAAATTTAGGCTGCCCCGATTGACCGCGATACAGCTCCACTCCCTCGCGAATCAACGCATTCAGATCTACAGATTGTAAATGCAAAGCTGGCGGACGGGCATAGTCAGAAAACGCCTGCACCATTTCTTTCATCGCCTCAACCTGATGAATAATGGTGTCGGTAGAGCGTTTCAGTAAGTCGGCCTGACTGCCATCCAGCGCGGCGCCAATCTTATGCTGGAGCCGCTCAGCCGATAACTGAATGGGCGTTAGGGGGTTACGAATCTCATGGGCCAAGCGCCGTGCAACCTCGCCCCATGCCGCATCTCGCTGGGCCTGAATAAGCGTTGTCACATCATCAAACACAATGACATCGCCATCGCCGGCCGGGCCGCTCGGCAGCGCTGCCCCACTGCAAATTAAGGTACGCCGCCCCTCCGCCGTGTCTAATGTGACCTCTTCACGCCATTCGCTTGCGCCAGACTGTAGCTGCCGTGAAACGAGCGCCGCAAAGGGCTCAATATCGGGGTATTGAGCCGCAAGGCTGGTTAACGGACTGCCAACACCCTGATCCAAAGGCACTGAAAGAATGCCGCTTGCCGCCTCATTAAAGGTACGCAGACTGCCATCCGGTGCAAGCGCTAGCACCCCTGAAGATAGCCGGCCCAGCACCGTTTCTAGGTAAGTTCGTTGCGCCTCAACAAGCTCTTGACTACGTTCAGCGGCATTTCTCACCTCCGCAACACGTCGGCTCATGTCGTTAAAGGAGCGCACCAAAAACCCCAGCTCATCGTTTCCGCCCGGGGGTAGCTGTGTTCCATACTCACCGGCTGCCATTGCTTCGGTGCCTTTGGCCAAGCGACTGACGGGTGCAACTAGGCGCCGCGCTAAATAAAACGCCGACCAAACCGCAAATAAAAGTGATAACAACAGCACCAACGATAGGGTTAGCGTAAAGCTGTCTTTTAACGGGCCTCTTAAATAGGAAAGGGCGCGATACTCGGTGAAGGCCGCTTCCACCTCGGTTGCCAACGCATCTACCCGTGGCGACACCGGAAAAAGCCCCTGCAGAACCCGCGCGCTCTGTGGGCTTGCCGGCGTAGGCACAACCACCAACGCGCGAATATGCAGCCCCGCGTTTTCGATAGGATCAAGGGCCACATAGGGTCTGCCCTGTCGTAGCTGAAGTAAAATGCTCTCTTCGGGGCGATGCGGCAGGATATCTTCGGTATCCACACTGCTTGCCGCAATGATACGACCGTTACCGCCTAAAAGCGTGAGCTCGGAGGCGGCCGTACGCGCGCGCAAATCACCCAGCGTCAGCGGGATCATTTCATCTTCACTGTCAACCAAAACCTCGGCCGCGTCTTGCAAGCGGCGCAACATATCCTGCATCCGCTGATCGAGCGATGCCTGCGATAACTCCAGCGCGCCATCGAGAGCATTTTCAACTCGCACATCAAACCAACTATCGACGCCGCGCTGAAGAAATTGCATCGAAAACCCATACACCACCAATCCGGGCAAAACGGCCATCACCACAAACAGCCCCATCAGCCGGGCGGTTAAGCGGCTGCCCGCTTGATTGGCACGGAGTGAGCGCAGCAATCGCCACAAATTGTGGATGATTAAGCCACACAAAATGACCAATACAACGCCATTGAGCAGCAACAACCAAAGATACAAACTGCCAAAGCGCGTTGTATTTTCAGTGGCGGCTGTTAACAGATAAAGCGAGGCGATTAATAAAACGCTAAGCAAAATGCGAATCATGGCTGCACTTCCTTAACCAGCGGGCCGCCACGTAGCTGCCAGTCTGCATCGAGCCAGGCGGCCATACGCAGCACCCTTGGCAGCGCATCACGCACTAACTTTGTAGTTAGGCGAAGCTGAATGGGGCCGAGTGCCTGTACGGCAGACTCCCGCATTACCGGCCAGCCCTCAATACGTCCTAATGCACTGAGTAATGCCTGTCGATCTCTAAAGCTTCGGCTTGCACCGGTCTCTAGGCGCGTTAGCACGTAGCGACGACTCAGCGCATGAAATTGAATGCGATAATGCCGCTGTTGGGTAAC
Organism: Spiribacter salilacus; assembly: GCF_009649225.1. Taxonomy (GTDB): domain Bacteria; phylum Pseudomonadota; class Gammaproteobacteria; order Nitrococcales; family Nitrococcaceae; genus Spiribacter; species Spiribacter salilacus. The sequence continues at coordinate 179,088 of NZ_WJPP01000003.1, forward strand.
CACCGCAGCATTGAACCACCACTTGCGCTTTCGCTGTACTTGCAATGTCTGCTGAATCTCTAAGGGCAAACCATTGGTCAAAGCCTGATCTGCCTTCTCACTAAGCCGATAGGTCAGTTGAGCATCCATTGACAATAACTCGGCCTCAAAGCGCGGCACGATGTTATCAACCCGAAAATCACCCGAGGATAGGGCAGTGCCAGCCAACGCCCAGACCACGCAGCCCAGCATGAATCGCTGCAGCACAGCCCAGCGATTAATCTTTGCGCAGGCAAGCGTAGTAAAAGCCATCACAGTTGCCCTCTCCAGGAAGGATCTGCCAGCCGTACCGCAGAGCGCGTCCAAACGGTAGCGCAAGCGGTTGGATCGTTACATCATCCTGATCCTGCACGAAATCAGCAATAACCGCCTCATTTTCCTGTTTTAAAATTGAGCAGGTGCAATAAACTAACTGCCCACCCGGTGCCAATAGGGGCCATAGCTGAGCGAGCAAACGGCGCTGACCGGCCGCTAGCTGGGCAGGGTCCGTAGAGCGTCTTAGCCATTTAATATCGGGGTGCCGACGAATGACGCCGGTGCCCGAGCAGGGCGCATCAAGCAAAATTCGCTCAAACGGTTTGCCATCCCACCAGGTTTGCGGGTTGCCGGCATCCGCACTAATGAGCTGCGCGGACAACCCCAAACGGCTCAATGTTTCGTCGACACGCGCTAAACGATCTGCATCGCTATCTAAAGCCACCATCTCAACGTCGGCAAGCTCTAGACAATGCGCGGTTTTACCCCCGGGCGCCGCGCAAGCATCAAGCACCCGCTGCCCAGGTTCAAGTGCCAACAAGGGTGCGGCTAATTGTGCAGCGCCGTCCTGCACCGAAAAACACCCTTCTGCAAAGCCGGGCAAGCGTGCCGGCGCAACCGGTACCTCTAACGCCAGCGCCGCCGGTAAGTCTGCTACCGGCTCTGAGGTAACCTCAATTTCGGCTAAGCGAGCCTGCAGCTCAGCGGTTGTGCTGCGCTTGAGGTTTGTTCGCAGCAACATGGGTGCGCGCGCATTTTGTGCCGCCAGCACGGCTGAGCATGCTTCTGGCCAATCCAACTGAATCTGCGCATAAAGCCAATCGGGCAGAGAATACTCAATGGCGGGAGACTCAATCCCCAGCTCAGATACAACCCCTTCACGCTGAAACCGGCGTAATGTTGCATTAACCACCTTTGCCGCCCAGCGTTTGCCCAAAGGACGGGTAACCGCCACGGTTTCACCAACCGCCGCATGCGGCGGCATCGACAAACATGCCAGCTGATAAATGCCCAGCTCAATCAATAAACTAACGTCTTGATCGCGATTGCGTAATGGGCGCTCGAGTAATGCCGCCACCTGCGCTTGGAGCCACCGATGATGACGTAGTACGCCAAAGGCCAGCGCACGACAAAAACGCCGATCCCGTTCGTCGGTCAAGCGCGCATCCGCAGCGCTTAACAAGACATCCAATGAGCGGCCGTTTTTGATAACCCCCACTACCGCGGCAAGGGCCTCATGGCGTGGCTCAACCAAGTTGCTCACCCACGCTAATCGCTTGGCCTTGCAAAAACTGGCTAACCGGCTGCGCGCGCCGTCCCGGCAGCTGTATTTGCGTCAATCTCAGCAGTCCATCACCCGTGGCCACATCAATCCCATCACGGCCAACGGCAACCACCTGCCCAGGGGTACTGGTGATAGGGCCTGACCCACTTACGACCTCCGCATGCCAAACCCGCAGGGTGGTTTGTGACCACTGGCAGCGGGCCACGGGCCATGGATTAAAGGCCCGCACCTGCCAAGCCAGTGCCTGTGCCGATTTAGACCAGTCAATCCATGCCTGAGCGGTGGTCAGCTTACGCGCATATTCCACCCCTTGATCTGACTGGGGTACAGCCACTAACTGCCCGGCAGCCCAGGCATCTAGATCTCGCTGTAATAACTCCGCGGCCAGCACGGCTAATCGGTCATGCACGCTGCCGCCGGTATCGGTATCGCTAATCGGTGTTGTTATTTGCGAGACGACTGGCCCTTCATCAAGGCCCGCCGTCATCTCCATCAAACACACCCCGGTCTGCGAATCGCCTGCTTCAATTGCACGCTGAATGGGTGCTGCGCCACGCCAACGGGGTAGCAAAGAGGCGTGCAAATTAAGACACCCACGCTGGGGTATCGATAAAACAGAGGCCGGCAATAACAAGCCATAAGCTGCCACCACCATTACATCGGGCGCTAATGCTTGAAGGCGCGCTTGTGCCTCGGCCGTGCTGAGCTTTTCGGGCTGCTCAATCGGCAGCCCCGCTTCTAGTGCAAGCTGCTTTACCGGTGATGCGGTGAGCTGCCGACCCCTGCCTGCAGGTCGATCGGGCTGTGTATAAACAGCCACCACGGTATGCGCAGAGTCAATGAGTACCTGCAGGGCCGGCACGGCAAACTCAGGCGTGCCCGCGTAAACAATACGAAGCGGTGTTGTTTGCGACTTAATTGGGCTCACCGCGTGCGCGCGCTGCTTTCTCGTAGCGCCGTTTGAGCCGATTACGCTTAAGGGCCGAGAGCGTATCGATAAACAATCGGCCCTCTAGATGATCGACTTCATGCTGAATGCAGCGAGCCAGCAGCCCATCTGCCTCAATGCGGTAAGGCTGCCCGTGCCGATCTTGAGCGCTCACAACTACGGTGGTGGGGCGCTCTACCTCATCGGTATAGCCCACAATGGACAAACAACCTTCTTCGGCCACATCGCAGGTCTGACCTGATTCAACAATTTCAGGGTTAATAAGCACCTGCGGTGCATCACCCTCTTCACTCACATCAATAACCACCACCTGCCGATGCACATCAATTTGCGTGGCGGCCAAACCGATGCCCGGTGCGTCGTACATCGTCTCAAACATATCGTCGATTAATGTTTGTAGAGCCTGATCAAACACCTCTACCCGCTTGGCGCATGTACGCAGCCGTAGGTCGGGATATTGCAGTATTTCTCGTTTCGCCATCGCTATTCCGTCGCAGTATTCGACTTCACAGTATATCAACGACCACACAAGGATAGTGCAATGCAAACACGTCTTTTATTAGGATGGCTTTTTAGCCTGTTGCTGACCCTACCGGTTACCGTAGCTGCAGAGCCAGACACCCTGCCCAAGGTGATTGGGGGTGAGGCACAGCGCCAACTACACGCTGCCGGTGACATTATTTATGTGCAAGGCATTGCTGAGCCACTGCATGCCCGCTTTTGGCTGATTCGCAATGACGCCCCGATACAAGCGCAGCATGCAGATGCTTTAGAGGTGACTGCACTTGGCATGGCTCGATTAGTGGCCCATGGCAAACCCGCCACGCTGATCATTGAAAAAGCCCGACAAGAAGTGCGCACGGGCGATCGACTAATCCCCATGCCGGAGGCGCAATAATGGACGACGCCACTCTCAAAGCCTGGTTAACCGTAGCGCGCATGCCGCACACTGGACCGCGCCGCTTTGCTGATATTTTGAAGCATTTTGACTCGCCTTTAGCTTATTTGGAAACACAAAAGCGCCCCAGCAAAGCCGTTGAAATTGGCGTTGAAAACGACCTCCGCTGGGCAGAGGGAGAAAACTGCCATCTCATTACTCGTGCCCACAAAACCTATCCGACAGCACTTACAGATATTGCAGACCCGCCACCGCGGTTATTTGTGCAAGGTAACCCTAAGGCGCTAAACCAACCACAAGTGGCCATCGTGGGCGCACGCAACGCAACGAATAACGGCAAAGACCGAGCCTTTGAAATGGCGGCTATGCTGGCGACTGGGGGGCTAACGATCACGAGCGGGCTGGCTACCGGGATTGATGCGCACGCGCACAGAGGCGCTTTGGCCGTTCAAGGTCAAACGATTGCCGTGATGGCGACAGGGCCAGAGCGGTTGTATCCACAAGAGAACCAATATTTGGCCGATTTGATTCAGCAATCCGGTGCGCTGGTCACTGAAATGCCGGTGGGTACCCTCGTCACCCGGGGGCTTTTTCCGCGCCGAAATCGATTAATCAGCGGTTTGAGTTTAGGCACTTTGGTTGTTGAGGCCGGTGCTAAAAGTGGCGCGCTGGGCACCGCACAACAAGCCCTCGAACAAAATCGTGAGGTAATGGCTATTCCGGGCTCGGTACAAAGCCCAGTGGCCCGTGGCTGCCACTCCCTCATTCGTACCGGTGCGAGTTTAATAGAAACCGCCCACGATGTTTTCTCCACCTTAAAATTAGATGGAAACGTTATTGAACCCGTTGATGTGATACAAACTAGCCAAGCCAGCCCCGAGCTTGATGCGGAGCAGCAACGCGTAATGGATGCGCTTGGGTACGAAGCAGTGAGCTTTGATGTGCTTGTTAAACGGCTTGGATTGACGCCCGATAGGCTTTCCTCCATGCTCCTTAACCTAGAGCTGCTCGGGCTGTTAATCCCAACAGACGGCGGCCGATATGAGAGAAGCAATCAACGGACGGGCGGATGAAAGAAAACGTCTTTGACATCCTGATGTACCTCTTCGAGCATTACTTTAACGACGCCGTCGAGGTCGATCCTGACCGCGATGAACTTGAAGGTGAGCTGCTTGAAGCCGGATTTTCACGATCAGAGATTCACAAAGCACTCAACTGGATTGACGCACTCGCGGAAAACCGCGAATTGCCATCCAGTGGAAACCCTTGGCCCTCTTTAAGGGTCTATAACCCCGTCGAGTCGCGCCGGCTTGATACGGAATGTCGGGGGTTTTTACTCTATCTAGAGCAAGCCGGCATTCTCAGCCCGGCCAATCGGGAAGTCGTCATCGAGCGGTTAATGGCATTAGGAGACCCCGCGGTTGATTTGGAAAAACTCAAATGGGTGGTTTTAATGGTCCTCTTTAGTCGGCCGGGTGAAGAAGAAGCCTGCGCCTGGATGGAGAGTCTTCTTTTTGACGGCCCTCGCCCCTTGGCACACTAGAAAAGTTACATGAGCACTCATCTTGTTATTGTCGAATCGCCGGCCAAGGCGCGCACGATCAACAAATATCTTGGCAGCGACTTTGAAGTTCTTGCCTCTTATGGCCACGTTCGTGACTTGGTCTCCAAAGATGGCGCCGTTGATACCGAACATGATTTTGCGATGCGCTACGAGCCCGTCGAGCGCAACCAAAAACACATGGATGCCATTGCAAAGGCAGCCCGCAAAAGCGACGCCATTTATCTGGCTACTGACCCCGATCGCGAAGGTGAGGCAATCTCTTGGCATCTTCATGAGCTGTTAAAAGAGCGTAATGTTATTGGCGACAAACCCGTTCACCGGGTGGTCTTTCACGAGGTAACACAAGGGGCGATACGCGATGCGATCGACCACCCGCGCGGGCTTTCAACCGATTTGGTCAACGCTCAGCAAGCCCGCCGTGCACTCGATTATTTGGTCGGCTTTAACCTCTCGCCGCTGTTATGGAGAAAGATCACCAGTGGTCTATCTGCCGGGCGCGTTCAATCGCCTGCGCTGCGGATGATTGTTGAGCGTGAGCAGGAAATTGAAGCGTTCATTCCGCGGGAATACTGGAGCATCGAAGCAGACCTAGCGCACAAAGACCAAGCCTTTGTGGGGCGTTTGCACCAGCTCGACGGCAATAAAGTTGAGCAGTTCTCAGTCACAGACGAAACAAACGCAATGGATGTGACGGGCCGAATTCTTGAAGCCGCCGGCGCGGGGGCTGATGGCGCGGCACTGCCTGGCACGCTTTTAGTGACCCGCGTTGAGAAAAAACAACGCCGCCGTAACCCAGCAGCACCCTTTATTACCTCAACCTTGCAGCAAGAGGCCTCACGCAAGCTGCGTTTTTCTGCTCAGCAAACAATGCGAATTGCCCAGCAGCTGTACGAGGGCGTAGATACCGGCAACGGCGCTATTGGTCTAATCACCTACATGCGGACCGATTCGGTCAATCTGTCTCAAGAGGCAATTGCCGGGCTACGCGGGCTAATCGAAAAGCGCTTTGGCCCCGAAAAATTACCCGCCAAGGCGCATGAATACCGCACACGGGCCAAAAACGCCCAAGAAGCGCATGAGGGCATTCGGCCAACCGACCCCGAGCGCACGCCAGAAAGCCTCAAAGGCTATTTAAGTGAAGATCAGTACCGTTTATACGATCTAATTTGGAAGCGTACGGTGGCCTGCCAGATGATTCACGCCACCATCGACACCGTATCCGTCGATCTAAAAGCAGGGGATTTGGCTTTATTTCGAGCAACAGGCTCGGTGATTCGAGATCCTGGCTTTATGGCGGTCTATCAGGAAGGCCAAGATGATAACGCCGCAGATTCTCAAGATCGGCTGCTGCCGCCACTCGCTGAGGGTGAGACCGTCTCGCTTACAGCGCTAAGGCCAGAGCAACATTTTACTGAGCCGCCGCCGCGATTTTCTGAGGCAACACTGGTTAAAGCGCTTGAGGAATATGGCATTGGCAGGCCATCTACCTATGCGTCGATCATCTCAACCCTGCAGCAACGGAACTATGTCACGCTTGAGGCCCGTCGCTTTCATCCCACCGATACTGGGCGAGTGGTCAATAAATTTCTAACCGAGCATTTTGAGCGGTATGTCGACTACGACTTTACCGCTGAGCTAGAAGACCGACTTGATGCCGTGGCGCGCGGTGAGCGTGAATGGATACCGCTATTAGAAGCGTTTTGGAAGCCTTTTCATCAGCAAGTTGAAGACACCCAGCAGGTTTCGCGTAGCGATGTCATGAAAGCTCGTGAGCTAGGCACGGACCCGAAATCGGGGCGACCCGTGTCAGCACGCCTAGGCCGCTACGGGCCGTTTATTCAGATCGGCACGCGGGACGATGAAGAAAAGCCCAAATTTGCCAGCCTGCGGCCAGGGCAGAGTATCGAAACCATTAAGCTAGATGATGCGCTCGCGCTGTTTGCGTTGCCGCGAGACATGGGTGAAACCCCCGATGGACTGCCCATGAGCGTAAACATTGGCCGGTTTGGCCCGTATGTTCGCTTTGGTGATCAATTCGCATCGCTCAAAAAAGACGATGACCCTTACACGATTGATCGTGAAACCGCACTCGAGCGGGTTGAAGAGAAAAAGATCAACGAAGCCAAGCGCACGATTCAAACGTTTGATGATGGCGCTATTAAAGTGATGCGCGGCCGGTTTGGCCCCTACATTACCGATGGGCGCAAGCGTGCCAAAATTCCAAAAGATGAAGAAGCAGAAACGCTGACAGCCCCTCGTTGTCGTGAATTAATTGCTGAGGCACCCGAGCCAAAGGGTAAGGCAAAAAAAACCAAAGCAAAACCCAAGGCTCGTAAAACCACCAAGTCATGAAACCCTCACCCATTGCTCTGCGCCGCATTGGCGCACTCATTCAGGCAGGAGGCATTGGTGCCTACCCTACCGAAGGGGTTTATGGCTTGGGCTGTGATCCACTCAATGAACAGGCAATCGCACGCGTTATTGCGCTAAAAGGGCGCGCTGATGACAAAGGCCTCATCGTGATTGCGGCTAGCCAGCGTCAGCTTGACCCGTTTGTGGCATGGCCAGAAGGCTTTACTCTGCAGGCTGGTCCACGCCCAGTTACCTGGGTAGTGCCCGCCGCAGAGGGGCTGCCGCCTTTATTAACCGGGGGGCGTGAAACCATTGCGGTTCGGGTAACGAACCACCCGCCGGTTATTGCCCTATGCAATGCCGCGGGCATGCCCTTGGTATCCACCAGCGCCAATCGCAGTGGCCGCCCGGCCTGTCGTTACGATTGGCAAATCAGAAAGCAATTTCGGCACGGCGTAGAATGGATACTGCCAGCTAAGCTTGGAAACCAACGCGGCCCCTCTGAGATCAGAGAGGCCGCGACGGGTCGAGTGCTACGCCCAGCTGGTGGCTAGACGCTAAAAGGCGCTAGGCGGGTTTATCCCGTTGACTAACGGCAACCCCCGATTTAACACCCGCTTCACTGGCGTCTATTGCCTGATCTTTCACATCTTCATACCAAAGATCATGATGCTGTTTGGCCCACTCAACACTGACATAGCCAGTTGCCATGCCGTCGATAGCGCCTTCGGTGCCCGCCGTACCAATATAGGCGTGCCCTAAGAATAGCCCAATCCACAGGATAGCTGCCACGGCGTGTACAAGCGAAGCCTGCTGCATGATTTCGCGCGTTTGACCCCAAATAGGGAAGTTCAAAACCACACCGGTAATGCAAACGATGCCACCCACGAGGACCACAAACCAAAACCAGACTTTCTCGCCGCCATTCATCCGGCCTGCGGATGGATGCTTGCCGCCAAAGATACCGCCACCGGCCTTAAACCACTCCCAGTCGGTCTTATTCGGTACGTTATGCCAAACCCAGGCGAGTGCCATTGCCGCTACGCAAGCCGCAAAGAACGGCCCCGAATAGTTATGGCTCATCATGGCCACCTCGGCATACGCTGCAAAGCCCGCTGGCCCAAGAATCGGAATGAGCACAGCACGGCCAAACAACAGGCTTAGCCCGGTAATCGATAAAACGATAAACAGGGTTGCCGTTGTCCAATGCAGCACGCGCTCCCACAACTTCCATCTCAATACCACTTGGCCGGTGGGGCGATGATCGAGGCGATTTCTGCCACCAATCAAATAAGCCAACGTAATCGCGATTACCGCGGCCGCAAGCACCCATGGCATCACGTTTGCTACTAAGCCATTACGAATCTGCCGCCAGTTTTCACCACCGTTATGAATCAGAACGCCAGCCTCCGGTGACTGCACGGTGGTTATGCCCGATACGCCCTCGCGAACAGAGCGCCAAGTGGTCTCTGAGCGCGGGTTTACCTCTTCAAATGAAGATCCTTGCGCCGAGGCCAGCTCAACAAACAAATAACCGCTCAGGGGCGCCACCATCGCGCCAACCGCAATCAGCAGGATGCTCCAGAGCATGATTTTAACGTGTACGCGCTTGGCCCTAGCCTTCGCATCACCTTGCTTTTTCATATCAAATCCTCCTGTGCTGAGATGCAATCTCAGCGATCCCGCTGTCCACCGAAGCGTTCGCGCAAAGCGTCCTCGCGTTCGGCTGAGCCGGCTTGATTCAGCAATGGATCATCACTGCCCTTGTAGACACCGGGTTCATAGAGCGTGACATCACTCGCTGACTCATAACAGCCGGTGAGCGTGAACACGAGCAGACCGAGTGCCGCCATTTTGGCCAGTCGGGATCCGAAGACGGACACCATTGAAGTTACCTCCAACATTGGGAGCGAAGGGCGCGTCACACGCCCGCTCCGTATGCTTGTTCCCAACCCCAAGTTTGGGGTCGTCCTGAACGACGCAATGTCCGCTCGCGGAAGATATCGGCCACCATGTCGCCATCACCAGCAAGCAACGCCTTGGTCGAGCACATCTCCGCACAGGCCGGTAATTTGCCCTCGGCCACACGGTTGGCACCGTACTTGGCATACTCATCGTTACTGTTGTTAGCGGTAGGACCACCGGCACAGAACGTGCACTTGTCCATTTTTCCGCGCACCCCAAAGGCCTCTTGCTGCGGGTACTGCGGCGCGCCAAATGGGCAAGCATAAAAGCAGTAGCCACAACCGATGCAGAGATCTTTATCGTGCAAGACGATGCCGTCATCGGTGGTGTAGAAACAGTCCACCGGGCAGACCGCCGCACAAGGGGCATCCGTACAGTGCATGCAGGCAACAGAGATCGATTTCTCCCCTGGCACACCGTCATTGATGGTGACCACTCGGCGGCGATTAACGCCCCAAGGCACTTCGTTTTCGTTTTTACATGCGGTTACACAAGCGTTGCATTCAATACACCGCTCGGCGTCACACAGGAATTTCATTCGGGCCATTTTGGCTCTCCTCCAGAAAAGTTCCCGCCTTAGGCGGCGCGAATTTCACAAAGCGTTGACTTGGTCTCTTGCATTTGCGTGACCCGGTCGTAGCCGTACGTTGTAGCCGTGTTACAGGCCTCACCTCGAACATAAGGCGCCGTGCCTTCCGGATAACGGTCTAACAGGTCTTCACCCTGATAATGACCACCGAAATGGAATGGCGTCCAAACGGTGCCACGCGGCACACGCTCCGTTACCATCGCCTTCACCCGAATGCTGCCGCCCTCAGGGCCATCAAGCCAGACGTCCTGACCATCGGCAATTTGCCGGTCATTAGCATCCGCTGGATGAATTTCGACAAACATCTCCTGCTGCAACTCAGCCAGCCATGGGTTAGAGCGAGTTTCCTCACCGCCGCCTTCGTATTCAACGAGTCGGCCACTGGTAAAGATCAGCGGGAAGTCGCGTGAATAATCTTCGCTCTGCACCGAGGCATAACGGGTTGGCAACCGGTAAGAGGCCTTCACATCCTCATAGGTTGGGTACTCAGCCACCAAGTCGTAACGCGGTGTGTACAGCGGCTCACGGTGAACCGGAATCGGATCAGGGAACTGCCATACCTCACAACGTGCCTTGGCATTACCAAATGGCGCACAACCATGGGCAATGACCACACGCTGAATACCGCCAGACAGGTCAGTTTTCCAATTAACGCCGTCCAGCTTCTCCAGCACCTCAGTACTTGCGGTACGGATATTGCGTGGCAGATCACTTGAATCGACGCCAGCAACGCGGGCACAAGCTTCAAGCTCTTCACGGGTAAGATCCACATGCCATCCCAGCTGACGCAGGGTGGCAAACGTGAACTCAGGATAACCATCGCGCAGCTCAGAGCCTTCTGAGAAGGATCCATTGGCCAGCAGACTTTCGCCCTCACGCTCTACGCCAAAGCGGGCACGGAAGGTGAGGCCACCGTCTTTAACCGGCTGACTCGGATCGTAAAGCACATGCGTGCCAGGATGGTTCATCTCTGGCGTGCCCCAACATGGCCATGGCAGACCGTAGTAGTCGCCATCGCAAGGGCCACCCACTGCACGTAGCGTTGTGGTGTCAAACGTGTGCTTATTCTCAAGATGCAGCTTGAGACGCTCCGGGCTCTGACCGGTATAACCGATCGTCCAAGTGCCCCGGTTGATCTCACGCAGCGTATCTTCTGGGTTTGGCATGTCGTCGCCTTCGATCGAGATGTTTTTAAACATCTGATCTTCAAAGCCAAACTTCTGAGCCAAACGATAGAGAATCTGTGCATCCGTTTTGGATTCAAACAGCGGATCGATCACCTGCTCACGCCACTGCAAAGAGCGGTTTGACGCCGTGGCCGAGCCGCGCTGCTCAAACTGCGTACAGGTTGGCAGCAGATACACACCATCGGTGCGCTCACTCATTACCGCCAGATGGGTTGGATAAGGATCAGAGATCACGACCAAGTCGAGTTTCTCGACGGCCTCTTTCATATCCGGCCCACGTGTCTGCGAGTTAACGGCATGACCCTGGAAGAAGACCGCCCGGGTGTTATCTCGCTGGCTCAGGTTAGATGGATCTTCTAAGATCCCGTCAATCCAGCGTGACACAGGAATACCCACAATATTCATTGGGTGTGCCATGTTGCCGCCGCCGGCATCGTACTGGCCATCATCAAAGCGGCTCTTGATGTAGTCGAAGTCTACATCCCAAACCCGGCACCAATGGCGCCACGCGCCTTCGGCAAGGCCATAGTAGCCTGGCAGTGTGTGCGAGTTGGGGCCGACATCGGTGGCGCCCTGCACGTTGTCGTGACCGCGGAAGATATTGGCACCTCCGCCAGAAACGCCGATATTACCCAAGGCCAACTGCAAAATGCAGTACGCACGGGTGTTGTTGTTGCCAACGTGATGCTGCGTACCCCCCATGCACCATACGATGGTGCCCGGGCGATGTTCAGCCATCGTTTTAGCGGCTTCGTAAACCTGTGCTTCTGGCACACCGGTTACATCTTCAACACGGGCTGGCGTCCAATGTGCAACTTCTTCGCGCACTTTATCTAGGCCATACACCCGCTGGTTGACGTACTCACGATCTTCCCAGCCATTCTCAAAGATATGCCAAAGCATGCCCCAAATCAGTGGCACGTCTGTACCGGCACGGAAGCTAATATGCTGATCGGCATGGGCAGCGGTTCGAGTAAACCGAGGATCTGCCACAATCATCTTCGCCCCGTTTTCCTTAGCGCGCAGGATATGCTGCATGGAAACCGGATGCGCCTCAGCCGCATTACTACCGATAAAGAACATGCACTTGGCGTTATGCATGTCGTTGTAGCTGTTGGTCATGGCGCCGTAGCCCCATGTATTGGCCACGCCAGCAACCGTTGTGGAATGGCAGATACGCGCCTGATGGTCGATATTATTGGTGCCCCAGAACGCAACAAACTTACGTTGCAGGTAGCTGCCTTCGTTGTTGGACTTCGAAGACCCACACCACCAAACGGAATCTGGGCCACTTTCTTCACGGATCTTCATGAACTGATCGCCAATCTCGTTGATGGCGTCATCCCAGCTCATCCGCTTCCAGCGCCCGCCTTCCAGCTTCATGGGATATTTGATGCGCTTCTCGCCAATGCCGTGTTCACGCAACGAGGCGCCTTTGGCACAATGAGCGCCCAAGTTAAATGGCGAATCGAAATCCGGCTCTTGGCCCGTCCAAACGCCGTTTTGCACCTCGGCAACCACGCCACAACCCACGGAACAATGGGTACACACTGAACGTTTGATTTCAGCAGCAACACCCGCTTCACGCGTGTTCTTCTCGGCCGCATTGGCCCGTCGCATCATCGTGGGTGGCAGGGCAGCGCCAACGGCTGCGGCGCCTGCCGTCAAACCGGAGCGACGCAGGAACGTACGTCGATCCATCGCCGTGTAGAACATGCTAGGAAAGCCACTGCGTGCGACTTGCTCGGCGCCTGCGCTGGTATTTTTCTTTATTAGTTTCATAACAAACGCTCCGAATTAGCTACGAGCTAAGTCATAGAAGCGACGCACATGCGCCGTTTCCTGATAGCCCTTCACTTTAGATGAAGAGGATTCGGCATGATCAGCCGTTGGTGCTGGCTCAGAAGCCATCACCCCAGACCCCGCCGCTACGCCAACGGCAGCGCCGCCAACAACCAAGCCTTTAAGAAAACTCCGCCGGCTTTCGTTACGCTCTGACTTTTCTGAACTCATGATGCTCTCCTCCTGAGCCTGGCCCTTAGGCCATTTCCAGATACTGCTTTTCAGCCACAATAAAGCGCTCTGCAAAAGCACCTACGGACCGGTAAAAAACTGCGGACTTCGCTTTTTGAAGATCCTGCATGAAACGCTCCACCCAGCTTGCCAGGTGATCATTAAAAAACACGCGCTGCCCCGCAACAGAAACACCGTCGGGGCCACTCAAAATGGCCATTGAATCGAACAATGCCGAAATGTGATCTTCTGGCTCGTACACTTCTGCTTCACGCTCTAAACCGAGCGCTTTCAAGTCATCACGCAACTTAACCAGAGGCCGACCCATCAGAAACCCGGTTTGATACCAAGATCCATAAGGCATGAGTTCGCCTCGGCCGATACCGATAAACAAATCGTGATACTCGATATCCAGCGCTTCAAGATCGTCTTGTTGGCAGCGTCCAGCCGCATCAGCCATCCCACGCCAGCCCTCGGCAAGCGGGCCTGCTTGTTCGTCAACATCAAGGGTAGCGAGCGGAGCGAGAAGATCAGGGGTGGGGGTGCGGGCAAACAGCGCTGAGAGCAGCGCATACGTGCGCGAACGAAGGTAATCCTCCGGTGCCTGCTGCTCATCCATTAACGCATTAGCCTGCATACATTCTCCCCTCTTGTATCGTGCTTTATAGCCTGCGTGTCTGACAAATGGCAACTGGTTTTTATGTTGCGCTGCGCCATTACTAGCCGCCTAAGCGGCTACCTTCCTCATCAAACAAATCACGAATACGACAGTCTTCACACATCTTTAATCGCTCAAACGCCCGTGTATCGCCAAACATCCAGTGGCCTGATAACTGCTCAGTGATCTTTGAAATCATTTTCTCTGTGGCAAATGCCTTGCCACAGCCAACGCAGTGAAACGGCTTTTCTTCATTCAGTACGCGCTGAGCTGGATTCGCAAACGCGGGCAGGTGCAAGCGCGCGTCAAGCTGGATGGCATCTTCAGGACAGGCCGTTTCACACAGCCCGCATTGCAAACAGCGCGACTCATCAAATAATAATCGCGGCTCACCACCGCCTGTCGTAACAGCCTCTACCGGGCAAACCGCTGCGCAAGACATACACAAAGTACAGGTCTGCTGATTCACCACTATTTGTCCAAACGGTGACCCCTTTGGCAGCGCTGTGGTCGTATCGGCCCGCGCGGGCCGATACAAATGCGCAAAGGCACGCTGAATTCGATCTCGTTTACTACCGCTTAAGCTGTACTTGGCGGCTGGCAGACCATGTCCGTCATGTAAGGGCAGCGATTGCAGAACGGCAACATCACGTAAAACCTGCACTCGGTCAGGCTCTAGCTGCAGCGCCTCAAGCACCGGCACAAATAACGCCCGCTGCGACTCGCTGGCCTCTGCCAATGAGGCCTCAGCCTGCTCTGGCAATAGCACCCAGACATCGCTGGCGCCCATCGCCAGTAACGTCAGCCAAATATCCGGGCCAATGCTGCCCGCATCTTCAACGGCAATGGTTAACACGCGTTCCGGCAAATCCGCTGCCACCGCTTCTATTGCCTGCACACCGGCATCGTCATCGTGAAATAGCACGGCCGGCGGGTTTTTCGTCTGCTCCGCCCAAATCTTGAGCGCACGTCGCAAGGCCCCCAGCAAATCAGCAGCGTGAGGGAAGGCATAACTGATCGCACCACTCGGGCAAACCACCGCACAACTTCCACAGCCTTGGCAAAGGTAGGGATCAACTTCGATTGTTTCGCCTTTCGAGAAGATTGCCCCGGTAGCACAAGCATCCATACAGCGCGTACAACCGGTTAGGCCACGAGCACCGTGCGCACAAAGATTTTCATCGTAGGCAAAAAATCGGGGTTTTTGAAAATCGCCAATCAGCTCTGGCAATAAGGCAAGCGCATGCGCCAAGGCCTCTGGATCTGAGCCGGGGCGCGAATACCCCAGCGGCGGCTTTTCAACGGTAATAACCGGCTGCGCAGATAGATCAAGCACCAAATCAAAACTACCCAGGCTAACTTCTCCGGCATCGCCATCTATCGAGGCCTCAAACGCCCCTAAATAACCGGTTAACCGAGGGCGACCCCGCGCCAGTAAAAACTGCTCACGCTCAAGCCCTTCAATCGGCGCATCATCATTGACCACGATGGCGCAAGTCAGCTGATCCGATAACCCGCGAGCTGCTTCTAAGGCGCGCGCCGTGGCGCCGATAATCAACAAGCGGCCTGCCGAGCGATATTCCACAAACCCCGCAGTACCTAAGTTAGCTTCAGCTAAGCCTGCCAGCGCCATTGCCCGTGCGGCTCCGTCTGCTGTTACAGCAGGCAGCTCACTGGCAGGGGCGTGTTTAATCTCTAACAAGGCTATTTCTCCTCAGGTTGTTCTTCTAATTGATCAGCGTCATCGCGGCCTTCAGTGTCTTCTGGAGCTTCCAGCGGGGCTTCCTGAGCATCAAGCTCAGACGCCTTCTCTTCCTCTTCTTCTAAGCGCTTACGCTCACGTTCTTTTTCGCGCTCTAGCAAACGCTCGCGCTGCCGGCGCCACTCCCAGGTATCGGCATCCCCTAGGGGCTGCAGCAAGGTGAAGTCTTCGTCATAGTCATCAAGGCCATCTTTTACGTTGTAGCGCGCAGAATGAAAAATCTTCCGCAGCGCTTTTTGCCGAAGCCGCTCACTCACGCCTGGCGAGAAAAAGGGACTGACATCGCTATCCGGCGCCAATGTCTCGATATCGGGCATATCTTCATCGGTTAAAACGGGTTCATCAGGCTCGGCTTGCTCCTCGGGCAGCGCAGCCGGCTCCTCTTGAGGCGCCTCTTTCGGCTCTTCCTCTGGCTGCTGCTTGCGCCGTGACCAGCGCTCTAAAAAGCCCTCGTTCTCAGAAGTCATCCATCTGCTCCCGTGGTTTACGGCGGCGTTTTTTGCCGCGCTTATCATCGGGTTGGTAATGCGCCATCACAAAGCGTTCCACTTCTTCAAGCAACCATGCCGGCGGATCCATTCGAAAAATCTCGGTCTCACTTTCCTGCTGACGTGCCGACTCATCCTGATCCAGCGTGACCATCATTGGCATCAGTCCATACTGTGGATCTTCCTGACAAATCACAAACAGCGATGGCCGGGCGCTAGTCAGGTTGTACCAGAAGGTTTCGGCATTTGAACGCAGCAATACCACCGCAAGACCCGACCAGCGAAACTCACGAATACCCTCATCAATCCGAGTTTCGGTCATTTTTTCTTCGGCTGCGCCGCGCTCAATAGCCTGCAAGCTCCAGGCGGGAAACTGCCACTGCCCACGCTGGCGCATCTCTCGCCGCAACACCACAATAATCGGCCAGCTCGTGCGCTCAGGCGGTTCGACCATCGAAGGCTGATTCATGATGCTGGGTCCTTTTCGTCCGGTTCCATGCGAAAAACAGGGGCAGATTCCCACTCACTTTTGGGGCGGTGCACTCGAAACGCTTCACGAATTTCACCATCCACAAAATCGCGCTGCAGCGAGAGCACGGTGTTGATATCGGGGGTGCACAGCGACTCGCAAAACTCAAACTCCTGCCGCGCTTCGGTCATCGCAGCCGCCATATCAGGAGCGCCATATTGATCCACAAAATGATGCGCGAGGCGCTCTAAAACTTGGCGTTGCTCCGTGGTAGGCATTTCTACTACAACGGCTAGGGTGCTCCAGCCAAACGAGGTTAGCCCCAAAAACCCGTGACGAAATGCCGACCGCTCGCCCCCATCTAAATGGGTAGGGTCACGTTCGCCAAAATTAAAAACAAAGGTGCCGGGCACAACCCACTCGCCGGCCTCCGCTGCCCGTGGGTAAACGGATTCATCGCTATCATCAAGACGTAACGCGCGCAAAAACCGCAAAGTGCTGTCCTCCCCTGATCACTCTCTACGGTATATTAGCCGATCGGTAAACAGAAGATGGAGGATAATATGGGGGCTGTTGCCGTGCTGGTTGGCACCCGCAAGGGGCTATTTATTGCGCGCAGTACTGCGGAACGCGCTGAATGGCAATTAGAAGGCCCGCATCTGGCTGGCTACGAAATTCAATCGGCCTTTCTGGATCCTCGCCAGCCGCTTGTGGGCTATGCGGCTGGGCATCACCCCGTATGGGGCATTCATATTTATCGCACACACGATGGCGGACGAAGCTGGCAGAGCTTAGCCGAAGTGCCTCGGCATCGTGAGGATGATGACCCAGATAGCCTAACGATGATTTGGTCGCTCGCCCCTGGGCGCCCCAATCACCCCGATGAAATTTTAGCGGGCATTGAGCCACCGGGCGTTTTTCGTAGCAGCGATGCTGGGCAGAGTTGGCAGCCACTCAATGGCTTTAATCAACACCCTGATCGTACTCAATGGAGCCCCGCCAAAGGCGGGTTAGCCGTGCATTCGGTGCAAGTTGATCCCAACCATCCCGAGCAGATCTATGCCGCACTCTCAGCCGGTGGCATTTATCGCTCATCAGACAATGGTGCCACTTGGCAGGCCGCTAACCATGGCATACGCGCACCCTATTTGGCGCAAAAAAACGCCCCCTGCGGGCAATGTGTGCATCGTTTATTAGTGCATCCGGCAAAGCCGGGCCGCGCCTATCAACAAAGTCATCATGGCACCTATGTTAGTGATGACTATGGCGATCACTGGCAGGCCATAGATCAAGGTTTGCCGAGCGATTTTGGTTATGCGCTGGCCACTGACCCTGTCAACCCTGACGTCATTTACTGTGTGCCCGAAGAGAGCAGCCAGTTTCGGGCCACGGTAGATGGTCGGCTGCGGGTTTATCGCAGCCGCGATGTCGGCAAACACTGGGAAGCACTGGGCGATGGGCTGCCGCAGGAGAATGTCTTCGTCACGATTTTGCGCGACGGTCTAGCAAGCGACGGCGCAAGCCCACTTGGATTGTACTTAGGTACCTCTAGCGGGCATCTTTTTGCCAGTCGCGATGGCGGTGATCACTGGGCCCTACTTGCTGGTTTTTTACCGGGCATTCTCAGTGTTAGGGCCACTCAGGATTTGGCATGAGCCAGGGAATAAACCAGACACCCACGGCACTTGCTGAGGCATTGCTGGCCACCCATGGCATTATTTGCGCGGTGGGTGCTGGTGGCAAAAAGAGCACGCTTTATCAGCTGCTGGCTCATGCATCGGGGCGCGTGGGCTTTACCGCCACGGCCATGACCACCACACCACCACGGCGGCGGTTTGATGCGCGCTTTTTTGCAGAGCCTGAAGCGCTAGAAGCAGAGATCCCCCTTGCAGCGCAAACACATCAGCGCATCGCTTATGCCTGCCCCAGTCAAAAATCGGGGCGCGTAGCAGGCCTACCCCCGGCGCTCATTGCAGACCTACATAAAAAGAGCGGGTTTAATCTGACTTTGGTAAAAGCTGATGGCGCCCGCATGCGCGGTATTAAGGCGCCACGCCCCGATGAGCCACTGATCGTGCCGGGCTGCACCACCGTGATCTTTGTCGTTTCCGCGCACGTTATTGGACAGCCACTCTCAGAAGAGATTGCCCATCGCGTGCCGCTCCTCGAGGAGCGTCTTGGCATCCAAGCGGGCGCATCCTTGACACCCACACATATCGGCCGCTTACTCAGTCACCCACAAGGCGCTTGGCAGGGCGTGGGCAAAAGCCGGTTAGTCACGCTGATTAATCAAGTTGATAATGCCGAGCGGTATAACTTAGCGATGGCCGCCGCACAAGCAGCGCTGCAGGGCGAAAACCCACCGGCTCGGGTTGTTCTTGGCTCGATGACCGCCGCGCAACCGCTGATTGATATTGTGGAAGCCACCCCGAAAAAGGCAGACTCATTAGTATGACACCCATCATTATCACCCTGCCTGCAGCCCTTCAGAGCTTGGCAGACGATCAGGCGCAACTCAGGCTGAACGCGCAAACAGTCAATGAGGCGTTTGTGCAAATTGCACAGGAACACGACTTATTGGCAAAGCGCATTCTCACGCGCGGCGGCCAGCTACGCCCCTTTGTGAACGTCTTTCTTGATGAGCAAGACATTCGACATCTCAACGGGCTTGAAACCCCACTAGATGGCTATCAAGAAATGACCATCGTCGCATCCGTGGCGGGCGGGTAGTACCCATGGCGCATTCTGTCAGCGCAATGATTCTGGCGGGCGGGCGGGCAACGCGCATGGGCGGCCAAGACAAAGGGCTTATCGCCCTCGCAGGCCAGCCGATGATTCAGCATGTGATCAATACCATTGCCCCGCAGGTAGACCACCTTGCCATTAATGCCAATCGCAACCAGGCGGACTATGCTGCGCTGGGGTATCCGGTGATTGGCGATAATATTAGCGGCTATCAGGGCCCGCTTGCCGGCATGGCAGCCGGGTTGGCCTGGAGCCCGAGCGAAAGATTACTGATGCTGCCTTGCGATGGGCCGCTGGTCCCTAATGACCTAGTGGCGCGGCTGCTGGCTGCGCTAGGTGATGGCGATGTAGCCGTTGCCCATGATGGCAAGCGGTTGCAGCCGGTGCATGTGCTACTGCATCGGCGCTGCCTGCCGAGTCTGCAGCGATTTATTGCGGAGGGCGGGCGTAAAATTGATCGCTGGTATGCCGAGCTTGATCAACGTACCGCTGATTTATCGGATCAACAGGATCTGTTTGTTAACGTCAATACGCCAATGGAGCGCGATGCGATGGAGCAACGACTCAACCCAACAGCCAATAACTGCGGCCATGATGCACCTTCATTACCCGTTGAAGAGGCACTGGCGCGCATGCTGAATGCGGTTACCCCCATTACCGGGCGCCGTCAGCTTGCGTTGCGCAGCGCACTGGGCCAAGTCCTCGCCGAACCCATAACCGCACCTGCCCCCGTGCCGGCGCATGATAACTCTGCCATGGATGGTTATGCCCTGCGCACCATCGATGCCAAGCAAAAAAGCCTACAACTCGTGGGCAGCGCCTTTGCCGGACACCCATTTACCGGCACGCTTAGCGCTGGCGAATGCGTGCGCATCATGACCGGCGGTGTCGTGCCCGCAGGCGCCGACGCGGTGGTTATGCAAGAGCGCGCAGAACGCGACGGCAATACCGTCGTTATCAATCAATGGCCCGAGCTAAGCGAGAACATCCGCCGCGCGGGTGAGGATTTACAAACCGGCGATATCATCCTGCCGGCAGGGCGTCGTATTACGGCTGCTGACTTAGGCCTGATCGCGTCAACTGGCCAAGCCGAGGTCACCACCTGGCGGCCCTTGCGCGTGGCCTTTTTCTCCACCGGCGACGAGCTGCGCAGTCTGGGAGAGGTGCTGGAAGCGGGGCAAATTTACGACAGCAATCGCTATACGATCTACGGCATGCTCAACAATTTGCATATCGAGATCATCGACCGTGGTGTGGTGAAAGATGATGAAGCGGCGCTAACCCAAGCACTCGATGAATGCGCGGCAGACGCCGATGTTGTGCTCACCTCAGGGGGTGTCTCTGTGGGCGAAGCCGATTATATGGTCAAACTGCTGCGCGCCCATGGTGAGCCGCATTTTTGGAGCATCGCAATGAAGCCCGGACGCCCGCTAACCTTCGGCCGCTACCGTGAGGCTTGGTATTTTGGTTTGCCGGGCAACCCCGTCTCGGTTATGGCAACCTTTGCGCAAATGGTGGCGCCCGCACTGCGCAAGCTGGCCGGAGAAAACCCGCCATACCAAGCGCCACGCTTTCAACTGCCTTGCCTGTCTGATTTAAGGAAAAAACCCGGCCGACAAGAATTTCAACGCGGCCGTATTATTACCACTGAATCAGGACAGCGAGCCGTAGAAAGCGTAGGCCGCCAGGGCTCTGGCATTTTACGCTCCATGAGTGACGCTAACTGTTTTATCGTGCTGCCGGCAGACGCAGAAGACATGCCAGCAGGCAGCCAAGTTGAGGTAGAACCGTTTACCTTAACCTGATCTACTCTAGGGTGATTTCGCCATCAATTTGATGGGCAACATCAACGCCTTCCACCTCAAGCTTAACCACGGCTTTAAGCGACTCATTACCCGTCAGTTTGCCGCTTTCGATGCCTTCGCGCACCGCAGCTTCAATTTCTCGCTGTGCGGTAATGCCCACTTTTTTTAAAAATTTCCGCACACTTAAGTTCAGCGCTTCTTCGTTCATTGTTTATCCACCAATGTAAGACATTTCAATTTTTCGCGTATCGATCGGTTTGGTGTCATGCGTGCGCACTTCTGAATATCGATCAACGCGTTTTGACCAAATTTGCCGAAGGGCATCTTCGATTTCGTTTTCTGATGCACCCGCGCGCAGCCGATCGCGTAAATCATGCCCGGCACTGGCAAACAAACAGGTATACAGCTTACCTTCAGCCGACAGCCGCGCTCGGCTACAATCACCACAGAATGGTTGGGTAACTGAGCTAATCATGCCCACCTCGCCACTGCCATCGGTATAGCGATAACGCTCTGCAACCTCGCCCCGATAGTTGGGTGCGACGGGCTCAATAGCCCACTTAGCGGCAATGCGCTCAACCACCTCTTTCGATGGCACCACCTGATCAAGACGCCAGCCATTGCTATTGCCAACATCCATATATTCAATAAAGCGCACGATATGCCCGCTACCCCGAAAATGCGCGGCCATTGGCACGATGTCTTGATCGTTCACACCACGCTGCACCACCATATTAATCTTAATGGGTGCTAGGCCGGCCGCCTCGGCATTGGCAATGCCCTCAAGCACCTGCGCCACCGGAAAGCCCACATCATTCATCGCCTTAAACACGGCATCATCAATACCATCAAGGCTGACCGTAATCCGATTGAGCCCGGCATCTTTCATTCGCTGCGCTTTCTCAAGAGTGAGCAGCGAGGCGTTAGTGGTCAGGCTGATGTCTTCCACCCCCTCAATGCCCGCCAACTGTTCGATCAGCAGCTCAATGTCTCGCCGAATCAGTGGCTCACCGCCCGTCAAACGTAATTTGCGCACGCCTAAGCGCACAAAAACCCGCGCCAGCTGCGTAATTTCTTCAAAACTCAACAGCTCACGCCGCGGCATAAACGCATGGTTCGCGCCAAATAACGCCTTGGGCATGCAATAACTACAGCGGAAATTGCACCGGTCAGTTAACGAGATACGCAAATCCCGCAGCGGGCGATCTAATCGATCTACGATAAGCTCGTCTGTCATTATTACTCCCCCGCGCCAGGCAGTGTTTCGCCCTGCAAATAGACTTCACTGCCATCGCTATAGCGCTCCCGTTTCCACACCGGGGCGGTCTTTTTTAACGTATCGATGGCATAACGACCTGCCGCAAATGCATCACCCCGATGCGCGGCTCGCACAACCACCACCACACTGAGCTCACCCACCTGCAGCCGTCCTGTGCGATGACGGATAACACAAGAGATCACATCAAACTGCGCTAGAGTCTCAGCCTCAACCTCAGCCAGCGCTTTTTCAGCGAGCGGCTCATACGCGGAATACTCAATTGCGCTCACCGACTTACCATCATGATGACGCCTTACCGTACCGCCGAACACCACAAATGCACCGGCATCTGGCGAGTCCGTTTCCGCAAGCAGCTGCTCGATATCGATGACATCTGCACCGATGTGATCCATTATTGCCATCCATTAATTGACCATTCAGGATGATCAAGATGCCGTTGAGAGACCCTGTCTGTCCAGTCTTTAACAGCCAAATTTTTGATGCCGAGCTCGTTTCGCCGGCAGAAAATGTGATTGAGCACCTCAATCATAGTGCGCGCGGTGGACGGCGAATTGTCTTGACGGGGCCTACCTTTAGCGGCCGCAGCAGTACCTTACGGGCCTGGCTTAACCAAACCCAAAAGCCTCAATTTGCCTATTTTCATGCCACCGGTTTAAACCCAGATCGCGATCATCCGGCCGGGGTTATTTACGGGTTGATTGCTGCTATTCGCGAACAGTTAGGTGTACTTGATGCCATACCACTGGATGAATCGGGCCTGCGAGAATCCCTGCCCAACTGGCTGGCAAGGCTCGGCACCCAACCCTCGGTGATTATCATTGATGATATCGACCAAATATCCGGCAGCGATCTGACGGGCGAGCCTGACTGGCTGCCACCCTACCTACCGCCCGAGCTGACCCTGATTGTAAGCGCTGAGCGTGGCCTGCTGGCTGAACGCCTGCGCAGCTCGGGCTGGGAAGGGGTGGATATGAATCGTAGCGCCCAGCACGATCTTACCCAAACCCAGGCGCTAATTGAGCAAGCAGCACAAACCCCCGCTCTGCGCGAGGCACTACGCCTACTGGCCGTGACCCCGCAAGGCCTTGAGCCCGCACAGCTCGAGGCGCTCGGTGCGCGTCAGCCCGATTTTCCGGATCAACGGCTGGTTATTACGCACCCCGCTATTCGCAAAGCGGTGCAGCGACTGCTGATTAGCGGCAGTGCTGAGGCGCGTCGCCTACATGCGCTACTCGCCAACGAAATGCCCACCCCGCTTTTACAAGCCCGTGAATTGGCAAACGCCGCTGAATGGGCAGCATTGCTGGAAATGCTGGCAGAAACCGACCAACTCCTGCTGTGGCGCGATGACCCCTTTGCCTGGCAATCGCTTTGGGTTGAGTTACCGGCACGCGACACCGCCATCAGCCATTTGCTGCGCCAACTCGACACCCTACGCAAGACCGAACCCGCAGATACTGCCGAGCGCCTTGCCATGGCACATACCAATGCCGCGCGCATTCTTGATCAGCTCGATGCAACAGACGCCGCGGCCAGCATCCGGCTTGCCGCGCACAAACAGCTCACGCGCATTGCGCCGAATACCTTGGCCAGCGCGCATGCCACACACCACTACGCGGCCGTTGATCTATCAGAATCAAACCCAGAGCAAGCCGCCGCCTTACTGCAACAAGCGCTTAGCGTGCGCCAACAAGCCTTGGGCGATGACCATCCCGACACCCGATCCACTCGGCACGCTCTTGCCGCCGCGTGGGAAGCCGCCGGCCAGCTTGAGCAGGCCATTGCCGAATACTCCGCGCTGGTCGCCACGCGTGAGGCCCATTTGGGTCGAGAGCATCCGGCCTTAATTCCGCTGCTCGGCAATTTAGGCGCCGCACAACGGGCCGCCAATCAGATTGAGCGCGCACGCGGGCCATTCGAGCGGGCTGTCAAATTGGCTGAAGCCGCCAGCAGCGGACCCAGCCCCGCCCTTGCTGTGGCGCTCGATAACCTCGCCAGTCTGCTTTACGCCGGGCAAGACCATGCGGGCGCGGAAGCGCGCTATCGCCAAGCACTCGACGTAACGCAAACGTTATTTGGCCCTGGGCATCCAGCCACCGCGGCGGCCATCCATAACTTAGGGACGGTGCTAGATGCCCAAGAGCAATTTAACGAGGCGGCACGCTGCTTCCGGCAGGCAGTAGACATCCGAACCCAAGCGCTCGGGCGCGAGCATGCCGAAACGGCAACCAGTCTGCACAATCTAGCCGGCATACTAGATGTAACCGGGCAGCGCGAAGAGGCCGAAACCCTCTATCGCGAGGCCATCGCCATTTGGCAGGCGGTAGTGGGTGATGAACACCCGGCCACCGCCACTAGCATTAATAACCTGGCAGATTTGCTACGCGAAAATGGCCGCTTAGACGAAGCCCAACCCCTGTATGAAGAAAATCTACAGCGCTGGCGCAATTTGTATGGAGACGAACATCCCAACACGGCCATGACCGCTGCCGAACTCGGCGGCCTACATGCCGATGCCAGCCGACCTCAGCAGGCCGAGCCCATGTTGCGTGAGGCAGTGCAAAGACTCGAGCGCATCATGGGGGTTGATAGCACCCTACATATTGATAGCCTCTGCCGACTTGCCGCACTGCTTCGCACGCAGGGTCGCGCTGCCGAGGGGGTCGCGCTGCTTGAAGCCGCCTATGACAAAGCCGCCGGAACAACACGTATTTTATCTCCCCGTTTACAAAAACTCCGCCGTCACCTCGATGGCTTACGCAAAGCGGTGAAAGGAACTGACACATGAACATCTCACTGCCACCGGTATTTGATGTGATTTATTTAGACGCGGTCGATAGCGTGACCGCCGAATTACAACGTCGCGCTGCTGAGGGTGCAGAAGAGGGCACCCTGATTTGGGCAGGCGAACAAACCCAAGGCAAAGGCCAGCATGGCCCATGGGTTTCTCCGCCCGGTGGGCTGTATTGCGCGGTATTGCTACGCCCTGACTTTGCCAAGGCGCACTGGCCTGAAATTGGGCCGGTGGCATTGCTGGCACTCGGCACCGCTGTGGCCGAGCTTCTGCCACCCATGACCGGGCTGGATTTTGCCTGGCCTAACGATGTTTTAGTGAATGGCTACAAAGTGGGCGGTATTAGCCTGCAGCAAGCCGCGCCCGATGGATTAATCATTACCGCGCAGCTCAATGTTGCCCCCCCAGTGGAGGCATGGGAGTACGCCTCTTTACTGGCAGATGGTGCCGCAGAGACCACACCGGGTGAGGCACTTGAGCGCTATGCCCGGTATTTGCTCGATAATCTGCAGCGCTGGCATGACGAAGGCATCGCCTCTATTTATCGCTCAATGCGTGCCCGAGGCATGCCCGGCATTGAACGCGACGGCAGCCTGGCTGAGCCTAGTCAATTTACCCCCCTAAGCGATTTCTTTGCCGAGGTCACTCAATGAGCGAAGTGGTTGATACGCCGGCCGTTAAACATTACCTCCTCGATTTGCAGACGCGTATCTGCGAGGGGCTAGCCGATTTAGAACCCGAGCAAGATTTTCATGAAGATCGCTGGGAGCGCTCACAAGGCGGCGGTGGGCAAAGCCGGGTGCTGACCGACGGCCAAGTCTTTGAGCAGGCCGGCGTAAACTTCTCGCATGTGCATGGCGATCATCTGCCCGCCACAGCCACTGAGCGCCGCCCCGAGCTAGCAGGCCGATCTTTTCAAGCGCTTGGGGTGTCGTTAGTCATTCACCCCCGCAACCCCTACGTGCCAACCTCACATGCCAATGTGCGCTTTTTTGTTGCTGATGCACCCAATGCACCGCCGATTTGGTGGTTTGGCGGCGGTTTTGATTTAACCCCCTTTTACCCGTTTAAAACCGACTGCCAGCATTGGCATCGTATTGCCAAAGAGGCGGTCACGCCGTTTGGAGAAACGCTTTACCCGCGCTTTAAAAAATGGTGCGACGACTACTTCTACCTACCCCATCGCAACGAAGCGCGTGGCATTGGCGGATTGTTTTTTGATGACTACGATGAAGGCGGTTTTGATGCGGCTTTTGGCTTAATGCAGGCTGTTGGCAATGCCTACCTACCCGCTTATCTGCCGATTGTTCATGCCCGCCAGGCAACACCATTTACCGAGCACGAACGCGCCTTTCAGCTCTACCGACGCGGTCGTTACGTTGAGTTTAACCTGCTCTATGACCGCGGCACTCGCTTTGGGATTCAATCGGGAGGGCGCACCGAATCCATCCTGATGTCCATGCCACCATTGGCTCGATGGGAGTATGGATACACGGCCGAGGAGGGCTCAGCAGAGGCGGAACTGACGGATTATTATCTCGTCCCACGACAGTGGGTTTGAGCCTCCGCCTGCAGCCTTTATCACATCATTTGTTCCCCACAGTCTTAAATGATGGGGTTACATCGCTAACAGACTCGGGTACTTTGGCGGGATGCTTAACGCGGAATTTTCCGCACTGCAACAATAGCCTACGTCACTTTAAGCGCTAGCCAGAAGCAAAATGGGGCGTTAATCTGATGCGGCGAGATAGTAAAAAAGAGGTAATCGATGGCAGCAATAATCAAGCCGATGCCGACGCCGGGTGACCCGGATCCGCAAGAGACTCGGGAGTGGCTCGAAGCCATTCAATCCGTTCTTGAATATGACGGGCCAGAACGTGCGCAGTTTTTGCTCGAACGCTTGGTTGATGCGGCCCGACGCAGCGGTGGCCAGCTTCCTTTTAAGGCCACAACTGCCTACCAAAACACCATTCCAACGCATCTCGAAGCGCCCATGCCCGGCGATGGCGCGCTCGAAAAACGAATTCGCTCGATCATTCGCTGGAACGCCATGGCGATGGTCGTGCAGGCAAACCGTGATCGCGATGGCATTGGTGGGCATATTGCCTCGTTTGCCTCATCTGCCACGCTCTACGAAGTCGGCTTTAACCACTTCTGGCATGCCGCCACCGAAGATCATGGTGGCGATCTGATTTTTATACAGGGTCATTCGGCACCCGGTATTTACGCCCGCGCCTTCTTAGAGGGCCGCTTGAGCGAAGAAGACTTACATAACTTTAGGGCTGATCTTGCTAAAACCGGCAAGCCGCTGTCCTCTTACCCACACCCCTGGCTGATGCCTGACTTTTGGCAGCTGCCCACAGTCTCCATGGGCTTAGGCCCCATCATGGGCGTTTATCAGGCGCGCTTTCTAAAATACCTCCACAATCGCGGCATTGTTGATACCAGCAACCGCAAGGTGTGGGTGTTTTGTGGCGATGGCGAAATGGATGAGCCCGAGAGCTTGGGCGCCATCGGCGTTGCCGCCCGTGAGGAACTCGACAACCTTATCTTTGTGGTCAACTGCAACCTGCAGCGCCTCGATGGCCCGGTCCGTGGCAACGGCAAAATCATTCAAGAGCTTGAAGGCGAATTCCGCGGTGCCGGGTGGAATGTGCTTAAAGTCATTTGGGGTTCGGCTTGGGACAAGCTGCTTGCGCAGGATCATGCTGGCCTGCTGCGGCAGCGCATGGAAGAAGCCGTTGATGGCGAATACCAAAACTTTAAAGCAAAAGGCGGTGCCTACACGCGAGAGCACTTCTTTGGTAAGTATCCTGAGCTTAAAGAAATGGTGGCCAACCTATCGGATGACGACATTTACCGTTTAAATCGCGGTGGCCACGACCCCTCTAAGGTGTATAACGCCTACAAAACCGCCACCGAGCATACCGGCCAACCCACCGTTATTCTTGCCAAAACCGTCAAAGGCTATGGCATGGGCGAAGCGGGCGAAGGCCAAAACATTACCCATCAACAAAAGAAGATGGCCGAGCAAGCACTTAAAGAATTTCGGGATCGTTTCCAAATTCCAGTGCCAGACGACAAAGTGGCCGATGCTCCCTTTTACCGCCCCCCTGAAGACTCACCAGAGATTAAATATCTCAGAGAGCGGCGTGATGAACTCGGTGGGCATCTGCCGGCGCGCAACGTTACCGCCGAGCCATTAAAAGCGCCCGATCTTTCGGCTTTTGATGTACTGCTCAAAGACAGTGGCGAGCGGGAAATGTCGACCACCATGGCCTATGTGCGGGCCTTGTCTGTAATTGCGCGTGATAAAACACTCGCACCGCGTTTAGTGCCCATCGTGCCCGATGAGGCACGCACCTTTGGTATGGAAGGGCTGTTTCGGCAAATTGGTATTTATGCACCCAAGGGGCAGCTCTACGAGCCCCAAGATGCCGACCAGCTCATGTACTATCGCGAAGACCAAAAGGGCCAAATTCTGCAGGAAGGCATTAACGAAGCGGGCGCCATGTCCAGCTGGATTGCAGCGGCCACCGCGTATGCCAATCACGGCGTCGAGATGATCCCGTTTTATGCGTACTACTCGATGTTTGGTTTCCAGCGGATTGGTGATTTGGCGTGGGCGGCCGGCGACATGCAGGCTAAAGGTTTTCTGATGGGTGGCACTGCTGGCCGCACAACACTCAACGGTGAAGGCCTGCAGCATGAAGACGGTCATAGCCACTTAATGAGTGCCACTATTCCGAACTGCATTTCCTACGACCCCACCTTTGCTTACGAAATGGCCGTTATCATTCAGGATGGAATGCGGCGGATGTATGAAGACCAAGAGCCGGTTTTCTACTACATCACGATGATGAACGAAAACTATCATCAGCCCGCCATGCCAAAAGGCGCTGAAGAAGGCATTCGCCGCGGTATGTACCTGTTGCAAAAGGGCGGTCGTGGCAAAAAGCGTGTGCAGCTGATGGGCTCGGGCACCATCTTAATTGAGGTGATGGCCGCCGCCGAGCTGCTCAAAGCAGACTGGGGTGTTGATTCAGATATCTGGAGCTGTCCATCGTTTACTGAACTACGCCGTGATGGCATTGATTGTGAGCGCTGGAACTTGCTGCATCCCGAGCAAAAACCACGTACCCCGTATGTTCGTGAGTGCCTTGAGAAGTACGAAGGGCCAATCGTGGCGTCTACCGATTACATGCGCAGCTTCCCTGATCAAATTCGCCCCTATTTAGATCGGCATTTCGTGACCCTCGGCACCGATGGCTATGGCCGCTCAGACACCCGAGAGAACCTACGCCGGTTCTTTGAAGTCGATCGCTACTACGTGACCGTGGCAGCGCTCAAAGCGCTGGCCGATGAAGGGGTTATCAAAGCAGATCAGGTAACCAAGGCGATCAAAAAATACGATATCGATACCGAAGCACCTAACCCCAGCACTGTCTGAGGGTTTTCGGTTAAAGGAGAGTTTGCGTGGCAGAGGTCAAGGAAATTACCGTTCCCGACATTGGCGATTTCGATGCCGTTGATGTCATTGAGATTTTGGTGGGTCCCGGCGATACCGTCGCCGCTGAAGATTCACTCATTACCTTAGAGAGTGACAAGGCAACCATGGAGGTGCCCTCCCCCTTTAGCGGCACCATTAAGGAGATTTTAATCAGCGCGGGCGATCAGGTTTCTGAAGGCACCGCCGTGGCTAAAATCGAAGTGGCCGAAGCGGCCGCTGAACCTGAATCTAAATCTGAGCCTGAGCCTGAGCCCGAACCGGCACCCGAGCCAGAGTCAAAACCTGAGCCGGCGGCTAAAGCTGAGCCCAAGGCTGAACCTGCCCCAGAACCTGCGCCCGCCGCAGCGCCATCAGATGGCAAACTGGCACATGCCAGCCCGTCAGTACGGCGTTTTGCCCGTGAGCTCGGTGTTCCGCTGGGTGAAGTCAAAGGGACGGGCCGCAAGGGCCGAATCACTCGCGAAGATGTGCAAAGTTTTGTTAAGAGCGCGCTGAGCGGTGGCGGCAGTGCTGGCGCTGCGCCCAGCGGTGGCAGCGGTATTCCGCCTATTCCAGCGGTCGACTTTGCCAAATTTGGTGAAATTGAAGAAGTACCGCTATCACGGATTAAAAAGCTCTCTGGGCCACATTTACATCGCAGTTGGCTGAACATTCCTCATGTCACGCAATTTGACGATGCAGATATCACGGAACTAGAAGCATTCCGCCAGCGTGAAAAAGCGGCGGCCGAAAAAGCCGGCGTTAAACTCACGCCACTGGCCTTTTTAGTGAAAGCAGCCGCCTCAGCCCTAGGTGAGCACCCCACCCTGAACAGCTCGCTCAACCCTGATGGCTCCGCGCTCATCATGAAGCACTACATCAACATTGGGGTTGCGGTAGATACCCCTAATGGGCTGGTCGTACCCGTCATTAAAGACGCAGACAAAAAAGGCATCTATGCCATTGCGGCCGATTTAGGCGAACTATCGGTTAAAGCGCGTGATGGCAAACTCGGCCCTGGCGACATGCAAGGCGGCACCTTTAGCATCTCTAGCCTTGGCGGTATTGGCGGCACGGCGTTTACACCGATTGTTAACGCGCCAGAGGTGGCTATTCTGGGTGTTTCTAAGTCTTCCACACAGCCGGTGTGGGATGGCCAGGCCTTCCAGCCGCGGTTGATGCTGCCGCTAAGCCTGTCCTACGACCACCGCGTGATTGACGGTGCTGCCGCTGCGCGCTTTACCACTTACCTCTCAAGCCTGCTGGGCGACCTCCGTCGTCTTATCCTATAAGCCGGCCAAGGAGCTTGCATTTATGTCAGAAGAAAAGGAAATCCGCGTCCCCGATATTGGCGATTTTGATGCGGTTGAAATCATCGAAATCTTGGTTGCGCCGGGGGATAGCGTTGAGGCAGAAGCTTCACTGATTACGCTGGAAAGCGACAAAGCCACCATGGAGGTGCCGGCACCGTTTGATTGCACCATCACCACACTAAAAGTGAACGTTGGCGATAGCGTGGCTAAAGGCGATCTGATTGCCTTGGCCACAGCGGCCGACGCAGAGGCAGATGACGCGCCCGCTAACACGCCAACTGAGGCGCCAGCCGCTGACAAGCCAGCACCAGCCGCTGAAAAACCTGCGCCCGCACCGGCACCGACACCAGCCGCTGCTGCCCCAGATGATGCCGACTGCGACTTAGTCGTGATTGGAGCCGGCCCAGGCGGTTATTCAGCGGCATTTCGCGCCGCCGATCTGGGTTTAAAAGTGATTTTGGTAGAGCGCTATGCCGCACTAGGCGGTGTTTGCTTAAATGTGGGCTGCATTCCGTCCAAAGCACTGCTGCATGCCGCTAAGGTGATTGATGACGCGGAGTTTTTTGCCGATCACGGCATTAAATTCAGCAAGCCCAAAATTGACCTGAAAAAGCTTGAGGCCTGGAAATCAAGCGTTGTCGGTAAACTCACCGGCGGCCTGCAAGGCCTTGCTAAGCAACGCAAAGTAGAAGTGGTAACGGGCAAGGCGGGCTTTACTGACCCACATACCCTGAATGTGGAAACCGACGACGGTAGCCGTGCCATTCGCTTTCGTCACTGCATTATCGCGGCTGGCTCGCGCCCGGTGGCCCCGCCCGGTTTTGACCTCAAACACCCTCGCATCATGGACTCTACCGATGCGCTGGAGCTTGAAGAGATCCCCAAACGGCTGCTGATTGTTGGCGGCGGCATCATTGGTCTTGAAATGGCCTCGGTTTATCATGCTCTGGGCAGCGAAATCACGGTGGTTGAGCTGGCTGATCGCCTCATGACCGGCGCCGATGCGGATATCGTTAAACCGTTCCGCAAAATCATCGATAAGCGCTATGCCAACATCTACTTAAAAACTCGCGTGGTCTCGCTAAGCGCTGATGATAAAGGCGTTGATGTTGAGTTTGAGGGCGATAAAGCACCGGCCAAAGATCGCTTTGACCGGGTTCTAGTCTCGGTCGGCCGCCGCCCCAACACCGATGGGTTAAATATTGAGGCCAGCGGGCTATCGCTGCAGGATAACGGCTGCATTGCGGCAGATGATCAAATGCGCACCGCCGTTGAACATATCTTTGCCATTGGTGATGTGATTGGCCAGCCCATGCTTGCGCATAAAGCCGTGCACGAAGGCAAGGTGGCAGCCGAGGTAATCGGCGGTGAGAAAAGCGGCTTTGATGGCCGTGTTATTCCTTCTGTGGCTTACACCGACCCTGAAGTGGCCTGGGTGGGCGTTACCCAAGAGCAAGCCAAGGCAGAAGGGCTGGCCGTTGAAGTGGGCACCTTCCCCTGGGCGGCCAATGGCCGGTCACTCTCGTTAGGGCGGGATGAGGGCGTGACTAAACTCATTTTTGAAAAAGACACCGAGCGAGTGATTGGCGCGGGCATTGTCGGCACCAACGCCGGCGATCTTATTGCCGAAGTGGCGCTTGCCATTGAGATGGGTGCCGATATGCACGACATCGGGCTTACCATTCATCCGCATCCGACGCTGTCTGAGTCGGTGGCGATGGCAGCCGAGGCCGCCGCGGGAACGTTAACGGATCTTTATATGCCACGGAAACGCTAGTTCGGTATGGCCAGAAGCGCCAGCATCGTTGCCACAGGGCGGCATTTGCCGGGTCGCTGTGTGACCAACGATGAACTGCGCGCGCATTTTGAACGCCATGGCAAGGGCGAGGTTATCGACCAGTTTGCTGAACGCTCAGGCATCCGTCAGCGCTGGTGGGCCGAGCCGCAAGAAGCCACCTCGGATCTTGCCCTGCATGCGGCACGTCAGGCCCTAGCGCGCGCTGGCCGAAAGGCCAAAGAGGTGGATCTGATTATTTTGGGCACCGACACCCCCGATCAAACCACCCCGGCCACTAGCGTGATCCTGCAAGCCAAGCTCGGCGCCAGTCGTGCCGGCACGTTTGATGTGGGCTGCGCCTGCGCTTCCTTTCCCACCGCCTTGGCCATTGCTGCCGGCCTCATCGCCACCAACCCACAGCTGCGCTGCGTACTGGTAGTGGGGGCTTATCTGATGCAGCGTTTAGCGGACCCTGATGATCCGATGATCTTTTTTTACGGAGACGGTGCCGGCGCGGCTGTGGTGGAACCCAGCGAAACCGATGGCATTTGCGCCAGCGCTTTTCTGGCCGACGGGCAGTACGCCGATCATTGGGGCATCGCAGCGGGGGGCACACGAGAGCCGGCCAGTAGCAGTGCGCTGGCACAAGGGCACCACCAAGTACGGCTTAAAGAACGCTACCCACCTGAAATTAACCAAGTGGGGTGGTCGCAGCTATTTCATGAGCTTGCTGCCGGTGCACAATTTCAGGCTACCGATGTGGATTGGGCGATTTTCACGCAAGTAAACGCTGACACCATTACCACCACCAGCGCCGAGTTAGGTATACCGCTTGAAAAAGCGCCTCGATTAATGGACTACTACGGGTACACCGGATCAGCCTGCATACCGATCACGCTTGATCATTTGCTGGAATCTCAGCCGAGCACCGATGATCAACTCATCACGCTGATTGGCTCGGGCGTTGGCTATAACATGGCAGGCGTGGCGGTGCGGCTTGCAGGAGGCATGGCAACATGAAGACTGACGCCCTCATTAAGTACGCAAAAGAGCGCTGGCCGGCTGCACGTTTTGCAGTGATCCGCGATTTTCTTACGCACTACTACTCTGCCGTTGCCCCGGATGATTTAGCATCCCGAGAAACTCCCAGTCTTTATGGGGCGGCTCTCTCGCATTGGGCGATGGGAGAAAAGCGTCCACGCGGCAAAACGCAGCTGCATGTCTATAACCCTGATGCCGAGCGTAACGCGTGGGAATCAACCCATACGGTTATCCAACTCGTTACCGACGATCAGCCCTTTTTAATCGACTCCTTAACGATGGCCATTAATGAATATGGGCTGATGATCCACATGATTGTGCATCCGGTTCTCGAGGTCTCGCGCGATGCTGCGCATCGGATTACCCGCGTCGATGCCGATGAGCTGGGCCGCAAAGAAACGGAAGCCTGGATTCATATTGAGGTAGACCGCCAAGCCGAAACCAGCCAGCTCAACGCCCTTAAAAAAGTCCTTGAGTCTGCCATTGCCGATGTAAACGCAGCGGTTGAAGACTGGAAGCCAATGCGCCAAGCCGCCCAACGCGCACTGCGCGGATTACAAAGACACCCACTGCCCATTGGAGAGCGTAATCGAGACGAGGTGGTCGCGTTTTTGGAATGGATGCTGGACGATCACTTCACCTTTTTAGGTTATCGCCGCTATGACCTGCGTCAGCGCAACGGCAAGATGACGCTTAAAGCCACGGCAGGCTCGGGGTTGGGGCTGCTGCGCGAGCCATCCCATCAGGGCCAACCATCAGCAAGTTTTGATGCGCTGCCCACCGCATTGCGCGAGCAAGCGCGCAACCCTGACCCCCTAATTATCACCAAATCAAGCCGCCGTTCGACGGTACATCGGCGTGGCTATATGGATTACATTGGGGTAAAGCGCTTTAATCAGACGGGCGAGGTGATTGGTGAACATCGCTTCTTAGGCCTGTACACCTCGGCCGCATACAGTCGTAACCCACGCCAAATTCCCCTGCTCAGACGCAAAGTAGAGGCCGTGTTAACGCGGGCCGGCCTGCGCCGCCATAGCCATGCGGGCAAGGCGCTGGCGCATATTCTTGAGACCTTCCCCCGCGATGAGCTCTTTCAAATTGAGCCACCCACATTACACCGTATTGCCGTGGGTATTTTGCATCTTCAAGAGCGCCAACGGGTGCGGCTGTTTGTACGCCACGATACGTTTGGCCGCTTTGTCTCCTGCCTAATTTATGCACCGCGTGATCGCTATGACACCGCCGTGCGCAAGCGCATGCAGGATATTTTAATGACCGCGTTCGGCGGGGCGCATTCAGAGTTTACCGTGCAGCTCTCTGAAGCCGTTTTAGCGCGCATCCACTTTGTTATTCACCTTGGCGAAGGCGCACCGGATACCGTTGATCATGCGGCGGTTGAAGATCAACTGGCGCAGACCACTCGCGCCTGGTCCGATGATCTTGATACCGCATTGCTTGAGCACTTTGGCGAAGCGCGCGGCACAGCATTAGCACAAACCTACACGGGGGCCTTTAGCGCCGCCTATCGTGAAGACACCAGTCCTCGGACGGCCGCGCAAGATATTGCACGCCTTGAGCCACTCACCTCCGAGCAGCCGCTTGCCATTAGCCTGTATCGCCCGCTCGAAGCGCCAGAAAATATTGTTCGCCTCAAGCTCTATCATGTGGGTGAGCCGATTGGCTTATCAGAGGTTTTACCCGTACTCGAACAGTTGGGCATGCGGGTGATCGATGAACGGCCCTATGGCATCCATCGCCGTGACCAAGCGGTGGCCTGGATTCATGATTTTGGCCTATCCCATGAGTCCGCCATTGCGCTAGATAGTGGCGAGCTGCGCGACACCTTTCAAACCGCATTCGCGGCCATTTGGCATAATAAAGCCGATAGCGATGGCTTTAACCGCTTAATCCTGTTGGCGGGCCTAGATTGGCGAGAAGTCTTAATCATGCGCAGTTATGCGCAGTATCTGCGTCAAGCTGGCACTAGCTACAGCCAGCCCTACATCGAAGACACCCTCGCGACACATCCTGATATTACCCGCAAGCTGAT
The DNA here is from genome assembly GCF_009649225.1 of Spiribacter salilacus. Lineage (GTDB taxonomy): Bacteria > Pseudomonadota > Gammaproteobacteria > Nitrococcales > Nitrococcaceae > Spiribacter > Spiribacter salilacus. The sequence continues at coordinate 214,854 of NZ_WJPP01000003.1, forward strand.
TGCGCTGTTTCATGCGCAATTTGCGCCGGATACTGCCGATGAAGCTGTGGCAAACACGCTGAGCGCGGAAATCGAAGCACAGCTTGATGACGTCGAAAGCCTTGATGATGACCGCATCCTGCGGCGCTTTTTAGCGGCCATTAACGCCACACTGCGCACAAACTACTACCGCGTTAATGAAACAACCGGTGAGCACCGCGAATTTCTGTCATTTAAGCTGCAACCCTCAGCCATTCCCGATATTCCCAAGCCCGTGCCGGCGTTTGAGATTTTTGTGACCTCCCCACGCATGGAAGGGGTTCATCTTCGCGGGGGCAAAGTGGCCCGTGGGGGGCTACGCTGGTCAGACCGACGCGAAGACTATCGCACCGAAGTGCTCGGTCTAATGAAAGCGCAAATGGTCAAAAATGCCGTGATTGTGCCGGTGGGCGCCAAGGGCGGATTTGTCTGCAAGCAACTGCCCAAACAAAGACAAGACCAGCCCGCAGAAGTACTTGCCTGCTACCGGCTGTTTATTCAAGGCCTGCTCGATATTACCGATAACATTATCGATGCCTGCATCGTGCCACCACCACAAGTCACTCGACGCGATGAAGATGACCCCTACTTGGTGGTGGCCGCCGATAAAGGGACAGCCACTTTTTCAGATGAGGCCAACGCACTGGCCGAAGCCTATAATTTTTGGCTACATGATGCGTTCGCATCGGGTGGCTCAACCGGGTATGACCACAAGGGCATGGCCATTACGGCACGGGGGGCCTGGGTGGCGGTGCAGCGGCATTTCCGTGAGCTTGGGCGAGATATTCAAACCACGCCCGTCTCAGTCGTCGGCATTGGGGATATGTCGGGGGATGTCTTTGGGAATGGCATGCTGCAATCGCGCACCATTCGCCTCATTGCCGCATTCGATCATCGGCATATCTTTATCGACCCCGACCCCGACCCAGCAACCACCTATGCTGAGCGCGAGCGTCTATTCCAATTGCCACGCTCAAGCTGGGAAGATTATGACGAATCACTAATCTCTCCGGGCGGTGGGGTCTGGCCACGTACCGCCAAATCCATTCGCCTGTCTGCCGCTGTCCGTGCCGCGTTAGCGATTGATGCCGAACGCCTAACACCGAATGAACTGATTAGCGCCATCCTAAAAGCGCCGGTTGATTTGCTGTGGAATGGCGGTATTGGCACTTACATTAAATCTAGCGACGAAAGCCATGCCGATGTGGGCGATAAAGCCAACGATGCCGTGCGAGTCGATGCCGATGCGCTGCGCTGTCAGGTCATCGGCGAAGGCGGTAATTTAGGTATCACCGCACTTGGCCGTGTGGCTTTTGCGGCCAATGGCGGATTGATTAATAGTGATGCCATCGATAACTCGGGCGGCGTTGACTGCTCAGATCACGAGGTCAACATTAAAATCTTGCTCAACGGTGTGGTGGATGATGGCGACCTGACCGTTAAGCAACGCAATCGCCTGCTTGTTGATATGACAGATGAGGTTGCGCAGCTCGTCTTAGCCAATAACTACCGGCAAACCCAAGCCATCAGCCTGATGTTTGAGCGCGCCAGCGTGCGGCTTGATGAACAGGCCCGTTACCTGCGGGCGCTCGAGCGGGAAGGGCAGCTTGATCGAGCGGTCGAGCAACTCCCCGATGATGAAATACTGGCCGAACGCCAGCAACAGGGCCGCGGGCTAACGCGGCCCGAGCTCTCCATTTTGCTGGCTTATGCCAAAATCCAAGGCTACGAGGCGTTGCTCGAATCAGATTTAGTCACGGGCACAGAAAACTTAGAAGCGCTGCTGCATTACTTCCCTAGCCCGTTGCGCGAGCGCTTTGCCAAGCGGATTGACGAACATCCGCTGCGCCAAGAGATTATTGCCAGCGATCTGATCAATCATGTGCTCAACCGCATGGGCGCCACCTTTTTAATGCGTATCAGCGATAGCACGGGTGTAAGCTTAACCGAGGCCATTCGGGCGTATTTAGCCACCCGAGACATCCATGGCTTACGCGGGCTATGGCATGAGGTTGATGCCCTCGATAACCATATTCCGGCGCAAGCGCAGCATGCCTTGTTGCATGAAATGGGAGATCTGCAGGAGCGTGGCACACTTTGGCTGCTGCGCCACTGCCCGCAGCCAATTGAGCAAACCCAACTGGTTAACCGCATGCAGCCGCCGATTGCGCAGCTGGCTGAAAGATTGCCTGAATTTGTGGCCGAAACCGATCTTGCCTGGCTGGAAGAGCGATATGCGCGCTTGAGTGAACTTGGGCTGTCTAAATCACTCGCCACCCGACTAGCAAGGCTGCCCATGATGGCAACCGCGTTTGATGTACACGAAGCATCGCAAACCGCTGCTGCTAGCCTTGAAACCACCGCCCGCGTGCATTTTGGTGCGGCAAACGCGCTCGATTTAAACCGCCTGCGCGAAGCGCTGGGTGACTTCACACCGGCCGATAACTGGCAAACCCGGCATCGCCGCGGACTATTAGAGGCACTGTTTAGTGAGCATCGCCGACTGACTGAGTCGATCCTAACGGGCAGTCAAAAGAAAAACCCAGCTGAGCGTATTGCCGATTGGATGGAAGCCAACCAAGACCGTGTGGAGTTTTTCAAACAAACCACAGAGCAAATCGCCAGCGCGGCACAACCTGACCTCACTATGCTCAGTGTGGCGGTGGAAGAACTTCGCCAATTAACCGCCGGTGGGCTGGAGATCAGCCCATGAGTCAGCCGGCCATTTTATTACATGGGCTATACGGCTCAGGCAACAACTGGCGCAGCATCGCTCGGCGGTTTGAGAAGGATTACACCCTTTACACACCGGATTTGCGTTGTCATGGCCGCGCACCCCATCACCCTGATATGCGCTACACCACGCTAGCAGCGGATATCATTGATCTGCTCGATAAAGAGAATATCGATCAGGCCAAGCTGGTGGGCCATAGCATGGGCGGAAAAGTGGCCATGGCCACGGCTTTGCTCGAGCCGACTCGCGTTAGCGGCTTAATGGTGGTGGATATCGCACCCGTTACTTATGACCATAGCCGCGAGCATGGCAGCCTAATTAACGCCATGCAGGCTCTCGATCTAACCGCGGTAAATTCGCGTGAAGATGCCGACCAAGCACTCAGTAAATCCATACCCAATACGCCCGTGCGTCAGTTTTTACTCACCAACCTCGTGCGGCAGGACAACCAATGGGCCTGGCGCCTACCGCTCGATATTCTTGCTGATCAGTTACCCGAGCTTCAGGATTGGCCTGCCTCGCTAAGCGGCCGGCAATGGGATGGGCCGGCTCATTTTGTCTACGGCGGACAATCCGACTATGTACTGCCATCAAGCCATGCAACGATCCGGCAGTTTTTCCCCGCAGCAACTCTGCATTGCATCGATGGCGTTGGGCATTGGGTTCATGCCGAAAAGCCCGACGCCTTTGCCACAGAACTTCATTCATTTTTGACAGGAAAACATCATGTCCGAGGACTTTAAAAAAAGCGCACTTGAATACCATCGCTACCCCACGCCGGGAAAAATAGAGGTGACTCCGACCAAGCCACTGGCCAACCAACGCGACTTAGCGCTGGCCTATAGTCCTGGCGTGGCAGCAGCTTGTGAAGCGATTGTTGAAGACCCGAAAGAAGCCGCCAATATGACCGCACGGGGTAACCTTGTGGGTGTGATCACCAACGGCACGGCCGTACTCGGGCTTGGCGCAATTGGCCCACTGGCGTCTAAGCCGGTCATGGAAGGTAAAGGGGTTTTATTTAAAAAGTTCGCCGGCATTGATGTCTTTGATATTGAAGTAGACGAAAAAGACCCCGAGCGACTGATTGAAATTATCGCCAGCCTTGAGCCCACGTTTGGCGGCATTAACCTAGAAGACATTAAAGCGCCTGAGTGCTTTGAGGTGGAAGAGAAGCTGCGCGAGCGCATGAACATCCCCGTGTTTCATGATGATCAGCATGGCACCGCCATTACGGCCGCTGCCGCGATCTACAACGGCTTACGCCTAGTGGGTAAGGAATTTGATGATGTTCGCTTAGTCACCTCGGGTGCCGGCGCATCAGCCATCGCCTGCCTTGATTTGCTTGTCTCCATGGGCTTGCGCCGCGAGAATATTATTGCAACCGATCGCAAAGGCGTGATTTATGCGGGGCGCAAGGAATACATGGACCCGCGCAAAGCCGTGTACGCCAACGACACCGAGTGCCGCACACTGGCTGAGGCCATTCGCGGCGCTGATATTTTTCTTGGCCTCTCTGCACCGGGCGTACTAACCGCCGAGATGGTGGCAGAAATGGCCGATAAGCCGATGATTATGGCCTTGGCCAACCCAACCCCTGAAATTTGGCCGGAAGAAGTCTTAAAAGTGCGGCCCGATGCCATTATCTCAACCGGACGTTCGGATTATCCCAACCAGGTGAACAACGTCCTTTGTTTTCCTTTTATTTTCCGCGGCGCACTGGATGTTGGCGCCACGACCATTAACGATGAAATGAAAAAAGCCTGCGTGCGCGCTATTGCCGACATTGCGACGATGGAGTCGTCTGATGTGGTGGTTGCCGCCTATGGCGGACAGCCACTTTCATTTGGTCCGGAATATTTGATTCCTAAGCCCTTTGACCCGCGCCTAATCACACGGATTGCTCCCGAGGTGGCCAAGGCCGCCATGGCAAGTGGTGTGGCCACACGGCCAATTGACGATTTCACGGCTTATCGTCGGCGTTTATCCGATTACGTCTTCCAGTCAGGGCTACTCATGAAGCCCATGTTTGAGCGGGCAAGCCAAAACACCAAACGCGTTGTGTACGGTGATGGTGAAGACGAGCGGGTGCTCCAGGCCGTGCAGGTTGTCGTTGATGATGGCTTAGCGAAACCCATTCTTATTGGCCGTCGCCGCGTGGTTGAAATGCGCATCGAACGGCTGGGTTTACGTCTTAAGCTGGATGAACATGTCGAGCTGGTCGACCCCGAAGATGATCCTCGCTTCCGCGAGTACTGGCAGCTTTACCATTCACTCATGGAGCGCCGGGGTATCTCGCCCGATCGGGCGCGGCAAATCGTGCGCACCCGCAACACCGTGATTGCTGCGTTGATGATCAAGCGGGGTGAGGCCGATGCCATGCTGGCTGGCATGGTTGGTAAGTACCATCGCCAGCTGGATTATGTGAATGAGGTTGTTGGACGGCGCAAAGGTGTACGCAACCTTGCTGCCATGAATGCCATCATCACCCCTAAAGGAACGCTATTCCTGTGCGATACCTATATCAATCAGAACCCAACGGCTGAGCAAATTGCTGAAATGACCGTACTGGCTGCCGATGAGATTCGTCGCTTTGGCATCACGCCCAAAGTGGCGTTGCTTTCGCATTCGAACTTTGGCACCTCAGAGGACCCACAAGCACTCAAAATGCGCCAGGCACTCAGCCTAATCGAAGATCGCGATGATCAGCTGCAAGTGGAAGGGGAAATGCACGGCGATGCGGCATTGAGTGAAGCCGTTCGTGAGCGGATTTTCCCGAACTCCCGATTGGAAGGCCAGGCCAATTTGCTCATCATGCCAACCTTGGATGCCGCCAATATTGCGTTTAACTTATTAAAAACCGTAACCGATGCGGTCTCGATTGGGCCAATTATTTTAGGCATGGCGCAGCCTGCCCATATCTTGACGCCATCGGTGACCGTACGCGGTATTGTAAATATGACGGCATTGGCCGCCGTTGAAGCGGCGATCGCCGCCGAGGAGGATGCTAAATGAGTCAAGCCATTCGCATTCACGCCCACGGTGGGCCCGAGCAGTTGCAACTAGAATCGGTCGATACGCCCACGCCCAATACTGGCGAGGTATTGCTAAAGCAAACCCATATTGGCGTGAACTTTATCGATGTGTACTTTCGCACAGGCCTCTACCCGCCCCCGGCACTGCCATTTACCCCTGGTATGGAAGCGGCCGGAGAGGTAATTGCCGTTGGGCCCGGGGTAGATACGCTACGCGCCGGTCAGCGCGTTGCCTACGCCACACCGCCAGTAGGTGCCTATGCCAGCGAGCGGGTTATGCCCGCCGATCGGCTCGTTCCATTGCCCGATGACATCGATAACGCCACGGCAGCCGCCATGATGTTGCGGGGCATGACGGCCCACATGCTGTTGCAACGGGTTATCAACATTCAAGCGGGTGATCACATTTTAGTGCATGCCGCCGCCGGCGGGGTTGGGCTTATCCTGTGTCAATGGGCGGCCGCCATCGGTGCAAACGTGATCGGTACGGTAGGTAATGCAGAAAAAGCCGCACTGGCAAAAGCCCATGGCTGTACCCATACCGTGCTTTACGATGCCGAGGATGTTGCCAGCCAAGTCCGTGATCTAACAGGCGGGCAGGGTGTGCGTGCGGTATACGACTCCGTTGGTGCTAGCACGCTGGCCAGCTCACTGGATTCATTGGCCAAACGCGGGTTGTTAGTGAGCTTTGGTCAGTCCTCCGGCCCACCGCCTGCTATCGAGGTTGGGGTTCTGGCCCGCAAAGGCTCGTTGTTTTTAACGCGCCCCACCTTGTTTGACTACATCGATACCCGAGAATCACTGCTCGAGGCGGCAGAGGCGCTATTTGCCCGCGTTCGGCAGGGAGAAATTCATATTCATGCGGCACATCAATACCCGCTCAAAGATGCGGGGGCTGCACATACCGCGCTAGAGAGCCGTCAGACCACCGGCTCAACCACGCTGGTGGTCTAGCGCGCTGCGGTAAGCAAGCCGTGCCTGATCACTCTCGCCGAGCTGCTCATAAAGCTCGGCGAGGGCTTGATCGATATCAGAGCGATCGCTACGCGCTGCGGCTGCCTCTAAGTAGCTGCGTGCCTGTCCCCATAACTCACAATGCATCGCCTGCCGCGCCGCGGCAAAAAGCAAATCGGCATCTTCGGGGCGTTCATTAAGCCATTGCTGCGCCTGCTCATACGCTTGATGGGGCGGGTCAGAGACGATCTCACCAAACACATCCACCAACACGGCATCCCAACGCGCCTTAAGCCACCGCTTGAGTAACTGCAGTGCATGCGCTGGGCAACCGGCGGCCATTAAGGCCCGCAAATAGCGCGCACGCAGCAGGCTGTCGGCCTGGCGGTTGCGCGGCAAGCGCTTCCAAACCGCCTCAAGATCACGGGCGGTTGCATCCGGCCCTAAGTCCAGCAATGCCTGCTCAAAAGCATGCGCTTCGATGCGCACAATACGCTCCTCAGGTAAGGCTTTTTCTCGTCGCAACTCGGGCAGCAGATTCGCCAGGCCCTCATCATCACCCACGGCCTCTAAGGCTTGGGCATATAGTGTGAGTACGCGATGGTTTCTTGGTGCCTGCTCACGCAACCAGCCCAGCGTTGCAATGGCCTCTTCCCACTGTCTAACCTCGGCCTGCAGCTGAGCTTGCAGCAGCCCCACCGCCACTCTTGCCCGCGGCTCTGCTTGATCGGCAAGCGCTAAGGCTTCATCTCGCGCCTGCCAGTCGTCTTCTCGCTGCGCTGCCACTGCAGAAAGCAAATGACTAAACAGCGGTAATTCTGATTTTTCCGCGGTGCCCGATAAATGCCGGCGGGCATCGCTATAGCGCCCCTCTGCTAACTCAATTAACGCGTCAACCAAATGCTCGCGTGAGCGCACTAGCTGACGATTATCCCAGCGCTCCTTTAGCCCGGATGGCGTACGCGATATTCCTCGTATAATCCATAGCACCAGCGTGACGGCTGCCCATGCCACTGCCAGGCCTAAAACGGCAATAAACAGGCTAGCCTGCACCGTCAATTCACCCAGTCGAATGAGCACAAATCCGTTTTGGCGATCAAACCACAGTGCCGCCGCAACACTGCCAACGAGAACGACCACCATAAGCAGCAGCCGACGCATCATTCGTCTCCTATCGCATTAACAAGGCCTTGCAATGGCCCTTGAATGTTGGGCGGCTCAGCAACCACGATGCGCTCACGCAACTCGCTAATCCGCTCACGCACATCAACCACCTCAGGCGCTAGCGTATCGAAGTACGCGCCAACCCAGCCATCAATCTGCACTAGGGCTGCGTCATAAACTTCGGCATCACCCACTAAAGCGGCAAGCCGTGCTGACTCCACCTTCATTTGCAGGGTTTGCTGCAGCAAAAATCGCTCTTCTGGATCTGGCAATGGCACAACTGTACGGTCTCGGCTTACCACCACCAGCCCTTCTAAACCGGCCACAAACCGGCTCCAAGCGCGCTGTACTCGTTCCCAAGCACCCGTGGGTGTTGGCTCTGTTTCTGCTAAAGGCTCTGCGCTGCCAGCGGTTGGCTCAATGTCTTGGGCCAGCGGTAATGCATCCAAGCGCTCGGCCAGTGCCGTTAAGCCTTGCGTAATTAGCGGTGTTTCTGGGCGATCAGCCTGCAGTACCCGATCTACCGCCTCAGCAATGGCGGCGCGCCCATCAATGCCTGCGCCTCCCATCTCAGCCAGCAACCCATCGGCCGTCTTTAAGGCCTCTAGCGCCCCTTCGTAATCGGCATTAAACCGCAGGCGATTAATGGCCAACCTTGCCAGCCAAGCGGCCTCTGCCTCTTGCCAGTTGGTTTCCTCAGACTCTTCTGCCTGTTGGCTTAAGGCATCGCGCAGATCATCCACGCGATTTTCAAGCCGCGCCACCCCCTCAAGGCGGGACTCCAGCGCTTGGTTAAGCACCGTGACTCGTCCGGCCATTTCGCCCAACTGCTGCTGCACGTCAGAAACAAGGTTTTGTTGAACAACAGCCTGCTCATTTAAGCGCTGATCAAAATACCAACCGGCACCACCACCCGCAGCCGCAATCAAACCAATCAAAAGAAAGGCCATCACGGGCCATAGGCGACTGGGCTTTGCCGGCTTATCAACCGGCTCTGAAGAGCCCGGGGTTACCGAGGTGTCCGGGGTGTCCGGTGTCTTCGGGTCTTCCGGCGTTGGTTCCGCTTCAAGGTCTTTTTTATCGCTCATTTCGTACTCCCTACGCGAGCAGACAGGGCTGCCAGCAAGGCTGCATCATCAGCGCCAGCGGCAACAACAGGGTCGGCAAACCCCGCCATCACGGCTGCCTGCGCCAGCCGTTCACTTACCGTAACCAAACGGCCTTGTTTAAGCCACTGTAGCGCGGATGGCCCTGCCATGCCGAGTAAATATTCCAATCCCGCAGCACTTGTGACAATCAAAAAATCCAGCGCGCTTTGCTGCCAGCCCTCAGGCACGTTCAACTGCGCAGCCGCGGGTTGTCGATCGTAAACCACCGCTTCTACAACCTGCACACCTTGCGCGCGCAGCGTTTGTTGTAGCTGCTGCCGGCCGCCTGTGCCACACACAAGCAACACGGTTTGCCCGGCCTGCGGGGCAAATTCGGGCGCTGCCAGCAACGCCTCAGCGCCCCCACCTTGTGGTGGCGCTATCACCGATAACGCCCCGTGCGCGATCATCGCGCTAGCAGTCCCGGGCCCTACCGCGGCCAAACGCGCGGTTTGCTGCCACGCAAGGGGTAGCCGCGGCCAACCGGTGTCTACCGCAAAGGGGCTGACAAACACAATCCAATCTGGGGGCAAATCCAGCACCGGCAGAGGCGCCTGATTGGGAACTAAAGCCAATGTGGGGCGATGGAGCACCTGCGCACCGGCGTTTTCCAGCGTTGATACGAGACTATCGCCATGCCCGGCAGGGCGGGTGACAAGCACGCGCTGGCCTTCCAGGGGCAGGCTCACGGTCTTACTCCACCGCCGCCAGCAACTCAGCGGCACCCTGAGCAAGCAGCGCTTGGGCAACTGCCTCACCGATCGCTTCGGCATCGCTGCGGCTACCCCGCTGTTCCGCACGTAAAACCTGCGTTCCATCACGGCTGGCCACCAGCGCTCGAAGCCATAATCCATCTTGCCCCTCAAGCTCGGCATAAGCGGCCAATGGCACATGACAGCTGCCCTCAAGCCGCGCATTAACGGCACGCTCGGCAGTTACTCGATCGTGCGTATCCGGATCATTCAGGCCCGCCAGCAGGGCCATCACCGTGTCATCTTCAGCACGGCATTCAATACCCAGCGCACCCTGGCCCACCGCTGGAAGGCTTTCTTCTGGCGGGATGGCGGCACGAATCCGATCAGCCATGCCAAGGCGCTTAAGCCCCGAAGCGGCCAAAATAATGGCATCAAATTCTCCAGACTCAAGCTTACTCAGCCGCGTTTGCACATTGCCGCGCAGCGACTCAACCTGCAGATCGGGGCGACGTGCCCGCAACTGACACTCGCGGCGCAAGCTTGCGGTACCCACCCGCGCGCCGGCGGGTAGGGCATCCACCGTGTCATATTTCTCTGAAACAAATGCATCGCGTGGATCATCACGATCTAAAATAACGGGTAAGCGAAAGGCACCGGGCACCACCGCCGGCACATCTTTCATCGAATGCACCGCAATATCAGCCCGCCCAGCTAGCATGCCTTCTTCTAATGCCTTAACAAATAATGCTTTACCGCCCACGGCCATGAGTGGGCGATCGGTAATTTCATCACCTCGGGTGGACATTCCGACCAGTTCAACTTCCAACCCCGGGTGCAGGTGCTTTAAGCGGGCGGCCACATGCTCTGCCTGCCACATAGCAAGGGGGCTACGACGGGTTGCAATTTTAATACTGGTTGGTCTGGACATTCAGGGCTCTCGGCGGTGGTTACGTGCGCAAACCATACCGCCTGATGGGCCCTGAGCAAAATAAAAACGTCTAATGTGGCGGCGATGCAGCGTCCTTTAACCAACGCCTAACCCGGGGCAAATGCCGCCGACTAATCGGCAAGCGCTGCTGCGTTCCCGCCACAAGCGCATGCACACGGCCGTCGAGGTCTTTTTCGATACCGCGCAGCGAATCACGTGCCACCAACGCACTCCGATGCAACCGTAAAAACCGCCCGCCAAACTCTGCCTCCAACTGCACCAATGAGTCTTCGATTAAATCCTCACCCGCCTCATGCTCGACCGTGACGTACTTATGATCGGCCACAAAGCACCGCACCGCCGATACCGGAATGAGCCCTAGGCCCGTGCGCCGGCGGCATAATAAATGCGCCCGTGAATCGCCGCCCTCAACATCGGTTTGCAACCGCTCGATTTGCGCAGCTGACATTGGTCGCGCCAGGCGCAGACGATTCACAATATCGAGGGTTGCCATGGGGTGATACAAAAAGGGCAGCGCTGCTTGGCGATACACGCTAATAAGCGGATCCTGCGCCTCTGCCACAAACACAATAGCCGGTGCACCCGGTTGCTGGCCCACCATAACGGCGGTTTGCAGATAATCATGCGTTGCCGATGCCGCGTGTAATAAGACGACGTCTACGGCCTGCTGCTGGCAGTAATCCCATAGTTCCGCCGGATCCTTAAGTAAGGCCTGCACAGTAATTTCTGCACTCGGCATCAGCTGCCGCACCAAAGCCTGACGAACATTTAAACTTTCACTTGCGATGATAATATCCATCGATTTGCCTCCAATGTTTTCGCAATGCCGGCACAGATAGCCGGTAACACAGAGGATGGATGAAGCCGACAACCGGTAACGCCGACTGGTTCACAGGTTGCGCAAATTATTCGGTAGTTATAACGGCTGATATACTGGCGTTTATGAACAAAAAAGATAAAAAAGGGCTGTGGAGCGGGCGTTTTACTGAAGCCACAGACGCATTTGTTGCGCAATTTACCGCTTCAGAACACTACGACCGTCGACTCTATCGCGAAGATATTCGCGGCTCACGCGCACATGCACGCATGCTTGCGGATGTTGGAGTGCTCACACAAGCCGATGCCGAGCAAATTATCGAAGGCCTGAATGCCATCGAGCAAGAAATTGAGGCGGGGCAGTTTCCGTGGGATCCAGCGCTCGAAGATGTGCATATGAACATCGAAGCACGCCTAACCGAGCGCATTGGCGAGGCGGGCAAGCGACTACACACGGGGCGCTCACGCAACGACCAAATTGCAACCGATATTCGGCTGTGGTTGCGTGCGGCCACCGATGAGACTGTTGCGCTGCTGCGTCATTTCCAAAAAGGCCTAGTTGATTTAGCCGAGCAAGAAGCCGATACCATCATGCCGGGCTTTACCCATTTGCAGGTGGCCCAACCCGTAAGCTTTGGCCACCATATGCTGGCCTGGTATGAAATGCTGGTGCGCGATGAGGGGCGGTTTATTGACGCCCGTCAGCGTATGAATCAAATGCCACTTGGCTCGGCGGCCTTAGCAGGCACCACCTTTCCAATCGATCGGCAACAAACCTGTGCTGAGCTCGGTTTTGACCACCCCACACGCAATTCGCTTGATGCGGTGTCCGATCGTGATTTTGCCATTGAATTTACTTCGGCCGCGGCACTAACGATGACGCATCTCTCGCGTATGGCAGAGGAATTAGTGCTCTGGGCCTCGCCCATGTTTGGTTTTATTGAGCTGCCTGATCGATTTTGCACCGGCAGCTCAATCATGCCGCAAAAGAAAAACCCAGATGTTGCAGAGCTTGTGCGGGGTAAAAGTGCGCGCGTGCAGGGCGCCCTGCACACATTACTTACCCTAATGAAGGGGCAGCCCCTGGCCTATAACCGTGACAATCAAGAAGACAAAGAACCGCTCTTTGACGCCGCTGATGCACTCAGAGATAGCCTGCGCGCCTTTGCCGATATGATCCCAGCAATGAGTGTGAATCGCGATCACACCCGCAATGCGGCTAAAGCGGGGTTTGCCACCGCTACTGATCTAGCCGATTACCTCGTACGCCGAGGCGTTGCCTTTCGTGATGCGCATGCCATTGTGGGCCAAGCCGTTGCTCTAGGCGTTACCCAACAATGTGATTTGGCTGACCTATCACTAGAAACACTACAGCGCTTTTCCGATGCAATTGAACAAGACGTCTTTGAAGTGCTTACGCTGGAAGGCTCCGTTGCCGCACGCAACCATTTTGGTGGCACGGCACCGGCTCAAGTGCGTAGCCAAGTGGCGGCCGCGCGCGATCGGCTGGCCAACGACTAGCGGGCCAGCCCCAAGCGCTCGGTCAGCCACTGACCCACCGCACGAATCTCTTCAAGGCACACCTGATGCGCCATGGGGTATTCATGCCATGCCACGGGATAGCCAAGCGCTTCAAGCGCATCGCGTGCGGTCTGACCCATTTCAAAAGACAGCACCGGGTCTTGATGGCCATGGGCAAGAAAAATTGGCGTCTGCCGATTGGCACTTGCCCGCGCCTGCGCTAAATGATCGCGCAGCGGCAAATAGGTAGAAAGCCCCATCACGCCAGCTAAGCCATCGGTATAACGCAACCCGGTATGCAGCGCTAAGGCACCGCCTTGCGAAAACCCAGCCAGCACCAAGCGAGAGGCGGGCACACCACGGTTTGCCTCGCGCGCAATTAATGCCTCAACCCAGCCGGCGGCTCGATCTAGGCCTGGCTCATCTACCGGTGTACCTGCTGTTAGGCCATAAACGTCATACCAGGCCGGCATTACCATGCCGCCGTTCACCGTCACCGCTTGCTCAGGAGCATGCGGGAAGACAAACCGCACCGACGCATCGGCAGGTAGCTGAAGCTCAGGCACAATCGGTTCAAAATCGTGGCCGTTGGCACCTAAGCCATGCAACCAAATCACACTGGCCTTGGCATCAGCCGGGCCGACTTCCACGGTTTCGAGCAACGCTTCGCTCATTGCTAGGATCACTCCTGTCAGAACACGATAAACCGCAAGCCTGCCACAGCAGGTATACTACGCGCCAATAAAAGGAGACTGCCCCATGTCGCGACCGACACAGCTGCTTGCATTAGTACTCAGCCTCTTCATCCTCACCGGCTGCGGTGTGAAAGGGGGGCTAACGATGCCACCGGATGCACCACCCAGTGAAGGTGAAGCAACGAGCGAATCATGAGTTTTAGTCGCCAGCAAGGTGAGCTAAACATTGAGGGCTGCGCGGTCTCTGCGTTAGCCGAGCGTTTTGGTACGCCGCTTTATCTGTATTCTCGCGCCGCAATTGAGCAGGCATGGCGCGCCTACGATGCCGCCTTTGCCGACCGCGAACACCTCATCTGTTATGCGGTAAAAGCCAACGCCAATCTGGCCATTTTGCAGTTGCTCGCCAAGCTTGGCAGCGGCTTTGACATTGTTTCAGGTGGCGAGCTTGAGCGGGTATTAAAAGCCGGCGGGCAGCCGCAAAAGATTGTTTTCTCAGGCGTTGGCAAAAGCCGCGCTGAAATTACCCGTGCATTAGAAGTGGGTATTTTGGCCTTTAATGTCGAATCAGAAGCCGAGCTTGAGCGCATCTCAGAAATTGCTCAGGCGCTTGGAAAAACAGCGGCCATATCGCTGCGCGTCAACCCCGATGTCGACGCCCGCACGCATCCCTACATCTCAACCGGGCTTAAAGATAATAAGTTTGGCATCGATATCCATCGTGCCGGGGCGGTGTATGCGCACGCCGCTCAATTACCCGGGCTAAATATTACCGGGCTGGATTTTCATATTGGCTCGCAGCTCACCGAAATCGAGCCATTAGTGGATGCGCTATCGCGCAGCTTGGCGCTGGTCGACCGGTTGGCCGAACAGGGCATTATTCTGGAGCACTTAGATATTGGCGGCGGCCTGGGAATAGCGTATCAAGATGAGACCCCGCCCACACCCGCGGCCTTAGCAACGGCCATCAAACCACTGCTGGCCAATCGCCCACAGCGGATACTCATGGAGCCGGGGCGCGCCATTGTTGGTGAAGCCGGGCTATTAGTCACCCAGGTGGAATACATCAAAACCGGGCATCGTGATTTTGCGATTGTGGATGCGGCGATGACCGATTTGCTTCGCCCCGCGCTTTACGATGCCTGGCAGCGGATTGAAACTGTCGATGCCGGGCAGGGCGAAGCACGCTTTTATGACATCGTTGGCCCGGTTTGCGAAACTGCTGATGTATTAGGGCGTGAGCGGCATCTGGCTTTAGCGCCCCATAGCCTGCTGGCAGTTTTTGATGCGGGCGCCTACGGCTTTGCAATGGCCTCACAGTACAACGCGCGTCCGCGTGCCGCCGAGGTATTAGTGGATGGCAATCAAGCGCATATTATTCGGCATCGTGAATCGCTAGAGTCACTCTGGCAGGGCGAAGTGCTGCTGGAGCCCTCATGAGCCTGTCTTTTACCAAAATGCAGGGCCTAGGCAATGATTTTGTTGTGCTCGACGGTGTTAACGCGTCTATCCACTTAACACCCGAGCAAATCCGTACCATTGCCGATCGCAGGCTAGGGGTGGGCTGCGATCAACTCTTGCTTGTTGAGCCCGCCACCCACGCCGATGCCGATTTTCGGTATCGCATTTGGAATGCGGATGGCGGAGAGGTTGAGCACTGCGGCAACGGTGTGCGCTGTGTGGCCCGCTTTATTGTAGAGCGCGGCTTAAGTGATGCCACCCAACTTACCTTCCAGACCCAACGTGGTCTTACCCGAACAGAGCGGTTGGCTGACGGGTTAGTGCGCGTTGATATGGGCGCCCCCGTGCTCAAGCCTGCCGATATTCCGTTTTTAGCGGATGCCCAAGCCAACCAATATCCACTAACGGTAGACAACACCACCTGGCAAATCGCCGCTGTTTCAATGGGTAATCCACATGCGGTGTTGCGCGTTGATAATGTCGATCAAGCGCCCGTTAGCACGCTTGGGCCGCTGATCGAGCATCACCCCTGCTTTCCTGAGCGAGTGAATGTGGGTTTTATGCAAATTATCGATCCAAAGCGCATACGGCTGCGTGTTTTTGAGCGTGCGGTGGGTGAGACGCCCGCCTGCGGCACGGGTGCCTGTGCTGCCGTAGTGGCCAGCATTTTAAATGGCTGGACGGAGGCTCAAGTAGAAGTTAGCGTACCAGGCGGTCAGCTAATGATAGACTGGCAGGGATTAAATACGCCGGTTTGGATGACCGGCCCGGCAGTCAGTGTCTTTGAAGGAAGACTAGCAGCAGGCATGGCATGACGCGACAAACCACAAAATCCGCGCCCATTGAGGCCAGCATTACCGAGGAACAAGTCCTCGACTTTCTGCGTACACATCCTGATTTACTGCGTCGGCATGACGAGGTACTCAGCGCACTCGACATTCCACATGACAGTGGCGATGCCATCTCTTTAGTGGAGTACCAAGCCCGCGTATTGCAGAACAAAACCCGCGAGCTCTCCACCCGGCTTGAACATTTGCTTTGGATTGCGCGCGATAATGATCGGTTGGCCGAGCAAATGCATCGCTTTACACTCGAAATGCTCAGCGCCAATGATCTTGAAGAAGCCCTCGTGGCATTGCGCGATGGCCTGCGCCAAGACTTTAAAGCCGATGTGGTGCAAGTTATCTTAATTGCAGACAAAGCCCCCACCAGCACCATTCCTGTGCTGGCACCAGATGATGCTGCCACCGAGGCGCTGCAGGCTCACTTCTCGCATGAAACTCCAGTACTGGGTGAGCTAGATACCGAGCGCCTGCAACTTGTGTTTGGTGAACAAGCAGCAGACATCCGCTCAGCCGCCGTTGTGCCTTTAGACGAACCACCCATACTGGGCTTTATCGCCATTGGCAGCCGTGACCCCGATCGCTATCACATCGAGCAAGGGACGGTCTTTCTCAGCCACCTCGGTGCGCTGGTTAGCCGTATTTTGCACCGTGCCATCGAGCCCTGATTACCTAGCTGAGGGCCTTGAGTGCTACCTCAGCTATCTTCGCCACGAGCGCCGCTTAGCAACGCTAACCTGCGAGCATTACGCCCGCGATTTAACGCACTTTCTAGCGCACTGCCGTGAGGCGGGCATCACCCAATGGTCGGCTATTGATGAAGGGCAGGTGCGTACTTGGGTGGCACAGCGGCATCGCCGCGGCCTTGGCTCACGCTCTTTGCAGCGCGGCTTAAGCGCACTGCGCAGCCTCTTTCGGTTTTTACAACGCGAACAACTGGCCTCGCACAATCCGGCAACGAGCGTGCAGGCACCTAAACAACGCCGCACTCTGCCGCATACCCTAGATGCCGATAGCATGGCGCAGTTACTTGATAACCAAGCTGGGCCCGCGGGCGATGACCCCCTTGCCATTCGCGACCGGGCCGTCTACGAGCTAATCTACAGCGCAGGCCTGCGTCTTGCCGAAGTGGCCGCATTAAACCTTGCCGATATGGATGGCAGCACCACCGAGCTACGCATTACCGGCAAAGGCGCAAAAACGCGCATTGTGCCGGTGGGCCGCATGGCCCAAGAGGCCGTCGCCGACTGGCTTAAAGTAAGAGCTCAACTGGCCACCCCACAACAATCGGCGCTGTTCGTCAGCCGCCGCGGTACGCGCTTATCACACCGCGCCATTCAGCAACGCCTGCAGGATCGTGCCCAACAACAAGGCTTGGGTCAGCAGGTTCACCCGCACATGCTTCGCCATGCCTTTGCCACCCATCTGCTGGAATCAAGCGGTGATTTACGCGCCGTCCAAGAGCTACTGGGGCATGCCGACATCAGCACCACCCAAATCTATACCCATCTAGATTTTCAACGGCTAGCCGCGGTTTATGATCAAGCGCATCCGCGCGCACGCCGCAAGTAACCGCAGACGCCTCAGGCTGCGTTAGAATGTACGTTCTATTTAATTGGGAGCTCCTTTGTGCAGCAATATCAGGGCACAACCATTCTCGCCGTTCGGCGCCACGGCCAAATCGCACTCGGTGGCGATGGGCAGGTCACGCTGGGCGATACGGTGATGAAGGGCAACGCAAAAAAGGTCCGCCGCCTTTTTCATAATCAGGTCCTTGCCGGTTTTGCCGGGGGCACAGCCGATGCCTTTACACTTTTTGAGCGTTTTGAAAGCCAGCTGGAGCAGCAGCGCGGCAACCTTACGCGCGCCGCGGTTGAAATGGCCAAAGACTGGCGCTCAGATCGCGCCCTGCGCCGGCTTGAAGCGCTACTGATGGTGGCTAACCAAGATGCCCTACTCATGATTTCGGGTAATGGCGATGTGGTGGAACCTGAACGTGACTTTATGGCAATTGGCTCGGGCGCAGGCTTTGCGCGCGCGGCTGCGCATGCGTTAGTAGATTCCACCACGCTCAGTGCCGAAGACATTGTGCGCCAGTCATTGAACATTGCGGCCGATATTTGTATCTACACTAATCATTCGCTCACCATTGAAACGCTGGGAGATAAAACGCCGTCATGACGCAAATGACCCCGCGGGAAATCGTCGAAGCACTCGATAAACACATCATCGGCCAAGCCGATGCCAAGCGCGCAGTGGCCAATGCCTTGCGTAATCGCTGGCGTCGTCTGCAGGTCGATCAATCGCTACGTGCCGACATTACGCCAAAAAATATTCTCATGATTGGCCCGACCGGCGTGGGCAAAACGGAAATTGCCCGGCGCCTTGCACGGCTTGCCAATGCACCTTTTATTAAAGTGGAAGCCACAAAGTTTACCGAAGTGGGCTATGTGGGCCGCGATGTCGAGTCGATCGTTCGCGATCTTGTCGATAACGCAATCAAAATGGTGCGTCAGCAAGAAATGGCACGCCAAGCCAATCGCGCTGAAGATGCAGCCGAAGATCGCATTCTCGATGCCTTGCTGCCGCAGGCCCGCAGCAGCACGGGCGAGGTAGACAACAGTCTAGAAACCACGCGCCAGAAAATGCGCAAAAAACTGCGTGAGGGCGATTTAGACGATAAAGAAATTGAGATTGAAGTGCGCGCCAGCCAACCGGGCATGGAATTTATGACGCCCCCGGGCATGGAGCAGCTGGGCAGCCAGCTACAGGGCATGTTCCAAAACCTCACAGGGCAGCGCAGCGAGCATCAGCGCCTGCGTATTCGTGATGCTTGGAAGGTGCTGCGTGACGAAGAGGCCAGCAAGCTCGTTAATGATGAAGAAATTAAAAGCAAAGCGGTGCAGTTAGTAGAGCAAAGCGGCATCGTCTTTTTAGATGAAATAGACAAAGTGGCTCGTCGCGCCGAATCCGGCAGTGGCGGCGATATCTCCCGTGAAGGCGTTCAGCGTGACCTACTGCCCTTGGTCGAGGGCAGTACCGTGTCGACCCGGCATGGCATGGTGAACACCGATCATATTTTATTTATTGCCTCTGGCGCGTTTCATGTCTCTAAGCCATCGGATCTGATCCCCGAGCTTCAGGGTCGCCTGCCCATTCGGGTTGAGCTCGACTCGCTAGGGGCGGAAGACTTTGTGCGCATCCTTACCGAACCCGATGCCTCACTGGTGCGGCAGTACACCGCGCTAATGGCCACAGAAGGGGTCACCCTCACCTTTACCGATGAGGCCATTGAACGCCTAGCCACCATTGCCTGTGAGGTGAATGATCTCACTGAAAACATTGGCGCAAGACGGCTACATACCATCATGGAGCGTCTGTTAGAGGCCGCTTCGTTTGCTGCGCCCGATCGCCAAGGCGAAACGTTGCACATTGATGCTGAGTATGTCGACGCACAGCTTGCCGACCTTGCGCATAATGAAGATCTAAGCCGCTATATTCTATGAGGCCATCATGAAAAGACCCGAGCGCAAAAACACCGGCGTGATCCCCACCGATATCCGCTTACATCGGCGCTCTCGCACCCTTGAGCTCGAATTTGACGGCGAACAAACCTACTCGCTCAGCGCAGAGTATTTGCGCGTGTACTCTCCTTCGGCCGAGGTGAGAGGCCATGGCCCCGGTCAGGCCATCTTGCAGGTTGGCAAAGAAGCAGTTGGCATTACCGATCTTGAGCCTGTTGGACAATATGCCATTCGCATTGTCTTTGACGATGGCCATAGCACTGGGCTGTATTCTTGGGATTTACTGTATGACTTAGCCACCCATCAGGCCGAATACTGGCGTGATTATTTGGCTGAGCTTGAAGCAGCAGGCTATCAACGGCGCAGCGATGATAATAGCGGAGACGCAGTATGAAAGATCTGGCTGATTTTGGCTTTGAGCAAGTGCCTGCCGAAGAAAAGGCCAGCCGCGTGGGCGAGGTTTTTAGCTCGGTAGCCGAACGCTACGATGTGATGAACGATTTAATGTCGGTGGGCCTGCATCGGCTTTGGAAGCAACAGGCCCTACGGCTTATTAATGCCCGACCGGGCCAGCAGGTTCTCGATTTAGCGGCAGGTACCGGTGACTTAAGCATTGGTCTTGCCCATCAGGTTGGCAAGCAAGGCCATGTGGTAATGAGCGATATCAATGCCGATATGCTCTCACGGGGGCGTGATCGGCTACTCAACGCGGGCGTAGTCGGCAATGTTGACTACACCTTGGCCAATGCCGAGCAGCTGCCTTTTCTGCCGCGCCAATTTGATCGAATTAGCATTGGCTTTGGCTTGCGTAACGTCACCCGTATTCCACGGGCTTTGGCCGCTATGCGTGAAGCACTGCGCCCGGGCGGTAAGCTTGTCATTTTGGAGTTCTCCAAACTGTATCTGCAGTCTTTACAACCGATGTACGATCTTTATTCTTTTCGTTTGCTGCCCCTCATGGGGCGGTTAGTTGCCAACGACGCCGATAGCTATCGCTACCTGGCCGAATCCATTCGCATGCACCCCGATCAGCCCACGCTGCAACAAATTATGGAAGATGTGGGGTTTGAAGACTGCGGCTACACCAACCTAAGCGGCGGTATCGTTGCCCTGCATTATGGCTATGTTTACTGAGCGCGCCATTAACCAACTACTGGCAAGAGACCCGTTACTCAACGAACGTCTCGAGCCGTTGCTAGGCAAAACCCTAGGCCTTCGCTTAAGCGAGCCCGAAATCAGTTTGCGTATCAGCTTTCATGTGGGTGGCGTGCATTTATCTCGAGAAGCTGGCGATTTAGATAGCTGTGATGCGGTGCTAGAGGCAACACCCGCGGGCCTTGCCAGCCTTGCGCTATCTGGCGGGCAGCGCAGCCGCAATGTGCAGTTACGCGGTGATATCGGCACAATTCAGGAGGTCCGGCAGCTGTTCTCTGGGCTTAACTTAGACCCTAACGGTACGCTGGGTGCCGGGCGCGAGGGAGCCGAAACATTACTCCGCAACCTTGCTGAGCTGGCAACTGAAGAGCGCGGCTGGCTACCCACCGCCCCCGAAGCCAATGAATTTATTGCCGGCGTTGATGCCCTACGTGAAGCCGCCGATCGCCTTGAGGCACGCCTGCGCCGTTTAGAGCAGCAGCGTCAGTCGGAGCAAACCCCTTGATTCCTAACCCCCGCATCGTATTGCGCCTTGCGCAAATCAACTGGGTCCTCCTTCGGCATGGGCTTGATGAGGTTTTGTTTGCCACACGGCTTTTTCGACCTGTGCGCTTCTTGCGGCTGTTTATGCCATGGATGTGGCTGCGCCGCCACAAACAATCACAGGGCGAGCGTATTCGGCTTGCCTTAGAAGATCTTGGCCCAATATTTGTTAAATTTGGCCAAATTCTCTCTACCCGGCGCGACCTGTTGCCCGCCGACATCATTAACGAGCTCTCACGCTTACAAGATCGCGTGCCGCCGTTTCCTAGCTCAGCAGCCAGAGAAATTATCGAGCAGGCCTATCAGCAACCGCTCGACGCCTGGTTTGCGCATTTCTCAGACACGCCGCTGGCCTCGGCCTCCATCGCGCAGGTGCATGCTGCCCGCCTGCATGATGGCCAAGATGTGATCGTTAAAGTGGTTCGCCCTGGCATTGAACAAGCCATTCAGCGCGACCTCCGCGTTCTGCATACCTTTGCCCGCTTAGCCGAGCGCTACTGGAGCGAAGGCCCTCGGTTACGCCCCGTTGAGGTGGTTCAGGAGTTTGATAAAACCCTGCATGATGAGCTCGATTTAATGCGCGAAGCGGCCAATGCTTCGCAACTGCGGCGCAATTTTAAAGACTCTGACCTGCTGTATGTGCCCGACGTCTACTGGCCTGCCACACGCCATAACGTAATGGTGATGGAGCGTATTTACGGCCTGCAAATCAGCGATATTGAGGGAATTCGTAACGCCGGGGTCGATATGCGCCGACTGGCCGAGCGGGGTACTGAGATCTTTTTCACTCAGGTCTTTCGCGATAGCTTTTTTCATGCCGACATGCACCCTGGCAATATCTTTGTAGATGTTAGCAACCCCGACGACCCGCACTATATTGCCGTCGATTTTGGCATTATGGGGTCTTTAAGCCCGGTTGATCATCGCTATTTAGCCGATAACTTTATTGCGTTTTTCAACCGGGATTATCGCCGCGTGGCTGAGCTGCATGTGGCCTCGGGCTGGGTGCCGGCAGATACCCGCGTCGATGAGTTTGAAGCGGCCATGCGCACCGTATGCGAGCCGATTTTTGAACGCCCGCTGGGTGAAATCTCGCTGGGTGCGCTGTTAATGCGCCTGTTCCAAACAGGCCGGCGCTTTAATATGGAAGTCCAGCCACAGCTGGTCTTGCTGCAAAAAACCCTGCTTGCCATCGAAGGGCTTGGCCGCGAGCTCTACCCCGAGCTTGATCTATGGGATACCGGCAAACCCTACCTTGAAGGCTGGATGAAAGAGCAGGTGGGGCCAAAGGCACTGCTTAAACAGTTCAGCCAAGAACTGCCCCGTTTGGCAGAAACGCTACCCGCGCTGCCGCGCCGACTCGATCATGCATTGCAGGAAACCGCGCTATTGCGTGACACGCTAAACGAGCAACAACAAAGCTTAAATGCATTAAGACAAGAAATCAGACGGGATAGTCAGCGCCGCCTCGGCGGCCTTCTCGGCACAACCCTCATTATTGCGGCGGTTTTACTTGCTAATATGCCACTGCCAGATGCGTGGCGCTATCTGCCTTTTGTGGCTGCCGGCACTGGCGTTGTTGCTTGGGCTTGGGTGCTACTCAGCCGGCAAATCACTGAGTAAAAATAGTTAAACCTTTTAGCAAATTGAGCGCTTCGGCCAACACATAATCTTGTGTAGCCAGTGCCGATGCCGGCGCTTGAGATTCTGAGTCAGCCTCAGCATCTCCGCGCAAATGGCGTGGTAAATCCGACTCGCGCGTTTGTCTTGCCACGGCCTCGCGCTCACTCACCCGCAGGTCATCAACACGCACATCCGGCACAATCCCTTCCGCCTGAATCGAACGACCATTCGGCGTGTAATACCGTGCTGTGGTCAGCTTAATTGCTGTGGCATTGCGCAGCGGCATAATCGATTGCACCGACCCCTTGCCAAAAGTGGGCTCACCCATTACCACGGCACGACGATGATCTTGCAAAGCGCCCGCCACAATCTCTGATGCCGAGGCCGAGCCGGCATTCACCAAAACCACAAGCGGTGCCCCCTCCATCACATCACTTGGGGTGGCACTAAAACTATCCTTTGCCCGCTCTACCCGGCCATCGGTGCTCACCAGCACACCGCTGGTAATAAAGGCATCGGCCACGGCCACGGCAGATTCAAGTAACCCACCGGGGTTGTTGCGCAAATCCATCACCAATCCTTTAAGCGGGCCATCATTCTCGGTCATTAACTCATCTACCGCATCGAGCACCGCCTCTCCTGTGCGGTCTTGGAACTGGCTGATACGCAAATAGCCATACCCCGGCTCTAGCAACTGGGTTCGCACACTGCGCACTTCAATAATCGCGCGCTCTATTACCACCTCAAATGGCCGATCATCATTGCCACGCAGCACCGTCAGCGTGACCTCAGTGCCCGGCTCGCCACGCAAAAGATTTAAGCTCTCCTCAAGCCCCAAACCCTTAACCGAGGCGCCATCGATCCGAATAATCAAATCTTCAGGCTGAATGCCGGCCGCCTCTGCCGGCGTGCCATCGATGGGAGCGATGACACGAATAAAACCATCCTCCATACCCACTTCCATACCCAAACCGCCGAACTCGCCACGCGTGCCATCGCGCAGCCGCTGATAGTCATCGGCATCTAAATAACCGGAATGCGGGTCCAAGCCTTCCAACATGCCGCGAATGGCATTACGAATCAGCGTAGATTCATCAATCGACTCGACATACTCCTCGCGAATTCGCTCATAAGCTTCGGTAAAGGTGCGTAGCTCCTCCAATGGCAGAGCACTGTCTGTTGCTGGCGACTCGGCGCTTAAGGGGCTGGCTGGTAGCAATAGGGCCGTTAAAAAAAGCGCACTACAAACCACGCCAGACTGTTTTAACCACTGCATGTTCTATCTTCCTTCGTACCAGGCGACCGGATTAACGGGCTCACCATTTGCGCGCACCTCAAAATACAGAGCGGCCTCTGCGCCACCCCCCGTCCGGCCCACCGCGGCAACCACATCGCCGGCATTTACCCTTTGTCCGACCTCAACATAAAGCGCTTGGTTGCGTCCATAAAGACTAATTAGACCATTTCCATGATCAATAATGAGCAGCAGACCCAAGCCACGCAACCACTCCGCAAAAACGACCGTCCCCGCGGCAACCGATTGAATAGGGGCGCCCTCTTCGCCGCCAATTAGCAATCCCGTCCACTGCAAGCCGGCGGCACTGCGGCTGGCACCAAATTGCTCAAGCACAGGGCCATTCAGCGGCCAACTGCCAGATTTATCCACTCGGGTGGGCGCACTCGCACTGGGCGCCGGCACTGGTGGAGGTGTTGCTGCCGCTTTTGCGCGTTGGGTTAGCGCGCGCACCAGCGCTTCCTGCTCGGCCACTTGGGCTTGATCATTATCGATTTCGTTGGCTAGGCGCTCGGCCACTGCGGCTCGCTCCTTAGCTGATGCTTCTAACGCAGCCAACACTTCTACTTGGGCCGCGCGCGCTGCTTGTTGCTCACGTTGCACCTCCGCTAATGCCTGCCGCTGCTTAGCCAATGCCGCCAAAGTGGCACGTGCACTTTGCAGCCGCTCGGCAACCGCCTCACCTAAATAACGGTCATAAATAATCAGCCGATCGCGCTCAGCCGGGGGCTCATCGGCAAGCAGTAACGCCATTTGAGGCGCCTCGCCACGGCGAAATGCGGCCCGCAAGGCGGCTTCTAAAAAGGCCTGATCGGCAGCCGCATCTTGGGCCTGCGCCTCAACCGCCGCTTCTAGCTCTGTTAGCTCTGCCTGCCGGGCGGCAATTTGCTGATCTAAATCGCGCAGCTCAACCTGCTGCTGGCCCATACGCTGCTCAAGCTCTGCCAGTTCAGCGGCCACACCCCCGGCCTTTTCTCGCTGCGCCTCAAGCTCGCTACTTAAGGCCTGCAGGCGCGCCCGCTGCTCGGCAAGCTCTGCCTGATTGGCATGCGCTGTTGCTGCCAGCATTAGGCATAAAAAAACCAAACACCCAATGTGTTTCATCAGACTGCCATCTCCGCTGGTATACTCCCTGTCACTTCATTCATCCTAACAGCGCATGAGTTATGGAAAGAGTTATTGAATTTGCCGTAAACAATCTTTTGCTGACCGCCGCCTTTTTTATTGTGGTCTCAGCAATCATTACTAATGAGATAATGACCTTTCGCAAAGGCCGATTTGCGATCGATACCACCGATGCCACGCGCTTGTTTAATCGCGATCAAGCGGTCTTTGTCGATATTCGCAACGAAAATGCGTATCAAAAAAGCCATCTGCCCGGTGCGATCAATATCCCACTCGAACACATCGATAAACGCAAGGATAAACTACAACGCTTTAGCGGCCAGACCATGATTGCCTACTGCGATACCGGCAGCAGCACACTCAAAGCCGTAAAAGCCCTGCAGGCACAAGGATGGGATAAGGTGCATCAGCTACGTGGTGGCATTAATGCCTGGCGGGATGCCGGCCTACCCATTGATGGACGTAAATAACCCAATAGAGGAGTTCCCATGGCCGACGAGCCAACACAACAATTTGCCATTCAAAAGCTCTACCTCAAGGACTGTTCCTTAGAAAACCCGGCAGCGCCCGCGGTTTTTCGTGAAACCTGGAAGCCTGAGGCCCGCGTTGAGCTCAACACCAAACACGAAGATTTAGGCGAGAATCTGTTTGAAGTCGTTTTAACCGTGACTGTCACGGCCACCAAAGACGAGCAGACCATCTATCTGTGTGAAATCCATCAAGCGGGGGTATTTACGCTAAGCGGTTTTACCGAGGAAGCCACCGATCAGCTACTCGGCGCATACTGCCCCGGCGTGCTTTTTGCGTATGCCAGAGAAGCCGTGTCTGATTTAACAACCAAGGCGGGCTACCCACCGATGCTACTGTCACCGGTCAATTTCGACGCCTTGTACGCACGGAAAAAGCAAAACCAGCAATGAAACGGATCGCGGTGTTGGGCGCTGGCTCTTGGGGCACTGCCCTTGCGCTGGTACTTGCACGCAATGGCCATGAGATATGTCTTTGGGGTCGCAGCGAAGACACCATGGCCATTATGCGCGAAAACCGCGTTAATGCTCGCTATTTGCCCGATCAGGTGTTGCCCCCCGCCATTACCCCAATGGCAGACCTAACCGCGGCCGTTAAAAACGCGGATGTCGTGCTCATTGCCGTGCCCAGTGCCACATTTGCTGAGCTCTGCCAAACATTGGCCACCACCTTAGTAACACCGGTGCCCATTGTTTGGGCCACTAAAGGCTTAGCCGCCAACGGGCATGGGCTGCTTCATGAAGTGGCTCAAGCCGCTCTGCCCGGCGCACCACTCGCCGTGCTTTCAGGCCCTAGCTTTGCGGCCGAGGTGGCCGCCGGGCTGCCAACCGCTATTGTATTGGCAAGCCATGATGCAAAGACGGCCAATCAGCTAACCGCCCTTTTTCATGACGAACGATTTCGGGTTTACACCAGCAACGATATGGTCGGGGTACAGCTTGGCGGCGCTGTTAAAAACGTGCTCGCCATTGCAACGGGTATCGCCGATGGCTTGGGTTTTGGTGCCAATGCAAGGGCCGGTTTAATCACCCGTGGTTTGGCTGAAGTGCGGCGGCTAGGCGCCCATCTTGGCGCGCAAGATGCCACCCTCACCGGGCTCGCTGGCATGGGAGATTTAATTCTCACCTGTACCGATGACCAATCTCGAAACCGACGCTTTGGCATTGCCCTGGGGCGTGGCGAGTCAGCAAACGATGCGGCTGAGC
This sequence comes from Spiribacter salilacus, assembly GCF_009649225.1. Classification (GTDB taxonomy): domain Bacteria; phylum Pseudomonadota; class Gammaproteobacteria; order Nitrococcales; family Nitrococcaceae; genus Spiribacter; species Spiribacter salilacus. The sequence goes on from NZ_WJPP01000003.1 coordinate 241,877, forward strand.
AAATCGGTCAAGTGGTGGAAGGGGCGTTTACCGCCGCAGAAGTGGCTGAAATGGCGCATCGATTAGCGGTTGAAATGCCGATCTGCCAACAGGTGCATGCGGTGTTATCGCAGAGGGTGGCTCCGCATACGGCAGCCCAACTTTTAATGGATCGTGCGCCTCGCGCTGAGTTTAATTAACATCCGCCGCTATAGCCCTGCTGCCGCCAGGCTTCAAAAACTGTTACCGCCACACTATTTGACAAATTTAAACTGCGATTACCGGGGCGCATTGGTAGCCGAAGCCGCTGCTCTGGCGCAAATAAGCTCAACACCTCGGCCGGTAATCCAGACGTTTCACTACCAAACACCAGCGCATCATTACTACCAAAGCTCGGCTGATCAAAGCGCCGCGTTGCGCGCGTGGTTAATGCCCATAACCGCTCAGGCTGCACCGCTGTAATAAAGGCCTGCAAATCCGCATGCACCTGCAAGGCAGCTAGCTCATGGTAATCGAGCCCGGCTCGACGCATCCGTCGGTCATCCAGTACAAAACCGAGCGGTTCAATGAGGTGCAAACGCGCGCCCGTATTCGCACACAAACGAATCACGTTACCGGTGTTGGGCGGAATCTCCGGTCGATGCAGTACAACATGGCAGGGCATGGGCGTAGATCATACCTGCTCACAGCGGCAATCGCAGATCTCTAATTTTGCGCGTTAAGGTATTGCGGCCCCAGCCAAGTAGGCGAGCGGCATCTTGGCGTCTTCCGCCTGTTCGGCGCAGCGCTGCTTCAATTAAAATCCGCTCTAAACGAGTCTGTGCATCGGCTAATGATCCCTCACCGCGCTCGGCTGTTTGTTGGTCTGCCCAACGAGCCAGCGCACTTTCCCAGTCCATTGCTGGCTCGGCAACCGCTCGCTCTTTAAGCAGTTCAGACGGCAGGTCTTCCATTTGCACTTCGCGCCCACTGGCCATCACGGTCAACCATCGGCAGGTATTTTCTAATTCACGCACATTACCTGGCCACGGCAATTGCTGAAGGCTTTGTGCCACCGCTGGGGTGAGCTGCTTTGCTTCAACATTGAGCTCTTTGGCTGCCCGCTGCAAAAAATGCGCAGCCAACGCCGGAATATCCGCCTGACGCTGACGTAAAGCGGGCACCTGAATACGAATTACATTTAAGCGATGAAACAGATCCTCACGAAACCGCCCCGCCTGTACCAACTCCTCTAAGTTTTGATGGGTGGCGGCAACAATGCGAACATCCACCCGCATCGGGGTATGTGCGCCCACCCGATAAAACTCACCATCCGCCAACACCCGCAGTAATCGGGTCTGTAACTCGGCCGGCATATCGCCGATTTCATCTAAAAACAACGTGCCGCCATCGGCCTGCTCAAAGCGCCCCCGGCGAACTTGGTGGGCCCCAGTAAAAGCGCCTTTTTCATGGCCAAACAGCTCTGATTCCATTAAATCACGTGGTATTGCCGCCATATTTAACGCAATGAACGGGGCGTTTGCCCGGGGGCTGTGTCGGTGCAGCGCTCGGGCCACAAGCTCTTTACCGGTGCCGGATTCTCCATTAATTAACACGGTAATATTTGAGCGAGACAACCGCCCAATGGCACGAAACACCTCCTGCATGGCCGGGGCTTCGCCAATAATTTCGGGCATATCTTCACGCCCAGCCGAGGGCGCGGCCGTGCTCCGAGCCGCCGCCGCGGCACGGCGCACCAGCTCAACCGCCTCTTCCATATCAAAGGGCTTTGGCAGGTACTCAAATGCCCCCCCTTCATAAGCCGACACGGCGGCATCCAAATCTGAGTGCGCCGTCATAATAATGATGGGTAAGTCTGGGTACGTTGAATGCACCCGCTCCATTAAATGCAGGCCATCAAAACGCGGCATCCGAATATCGCTAATTAAAACATCCGGTTGTTGGCGCTCTAGCTGCGCTAACGCCTCTTCTGCCGTTTCAAAATCAACCGCGTCAATACCTGCCCGCTCAAGGGCTTTTTTTAGCACCCAGCGAATCGATCGATCGTCATCCACAATCCAGGCTGTGATTTGATCACTCATCGGTTTCCTCCAGCGGTAACCAGACGGTAAAAAGCGTATGCCCGGGTTCGCTATTGCACTCGATTAACCCGCCATGCCGGTCTACCAAATTTTGTGCAATCGGCAAACCAATGCCTGTCCCTTCTGGGCGACCGGTCACCATGGGGTAGAAAATTCGATCTTGTAGTGCCAGCGGTATCCCTGGACCGTTATCAACAATATCGATGCGCAAGACGAGTCGGTGCTGACGGTTACCAATCGTAAATCGCCGCTGGCTGCGGGTACGCAACAGGATTTCACCCTCACCATCCAGCGCCTGTAGCGCATTACGCACAATATTCAGCAGCGCTTGTATGAGCTGATCACCCGCAGCGGGCAGGGGCGGTAAACTGGGGTCGTAGTCCCGCCGAATCACTACCCCTTCTGGCGCTTCAGCCACCGCCAAATGACGCACTCGCTCTAAAATTTCATGCACATTCGTGGGCTGTTTTTCTAGCCGACTCTCTGGCCCCAGCAGGCCATCTACCAATGCCCGCAGACGATCTGCTTCGTTAATAATGATTCGCGTATATTCTTGTAGCTCTTCGCGACCGAGCTCTGACTCCAACAGCTGTGCTGCACCACGCAAGCCCCCAAGGGGGTTTTTAATTTCATGCGCTAACCCGCGCACCAATTCTCGAATGGCCGCATTTTGCGCAATCATGCGATTTTCTCTTGAAATGCGCAGATGCCGATCAATATGTTCTAGCTCCAACAGTAAACGCCCACCCGGCAGGGGCGTGACGGCACAATCCAGCGTTACGGTTCTCTCACCACTCAACGCCACACGAATTTCACGCTCGGCATAACTCGCGCCCTGATCTTGTGCATGCGCGATGGCCGCATTTAAGACAGCCAACCCGGGGGCAACGCTTAATAGCGACTCCCCAATGGCCTGCCGCGCGCTGAGTTGCAACAACGCCTCACCCACCGCATTGAGCCACTGCACATTGAGTGCTTGGTCCAGCACGATCACCGCGCTACTGAGATTATCGAGGATCTCGCTAGTGGCATTTTGAGGTGGTTTAATCATGGTAAAAGCCCCTGCCGTATCACAGGGGCTTTGCGCTATCGCTTAAACGCTGTAGTACAGGTCAAATTCCAGTGGATGCGTTGTCATACGCAGCTGCTGGACTTCCTCTCGCTTAAGCGCCAAGTAGCCATCGATGGAATCATCGGTAAAGACACCACCCGCTTTCAGGAACTCACGATCCTGATCGAGGGCATCAAGGGCCTCTTCCAACGAGAAGGCAACCTTGGGAATATCCGCCTCTTCCTCAGGCGGCAAATCGTAGAGATCCTTATCCATGGCATCGCCAGGGTGAATCTTATTCTGAATGCCATCAAGGCCTGCCATCAGCATGGCGGCAAAGCAGAGATACGGATTAGCGGTGCTATCGCCAAAGCGTAACTCAACCCGACGCGCCTTAGGATTGGACACCCACGGAATACGCACCGAAGCCGACCGATTACGTGCGGAGTAGGCCAGCAGAACCGGCGCTTCAAAACCCGGCACCAAACGCTTGTAGCTGTTGGTAGATGCGTTGGCAAACGCGTTCAGCGCTTTGGCATGCTTAATGATGCCGCCAATGTAGTACAGCGCGGTTTCAGACAGTCCGCCGTACTGATCACCGGCAAACAGCATTTCACCCGTCTTACCAATTGACTGATGCACGTGCATACCGCTGCCGTTATCGCCAACAACTGGCTTTGGCATAAAGGTAGCCGTCTTACCGTAAGCGGCGGCAACGTTGTGAACCACATATTTTAGGGTCTGCACTTCGTCGGCCTTTTTCACCAACGTATTAAAGCCCACACCAATTTCACACTGCCCCGCGGTGGCTACCTCATGATGATGCACCTCGGTTTCTTGGCCCATATCGGTCAGTGCTTCGCACATGGCCGAGCGCATATCATGCAGGCTATCTACCGGTGGTACCGGAAAGTAGCCGCCCTTCACACCGGGGCGATGGCCCATGTTGCCATCGGGATAAACCCGCTCAGCATTCCAGTGTGCTTCTTCAGAGTCGATCTTAAAGAAACAACCGCTCATGTCGTTGCCCCAGCGGACATCGTCAAAAACAAAGAATTCGTTTTCTGGGCCAAAGTAGGCAACATCGCCCACACCCGTAGACTGCAGGTAGGCCTCGGCACGGCGCGCAATAGAACGCGGATCACGCTCATAGCCCTGCATCGTGTTTGGCTCAATAATGTCGCAGACCAAAATCAGGGTCGAATCATCAAAAAACGGATCGAGAACAGCCGTTTCCGGATCCGGCATCAAAATCATGTCAGACTCATTAATGCCTTTCCAACCCGCAATCGAAGAACCATCAAACATCTTACCTTCGGTAAAGAAATCGGCATCGACGGTATGGGCCGGCATGGTGACATGCTGCTGCTTGCCCTTGGTATCGGTAAACCGTAAGTCAACGAAGCGCACCTCGTTTTCTTCGATCATTTTGAGAACGTCATCAGCGCTCATCGTCATTGTTAAACCTCCAATAGGATTCAAAAAAGGGTTATCCGTCTAATAGCAAGCATTTTTCATGCCAACCGCAGAAACGCACCAAAAAAAGACATACACGACAAAAACGCACTGTTTTTGTGCGGCGGCGGTTTATCGTGCACCATAACAGTGCGAGGTGAGAATGGCTAGCCGTTACCAGACTGACAGCCCGTTATGAGCCGGCTATACTCGTGACTATGACTTTTCAGCAATTAATTCTCTCGCTCCAAACCTATTGGGCGCAGCATGGCTGCGTTGTCATGCAGCCGCTTGATATGGAGGTTGGAGCAGGCACCTTTCACCCGGCCACCTTTTTGCGGGCCATTGGCCCAGAGCCCTGGCGCGCCGCTTACGTTCAGCCCTCGCGCCGGCCAACCGATGGTCGCTACGGTGAAAACCCCAATCGCCTGCAACATTATTACCAGTTCCAGGTGGTTTTAAAGCCCTCGCCAAAAGATTTCCAAGCCCTTTATTTAGGCTCCCTTGAAGCACTTGGCATCAACCCGCTAGTGCATGACATTCGATTTGTCGAAGACAACTGGGAGTCTCCCACTCTCGGTGCTTGGGGGCTCGGCTGGGAGGTATGGCTGAATGGCATGGAAATTACTCAGGTCACCTATTTCCAGCAAGTTGGGGGTATTGACTGCCATCCCGTGATGGGCGAGCTGACCTATGGGTTAGAGCGCATTGCCATGTATTTGCAGGAAAAAGAAAGCGTGTATGACCTGATTTGGACCGATGGCCCTGATGGCCCGGTTACCTACGGTGATGTGTATCTCCAAAACGAAAAAGAACAATCTCGCTATAACTTTGAATTGGCCGACGTTGAAACTTTATTTGCGGCCTTCGATGGCTATGAGCGAGATGCTCAGCGATTAATCGAGCTAGAGCTACCGCTGCCAGCTTATGAAATGACGCTAAAAGCCTCGCACACCTTTAACCTGCTCGACGCTCGGCATGCTATTTCGGTAACCGAGCGGCAGGCGTACATTTTGCGGGTGCGCAGCTTAGCGCGTGGTGTTGCGGCGGCTTACTATGCATCGCGCGAAGCACTCGGTTTTCCATTGGCCGGGTTACCTAAGGCAGGCGCTGCATGAGTCAAAACACCGCCCCCCTATTATTTGAGCTGGGTACCGAAGAACTGCCCCCCGGCGCGTTAAAATCACTTCAAACGGCGTTGGTTGAAAAGATACGCGACGGGCTGGATCGTGCCGAACTGACGCATGGCGCCTTAACCGGCTATGCCGCCCCCCGACGGCTGGCTGTGCAAGTCAGCGAAGTCATTATTGAGCAAGCAGACCGGTCGTTTGAGCGACGCGGCCCCGCATTGGCAAGCGCGTTTGACGACGCCGGTAATCCGACCCGCGCGGCCGAAGGGTTTGCCCGCTCCTGCGGTGTCAGCGTTAATGCGCTAGAGCGCCTCGAAACCGACGAGGGCGCCTGGCTAGTCCATCGTGGCATAGAACCTGGGCAACCCACAGCCAGCCTTTTACCGGGCATTATCGAACAGGCCCTCAACCACTTACCCATTCCCAAACGAATGCGTTGGGGCAGCGAAACCCTGGAGTTTGTCCGCCCGGTGCATTGGGTGGTGTTACTGCTGGGCGATCAAGTGGTACCCGCAAGCTTTTTTGGCGTAACCGCTGATCGCAACAGCCAGGGGCATCGCTTTCATCACCCTGATCCCATAGCGATTACCTCGGCATCGACCTATGTCGAGCAACTTCATCGTGGCCATGTCATGGTCGATTTTGCTGCGCGGCGCGCCTCGATTCGTGAGCAGGTGATGGCAGAAGGCGAGCGTTTAGGCGGACAGGCAATGATTGAGGATGGATTGCTTGATGAGGTCACCGCCTTGGTGGAATGGCCCGTCGCGCTATCGGGCAGTTTTGCGAAAGACTTTTTGCGCGTGCCCGCAGAAGCCCTAATCTCGAGCATGCAGGAGCATCAACGGTATTTTCCGGTAAAAGATCAGCAGGGCGCGTTGCTACCGCATTTTATCACCGTGGCCAATATTGATAGCCAAGCGCCTGAACAAGTAATTGCCGGTAATGAACGTGTGATTCGGCCAAGGCTTGCCGATGCCGCGTTCTTTTGGGATCAAGATCGCCATCAAGCACTGGGCGATCGGCTCAGTTCACTCGAGCAAGTGGTTTTTCAAAAATCACTGGGTAGCGTTGCCGATAAGTCACAGCGTGTGGCACAGCTTGCCGAGGGATTAGCCGATACCTTTGGGGTCAGCGCCACTGATGCTAAACGCGCCGGGCAGCTCTCACGCGCTGATTTAGTCACCGAAATGGTGGGCGAGTTCCCTGATCTGCAAGGCATCATGGGCCGGTACTACGCACTAGAAAGTGGTGAAAACCCGGCCGTAGCCGCGGCACTTGATGAGGGGTATCAACCGCGCTTCTCGGGTGATGCCATCGCGCCATCGGCCTTAGGCCAGTTGCTTGCCGTTGCCGAGCGGATCGACACCCTCACGGGTATCTTCGCCATTGGCAAAGCACCCACTGGCGCCAAAGACCCCTTCGCCCTGCGCCGTGCTGCACTGGGCTTGCTCCGCACGTTAATCGAAGCCGAGCGCGATATGGATCTAACCGCGCAATTTACCGCGGCGGCCAGTAGCCAGCCAGCCGCGGTAGAGGCTTCTAAGCAGGTTTCGGCTCTGGTTGATTTTTGCTTAGAAAGACTACGTGCGCTGTATCACGAACAAGGCTTTGCGGCTGAGTTGTTTGAAGCCGTGCGCACCGTCATCGATCCTAATGCCTTTTCACCATTAGACTTTGACCGGCGGCTTCGCGCCTGTCAGGCCTTTGCGCAGCTGCCTGCTGCCGCCAGTTTAGCCAGTGCTAACAAGCGTATCCGCAACTTACTCAGAAAAGCGGAAAGCGATGCGGCCGCAGCGGTTACCCAAACAACCGTCAATCCGGCGCAATTCGAGCAGACTGCGGAATCTGACCTGTTTGAGGCAGTTACCCACCGTCAGGCAACGCTGCAATCACACATCGACCAGGCACAATACGCCCAAGCATTAGCGTTGCTTGCCGAGCTAAAAGAGCCAGTGGATCAATTTTTTGATCAGGTTATGGTGATGGCAGAGGATCCTGCCATTCAGAAAAACCGTTTGGCGTTGCTGCATCTATTGCAACAGCAGTTTCTGGCCATTGCCGATGTCTCGGCATTAACTGAATCAGGTTAACCCATGGGTCCACGAGCCATCTTATTGGATCGTGACGGCGTCATTAACGCAGATTCTCCAAATTACATCCTTAGCCCCGAGCAATGGGAGGCACTTCCCGGCAGCTTGGCGGCCATTGCCCAGTTAAACCAGGCCGGTATGTTGGTGGGTGTTTGCTCTAATCAATCCGCCGTGGGGCGCGGGATGATGAGCCAACAAACGCTCAATGCCATTCACCAGCGTATGCAGGCGCAACTAAAAGCCAACGGGGCGCATCTTGATGCCATTGCCGTCTGCCCCCATGCACCGGAAAGTCAGTGTGATTGCCGAAAACCCAAGCCGGGGCTGATTTTACAAATGCTTGCCCAATGGAATTTAACCCCTGATGAAGCCCTTTTTATTGGCGATAGCCAACGCGATCTAGACGCAGCCGCCGCGGTTGGCGTAGAAGCTTGGCTGGTGCGCACGGGTAATGGCAGGCAAACTGAAACGCAATGGTGCAATGATACCCAGCCTGTGGAAGTATTTGATGACCTGAACGCAGCGGTAACCACGCTGCTCAATAGGCCAATTCATGAATGAATTTGTAAAACCCTACCAAAAAGGCAGCCTCTGGCGAGGCGGGTTATTTCATTTGGGAATGATTATTTCGGTGCCAATCTGGACACTGGCAACACTGCCTGTGTTCGGTATGTCTTTTAAGATCCGCTATTGGTGGATTACCCGCTGGTGCAGCTATATTCGTTGGCTAGCGCGCTGGGTAGCCGGCATTAAGGTAGAGGTACTGGGCGCAGAGAACAAACCCGATACCGCCTGTGTGGTGCTAGCTAAGCATCAAAGCAGTTGGGAAACACTCAGCTTACTGTCTTATTTCTATCCACAAAGCTGGGTGTTAAAAAAAGAACTGCTCAAAATACCCGTGTTTGGCTGGGCATTAGGTCGACTCGACCCAATTGCCATTAACCGAAAATCCAGTCGAGAAGCGCTAAAGCAAGTCATTAACCAAGGCACTGAGCGACTCAAATTAGGCCGCTGGGTTGTCGTATTTCCGGAAGGAACCCGGGTGCCGGTTGGCGCGCGAGGCCGCTATCAACAAGGCGGTGCATTATTGGCTTGCCGGGCCGGCGTACCCGTCGTACCCGTTGCCCATAATGCGGGCTATTTCTGGCCACCCCGTAGCATTCGAATGCGGGCTGGAACCATTCAGGTACGTATTGGCCCCACCATTCAAACCGCAGGGCGAACACCTGCCGAGGTTATTGCGGATACCGAGGCATGGATTGAGTCGGTTATGGAGACCCTAGAGCCATAGACGGGCACTAAACGTCTAAATTACTGACTTGTAACGCGTTTTTCTCAATAAAGTCGCGGCGCGGCTCAACATGATCGCCCATGAGTGTTGTGAAAATCTCATCGGCGGCTACCACATCTTCGATGCGAACCTGAAGCAGACGGCGAGAATCCGGATCCATCGTCGTTTCCCAAAGCTGCTCAGGATTCATTTCACCCAAGCCTTTATAGCGCTGCACCGATAAACCGCGCTTCCCTTCTTCCATAAGCCATTGAACAGCATCATGAAAATGATCAATTGGCTCGGATTTTTCACCACGCCGTATCTCAGCACCTTCACCGATTAGCTCGTCTAATGCGGCAGATAGTTTTCTGATTGCTTCATATTCGCGGGAAAGGAAAAAGGATGGGCCAAAGATATGCGGATAGAAAATGCCGTGCATACGTTTAGTAATCACCGCGTCTTGGAAACCGCCGTCTGAACCATCCTGCATGGTCAGCTTATATTGTGTGCCCGTCGGCAGGTCTTTATTGACTTGTTCTGTGACCTGCTCAAACCAATGGGCTAACCACTGAGCATCATTTAAGCGGTCTTCGGTTACCGGGGGTTGGTCTACCATTGCACGCAAAATGGCCGGATCAATACGCCGGCCAATATGCTCAATGGTCTCCATGGTGTCGATATATAAGCGAATTAATCGCTCCAACGCCTCTGGCCCCATGACCGGTGCATCATTACCCGGCGCCATACTGGCATTGGACAAAGATAACTGCAGTAAATAGTTGGTCAGTTCTTTTTCATCCTTCACATAATGCTCTTGTTTGCCGCGCTTAACCTTATATAAAGGCGGCTGAGCAATGTAAACATGCCCACGTTCTACCAACTCAAGCATTTGCCGATAGAAAAAGGTCAATAACAACGTACGGATGTGCGAGCCATCAACATCGGCGTCAGTCATGATAATAATGCGGTGGTAACGTAGCTTCTCGGGGTCAAATTCTTCACGGCCAATACCACAACCTAATGCTGTAATTAGCGTACCCACCTCAGCAGACGCTAACATCTTGTCAAATCTCGCTTTTTCGACATTCAGGATCTTGCCTTTAAGCGGCAAAATGGCCTGTGTTCGCCGATCTCGTCCTTGCTTGGCAGACCCACCGGCTGAATCACCCTCTACCAAATAGAGCTCTGAGAGACTCGGGTCTTTTTCCTGACAATCAGCCAACTTGCCAGGCAGTCCAGCGATATCCAAAGCACCTTTACGGCGCGTCATCTCTCTAGCACGTCGCGCGGCTTCGCGTGCCCGGGAGGCATCAACCACCTTTTCAACAATCGCCCGTGACTCTGCCGGGTTCTCATACAAAAAGGCATTGAGCGCTTCAGCTAATGTGGATTCAACAACGCCCTTAACCTCTGATGAGACCAACTTCTCTTTGGTCTGCGAAGAAAACTTTGGATCAGGCACTTTAACGGAGATAACCGCCGTTAAGCCTTCGCGAATATCATCACCCGATGGCGTAACTTTTAGCTTACGGGCATACCCTTCCGTTTCCATGTATTGATTTAACGTACGCGTTAGGCCCGCCCGAAAACCGGACATGTGGCTGCCACCATCGCGCTGCGGAATGTTATTTGTGAAACAGAAAATGGCTTCTTGATAAGAATCGCTCCACTGCATTGCCACTTCGACGATAATTTCATCTTTCTCAGTGCTGAGATAAAAAACACTCGGGTGCAGGGGCGTTTTATTCTTATTCAGATGTTCTACGAATGCCCGAATACCGCCCGCATACTCAAACGTATCGTTTTTATCGGTACGCTCATCTTTTAGGCTAATTCGGACACCCGGGTTTAAAAAGGACAACTCGCGAAAGCGTTTAGCCAGAATGTCATAGCTAAAATCAATATTCGTAAAGATCTCTGGGCTGGGGTGAAACGTAATCACACTGCCCGTTTTTTCCGTTTCTCCCACCGCTTTCAACGGCGCAACCGGCTCACCACTGGCATATTCCTGGGTATAGACCTTACCTGACTTATTAATCACCAACCGTAGCCGGTCTGAGAGCGCATTAACCACCGAAACGCCCACACCGTGTAGTCCGCCCGATACTTTATAAGAGCTGTTATCGAACTTACCGCCGGCATGCAGCACCGTCATAATGACTTCGGCGGCTGACCGACCTTCTTCGGGATGGATATCTACTGGGATACCACGGCCGTTATCACTCACCGTAACCGATTCGTCACGATGCAGTATCACCTCAATTTCTGAGCAATGTCCGCCTAATGCCTCATCAACCGCATTATCGACCACCTCAAAAACCATGTGGTGTAAACCGGTCCCATCATCGGTATCACCGATATACATACCAGGCCGTTTGCGGACTGCATCAAGGCCCCGTAGCACCTTAATTTGTGAGGAATCATATTCGATCGGTTCGCTCATAAAACATCCTTTCTATTCATACGCTTATTATACCCGATTAAGCGCTGCCACGTTCATTCCTTTCATCAGCGCTAATCCTGCCTTGTTCCACGTGGAACCATTGCGCCTGGTCAGAGAAAGGAACGCGTTCGGCTTCGATCGTTGTAATAAATGTTTGCACGTCCATACCTCGAACACGATCCATAACCAACCCACGATGATGAGCATCTAACTCCGCGGCAAGGTCATCTAATAATAATAGGGGCCGGTTTGCTGAGTGTTGTCGCCACAACGTTAATAACGCCAGGCGCAATGCGATAACTACAATCTTTTGTTGACCGCGGCTTAACCGCTGAGAGACCGGTTGATCATCGACGACTAACACGAGGTCTGCTCGATGGGGCCCGTATAATGTGAAACCTTGTTTAAGCTCGGCACTTCGTCCTTTTTGCAACGCATCACTCAGCGACTCCCCTTGCAACCAACCCGTGCGATAGCGCCAATCAAACGTTAAATGTGGCATCCAATCATTTAATAGCATCGCCCACTCGGTCATTAGGGTGTTTAAAAACTGGGTTCTCACCTCAGTAACCACCTCACCCGCCTCACTAAGTTCGGTTTCCCATGCCTTGGCAACCGATTCATTCCCTAACCGTAACGCAGCATTACGCTGTCTAAGCCCTCGTTGATACCGCCGCCACACCTCCCGGTAGGCAGGTTCCACGTGGAACACACCCCAGTTCAGAAAACTTCGCCGCTCGGTTGGCCCCTCCGTTAATAACCGCTGCGCTTCGGTGTTCAGAACCTGTATGGGGATTAGTCCAGCAAATTCTGATAACGATCGAACATCCTCGCCATTTAAACGGACGCGTGTTTTTCCTTCAGTAAACGACACCCCTAACTGGTGGCGACCACTCGCGTTTTGCACACGGCCCGTCACCACAACTTCTTTACCACCATTGGCAATAACGCGTTGCAGCCGAGGAGTCAGGAAACTTTTTGCCCGTGCTAAAAAATAAATGGCCTCAAGCAGACTGGATTTGCCCGCTGCATTGACGCCATAAATCACATTTAAATGGGGTGAAAAATTGAGGGATACGCTGGCTAAGTGCCGAAAGCCCTGCACATTCAACACGGTTAAACCGCTTGGTACGGCCTTCTCAGCCACCAATCGTATAGCCTAGAGCCGCATAGGCATCACGACATAACGACCATCCTGGTCATTACCGTTACCCACCAGTAGCGCACTACTACTACCGTCGCGCACATACATCGTAATTGACTCCGCTTCGATGGCACCTAGCGCATCAAGCATGTAACTGGCGTTAAACCCAATCTCCATACCCCCGCCGTTAGACTCTGCTGCTACTTCCTCTTCTGCTTCTTCTTGCTCGGGATTATTCGATTGAATACGCAATTGATCAGGTTCAAAGATAAACCGAACCCCTCGATATTTTTCGTTCGATAAAATCGATGCCCGAACGAGCGCTTTACGCAGCATCTCTCGATCAACATTCACTACCGACCCTTCAGCTTCAGGAATAACGCGTTGGTAATCTGGGAACCGGCCATCAATGAGCTTAGTGGTAAATCGAATATCTGGCAGCACAACCTGAAGGTGAGAACTGCCTAAAATGAGCTCTACCTCTATATCTGAAGATTCCAGCAAACGTAACAATTCCTGAATGGCCTTGCGTGGCACGATAATTTGGACTGCCTCAGTAATCGGCAAATCCACTGCCAATTCGGCCAGCGCCAATCGATGCCCATCGGTGGCCACTGTTTTAATTCCTTGGCCATCTAGCTCCAACAACAACCCATTGAGGTAATAACGCACATCCTGCATTGCCATCGCAAAGTGTGTTTTTTCGATTAGCCAGCGCACCTGGTGCTGCGGCAATTTAATCCGCTGATTGGCTTCAACCTCATCAACAACAGGAAAGTCATCGGCACTAAGGTAAGCCAAACTAAACCGACTACGCCCGGCACGGACGATCATCCGCTCGCCTTCTAGATTCATCTTCAGCTCTGCGTCTTCAGGCAAATTTCGAACAATATCCATCAGTTTGCGTGCTGGAATTGTGAGTCGGCCTGATTGAACAATTTCTGCTGGCGTATGAGCGCGTAACTCCACCTCAAGATCAGTTGCCGTCAGCATTAGCGTGTTGTTGTCTGCTTCAATGAGAACGTTTGCGAGTATTGGTAGAGTCTGTCGACGTTCAACAACACCGATGATCGCTTGTAAGGGACGTAAAAGGGCCTCTCGGCTAACGATGAACTCCATGCGACTTATCCTGTGCTAAGTATTAATATTGTTTAGTTTATAAATAGAATAACAGTCGTAATAATAACTGCGGCGATTGTCTGTGCGTAACCTTATTTTTAGTATACTAATCAATGTCTTAAAACTTCCAAAACTTGTGCGTGCATTCGGTATAAACCCTCAATAACCGGTGGACGCATTGTGGATAACTTAGCCATCGCCTTTTATCCCCAGCTTATCCCCATTATGTTGACAAGGTTCTGGACAGGTTATGATAGTCCTCATCAATGCGCGCATCCGTTGCTTGCAGCTCTGCTACCTTTTTACACGCATGCATGACCGTTGTGTGATCTCGCCCGCCAAACGCTTCGCCAATTTCTGGTAAAGAATGATTGGTCAGCGACTTTGCTAACGCCATAGCCACCTGCCGCGGCCGAGCGATCGAGCGGCTACGCGTTTTGGACAACAAATCAGAAACCCGAATTTTGTAGTACTCCGCCACCGTTTTTTGAATATTCTCGATAGTAACCAGCTTTTCCTGCAGGGCAAGCAGATCACGTAAAGCGCCCTTTGCAAAATCAACGGTAATTTGCGCTCCGGTAAACCGCGCATTGGCCACCACGCGTCTCAATGCACCCTCAAGTTCACGAATATTCGATCGAATACGCTTAGCAATAAAAAACGCCACTTCAGGGGGTAACTCCACCCCGTCTTGAGCGGCTTTAGACATTAAAATCGCCACGCGTGTCTCTAGTTCTGGTGGCTCAATTGCAATCGTTAAACCCCAACCAAATCGAGATTTTAAGCGCTCTTCAAGCCCCTGAACCTCCTTTGGATAACGATCGCAGGTCATTACCACCTGATGCTGGCCTTCGAGTAACGCATTGAAAGTATGAAAGAATTCTTCTTGGGAGCGTTCTTTTTTGGCAAAAAACTGAATATCATCAATGAGAAGCGCATCTAAACCTCGGTAATGCTGCTTAAACTCATTAATTGCATTGTGTTGAAGCGCACGAATCATATCGGCAACAAATCGCTCAGAGTGAAGGTAAAGAACGCGCGCATCCGGCCGCTGAGCTACCAGCGCATTCCCAATGGCATGCATTAAATGCGTTTTGCCTAGCCCAACTCCGCCATAAATAAAAAGTGGGTTGTACGCGCTACCAGGATTTTCAACGACCTGTGTGCTTGCGGCACGAGCCAGTTGATTCGACTTACCCTCGACAAACGTCTCGAAGGTAAAAAGCCGGTTGAGCTGCGCGTTAAATGACGGCCCACCGGCTGCACTTGACCGCGTTGTTTTTACCCGCGGCGCCTTGGCGGGCTGACCCCCAATTTCAAGAATGAGCTTGGGGGGCTCATGCGGGCGCTGCTGACTGAGTAGCTCTTCAATGCGCGTTGAGAAGTGCTCACGCACCCAGTCCAAAACAAACCGATTGGGGGCATACAAACGGAGTTCATCACCGTGCTCTTCGGCTTGAAGGGGCCGAATCCAGGTGTTGAGCTGCTGGTCGGGAAGCTCTCGCTCCAACCGCTGCAGACAATCTTTCCATAACAGACCGGTCAAAAACCGTCTCCTCAAAAAGGCGATAAACTTAGGCTGTCGAGTCTAACCGCTGTTACGCAGGGGCGCTACATGCGTTGACAGGGTGTTCCTACCGGGATTATTCTTGCCGGCTGAATTTGATTTTTAACCCCTATAAAAGGCGGCTTCCGCATGAAGAGGACGTTTCAACCCAGTGTCATTAAGCGTAAGCGCACCCATGGGTTTCGCTCGCGTATGGCGACACGTAATGGGCGCAAAATTTTAGCCCGGCGGCGTGCAAAAGGGCGGGCACGGCTCGCACCATAAAGGTGATGTCATCACTGGGGGGCGATTATTCGTTTCCCCGTTCAGTTAGACTCACCCGTAGCCAAGATTTTAAAGCGGTATTTGCCGGGGCAGAAAAGCAAGCCAACCGGTACTTAACGGTGTTATACCGACCTAATACCGTCGAGCAAGCGCGTCTTGGTCTAGCGATTTCTAAGCGCGTTGCGAAAAGAGCAAGCGATCGAAACCGTATTAAGCGCCTGATTCGAGAGAGTTTTCGGCAAATACGAAATGATTTACCGGCGGTTGATATTGTTGTAATGGTTCGCCCCATCGCTTGTAACACAGAAAACGCTACACTGTTGGCATCTCTTTACAGTCTTTGGCAACGGATCATTCAGTCATGCGAACCCTGTTGATTGCATTTCTTCGTGCTTACCGCTACTGCATCAGCCCACTATTCGGCCCGTGTTGCCGTTTTCATCCCACCTGTTCTTGCTATGCCATTGAGGCGGTAGAACGACATGGGGTAATTCGTGGTAGCTATTTCGCCACACGACGCATTTTGCGTTGTAATCCCTTTCACCCCGGGGGCATTGATCCGGTACCGGGAAGCGAGTCCACGAGCCATCAATAATGGATAACCAACGTCTTTTTCTTTACGTCGCACTTGCGCTTGTCTTGTTACTGGGTTGGATGACCTGGCAACAAGATTATGGCCCATCCGCACCCCAGCAAGCCTCGCCAACAGCGAGTGTGGATCAACCAGAATCGGCACCTGCAACGCCCGCGCCATCTGAGGCGGAGGCTGAAGCTGAAGCACCCGGTCAGCCTGCGGGTAGTGATTCAGTTCCCGAACTCGCCAGCGATACGCTGACCGATACCGGTGTCAACCAAGTCCGGGTGGTAACCGATCTGTTTGAGGTTGATATCGATCTTAACGGGGGCAACGTGCATGGCGTACGGTTACTCGAGCACACCGTCTCGCTGGATGACCCAACACCTTTTCAGTTAATGGGTACAGAATCGCCCCTTTTTATTGCCCAAGCGGGTCTCGTGGGCGATGGTATCGAGGCACCGGGCCCCGGTGCCCGCTGGGTTGCCGATGAACAGGAATATATCCTTGAGGGCGATGCGGAGCAGATCGAAGTGCCGCTGCGCTGGCGCGACGAAAATGGTCTGATGGTGACGCGCCGATATGTATTTACGCGTGATAGTTATCTGATTGATGTGCGTCACGAGGTGCAAAACCCTTTAGCCGATTCGGTACGGGTTTATCAATACAATCAACTTCGACGCTCTTCTGATACCGAAGGGCCGGGTTTTCTTGGCGCAGCCAGTTACACCGGCGGCGTGATTTACAGCCCCGACGATAAATACGAAAAAATTAGCTTTAACAACATGGAAAAAGACGACCTATCGCGTGATATCACCGATGGTTGGTTGGCCATGATCCAGCATTATTTCTTGGCAGGTTGGGTGCCGCCACGTGATCAGGTGCTGCGCTATTACACGCGGGTTAATCGTGGCGAGTATGTGCTGGGGCAGAGCTCACCGTGGGTAACGGTTGAGGCCGGTGGTCAGGCCACCTTAGAGAACCGATTGGTTGTTGGGCCGAAAAAGCAAAACCGCCTAGCGCCGATTGCCGAGGGCCTCGAGCTAACAGTCGATTATGGTTGGCTTACGATTATTTCCAAGCCGTTATTTATTGCGCTGTCTTGGATACATAGCGTGGTGGGCAACTGGGGCTGGTCTATCATTCTGCTGACCCTCGCTATCAAGCTGGTGTTTTACAAACTCTCCGAAGCCAGTTATCGCTCCATGGCAAGAATGCGCAAGCTTCAGCCCGAAATGAAGCGCCTAAAAGAGCGTTATCCCGATGATCGGCAGAAGATGAACCAAGAGCTGATGACGCTCTATAAAAAAGAAAAGATCAATCCATTGGGTGGGTGTCTGCCTATTTTGGTCCAAATTCCGGTGTTTATCGCCCTGTATTGGGTGCTGCTTGAGAGTGTGGAGTTGCGCCAAGCCCCATGGATGTTCTGGATTCAGGATCTCTCAGAACGTGATCCGTTCTACATCCTGCCCTTACTGATGGGCGCAACGATGTTCCTGCAGCAAAAACTCAATCCGGCGCCTATGGATCCCATTCAGCAGAAGATTATGATGGGGCTGCCGTTGGTCTTTACGGTGTTCTTTATCTTCTTCCCAGCGGGGCTGGTGCTGTACTGGGTAACCAACAATACCTTATCGATTGCCCAGCAGTGGGTTATTACGCGGCGGATAGAGGCCGGCGCTAAGTCGTAGCGAACGTGGCCACTACCACGATTTGTGCGGTTGCAACGCCCCCCGGTCGCGGGGGCGTGGGCATTATTCGATTATCAGGCCCGGAAGCTGTAGCCATTGCTCACGTCATGGTGGGTGATCTACCCACCCCCCGAGTGGCAGCCTTACGCACCTTTAGAGATGCCGCAGGCGATGCTATTGATGAGGGCTTAGTCCTTTACTTTCCTGCCCCCCATTCAATGACCGGCGAAGACGTGGTCGAACTGCAGGGTCATGGCGGCCCGGTGGTGCTTGATCAGCTGTTGCAACGATTGCTTTCACTTGGGGCGGTACTTGCCGAACCGGGTGAGTTTAGCCAGCGTGCCTTTATTAATGGGCGCATGGACCTGACACGCGCCGAGGCCATCGCCGATTTAATTAGTGCTGGGAGTGAGGCGGCCGCCCGTGCGGCGATGCGCTCCTTACAAGGGTCATTTGCCAGCGCCATTAATGGGCTCGTTGAACGCTTGTTAGCCGTGCGCGTGCAGTGCGAGGCGCATATCGATTTTGCCGATGAGCCATTAACTGAGGCCGAGTCTTCTACCGAAGCGCTCGCAATGGCGCTGGATCAAATTAAAGCAGATTTAGTGGAGACCCTGCGGCTGGCTGAGTCAGGCCAGCGCTTGCAAGCCGGCCTAACCTTGGTAATTGCGGGGCGGCCGAATGCGGGTAAATCTAGCCTGCTAAACGCCTTGGCCAGGCGGGATGCTGCCATTGTGACTGATATTGCCGGCACCACGCGCGATGTTATTGATACCGCGCTGCATCTGGATGGCCTCCCGTTGCGGGTGCTAGATACCGCAGGGCTACGTGACTCAGACGATCAAATTGAACAAGAAGGCGTACGCCGTGCGCGCGCCGCCATGGAGCAGGCCGATCGAATACTGCTGGTAGTTGAAGAAGGCGATGTGATTGAACCCGCCGCGCTTGATCTGCCGGCTGGCGTGCCGATTACTCGAGTGCTGAATAAAATTGACTTAACCGGCCGAGCGCCGGGTGTGGTAGCGGGTTCGTCTGAGATGGTGGCGGTGTCAGCACTTACCGGTGCGGGGCTTGATGCCTTGCGTGAGCATCTGTTTACCCAACTGGGCCATACCCATGAAGAGCCCCCGTTTATTGCGCGGCGCCGGCATTTATTGGCGCTGCAAACAGCGGCTGAAGATCTTGATGAGGCCATTGCAGCGCTAAACGATGGGTTGGGTGATGAGTTGGTTGCCGAGTCACTACGCCAAGCACAAGATGCCTTAGGCCGAATTACCGGTACAATTACCACCGAAGATTTACTGGGCGAGATTTTCTCAACCTTTTGTATTGGCAAGTAATTGGTAAACTCTGCGGCTATGGATAGTACACAGACTTATGATGTGATTGTGGTGGGCGGTGGCCATGCGGGTACCGAAGCGGCCTCCGTGGCGGCGCGTAAGGGCGCAAATACCCTGCTCGTCACCCAAAGCTTAGACACGCTGGGGCAGATGAGCTGCAACCCGGCCATTGGCGGTATTGGCAAAGGCCACTTGGTGCGAGAAATCGATGCCATGGGCGGCATCATGGGCCGGGCCATTGATCGGGCGGGTATTCAATTTCGCACCCTTAACGAAAGTAAGGGCCCGGCGGTTCGCGCCACCCGTGCGCAGGCCGATCGCACGTTGTATCGTCAGGGGGTGCGGCAGCTGTTAGATGAGCAGCCTGGCCTTGCCCTGTTTCAAGACAGCATTGAAGATCTGATTGTTGAGAATAATCAGGTGTGTGGGGTTAAAACCCGGCTAGGCCTTGAGCTGCGCGCCAAAGCGGTGGTCTTAACGGTAGGCACGTTTTTAGGGGGCAAAATCCATATTGGTGAGCACCAGCGCGAAGGCGGCCGAGCGGGCGATGCCCCATCGAATGCCCTGGCAGCGCGGTTGCGCGAGTTGCCCCTGCGGGTAGGCCGCCTTAAAACCGGTACCCCACCGCGCATTGATGCCCGAAGTATTGATTTCTCTGCGCTGGCCGAGCAGCCGGGCCAAACCCCAGCGCCCTATTTTTCTCGCTGGAGCCGGGGAGATGAGCACCCACAGCAAGTGCCCTGTTACATCACCCATACCAATCCGCAAACGCATGAGATTATTCGTGCCGCATTGCATCGCTCACCCATGTATAGCGGCGAAATTGATGGGGTGGGGCCGCGCTACTGCCCATCTATCGAAGATAAGGTAGTGAGGTTTGCTCAGCGCGATGGCCATCAGATCTTTTTAGAACCCGAAGGGCTCGATACGGCAGAGATCTATCCTAACGGCATCTCCACGAGCCTGCCCTTCGATGTGCAGCAGGCACTGATTAAAACCATTGCCGGGCTTGAGAATGCGCGCATTACCCGCCCGGGTTACGCCATTGAATATGACTATCTTGACCCGCGGGATTTGCATCCCAGCTTAGAGAGTCTGCATTTGCCGGGGCTGTATCTGGCCGGGCAAATCAACGGCACAACCGGCTATGAAGAAGCTGCCGCGCAGGGCTTGTTGGCCGGGCTTAATGCTGCGGCGGCCGCGCAGGCAGAATCACCTTGGGTACCGCAGCGGCACGAAGCCTACTTGGGTGTCTTGGTTGATGATCTCACCACGCGGGGTACAACCGAGCCTTACCGCATGTTTACCTCACGCGCCGAATATCGGCTGCAGTTGCGCGAAGATAATGCCGATTTACGCCTGCTGCCGGTGGCGCAGTCCTACGGGCTCATCGCACCAGCAGACTGGGCCGCATTTGAGATTTATCGCCGCGCCATCGACCAAGAGCTTCAGCGTTTAGAGCGTACCTGGATTAAACCCAGTGATTTGGGTGATGACGCGGGCGCGGCCTTATTGGGCAAGCCCTTGCCGCGTGAGCAAAACCTGCTCACCCTGTTGCGCCGCCCGGCCGTGGAATTTGATGCCTTGATGAGTTACCCCGCGGCCGGCCCGGGGCCGGATGATCCACGCGTTTGTCAGCAAGTGGTTATTGCTGCGCGCTATGATGGGTATGTTAAACGCCAGGCGGCACAAATCGCCCGGGCAGAAAAGCATGAAACCTTAAGCGTGCCCAACGACATTGACTATAAGAACGTCATCGGATTATCTGCTGAAGTGTGCGAAAAGCTGGCCCAGCATCGTCCGAGCACTTTAGGGCAGGCAGCGCGTATACCCGGTATGACGCCGGCCGCGGTTTCGCTTTTGCTTGTTCACCTTCGCCAATGATGCAAGGGGTAGACCCTGCGCTTGCGGGTCAGCTACTGGCGTATCGAGATTTACTGGCGCGCTGGAACCGGGTTTACAACTTATCTGCCGTGCGTGATCCCGAGGCAATGGTCAGCCGGCATTTGCTCGATAGCCTAGCGGTACTGCCCTGGCTGCCCGCCGGCCCCTTGTTAGATGTGGGCACGGGCGCGGGCCTACCGGGTATACCGATTGCGCTGGCTGAGCCAGAGCGATTCGTTACCTTATTAGAGAGCAATTCAAAAAAGGTCCGTTTTTTGCGCCAGGTGTGTTTAGAGTTAAAGCTCCAGAATGTGCAGATTGCGGAAACTCGACTGGAGGCTTACACCGTACGTAGCCCATTTGCGGTGGTGATCTGCCGGGCATTCAGTGAGGCGCTAAGCTTCTGGCAGGGGGTGGCGCATTTACTGGCGCCTGACGGCCAGGCCATTGCGATGAAAGCGAAGACACATGATGCTGAATTAGCCGCGCTACGTCAGGCCGGCGTATCATTCCGGCAACAGACCCTGCAGGTGCCCGATCTGGATGCGGAGCGCCACTTGCTAATAATGAGCGAAACGACGATGAGCCAAAGGACGATGAGCCAAAGGACAGCCACATGACCCAAACCCTGGCCATAGCCAATCAAAAAGGCGGTGTCGGTAAAACCACCACTTGCGTGAACCTGGCGGCCTCGCTAGTGGCCAATGGTCGGCGCGTGCTGGTTGTCGATCTAGATCCTCAGGGTAATGCCACGGTGGGCTCGGGTGTTGATAAAGACGCGGTTGAGCTGAGCAACTATGACTTACTCATGGGTCAGGCCAATGTGGAGTCGGTGCGCTGTCAGGCACTCAAAGGCGGCTTTGACCTACTGCCCGGCAATGCAGACTTAACGGCGGCCGAGGTGGCGTTAGTGGGTGAGGGAGAAGGCCGCGAGCGGCATTTACTCGATGCGCTCGCCCCCATTCGCGATCAGTACGATCACATTTTAATTGATTGCCCACCATCGCTGAATGTGTTGACGGTGAATGCGTTTGTGGCAGCAGATCGGGTGTTAATACCCATTCAGTGCGAGTATTACGCGCTTGAGGGCTTAAGTGCTTTGTTGAATACGATTGCGCGGGTTCAACAAACGGTTAACCCTGCGCTTGAAATTGAAGGGCTTGTTCGCACCATGTTCGATGGACGTAACAATCTAGCCAATCAAGTGGGCGCACAACTGGACACCCACTTTTCTGGGCAGGTGTATCGCACATTAATTCCGCGCAACGTGCGCCTTGCTGAAGCACCGAGCCATGGTTTGCCGGTGTTGCAGTATGATCGCAGTTCAGCCGGTGCGGTGGCCTATATGGCATTAGCCTCAGAATTGTTGCGGCGCCAGCGCACCAACAAAGCTCAGGTGGGAGATAAATCATGAATAGTCGGCGACGGGGTTTGGGCCGGGGGCTGGATGCTCTGCTAGGGGAGGCCGCAACCGGTACAACGGGGCAAGACGATGCCGCACTCACCAATTTGCCACTAGATCAGTTGGAAAGCGGGCGTTATCAGCCGCGTCGTGAATTTGATCCTGATGCTTTGCAAGCGTTAGCCACTTCAATTCGCGCGCAAGGGGTTGTGCAGCCGATTGTAGTGCGCCCGCTGCCTGGCGATGATCAGTATGAAATTATTGCCGGCGAGCGGCGCTGGCGGGCAGCGCAATTGGCGGGTCTCAGCGAAATCCCCGCTATCGTGCGAGACATTCCTGACGAAATGGCAGTGGCGATTGCGCTGATAGAAAACATTCAGCGCGAGGATCTTAATCCGCTAGAAGAAGCCTCGGCCCTTAAGCGTCTAACCGAAGAGTTTGGGATGACGCATCAGGCCATTGCTGATGCTGTGGGCCGCTCGCGTGTGGGTGTCTCAAATCTGTTGCGGCTGCTCGATCTTTCAGCCGCCGTTAAACGCCATATTGAAGCTGGCCACTTAGAAATGGGCCACGCCCGTGCGCTTTTAACGCTAGATGAAGCCACTCAGGGCGAATTAGCCGCGCAGGTTGTTGCGCGTGGGCTGAGTGTTCGTCAAACCGAAGCGTTGGTTCGGCAGCATCAAAAACGGGCAGAAAAACCGGCCGCCGAGGCTGAGGCTAATGCGGCGGATGACCCCGATGTACGGCGCTTACAGCAGGATTTGGCAGAGCGGCTAGGTGCTGAAGTTCAAATCGATCATGGCAAAAAAGGCAAGGGGCGACTGGTCATTCGGTACCATAGCCTCGATGAGCTTGATGGAATCCTTGCGCATATTCGTTGAAGCGCCGGCAGGAGTTCTTTATACTGCTTCGCGCTATGCCGCTCACAAGGCGGTTAAGGTAGGATGCTGAGGCAAGTTGCACTTAAAGTGGTGCGCATTCAGCTCCTGATCGGTCTGGTCAGTTCTGGCGTTTGGGTTTGGGCTGGCGGGCTAGAGGCAGGATTAGCAGCGCTGGTCGGGTTGGGCATCTCAGTACTGATGACCGGCTATGTAGCGCTAAGATGGTCGCTAAGTAGCGACCCACGAGAGCCACAGGCAATGCTTGGGGGCTTTTACCGGGCGCAGGTAATGAAATTATTACTGGGTACCGGGCTGATTTTTATTGGCGTGTATGTGTTTCGAGATCAGGCTGCGGCCTTGGTTACCACACTCGCCTTGACGCTTTCGGCATACGGTTTCGTATTGCTTGGAAAGATTGACTGAAAACGCTGACGAGGTAGGGTTAAACATCATGGCAGCAGGCGGATCAGCCACCGACTACGTCCAGCATCACCTAGTGCATGCGTCGGTGGGCGAGGGTTTTTGGACCCTGCATTTAGATACGCTCATTGTGTCTTGGGTTCTTGGTTTGATCTTTTTGGGCGTTTTCTATTCGGTTGCCCGTCGCGCCAGTGTTGAAGCGCCTAGCGGCATCCAAACGGCCATAGAAGCCTGCGTTGAATTTATCGATAACCAAACCCGTGAGAGCTTTCATGGCCCGCGTGAGTTTGTGGCCCCCCTCGCCCTCACCATCTTTGTGTGGGTGTTGTTATGGAACCTGATGGACTTACTGCCGGTAGACCTCTTCCCTGTGCTGGGCAAACTGGTTGGCATTGAATACGTCCGAATCCTCCCCTCTGCCGATATGAACGCCACCTTTGGGCTATCGTTAACCGTGCTCGCGCTGATTATTATTTACAGCATTAAGGGCAAGGGCTGGGGCGGTTTTGGTAAAGAACTGATTCATCATCCTTTTGGTGCGCACCCACTGCTGTGGCCTGCCAACCTTATGCTGAACATTGTGGAGATGATTGCTAAGCCGGTTTCGCTCGGAATGCGGCTATTCGGCAACCTCTACGCGGCAGAGATGATCTTTATCCTGATCGCATTGTTGCCCATTTGGGCGCAGTGGATACCGGGTGTTGCTTGGGCGATATTCCACATATTGGTTATCCCTTTGCAGGCGTTTATTTTTATGGTGCTCACGGTGGTATACCTGAGCTTGGCTTACGAGGAACACTGACCTGACCCATGGGGGGTTTGGCCGTGCTGGATTTAACTTAAAGACTCTTGTTTGGAGGAATCATGGAAGCTATCGCTCAGGTGCAGGCGTTTACCGCTATCAGCATCGGACTCATTTTCGCATTTGCCGCCATTGGTACTAGCATTGGTTTTGGCATGCTCGGTGGAAAGTTCCTAGAAGGCATCGCTCGTCAGCCCGAAGTGGCGGGTGTTCTTCAGGTTCGCATGTTCATCGTGGCAGGCCTGCTTGACGCGCTTTCCATCATCGGTGTGGCATTTGCTGCCCTGTTGATGTTCGCCAATCCTTTGCTCGGCGCCCTGACCTAATAGGTCAGAAAGGGAGTTTGAACCGTGGGCATTAACATCACGCTATTTGGGCAGATGATCACGTTTACCGTGTTCATTCTGTTCACGATGAAGTTTGTCTGGCCGCCCATCAAACAGGCGATGAGTGAGCGTGAAAAGCGCATTCAAGATGGCCTGGCGTCGGCTGAACGTGCCTCGCATGAGCTCGAACTCGCTAAAGAGCAAGGCGCAGCACACATTCGTGAAGCCAAAAATCAGGCGGCAGAGATCATTGAAAAGGCCAATCGCCAAGGGGCAAGCCTAGTTGATGAGGCTCGTGAAGAAGCACGAACAGTGGCTGAGCGTGAGCGTGTCGCGGCAGAAGCACGAATCGAGCAAGAGGTCTCTCAGGCTCGTGCTGCGCTTCGCCGAGAAGTCTCAGAGCTTGCCATTTTGGGTGCCAGCCGCATTTTAGAACGTGAGGTTGATCCTAAGGCGCATCAGCAGATGCTTGATCAACTGACTGAGCAGGTCTAAGGCACTGATATGGCGCAGATGATCACCGTTGCTCGACCTTACGCAGAGGCTGCCTTTGATTTGGCCCGCGATGACGGCACATTGCCGGCATGGGCAGATGGGCTGGCTATGGCCGCCCAAGTGGTGGCTGATGAGCGGGTTGAGCAAATTCTTGGCAGTCCGCGTGTCGATGCGGCAGCAAAGGCGGGGCTGATTATCGATGTGTGCGGTGATGCGCTGGATCAAAAGCAAAAAAACCTGATTCGGCTTCTAATCGAAAAAGGTCGCATTTTGGCACTGCCCGAAATTAGCCGGCAGTTTCACGCCCTACGAGAGCAGCATGAGCGGACCATTGAGGCCCAGCTTATTTCTGCTCAGCCTGTAGACGATGCGGCACGCAAGCGATTAGAAGCTGCGCTGTCCAAACAGCTCGACCGTCAGGTTACGCTGGAGACGGAAGTCGACGAAACACTCATCGGTGGCGCCATTGTGCGGGCCGGTGACCTGGTCATTGATGGTTCGGTGCGCGGCCGGTTGGCAAAACTGACCGGCGCCATAAGCCGTTAAGAGGAAAAGATGAGATGCAACTGAATCCAACGGAAATCAGCGAGCTTATCCGGCAGCGCATCGAAAGCTTCGAGGCGGTAGCGGAAGCGCGCAACGAAGGTACGATCGTGAGCGTGAGTGACGGCATTGTCCGCATTCATGGATTAAGCGATGCCATGCAGGGCGAAATGCTCGAATTCCCTGGCGATACCTACGGGATGGCGCTTAACTTAGAGCGCGACTCGGTGGGTGCCGTTATTTTAGGCGACTACTCACACTTAAGTGAGGGTGAGAGCGTTCGTACCACCGGCCGCATCCTTGAGGTGCCAATCGGTGAGGCATTGCTCGGTCGCGTGGTTAACGCACTGGGTGCGCCAATCGACGGTAAAGGCGCAATTCAAACCGACCAAACCGCGCCGGTGGAAAAAGTTGCCCCGGGTGTTATCGCCCGTCAGTCGGTTGACCAGCCGGTACAGACCGGTCTTAAGGCCATCGACTCGATGGTACCGGTGGGTCGTGGTCAGCGTGAGCTGATCATCGGTGACCGCCAAACGGGTAAAACCGCCGTTGCTGTTGATGCCATCATCAACCAAAAAGGCACCGGCATTAAGTGTATTTATGTGGCGGTGGGGCAGAAAGCCTCGTCCATTGCCAACGTGGTGCGCAAGCTTGAAGAGCACGGCGCGATGGACCACACCATCGTCGTGGCTGCTTCGGCCGCGGAATCGGCCGCGCTGCAATTTATTGCACCGTATGCCGGTTGCACCATGGGTGAATACTTCCGCGACCGCGGTGAAGATGCGCTGATCATTTATGATGATCTCTCTAAGCAGGCCGTGGCGTATCGTCAGGTGTCCTTGCTGCTGCGTCGTCCGCCGGGTCGTGAGGCCTTCCCGGGCGATGTTTTCTATCTCCACTCTCGGTTGCTTGAGCGCGCTGCGCGGATTAACGCCGACGAGGTAGAGCGCCTCACCAATGGTGAAGTCAAAGGCAAAACCGGTTCTCTAACGGCGCTGCCGATCATCGAAACGCAGGCTGGTGACGTCTCTGCCTTCGTGCCGACCAACGTGATTTCCATCACCGATGGCCAGATCTATCTGGAAACGGACCTGTTTAATGCCGGTATTCGTCCAGCCATTAACGCGGGCCTGTCGGTTTCTCGTGTGGGTGGTGCGGCACAGACCAAAATCATTAAAAAGCTTGGCGGTGGTATCCGTTTGGCGCTGGCTCAGTATCGTGAGCTTGCGGCATTCTCTCAGTTTGCTTCCGATTTGGATGAATCCACTCGTAAGCAGCTTGAGCGTGGTCAGCGTGCCATGGAAATCCTGAAGCAGGGCCAATATTCGCCAATGTCCGTCGCGTACATGGGTGTCTCATTGTATGCGCTCAACGAAGGCTATCTTGATGAGCTTGAGCTCAAACAGGTTGGGCCGTTTGAGGCAGCGCTGCATCAGTACATGGACAGCAACTTTGGTGAGCTAATGCGCACCATTGATGCCGACGGTAATTACGGTGACGACATCGCCGCTCAGCTGACCAAGGCACTTGATGATTTCAAGGCCAACGGTAGCTGGCAGGGCAAATAGGGCCAATCGGGGTATATCGGCATGTCCGGCGCAAAGGAAATACGCACACAGATCAAAAGCGTGAACAACACGCAGAAGATCACCACCGCAATGGAGATGGTTGCCGCCTCCAAAATGCGCGGTGCCCAGCAGCGCATGCGTCAGGCTCAGCCGTATGCTGAAAAAATGCGCCAAGTGATTGGGCATTTGGCACAGGCCAACCCCGATTACTCGCATCCGTTTTTGCAGCGTGGTGACGGCAATGCGTCCAGCGACGGCAAATCGGGAGCGGTGGGGTACATCATTATCTCCAGTGATCGTGGGCTTTGCGGCGGGCTCAATAACAACCTCTTTCGTGGGGTGCTACGTGAGCTGATGGCGCATCGTAAAGCCGGTGAAGAAGCACGGCTTTGTACGGTGGGCTCAAAAGCCATTCAGTTCTTTAGCCGGTTATCGGCGCCAATCATTGGTGAAGTGTCACAGCTTGGCGATACCCCGCGACTGCAGGACTTAATCGGTACGATTCGGGTCATGATGGATCAGTTTGAGGCGGGTGAAATCTCGCGAGTGCTCTTGTGTTACAACCGCTTTGTTAACACCATGACTCAAGCGCCGACCATGGAGCAGCTGCTGCCGCTGCCGCCGTCTGATGAGCCAGAGCTTGTCGAGCGCGGACACACTTGGGATTACATCTACGAGCCATCAGCCGAAGAAGCCTTAAGTTTATTGCTTGAGCGATACCTTGAATCGCTGGTGTATCAGGCCGTGGTTGAAAACATTGCTTGTGAGCAGGCCGCCCGAATGGTGGCCATGAAGTCTGCCTCAGACAACGCCGGTAAGCTGATTGATGAGCTCAATCTGGCCTACAACAAAGCGCGTCAGGCAGCCATTACTACTGAATTATCGGAAATTGTGGCCGGCGCAGAGGCGGTCTAAAAAGGTGTCGGCTAACAGGGGTCGGCAAAACAAACGGAATAACACGCTTTCGCGAAGAGGAACCGCGCTATGAGTTCAGGAAAGGTCGTACAGATCATCGGTGCCGTGGTGGACATTGAGTTCCCCCGTGACTCGGTACCGAAGGTCTATGACGCACTCCAGGTTGACGGTGAGGGTCTTGTGCTTGAGGTCCAGCAGCAAACCGGTGACGGTGTTGTGCGTACCATCGCCATGGGCACCACTGACGGGTTACAACGTGGCGTGAGTGTCACCAACACCGGCGCGCCGATTTCGGTGCCGGTGGGTGAAAAGACACTTGGCCGCATCATGAATGTGCTCGGTGAGCCTGTGGACGACGCCGGAGAAGTTGCCGCGGCGGAGCATTGGCCAATTCACCGCAAAGCGCCTTCCTACGAAGAGCAAGCCGGTTCCACCGAGTTGCTGGAAACCGGTATTAAGGTCATCGACCTGCTCTGCCCCTTCGCCAAAGGCGGTAAGGTTGGCTTGTTCGGCGGTGCTGGTGTTGGCAAAACCGTCAACATGATGGAACTCATTCGTAACATCGCTATCGAGCATTCCGGTTATTCCGTGTTTGCCGGTGTGGGTGAGCGTACGCGTGAGGGCAACGACTTCTACCACGAGATGAAAGAGTCGGACGTGCTCGATAAAGTGGCGCTGGTGTACGGGCAGATGAACGAGCCACCGGGCAACCGTCTGCGTGTTGCGCTAACGGGTCTGACCATGGCCGAATATTTCCGTGATGAAGGCCGCGACGTGCTGATGTTTATCGATAACATCTACCGTTACACGCTGGCCGGCGTTGAGGTGTCTGCTCTGCTTGGCCGTATGCCATCGGCGGTGGGCTATCAGCCAACATTGGCGGAGGAAATGGGTGTTCTTCAGGAGCGCATTACTTCCACCAGCAAAGGCTCAATCACCTCTATTCAGGCCGTTTATGTGCCAGCGGATGACTTGACTGACCCTTCGCCAGCCACCACGTTTGCTCACTTGGATGCCACGGTCGTGCTGTCGCGTTCTATCGCCGAGCTGGGTATCTACCCTGCCGTGGATCCGCTGGATTCTACCTCTCGTCAGCTCGACCCGCAG
The DNA here is from genome assembly GCF_009649225.1 of Spiribacter salilacus. Classification (GTDB taxonomy): domain Bacteria; phylum Pseudomonadota; class Gammaproteobacteria; order Nitrococcales; family Nitrococcaceae; genus Spiribacter; species Spiribacter salilacus. The sequence continues at coordinate 271,421 of NZ_WJPP01000003.1, forward strand.
GTCGTTGGCCAAGAGCATTACGACACGGCTCAGGACGTACAGCAGGTGCTGCAGCGTTATAAAGAGCTACAAGACATCATCGCCATTTTGGGTATGGACGAGCTGTCTGAAGAGGACAAGCAGACGGTAACGCGCGCACGTAAAATTCAGCGATTCCTGTCGCAGCCATTCTTTGTGGCTGAGGTCTTCACCGGCTCCCCGGGTAAATACGTCTCCTTAAAAGAGACGATTCGTGGTTTCCGTGCCATTGTCGATGGTGAGCATGATGATCTGCCTGAGCAGGCGTTCTACATGGTCGGTAGCATCGATGAAGCCGTAGAGAAGGCGCGCAACCTTTAAGGTGGGTCCATTATGGCCATGACCATGCATATCGACATTGTGAGCGCAGAGGAGTCTATCCACTCGGGTACGGCATCTTTCATTATCGCTCGGGCTACCGGCGGCGAAGTGGGCATTTACCCGCGCCACTTGCCCATGCTTGTGCAGCTGCAGGCCGGTGAAGTCACCGTGCGAGATGAGTTCGATAACGAGCAGTTTTACTACGTCTCGGGCGGCACGATGGAAGTTCAGCCGCATGTGGTCACTATTTTGGCTGATGCCGCCGTTCGTGCAAAGGATATCGACGAGGCTGCGGCTGAAGACGCACGCCGTCGCGCCGAAGAGGCTTTGGCCAACCGCACGAGCGAAGTTGATTATGCTCGCGCTCAGGCTGAACTGATCGAGGCCGCCGCGCAGCTTCGAACCATTCAAAAACTCCGCAAAAACGCTCGCAGCTAGACCGGGTTGCAATTGGGTAGCCCAATTTCGCTTAGTGTCGTGATCCTCGCCGCTGGCGAGGGCAAGCGCATGCGCTCTGCCACCCCCAAAGTCCTCCACCCTATCGCCGGCAAACCCATGCTCGCGCACGTCCTCTCGGCCGCCACGGCCCTCAAGGGCCCCAACCCGGACATCCACAACTTGGACATCCACATTGTCTATGGCCACGCCGGCGACCAAGTGCGCGCTGCGATGGGTGTCTCGGACGCTGCGGTGGGTGTCTCGGATATGGTTGAATGGAAAAACGTGCCCGTTAATTGGGTTCACCAAGCTGAGCAGCTCGGTACCGGGCACGCGGTGGCGCAAGCCCTGCCCGGCATCCCGGACACCCACACCGTTTTGGTGCTTTGCGCTGATGTTCCATTAATTACCCCAGGCACACTCACGCGCCTCATCAACGCAGCTAATCCCAATGGCGCCCTTTTGACCGTCTGCCTCGAAAACCCGCATGGCTATGGTCGAGTGATCCGAGACACCCACAGTTCTGTAAGAGGTATCGTCGAAGAAAAGGACGCAACGGAAGCTCAGCGCCAAATGAAAGAGATCAACACGGGGGTTATGTGTTTACCAGCTAGCTCGCTGAAAACGTGGCTGTCTCAGTTAGATACAGATAATGCACAGGGCGAGTATTACTTGACCGACTGTGTGGCGATGGCGCACCAAGAAGGAAAGGCGCTTTCCTCTGTGTGCATCACCGATCCCGTTGAAGTTCAGGGGGTTAATGATAGAGCTCAGTTGGCTTTAGTCGAGCGGGCTTACCAAAGACGTCAAGCTGAAAGCCTGATGCGAGAACACGGCCTTGCTTTAGCTGACCCTAACCGCTTCGACTTGCGAGGCCACCTAAGCGTTGGCAAAGACTGCTTTGTCGATGTTGATGTCATCATCGAAGGGAACGTCACACTGGGCGATGGAGTCCGCATTGGGCCTTTCTGCCGTATCCAAGACACCCACATTGATTCTGCAAGCCAAATCCACGCCCATTGCGATATCCAAGACACCCACATCTCTAGCAACTGCAGTGTTGGGCCGTTCGCCCGCCTAAGACCTGGCACCAAGCTGGATCAGAACGCACGAATAGGTAACTTTGTAGAAACCAAGAAAGTGACTGTGGGGGAAGGAAGTAAGATTAATCACTTGTCATATATCGGTGACGCTACGTTAGGTGTGGGTGTCAATGTTGGTGCTGGCACCATTACCTGCAACTATGATGGTAAGCGCAAGTATGACACCCACATTGATGATCACGCGTTCATTGGATCCAACACCGCGCTCGTTGCACCGATTACTATTGGTAAGAGAGCTACCATTGGGGCTGGCAGCACACTGCGAGAAAGCGTACCACCTGATACGCTGGCGGTAGGGAACAAAGACACCCACCTTGTCCATAACTGGCGTGCCCGTTCCAAACCTTCAAAATCGGATTAGGGCTTGCAAATAGCCACCAGGAGATAGACGGATGTGCGGAATTGTTGGGGCAGTAGCGCAACGGGACGTCTCGGCGATCCTCATGGAAGGGCTGCGTCGGCTCGAATACCGGGGCTACGATTCGGCCGGTATGGTCATCCTAGACACCCACAGCAAAGCCCCCAAGCTCAAGCGTCACCGTGCCGTTGGCAAGGTCGCTATGCTAGATGAGGCGCAGCGAGCAGATCCGTTAGCTGGTGGAGTCGGTATCGCTCATACGCGCTGGGCTACGCATGGAGCGCCGACTGAGGAAAACGCTCATCCACACATGGCTCTCGATCAAGTTGCGATTGTTCACAACGGCATAATTGAAAATCACGCGGCGATTAGAGAGCGGCTTGAAGCGAAGGGCTATGTTTTTTCATCACAGACAGACACCGAATCTGTGGTGAATGCTATCCATGAGCGCCTAGACCACGGCGATCAACTGCTTGATGCCGTTCGTCATGTTGTTTGTGAGTTAGATGGAGCCTATGCGTTAGGCGTCGTTAGTCAAAACGAGCCAGATCGAATTGTTGCTGCGCGTTTGGGTAGCCCGCTGGTTATTGGTATTGGTATTGGCGAGCACTTTATTGCGTCTGATGTGGCCGCTTTACTGCCAGTCACACGTGATTTCATTTACCTTGAAGAAGGTGATATTGCGGAGATCTGCCGTGATCACCTCACCATCTATGCCGCAAATGGCGACAAAGTTACGCGTCCAGTAAAAACGACGGAGCTTTCCGCCGATGCGGCTGATCGAGGTGAATTTCGCCACTTTATGGCTAAAGAAATTCATGAACAACCTCGCGCAGTCGCAGAAACACTTGAGGCGCGCGTTAGTGAACAACGCGTTCTCCCGCAGGCTTTTGGCCCTGAAGCGACCGCCGTGCTCTCAAAAACGCAGCGTATTCAAATTGTTGCTTGCGGTACTAGCTTTCATGCTGGCATGGTGGCGCGGTATTGGTTTGAGAGCCTAGCCGGGCTGCCCTGCGACATAGAGGTTGCCAGCGAGTTTCGTTACCGTCCTCACGTGGTCGCAGACGGGACTTTGTTTGTGACGCTGTCGCAGTCGGGTGAAACAGCAGACACCCTGGCCGCGCTCAGAGAGGCCAAGCAAATGGGCTACTTGGCTACTCTGGCCATTTGCAACGTACCAGAAAGCTCACTTGTGAGGGAATCCGATCTTGCGATGATGACGCGAGCGGGGCCGGAAATCGGCGTGGCCTCCACAAAAGCGTTTGTTACACAGCTTGTCGCGCTCATGATTACTGTGATTGCCGCAGGTCGATTTCATGCCCTGCCAGAATCTATGGAAAGACGCCTAGTTGAGGCACTACGACATTTGCCTCGTCAAATTGAGGAAGTCTTGAGTTTAGAGCCCCAGATCAAAACGCTGGCAGAGCAATTTATTGACAAGCACCACAGCCTATTTCTTGGCCGCGGTATGCAATACCCAATCGCAATGGAAGGCGCGTTAAAACTCAAAGAAATCTCTTATATTCACGCTGAAGCCTACCCGGCCGGCGAGCTCAAACACGGTCCTTTGGCCTTGGTGGACTCAGAGATGCCGGTCATAGCCGTTGCGCCAAACGATGACCTCGTCGAAAAACTGCGCTCCAACCTTCATGAGGTCCAAGCCCGCGGCGGCCGTCTCATCATCTTTGCCGATCATGCGGTGCCTTTTGAACAAGACCAAGACACCCACGTTATTGTCATCCCTCCCATAGACGATTTAATCAGCCCTATTCTCTATACCGTACCGCTGCAGCTTCTTGCTTATCATGTGGCGGTTCTGAAGGGCACAGATGTTGATCAACCCCGTAACCTCGCTAAATCTGTGACGGTGGAGTGAGTGAAGTAACGCCAGTTACCCAGACACCCACGGCATCTACAGTATCTGCCTTAGCCGGGGTCTCCCTTTTACTGACAATTGTCATGGGTGCGGTTGGCATGCTGACTCAATGGGTGTCTTTGATGCCTGCGGGTGTTTTTGCCTGGGTGGCGGGTATTCTTCTTTGGCCTACGGTTGCTCGACAGTCGAAAATCCAAGTGACTGTCCTTTTAGGCGTTGGATTTAGCTTGATTGGATGGGTTGTAGCCCGGGGCGGTACAATACCATGGCAGCTTCTCATTAAAGGGAACGCCGGGCTGATAGCAATGTTGGCAGCTGTAAGTTTTTTGCAGCTAGCAGGGGCATCCAGCGCAACAGAAACCCAGGTTTATCCGCGTGGTCGGCGCGCTCTATGGCAAACCCTACTGGGCGTGCACTTCGTTGGTGCTGTCATCAATTTATCCACCGTTTTTATCATGGCAAGAGCGCTAGCTTTAAAAGGCCACCTTGAGCACCGCCACTATATTTCATTATCCAGGCTGTTTGGGGCGGCCGCTTTCTGGTCGCCCTTTTTTGCCTCAATGGCTGCGGCCCTGATTTATGCGCCGGGAGCTAAGCTGACCTCGCTAATACTCTTCGGACTGCCACTAGCCGCGATTAGCCTTTTGCTGACCGTTCACGATGTTAGCGCTGTGGGTGTCAAAGATTTCAGGGGCTACCCGGTTAGCGTCTCTAGCCTATGGATGCCGGGGTTTCTGGCAATATTTATTCTCTCTGTGCACGCAATAGACTCGAATATCTCAATTCTTGGGCTCATTGCGGCTTTAGTGCCAGCGGTCTGCGTAGCAGTCATTTTTTTGCGTGGTTTTAAAGGAAATAAAGAAACCGAGACACCCACACCACTCAGAACACTCCATCGCCACATCACTATTAATCTGCCCAAAATGAGCCCTGAGTTGTCGTTATTTCTTGGCGCTGGCGTGATGGCTGCCGGAATCGCAACCGTGGTTACAGAATTTGAACTGGGGTTTCCTGTTTCAAATTTTGGAGGCTTAGAAGCCGCGCTGTTACTGACTACACTCGTATTGGCCTCAATGGTGGGTGTCCATCCAATTATCGGCGTTGCAGCCGCTTCCCCCATTATTTTGCCTATTGGGCCTGATCCGAGTTTGCTTGCTTCCACGTTCTTAGCCGCATGGGGTATTGGGGTGGCGGCCAGCCCTCTGTCGGGAATGAATTTGGCGCTGCAGGGCAGCTTTTCTATGAGGATGTCCGATATTCTGCGCTGGAATGGACGGTATGCAGTCTTAATGGTGCTTGCCGCCGGGTTCCTACTGCAACTGCACCCAGCGGCCTAAACATTTCATTTTACTACGGAACCCGTAATTTAAGATTTACCGGCTGTAAAACCACCATCTGCGAGTAAATCAGCACCTGTGATGAAGCTGGCTTCGTCACTCAACAGGAATGTTGCGGCATTAGCAATTTCATGTGGTTCGCCTAGCCGACCGATAGGGTGCAGGGTTTGTAAAAAGTCGAGGGTTTCTTTGTCTAAAGCTTCAAGAATGGGGGTTCTTACATAACCAGGTGAGACACTATTTACCCTAATTCCGTCTCCTGCATGCTCGATGGCGAGCGTTCTGGTCAAATTAAGGACCGCACCTTTAGTCGCGCTGTAGGCTGCTGTCTGAGACTGTCCAAAATGACCCAAAATAGAGGCGCAATTCACAATGCTGCCGCTGCCTTGTTGTTTCATTCTCGCAAGTGCGGCACGGGCAATTTTAAATACCCCTGTTAGGTTAATATCGACAACGCGTTGCCAGTCATCGTCTTTATAGTCGATTGCCGAGCACACAGCACCAATACCGGCATTATTAAACACGCCATCCACGCCACAGAATTGCTCAGTTAAGTTAAATAGCTCGTCAACTGAACCGGTGTCAGTGACATCTGTTGAGCAGAATCGCACAAACTCTTTGCCAATTTCTTGCTCAAGTAGACGACCTTTGGTGTCGTCGATATCGGCAATAACAACCTTCGCTCCGTCGCGCACAAGGCGCCTGACCGTTGCTTCACCGATACCGCTAGCGCCGCCAGTTACAACCACGCCTTTCTCATCAAATCTCATATAACCCTCTGTTATCTATCCGATAATTTCTTTTCCGACTTGGAGCCTTGATCCAATAGGATCGACATTCTCTCGGCTTCACGCTGAGCCGTGATTAAGTCGGTCACATCATATTGGGCACCCAAGTAGTAAAGGAGGTTCCCTTGTGAATCACGCAGCGGCTGAATCGTAAGTTGGTTATAAAAAAGTTCGCCATTTTTCTTGTAATTACGAAGCAGCACTTTGGTATCGCTATGGTTTTTAAGTGCTTCACGAATCTCCTCAAGGCCTTCCTGGTCGCGATCATCACCATGTAAAAAGCGACAATTTCGACCAATGATCTCGTCGAGGTCATATCCGGTCATTTCACAAAAAACACCGTTTGCGAAAACGATAGGATTATCTGGCTGCTCAGGATCTGAGAGCGTTATTCCATTAACACAGGTATCAAGAATTTGAGTGAGAACACTCGGGATGATGCAAGGGTCTTTTTCTGGATTAAACTGCATTTTTTAGGCTCCATTCTTGCCTACTAAAGTCGCTGCCTGTCCAATTAGCGAGGTTCATGTGGAACCTCTGATTCGATCAGGCCCTTAATATTTCGAGTAACACGCGTCACCCCTTCTTGGACGGCATACCGAATAAGCTTTTCGAAAGGCTTAAACGCAAAGCCGAGTTTGCCAAGCTCAAAAGAGAAGATTAAGGTCGTGCCGGCGTCGGCGGTGCTATCTAAGCTGAAATCAATAAAGTAAGGATCTTTTATACCGCGAAACGCCACACGCGAGGGTGGGCTAATATCTACCACTTCAAAGTCAGTTTGTGTCCGCCGTCCTTGATCAACGCGAACTTGACGTGCACGCCAGCCAAGTCGCATCGGCCCAGCTGACAGCGCCTCAAGCCGCTTAACCTCTGGTGACCAGCGCGGGTAATTGACTAAAAAATCATCAACAATGAACGAATAGACCAACGTTGGTGGCCGGTCGATATCAATGCTTGCGCTAGTTTTAACCACTTTTGCAACCTCTTGCATGGTGAGAGGTGGTCTTAAAGAGTTTCCTAGACATCCACAGTACTTATGCCGCACCTTAACCTGAACTACAGCCAAGGTGAAGATGATCATGAACAAGTTGCTGATTCACTTCTGCACAATTTTTGTGTTTCTGGGTTGTTTGGGAGTAAGTGTGGATGTCCGGGCTTCTGGTCCTGCCGAACAAGTGGTCTACGCCCAGCTCGAGGCGCTCCAGCGGTGGGATGGAAGGGGGGTTGACGAGGCATTAAGGGAGGTTTGGGACCGAGCCCATCCCGAAAATCAAAAAATGACGGGGCCGATTGATCGATTTGCGCGACTGCTAACCGCACCAGGCTATCAGCCACTAATCGGCCATCAGACACACGAAGTCGTTCCGTTTGAGCGAAATCGCAGCGACAAGGGTGATGCCGGGATAGCTACCTTTTCTGTGATCGTGCTTGCGACGGATGGCCTACTTTATGGGTTTGTTTGGCAGCTTGGTCGTGTTGAATTGCCAGACGGAAAGGCATGGATGACCCTGAGTGTATCGCCAGCAAGATCAACAGGAAAGCAGCTCTCCAAGGTATTTATGCCGATGAAAAAAGCTGTTTCCCTGCGCTAATGCCCCACAGGCGCGAGAGTTTAAATTTCTTCGCTGCAGCTTTAATCTCGGAGCTCGGGCCGATAGCGGTACGAAAGCCCTTCTCCTGGCGGCGTATATATCGAACATACCCGGCTGGTTTAATGCCGAGGCGTTTGAGCAGAGGCGGCAGATCTGGCGGTATAGAGCCTGGCTTGTCTGGGTGCAATGACCGCCCGCTGTAGTCAACGAGCTCTAAATACCTTGCGAGCGTACACCCTTCGATACCGTTTTGAACCTGACCTTCAGTGTAGCCGGCGATGGGCTCAAGTTCTCTTTCGTGAGCGGGCTTCCTGGCAACTGCACTGTCTATCGCCTGATGGATTCGTTCTTTTACCGAAGTAAAGTCAGACTCCTCTGGCGTGTTTGCGATACCCGCCCGAATTGGGTTTAGATCCACGTAGGCCATCGCGCTAAGGACCGAGGCGGCTGTTAAAAGTGCCTGACTCTTGAACCTTCCCTCCCAGAACCGACCGGTTACATTGTCCTCATTGTTAGCAAGACGAGCGATCGGCTCATTGAGTGCGCGCATAAACCAAGACAAGCTGGCTAATCGTTTGCGGTACTCGGCAATGACCGGTTGTAAGCCGGTGTACTCCGCATGGGTGAGCAGCTCACCCTTGGCAAATCGCTTAACGACGTCTGGCCCCCCAAATGCCTTGCGCCAGCGATTAACAATGTCTCGGTCTCTCCAGCGATTTGGCGCGTCTGGGTTAACCTTGATCACTAAGTGAAAGTGGTTTGACATCACCGCGTAGGCATAGATTTCAATGGCAAAAACGGAGGACAGTAATTTGATGCGCCTCTCAATCCAGTGCCGGCGATGGGAGAAATCGCGCCCAAGCGTCCGGTCAAATCCGCATAAAAATTGCTGTCGAACACAGCGTGAGATCACGTGATAATAGGGTGTGACCTCGGGGTTTACGAGGCGATATCGGGGCGCAGGCATCAGATTCCTCCTGTACGCTGGTCATTGAAATGATGGTGCTTAGACGCTATCTAGCCTGCATAAAAATTATTGCGAAAGATGTGATCTACATCCCAAAAAAAGGGTGAGCTACTTATGAGCCAGCAATACGTTTTCCCTCCCGCTGAGCGTTGGACTATTCCAACGACTGAGGGTCAAGGTTTTCCCGTCCGGCGCGTTTACTGTGTTGGGCGAAACTATGCCGCGCACGCAATAGAAATGGGCCATGACCCAAATGCAGAGCCGCCTTTTTTCTTTCAAAAAAATCCGGAAAACTTAGATTCCTCAGGATCTTTTCCCTATCCGCAGCAAAGCGAAGATGTTCATCATGAGGTGGAGCTGCTCGTTGCTTTGCAAAGCGGGGGTGTGGGTGTCTGCGTTGAAGATGCGTTGGATATGGTGTGGGGCTACGCGCCTGCATTAGATATGACATGTCGAGACCTCCAAGCAGATGCAAAAAAGAGGGGTAGACCGTGGGTGTCTGCTAAAGCTTTTGAATCATCTGCCCCATGCGGCTTGCTGGTACCGGCACAGACAACCGGACAACCAAGTACCGGAGCAATCACTTTAGATGTGAATGGTGATCGGCGACAGGAAGGAGATTTAAGTCAGTTAATTTGGAAGGTGCCAGAGGTGATTTCTTTTTTGTCTCGTCAGTTTGCGCTGGCAGCCGGAGACGTCATTTTAACGGGAACGCCCGCGGGCGTAGGCCCAGTCCAAAGAGGAGATGAGCTAGTGGCAAGCGTAGAGGGTGTAGGCGCGTTTTCTGTGCGTGTCTACTAAACGTCTATTAAACGCTATTAAACCCACATGGTGGTGGCGCCATATGAAGCACCACCACCGTGTGCAAGATTGGTTTTTAAACTAGGCCAGCGCGGTGCTAACGCTTATATTGCCTTTAGTTGCGTATGAATAAGGGCACACAACATGTGCCTTGCCAACCAACTCTTCGGCTTGCGCCTTGTCTATCCCAGGGATGTTTACTGTTAAATCGACTGCGATAGTGAACCCCTCGCCATCATCTCGCTTGCCCAAGGCAACCGTTGCTGTGACAGTGGTTTCGGCTGGTATTGCAATGCCTTCTTGGCCACCCACAAACTGCATGGCACCTAAGAAGCAGGCTGAATATCCACAAGCAAATAGCTGCTCAGGGTTGGTGCCATCACCGCCTGGGCCACCAAGCTCCTTAGGTGGAGTTAGCTTGACATCCAAAGCGCCGCCTTCGATGGACGCGTGACCTTGGCGTCCGCCTGTTGCCGTACCCGTTGTTTTGTACATTACTTCCATCGATAGCTCCTTTGCTGGTTTGATCTAAGAAAGTGATCTAAGACACCCATGAACTCCGCAAGTCTACATCTTACCGCAACCCTAGATCAGCCCTCCCTGCGTAGGGTTGGCTAGCTAAGGTAACCTTAGCAATACCTTTGGTGGCATTTATCAGGATTTCTTATGAAGCGCCCCTTAAACCGAGACACCCACATTGTTCATCTAGCCCGTCCGCCTTATCAAGATGGGCGACGTCCGGTTAATCCGCCGGTAGTAAGAGCGTCAACGGTAGATTTTGAAACGCTAGAAGCGATGAATCAGGCGCGATCTCAAGCGGTTAGGGGCGAGCAATCGTTTATTTACGGCGTTAGAGGGACGCCAACGAGCTTCGCGCTGGAGACGCTGATTAGTCATCTCGAAAATGGCGCCGGAACAAAGTTATTCAGCTCCGGTTTAGAGGCGATTGCGGCTGTTTTTCTCGGGTTTTTAAAACCAGGTGACGATGTACTGGTGGTTGATACGGTTTATGCACCCGTCCGAGCCCTACTAAATCGGTTTCTGGCGGATCGGCAAATTCAGTTTCGGTTTTATAGTCCGCGGGAGCCAGATCTGGGAGCGCTGGTAAAGCCCAATACACGCATGATTTACACCGAATCTCCCGGATCGGTGACCATGGAGTTACAAGATGTATCTTTGGTTGCAGCAGCCATAAAAGACAGACCCGATATCGTTATTGCTTGTGATAACACATGGTCTTCAGGTTTTTGCTATCGACCGTTAGAGCATGGCGCAGACCTATCAATCGTTGCGGGCACAAAATATCTCGGTGGGCATTCTGATGTCTTAATGGGATCTGTGACAGCCAATGAAAAAACCCTCGCATCTCTGAACGAAACTGTTGGTCTGCTGGGAATGGCAGTTTCTGCTGACGATTGTGCATTGGTGCTGAGAGGCGCGCGGACGCTGCACATTCGTTATCCGGCTCATGCACAACGCGCATTAGCGGTGGCACAGTGGCTTGAAGGTCATGATGAAATTGTGGGTGTCTTGTATCCGCCGCTGCCTTCCAGCCCCGATCACGATCTCTGGCATAGTCAATTTGAGGGTGCGGCTGGACTTTTTACCATCGAGCTAGCTGACAGCAAAAAAAATAATCGCCATGTTTCTGGCTTTGTTGATCATCTCAAACTCTTTGGCATTGGCGCCTCATGGGGCGGTTTTGAGAGTCTTGCGCTTCCGTGTGATTTGACTGGCTTGCGGTCGATAGAAGATTCCCGACACCAAGGATCGCTGGTCCGATTACACATCGGACTAGAAGACCCTCGGGATTTGATCGCAGATCTCGATCAGGCGTTAGCCAAATGGGCTGCCGGGGTTAAATAACCCCACTGATATCATGTTGGATGGCGACATGATGTGTTGTCTTGCCCTCTGTTTTGACAGGGATAACCTGCCACTCCAGAATGAACTCACTGCCATCTTTTCGGTAATTGACTGTTTCTCCATGAAAAATCTCGCCACGCCGAATTTGCTCTCCAAGCCTCTGGAGAACCTCTTGTTCGGTATTTGGACCCTGTAACATTCCAGGGTTTTGGCCGAGTACCTCTTCGGCTGTGTATCCGGTCATTTCTGTAAACGCTTCATTGACGTAAACGATAACGCCCGGGCCTCCGTCATCACTCGCAGTCGTTATTGTGATGGCGTTAAAGGCGTAATCCGCGGCCGCTTTAAATAGTTGATAGCCGAGTTCATTTGAAAAGTCGGGTCCGTGCATGAGCTAATCCTTTGCTGCTGACTCTGTGTTAACCGTAGTGACAAGCTAGCATGCTGAGGCGATTACGCTAAATCGAACATCCCAGACACCCACACTAATGCTGCTTCAGTCGAGCGGCTATGTTAACTAGCGCAAATAGTATTGTGGCCGCGGTGACAACCGTGGCACCTGCAGGCGTATCCAAATACCAAGATCCAGTCAGCCCCGCTAAAACAGCAATCGTACCGATTAGCCCGGCGCCAACCGCCATCCGCTCTGGTGTTGAAGAGAATGCTCGTGCGGTGGCGGCGGGTATAATTAGCATGGCTGCGATAAGTAAGACACCCACAACTTTAATCGCTACCGCGATAACGATCGCTAAAGAGATGGTTAACAAAAGCTCATCACGAAAAGGTCTATAGCCCTCCGCATAAGCTAAATCTTCGCTGACTGTTGCCAATAATATGGCTTGCCAACGCCAAATCATTATGCCGAGCACGAGAAGAGAACCGCCCCAAATAACTCCGATATCTGCATGTCCAACCGCCAGGATGTCGCCGAAAAGATAAGCCATTAGGTCAATCCGAATATGGGTGAGAAACGAGACAGCCACTAATCCAACCGCTAGCGCTGCATGCGCTAACACGCCAAGAAGGGTGTCCATCGCATAACCACGACCTGCTAAGAGGGTAACGGTGATCGCCATCGCTAGGCAGACAGCTAAGACACCCACAAAAACCGAGATAGACAATGCCAAAGATATCGCGACACCCAATACGGCAGCATGCGCTGTAGCGGCACCAAAAAAGGCCATTCGCCGCCAAACCACAAAACAGCCAAGCGGCGCGGCAGCAACCATTACCCCAATCCCCGCTAACGCGGCCCGAACCATGAAGTCGTCTAACATTATGTGGGTGTCTCGTTTGTTGTCTCTTTTGTTGACTCAGTCTCTTGATGCGGATGTTGGTGCGGATCGTGTCGGAAAAGAGCGAGTACCTCGTCGGTGTCTGTCCCGAAAAGTGCATGATACGCAGGATCAGTGGTGACAGCTTCGGGGTGTCCTTGGCAGCAGATATGTTGATTTAAGCAAATAACGCGATCAGCGGCCCGCATAACGACATGTAAGTCATGACTTACCATTAGCACGCCGCATCCGAGTTGATTACGGATATCTTCAATCTGTTTGTAAAAATCGGCCACACCGGTTTGGTCGAGACCCTGCGCGGCCTCATCGAGCATCAGCAAGTCAGGTGTATCGAGTAATGCCCGCGCCATCAATGCTCGCTGAAACTGCCCACCTGATAGTGCGGTCATGGCGTCGTTTGCTCGTCCTGGTATTCCTGCACGCTGGAGCGCTAAATCGATCGTTGATTGATCGTGTGCACGCGGCAAGTTTAGGAATCGACGAACGGTCATTGGCAGTGTTGGGTCTATGTGCAACTTCTGTGGAACATAACCAATCGTTAGCCCATGCTGGCGCTTTATTTGGCCCTTATCTGGCTTGATTGCGCCGATAAGTGTTCTTAAAAGTGTCGATTTACCAGATCCATTGGGTCCAACGACGGTGACAATTTCCTTAGCATTGATTGCCAATTCGATGTGATCAAGAATGCGGCGATCGCCTATCTTGACCGATACATCTTTTGCCTCAATTAATGGACCGCTCACAGTGTTGGTGCTCCCCGATTAAATAGGTTGCCGAGAGAAATCGTTATGATATAACATTTCAACTCTGCTTGCCCATCATGGCAAGCCCTACAAATCATTATATTCTCTAGCAGAGGCTTTAAATAATGAAGCGGATCAGCCAATTAATCTACGCAAGTCTGTTTGGATGCCTACTCGCACCTATTACGGGTAAGGCAGCACCCAATGTGGTTACTGACATCCCACCAGTGCATGCATTGGTCGCAGAAGTTATGCAGGGTGTAGCGGAGCCGAGCAATGTGATTCGGCCTGGGGCATCTCCTCACGGTTATTCACTTCGCCCGTCTGAAGCCGCAGCCCTCGAACAGGCTGACATTGTTTTTTGGGTGGGTTCCGAATTAACCCCGTGGCTGGACCGTGCGCTTGCCAATCTTTCAAGCGAAGCCCAAGTCGTGAGTTTGCTTAGAGCCGACGGCCTGACACTGCATAACTTTCGTGACGACGGCGATGATCATGATATCCAAGACACCCACAGCGATCATGGCCACGAACACGACGACAACCAAGACACCCACAGTGAGCACGGTCATGACGAACACGCCCACGACGGCCTGGATCCTCATGCATGGCTCGATCCGGTAAACGCACAAGTGTGGCTTGGTCTGATTGCCGAGATATTGGCTGCGGCTGATCCAGCGAATGCAGCGGTGTATCGAGAAAATGCTAAACAAGGACAGGCACGGTTAGATACTCTAATCACGGACATCCACGCCTCGCTGGCACCCGTTGCTGATCGGCCATTTATCGTTTTCCACGACGCATATCAGTATTTCGAATATCGCTTTGGTTTGAATATGGCAGGGTCAATCGCGCTGAGTGACGCACGAGAGCCAGGCGCCGCAAGAATCGCGGAGATTCGGCAGACTGTCGCGGAGCGCGGTGCTGTTTGTGTTTTTGCAGAGCCCCAATTCAACCAATCGATGGTTGAAACGGTGCTAGACGGGACAGCTGCATCTATGGGTGTCATAGATCCGCTTGGTTCAGCTATCCCGTTGGGCCCTGATTTTTATCCCACACTGATCGAGGAGATGGGCACGAGTTTGGCTGACTGCCTGACGCCTTAGCGCCCTTATAAAACAGTGGGTGTCTCGGATCCGACGTCTCATCTCGGATCCGACGTCAGATCCGACTCCCCAACCGTTCGTCAGTGCCCGGGACCTGCGCCCGGGCTCACTGATATACTGCCTAGATGGATGTATCTGACCTTATCGACCCGCTGAATGCCGCACAACGTGAGGCTGTGACCGCCCCGCTCGGCAGGGCATTAGTGCTAGCTGGAGCCGGCAGTGGAAAAACGCGTGTATTAACGCATCGCGCAGCATGGCTGGTGCGTGTGGAGGGGGCAACGCCGTTCAATCTGCTGGCGGTCACCTTTACTAATAAAGCGGCGGCGGAAATGCGCGGTCGAATTGAGCACCTCCTCGATTTGTCTAGTTCTGGCATGTGGGTTGGCACCTTCCATGGGCTTAGCCATCGGCTGCTGCGGATGCATTGGCAAGAGGCTGGGCTCCCGCAAAGTTTTCAGATTCTTGATAGCGAAGATCAGCGGCGACTGGTAAAGCGCGTGATGCGCGATCTGAAAGTTGATGAAAACCGATGGCCAGTCAGGCAGTTACAAGGATTTATAAACGCAAGGAAAGATGCGGGGGAGCGACCGGACGATTTAGATATTAGCGACCCTTACATGGGGCCGATGGCCCAGGTTTACAAAGCCTATGAATCGGCTTGCCAGATAGCAGGCGTTGTTGATTTTGCTGAGCTTATGCTGCGAACCGTAGAAACATTGCAGAATCACTTAGAGCTGTTGAGCCACTATCGACGGCGCTTTCGTCATGTTCTAGTTGATGAATTTCAGGATACGAATGGTATTCAATATCAATGGCTTAAGCTGTTGGCGGGCCCTGAAGCAGATGTCTTTATCGTTGGCGATGATGATCAGTCGATTTATGGCTGGCGCGGTGCTCGCGTTGAAAACCTTCAACGGTTTCGCGAGGACTACGCCAACACACAAGTTTTGCGGTTGGAGCAAAATTATCGCTCTACATCCAATATCTTAGAGGCAGCAAACGCACTTATTTCGCGCAACTCAGATCGTCTGGGTAAAAAACTATGGACAGACGGTGCCGAAGGCGAACCAATCGCGGTTTACGCCGCGTTTAACGAGCAGGATGAAGCACGATTTGTGATTGAGCGATTGCTGCGAATGACCGAGGACCAGGGCCTCGCGCGCAGTGATTTTGCGATCCTTTACCGCTCCAATGCGCAGTCAAGAACATTTGAAGAAGCCTTGCTGGCTCGGCGAATTCCTTATCGGGTTTACGGTGGTTTGCGGTTTTTCGAGCGTGCTGAAATCAAGGACGCATTAGCCTACTTGCGCCTCATCTCAAATCGGGACGACAGCGCCGCACTTGAGCGAATCATCAACACACCGACACGTGGTATCGGCACTCGGACCATCGAGGCACTTCGCCTGACCGCGCGAAACGAGGAGATCAGCCTATGGGCCGCTGCTCAGCGCTTGGTGCAGCAAGCAGGAGTGCTTCCAGCACGTGCCGCAAACGCTTTGCGTGGCTTTATCGATTTGATCGAGCAGCTAGCGGCTGAAATTGAAGCGGCACCGTTACCTGACCAGCTTGAGGTAATGCTGCAGAAGTCGGGACTGCGTGGACATGTGGCCAAAGATCAGTCGGAACGCGCGCAAGACCGGCTCGAAAACCTCGATGAACTGATCACCGCGGCGCGAAGTTTTGAGCAAGATGCCACGATTGAAGAAGGGATGGACGTCGTCACCGCCTTTTTATCGCATGCCGCGCTGGAGGCAGGCGAAGGACAAGCCGGCGAGTGGGAAGATTGTGTTCAGCTAATGACCTTACATTCGGCTAAAGGCCTTGAATTTCCTATTGTTTTTATTGTTGGGTTGGAGGAAGGACTGTTCCCGCATCGAATGTCCACCGAAGAGCCGGGCCGCCTGGAAGAAGAACGTCGCCTCGCCTATGTAGGCATCACCCGGGCTCGGCAACAGCTCATTTTGACCCATGCGGAGCGACGTCGACTGCATGGTCGTGACGATTTAGGGATACCGTCTCGTTTTATCCGCGAGCTACCTCCTGAATTAATCGAAGAGGTTAGAGCGCGTTTTTCAGTGTCTAATGGCGCCTCGGCAATGGCAAATTCATGGGCAAGCGAGGCCAATGAATTTAGCCTTGGTGAGCGTGTGCAGCACAGCCGGTTTGGTGAAGGTATCGTATTAGATTGTGAGGGCAGCGGGCCGAGTGCGCGCATTCAAGTCAACTTTGATGATGCCGGCGCGAAATGGCTCGTTGCCGCCTACGCCAAACTCGAGCGTATTTAAGCGACCCATCTTTAAGCGATTAATGTTTTAGGCGATTATAAGTCGAGGAGGATTTCCTGCTCTTCGTCAGATGGCTCCACGGTGCGATTTTCGTAGTGATCAAAAATCGCATTAACGATGGCCTGTGGCTCATCAAGCACTTCAAATAGCGACAGATCGGACGGCTTAATATGGCCCTCTGCAGCCATCTTTTGCTGCAACCAATCCACAAGCCCTCGCCAGTAATCATGTCCATACAAAATGACCGGGATTTTGCGCGACTTACCGGTTTGGATCAGCGCTAAAATCTCTGCAAGCTCATCGAGGGTGCCAAAGCCACCTGGGAAGACAACATAGGCCGATGCATACTTCACAAACATCACCTTGCGTGAAAAGAAGTGCTGAAATTTCAGGGAGATGTCTTGATACTCATTTGGTTCTTGCTCATGCGGTAGAGCAATATTTAATCCAATACTCGGCGATTTGCCCGCACTTGCCCCTTTGTTAGCCGCCTCCATAATGCCTGGCCCGCCGCCACTCACAACGGCGAACCCCGCGTCGGACAACAGACGCGAGGTTTCTTCAGCTGCCTGATAGCACGGATCGTCGGGCGGCGTTCTTGCCGAACCAAAGACACTCACAGACGGCCTAAGGGGCGCCAGTCGCTCGAAGCCCTCTACAAACTCCGCCATGATCTGAAAAACCTTCCAAGACTCACGCGTAAGTAGCGACTTATCAGCATCTCTCGATGAAAGCTTGGTTTTATTCATTTTCTGATCCAACAATCCATGGGTGTCTTAGTTTCCTCTTAGTTTTCTCTAAGTTTCCAACGCCGGTTATCATGCACCAACCATACTAAGGGGGATTTCATGACTGACTCGGCCAAGCCTTTAATTTTAGTAGATGGTTCGTCCTATCTCTATCGGGCCTATCATGCCCTGCCCCCATTAACCAATGCGACCGGAGAGCCCACGGGGGCGATCTACGGTGTCGTTAGTATGTTGCGCCGATTACTTGAAGATCACCAATCCGATCGAATTGCAGTGGTTTTCGATGCGCCAGGCCGCACATTTCGTGATGATCTTTATGCCGAATACAAGGCTAATCGCCCATCGATGCCGAGTGATCTCGCCCAGCAGCGCGAGCCTTTAAAAAAATTAGTAGAAGCGCTGGGATTCCCACTGATTGAAATCACCGGTGTAGAGGCAGATGACGTGATCGGTACTTTGGCTGTCCAAGCTACCCAAGCGGATATGCCTGTCATCATTTCCACGGGTGATAAGGATATGGCTCAGCTCGTCGGGCCTTTTGTCACCTTGTTGAATACGATGTCGAATACGCGACTTGATCGCGAGGGCGTGATTGCCAAGTTTGGTGTACCGCCGGAGCGAATAATCGACTACCTCGCGTTGGTGGGCGATACGTCTGACAATATTCCTGGGGTGCCAAAGGTTGGCCCTAAAACCGCCGCTAAGTGGCTGAATGAATATGGTTCATTGGACGGCATCAAGCAAAATGCCGCCGCTATTGGCGGCAAAGTCGGCGAAAACCTTCGATCCCACATTGATGAGCTTGACCTCTCGCGTGAGCTTGCCACCATCCACTGTTCGCTGGATCTGCCTTTACAGCCGAACGAGCTGATTCTGCGCAACCCGGACACCCACACTCTCATCGACCTCTACCAGCACCTTGGTTTTAACAGCTGGCTGCGCGAGCTGCGCAATAGTGAGGGGCATAACGCAGACACCCACAATTCCGCGGGCGATACACCGACTACGCAACGTGGTGATTACACCTGTATCCAAACAGAGGCGGAGCTGGAGGAGTGGATACAGCGATTGGAGGCTGCGGAATACTTTGCTTTTGATTTAGAAACAGACAGTTTGAATTACATGGATGCAAAGATTGTGGGTGTCTCGTTTGCAGTCAATCCCGGCGAAGCCGCCTACCTTCCGCTTGCACATCGCGGTCCGGATCAACCTGATCAACTCGATCGAGAAACAACGCTTGAGCGCTTAAGACCGCTACTCGAAGATCCCAACCAAAAGAAGGTCGGGCAAAATCTGAAATACGATATGAGTGTCTTGGCTAACCACACCATCAGCCTTCGGGGTGTTGCCCATGACACGATGCTGGCTTCGTACTGCTTAGACTCGACGGCAAGCCGCCATGACATGAATTCGCTGGCTAATAAATATCTAAATTATCAGCCAATAAGCTACGAAGACGTAGCTGGCAAGGGTGCTAAGCAAATTACATTCGATCAGGTTGCTTTGCCCCAAGCAGTGGAATATGCCGCGGAAGACGCCGACATCACTTTAAGGCTTCATGAGCACTTATGGCCCCGGCTGCAGTCCGAGCCCCAGCCCTGCAAGGTTTACCAGGAAATCGAGATCCCATTACTACCGGTCCTCTCACGCATAGAGCGCATCGGCGTTCGTGTAGACCCGGAACTATTGGGTGTCCAAAGTCGCGAGCTTGCAGAAAGAATGCAGGAGATCGAGCAAGCGGCTCACGATATGGCTGGTGGGCCATTTAATTTGGGCTCGCCCAAGCAAATCCAAGAAATTCTGTATGAGCGACAAGGCTTGCCAGTCCTATCCAAGACACCCAAAGGAGCCCCTTCCACGGCCGAATCCGTTTTAGAAGAACTGGCAGCGCAAGGTCATGATTTACCTCGGCTAATTCTTGATTACCGAAGCGTCTCCAAGCTGCGTTCTACTTATACCGAGAAGCTGCCTACCCTGATTAACCCAAAAACAGGACGGGTACACACCTCCTATCACCAGGCCGTCGCCGCTACGGGGCGCTTATCATCTTCCGACCCAAACCTTCAGAACATCCCCATTCGAAGTGCTGAGGGTCGACGGATACGGCGTGCATTCATCCCAAACGATGGGTGTCTGCTATTAGCCGCCGATTACTCGCAGGTCGAACTGCGCATCATGGCGCATCTTTCTGGCGATGAGAGTCTGAAAAGCGCTTTTGCGCAAAACCAAGACATCCATGCCGCCACTGCCGCAGAAGTTTTCGGTAGCACACCAGATGCCGTTACGGCTGATCAGCGTCGCGCTGCTAAGGCAATTAATTTTGGGCTGATTTATGGAATGTCGGCCTGGGGTCTGGCCCGACAATTGGGAATTGAGCGTGGCGAGGCTCAAGCCTATGTAGATCGGTATTTTGAGCGTTATCCCGGTGTCAAAGATTTTATGGAAAAAACCCGAAAATTAGCGCATGAACAAGGGTTTGTAGAGACGGTTTATGGTCGGCGGTTGTATCTGCCCGAGATTCATAGCCGTAATAACCAGCGGCGGCAATACGCAGAGCGGACAGCCATCAATGCGCCGATGCAGGGTACCGCGGCCGATATCATCAAGCGCGCGATGATTGCAGTCGATGAGTGGATTCGAACGGAATCACCAGAAACTCGTATGGTCATGCAGGTGCATGATGAGCTCGTTCTTGAAATCCAAGACACCCACGCATCCGCAGTCGCCGAGCGCATCCAGACATTTATGACAGACGCGGCAACCCTTGATGTCCCCTTGGAGGTTGAAGTGGGTATGGGGGAGAATTGGGACGCCGCCCATTAAGATTCCGCGCATCAAGCCTCCGCTCACTAAAAATTATACGAAAAGGGGTGAACTCTTTTGTCTTTAGTGTTGTCATAGTAAGTGCGCCAATGCCCGGCGCGGCCCGCTATTCCCTCCCTTTCTAGCGGGCCAATGGGTTCGGCCCTGCCCCCAAGGCCGAATCTAGCTCCCTGGGTAGCCGACCCCAAGGCTGCCCAGGGTTTTTTATTTCTTACGCCTCGATTATCCCAACCGATTATCCCAACCGATTATTCCAACCAAACGTCTAATTGTTGGCGCGCCGCATCAATCCCATCTCCATTGGCGGCCGAGAAAAGCTGTATCGACGCCTTGTTACAAATTTTACTCACGGCGGGGCGAACGTGTTGTAGCACGTTGCCGGCAGGTCCGCGTCGCAGCTTATCTGCTTTGCTCAAAAGAACATGGACACCCAAGTCTGCCGCCGCACACCACTCCAGCATTTGTTGATCGAGCGGCCCCAGCGGATGCCGGACATCCATAATTAAAACCAAACCCTGCAAAGACTGACGCGACTCTAAATACTGCGGTAGAACTTTTTGCCAATGCGCTCGCAAGCTGGCGGGGGCCTTTGCGTAACCATATCCTGGCAAATCGATGAGGCGTCTATCCGAGACACCCACGTTCTCCGGCAGAGGAAAAACATTAATTTGCTGGGTGCGGCCGGGCGTTTTGCTGACGCGGGCGAGCTGGCGTTGGCCGGTGATGCAGTTGAGCGCGCTGGATTTGCCGGCGTTGGAGCGACCGGCAAAGGCAACCTCGCGGCCCGTGTCTGGCGGAAGCTGCTCAATTTCAGCTGCAGAAAGCAAAAACTGGGCTTGGCGATAGTCAATGGACAAAGTGTTATCCTCTAGAAGTTCGTTAAGTCGATTGACCCCCGGCGGGCCCATTGGTATAAATTCCAGCGATTGTACTCGAGAGTAAAGACCATCATGACCTTCAAGCCGCTGATTGCGCTCATCGCCCTTCTGTTAACCGCAGGCCCTGTGGCTGCGCAGCTCGAAAACGCAGACCCTACGCGTGGTGAACAGGCTGCCGCCACCTGTATTGCCTGTCATGGCCCTGTTGGCAATAGTTCCAATGACGAATGGCCAAACCTGGCTGGGCAACATGCCGACTATATCTACGAGCAGCTTACCTTCTATAAAAGCGGGGAGCGCAACAATGCGCTAATGCTAGGGCAAGCCGCTGGATTAGATGAGCAAACAATGGCGGATCTTGCCGTTTACTATGCAGGCCTTGAGCCGGAAGTGGGCGAGGCAAACGAAGAACTGGTCGAATTGGGCCGTAATATCTACATGGGTGGCATTACCGAGCGGGGCGTGCCGGCTTGCGTTGCCTGCCATGGCCCCGGAGGATCCGGCATCCCTGGTAGCGGTTACCCGCGGTTGAGCGGTCAAAAAGTGACCTACACGATGGATCAGTTGATGCTTTATCGCAGTGGAGAGCGCGCTGGCTATGGGCAAGCGTCTGTCATGGCGGAAATCGCGGCAGAGTTGTCTGATGAAGAAATCCAAGCGCTTGCCAGTTATTTACGAGGCTTGTATCCGCGCGACCTAGCCGGCGCGGAGTAAGCGCCGGTTGATGTAGGCCAAGAATTTTTCGGATTTGCTGTGGTCAACTATGGTGAATTCAGTAATCAAGTAACCTAACTGGCCGCCACTCATGGTTCAGACCGCAGCGTCGATCACAGCTAAAGCACAGAGCCGTCGTAAAAAACGGCTTAGTGCGATTTGGTTGCAGTTCCTTGGCTCGATGAATTTGGCCATTAGCCTGTTGGTCGTCGTCGCGATTGCCTCGGTCATCGGCACCGTGCTGCCACAGAACCAGCCGTACATTGACTACCTCGTTCAATTTGGGCCGTTTTGGTTTGAAGTTTTCCGCCTGCTCAATCTCTACGATGTGTATTCGGCGGCGTGGTTTCTTTTTATTCTCGGGTTTCTGATTCTCTCTACGGGCGTTTGTGTATCACGGCACATGCCGGCAATGTGGCGAGAAGTCACGCGCTATCGTACCCACGTTCGAGAGCAGTCGTTGCTAGCCTTAAGTCAGCACCAGCGTTGGCAAGCTCAGGCAGATACCGACACGGCAGCAGCCGTTGCGATGGGCGCATTACAGGGTCATGGCTATCGGGTTCGCACCGAGCAGCGCGGCGATAGCCTCATTATTGGTGGGATGCAGGGGCGCTCGATGCGTTTGGGCTACATCCTCACCCATGTGGCAGTTGTTGTGATTGCGATCGGTGGGCTGGTAGATGGCAATTTGCCACTCAAGCTAATGGAAATGCGGGGCGATGTCCGCATTGAACGTGAAAACCTGCCGCTGTCTCGGGTGCCAAGCGAAAGCTGGATAGCCCCAGAAACAGGCGCTTTCCAAGGCAGTGTCAACATTCCTGAAGGGTCTAATAGCGGCGTGGTGTTTTTGCAGCTGCGCGATGGGTATTTGGTCCAAGAGCTGCCCTTTGAGATTTTTGTTGAGCAATTTCGCATCGAGCATTACCCCAACGGTATGCCGAGCTCCTACGAAAGCGACCTTGTGCTCCATGATCCAGAGCTAGATGAGCCCATCCGTCAGACGATTTCTGTTAATCATCCGCTGACGCATCGCGGCCACACGATTTATCAAGCCAGCTTTGGCGATGGTGGTACGCGCATGGAAATCACCGGCCGTCTGCTTGATGGGACAGGCACTGAGGTGCCCATCACCGGGCGTATTTTCGAGGACTTGCAGCTTGAACTGGGTGCGGTTGAACGCACGCTCGAGCTCGACGATTTTCAATTGTTAAACATTCAGCCAGACGCACGCGCAGTCACCCGAACCGGTGCACGCAACGAATTTATGAACAGTGGCCCGTCGTTCAACTACACATTGCGTGACGAGGCCGGCCAAGCGCGCTATTACCACACCTACATGGCGCCCGTCCGGGTAGAAGACCAGTGGTATTACCTGCACGGCATGCGCCTAGATCAGGGCGAGCCGTTTCGGTATTTACACATCCCGGTTGATGATCGCTCATCGATGGACTTTTTTATGGAGTTTCATCAGGCCTTACACGATCGCAATCGGGTTGATGCGGCCTCGCAGCGGGCGGCAGATACCTTGCTAACGCAAATGGGCGTCGCTAATCCACAGCTTGTGAGCCAAGTAGCGCGCACCGCTGATGAGATGATCCGCTACCTCTTAAATGGCGGATTTGGTGCGGTTGAGGCGCACTTAGAGTCGCGCGTCGAGGGGGCGGCGAATGCGCCGATGTTGCGCGAGTTCTCACAAGCGGTTCTGCAGCGGACACTATTTGAGATTTACCTTGAGATGCTGGCCGATCGTCGTGGCGTTACACCGGCCTCTTTGCAAATCGAAGATACAGACCGGCGCTTTTTTGAAGATGCGATGAACGCGGTGTCTGGTGTGGCCGAGTACGGGGCGCCTCTTATTCTGCAGCTCGATCATTTTGAATACCGACAGGCAACCGGCCTAATGATTACCCGCTCGCCCGGTAAAGGCATTGTGTACACCGGCTCGGCCCTGTTAATTATTGGAATTTTCCTGTTGTTTTACGTGTCACATCGTCGCGTTTGGGCCATGATTACTCCCAAGGCAGATGGGACAACAGACGTTTTGATGGGTGGCGTCAATCAGCGTCGCCCCGAGCAGTTTGAAGAAGAATTTGCATCACTCACACGGTCGGTAGATCAACATCTTGGCCCCGTGAGTCAAACGAGTAAGGATTAGCATCATGGCAGTTTCTCGCGATCAAATTATCCGCGATATGCGGCAGCCGTCTTACCTTCAGCGCCTGAGTTGGAAGGACTGGTTATGGGCAGCCATCATGGTTGTCGCCACGGTGCTGACTTTGACGGTGTTGTGGGATGCGATGAATTACTACGAAGTCGGCATCACAATCATGACCGGGATAACGATGATGTGGATGGGTTGGTACTGGACCGCCTCAAAGATATACATGAGTGCCGTCTGCCTAGTCAGCCTTTTTGCTATTTCGCGGTATCCCGAGCTGGCGGCGGCCGAAGCGGATTTTTTCCTGCGCTATTTAGGATCGAGCCAGTCGGCGATTATGTGGATGAGCGCACTCTTTCCTGCCGCCACCGTGGCCTATGGAGCCGGCCTGCTGACCGGCAATGCGTTTGCCTCCAAAGTGGGCACAGCAATGACTTGGACGGGGGCGGGCGCAGGTCTGGTTGGCTTGTTGGTGCGCTGGCATGAAACCCATTTGTACGAGGGTGGCATCGGCTACATCCCGGTAAGCAACCTCTACGAGGTGTTTGTGCTGTTCGCCGTGATGACCTCGCTTATTTACCTTTACTACGAAGGCGTGCATCGCACGCGCACGATGGGCTTTTGGGTGCTGCTCATCATTTCTGCGTCGGTCGGCTTTTTGTTGTGGTATCACTTTGACCGTGGCGCCTATCAAATCGAACCTCTGGTGCCGGCGCTCAATAGCTATTGGATGAAAATCCATGTTCCGACCAATTTCGTCGGCTATGGCTGTTTTGCGATTGCCGCTATGCTGGGCGTTGCGTATTTAATCCGAGCTAGAGTGGCAGACGACAGCCCATGGGCCGCGCGCCTGCCCACCCTCAAGCAAATTGACGATGTCAGCTACCGGGCCATTGCGCTGGGTTTTGCCTTTTTCACCGTCGCAACCGTGCTCGGGGCGTTGTGGGCCGCGGAGGCCTGGGGCGCTTACTGGTCTTGGGATCCTAAAGAGAGTTGGGCGCTCATTGTATGGCTCAACTACGCGGCATGGTTGCATTTGCGCTTTACCAAAGGCCTGCGTGGCAAGGTCATGGCCTGGTGGGCCATCGTCGGGCTGTTTGTGACGACGTTCGCCTTCTTAGGGGTCAATATGTTCCTATCCGGCCTCCACTCGTACGGGGAGCTTTAAGCAATGAATTTGATACGACGCCGATTGAGCGGTGTTTTTTTTGTAGGTTTTTTTGTGGGTGTCTCGGTAATGGCCCTCTCGGCAATCGCCTTGATAACCGCCTCGGCAACCGCCGTTGCCCAAGAGCAGGCCTATCGCACCCTTGACGCCCCATTGATGACGGATGGCGATGGCGTGGAAGTGCGGGAGTTCTTCTCCTATGCCTGTCCACATTGCGCCGATTTCGAGCCTCAGATTCGGGCATGGACCGAGCGCATGGGTGATCAAATCACCGTTGTGCATAC
The DNA here is from genome assembly GCF_009649225.1 of Spiribacter salilacus. GTDB lineage: Bacteria > Pseudomonadota > Gammaproteobacteria > Nitrococcales > Nitrococcaceae > Spiribacter > Spiribacter salilacus. The sequence continues at coordinate 297,089 of NZ_WJPP01000003.1, forward strand.
CCCGGTCACCTTTGGCCGTAATTCTTGGGAAGTTTTGGCGCGGGCGTATTTTGCTGCTGATGCGCTGGGGATCATCCAAGACACCCACACTTTAATGTTCCAAGCCATCCACCAGCAGGGCCGTCAGTTTTCTGATGCCGAGGCGGTCGCCGAGTTTTATGCGAGTGTTGCGGATGTCAGCGAGCAGGATGTGGTTGATGCGATGAATTCGTTCAGCGTCACCTCACAAATTAACCAGGCAAACCGTTTGGTGGGCGAATATGGTGTGCCGGGCACGCCGGCTGTGGCGGTGGCGGGCAAGTATCTGATTGATGTGCGCGCCGCGGGAGGGCAAGCCGGTATGCTCGAGGTGGCTGAGTCGCTGGTGAGTCGGGAGAGCGAATGATCGCCCCACCGCTGCCCGAGCGGCTGCGGCTGATGAGTTACAACATTCAAGCGGGTATCGATACCCGCTATTTTCATCAGTACTTTACGCGTGGCTGGCGGCATGTTTTTCCTGATGCTGGGCGTCTGCCTAATTTGCGGCGCATCGCCGATTTGGTCAGCCAATTCGATTTAGTGGGTTTACAAGAACTCGATGCCGGCAGCTTGCGCAGTGGTTTTGTTGATCAAACCGCGTTTTTAGCCCGTACCGCGGAGTTTCCGCATTGGTATTCGCAAACCAACCGACCGCTGGGGCGATTTGCACAGCATAGCAACGGTTTTTTAAGTCGTATCAAAGCGCGCGAGGTGGTTGAGCATCGACTGCCGGGTCGCATTCCCGGACGTGGCGCGTTAATGCTGCGTTTTGGCCCCCCTGAAGACGAGCTTGTCCTTGTCTTATTGCATCTTGCCTTAAGTCAGCGCGCGCGGCTGGATCAGCTGGACTATATCGCTGAGCACATCATCGATGCTGAGCATGTCATTGTGATGGGCGATTTGAATTGTCACTCGCGCAGCCCCGAACTCAAACATCTCTGTGCCCGAACCGATTTACGCGAGCCGCTGCACGATATGTTGACCTATCCGAGTTGGCGACCAGCGCGCAATATTGATCACATTTTGGTCTCGCCCAGCCTGACCGTAGAGACGGCGGAGGTGGTTGATACCGCCATCTCCGATCACTTACCCATTACGATGACGGTGAGTCTGCCGCCGGCGTTAGCGGGGCTGAATGCACCAGCGGCGCTAGAACGCTCCAGATTGTCTCAAGAATAATGGGTTGCGCGGTGGTGTTGGGATGGATGCCGTCGTCTTGCATGAGTGAGGGGTCTTCGGCCACGCCAGCAAGGATCATCGGAACAAAGGCGGCATTGGTGGCATCTGCCACTTCGGCAAAGATGCCAAGGAACCGATCAACAAAGGCGCTGCCATAGTTAGAGGGAAGGCGAACGCCGGCGAGCAGCGGTTCGGCGCCGCTTGCGCGGATGGTTTCGATCATGCTGGTCAGATTGTTGCGCAACTCGGATAACGAAATGCCGCGAAGGCCATCGTTGCCGCCGAGCGCGATGATGACGATATCGGGCTGATGGCGCTCGATCGCGGCCGGTAAGCGGGTGCGGCCGCTGGCGGTGGTGTCACCGCTAATGCTGGCGTTGATGGCCTCGCCGTTTGCCACAGACGCAAGGCGATCGTCGAGCAACGCAACCCAGCCTGCCTCGGTGGGCATGTTGTAAGCCGCGCTAATGCTGTCGCCCAGCACCATTACGCGTGGGCCATCTTCGGGGGTGCTGGTGTCAGCCGTGCTGGCATGAGCGACAAGCCCGGGGGGTATAACCATGATCAGCCCAAGGCTCAGAACAAGGGGCAGCCCAAGGGTCGGGCCAACAACAAGTAGTAGACGTCGTAAATTTGAGAGGATTAATCGCATGCCAGAGTCCAACAATAGCCAGCCCATTTTGCAGGCCGAGGGTCTGGGCATGCGCTTTGACGCTGCCGAAGGCCCAATTAGCCTGTTTGAAAACCTTGATCTTAGCATTGATGCCGGGGACTCATGGGCGATTTTGGGGACATCTGGATCTGGCAAATCCACCTTGCTTGGCTTGTTGGCTGGGCTGGATTTGCCCAGTGCAGGGCGGGTTTTGCTGTCGGGCGAAGATCTGACCGCGCTGAATGAGGACGAGCGCGCGGCCCGCCGCCAAGGCCGCGTAGGCTTTGTGTTTCAGGCATTTCACCTACTCTCGGGGCTGACTGCCTTAGAAAACGTCATGTTGCCATTAGAGCTGGCGGGCCAGCCGCAGGCTGCCGCGCGTGCTCGCGAAACACTCGAGCGGGTGGGGCTGGCGGCGCGCGTTCGCCACTATCCCTCTCAGCTATCTGGCGGTGAGCAGCAGCGCGTGGCGCTGGCGCGGGCCTTTATTGCCGCCCCTGCCGTGTTGTTTGCTGATGAGCCCACTGGCAACTTGGATCATAAAACCGGCGAGCAAGTCATTGATTTGCTGTTCGATCTTAACCGCCAACATGGCACAACCCTCATCCTGGTCACCCACGATCAATCAGTGGCCGATCGCTGTCAGCACGTTCGTTATTTGCGCGACGGCGTTTTGCGTGAGGAGGCCGTCTAATGTTGGCCCTGCGTTTACTGTATCGCGATTGGCGCGGTGGCGAGCTGCGCTTATTGGCGATGGCGGTGGTGATTGCCGTGGCGGCCGTCACCGGTGTGGCCTGGCTTGCTGAGCGAGTCTCCGCGGCCACCGAGCTGCGCGCTGCAGACCTGCTGGCGGCCGATCGAGCCGTTGAGTACTCCCAGCCAATTCCCGCGGACTGGGTGGAACGCGCCCAAACAGCGGGTTTGCGTACCGCCCAAATCGCGGTATTCCCCACGGTAGTACTGGCGGGCGACGAAAACCGGTTGGTGTCCGCCAAGGCGGTGAACTCGACCTACCCCTTGCGCGGCGAACTGCGCATTAAGCCGGAACCCGGACACCCAGAGATCATTCCAGATTCGATACCCGAATCCGGGACCGCCTGGGTTGAATCTCGCTTGCTCGGACTCTTGGGTGTCTCGGTTGGCGAATCAATCTCCCTGGGTGCCTTGGAATTCGAAGTTGCGGCGGTGATTAGCCTCGAGCCGGATCGTGGCGATGGCTTTGCCAGCCTCGCCCCCCGCGTCATGTTTAACCAAACCGACCTTGAGGCCACCGAATTGCTTGGCCCGGGCAGCCGCGTCCGCCACAAACTCCTCCTTGCTGGTCCCCTCGAAGCCCTCGATGGCCTGACGAGCGCGCTGGTGGCGGAGTTTGGGAATGACATCGAAATTGAGACACCCACCGATGAGCGCCAGGGTGCTGCAGAGGTTGTCGAGCAAGCAAAGCGCTTTTTGGGGCTAGCGGCATTGCTGACAGTTATCGTTGCTGGTGTGGCTGTCTTACTAACCGTGCGACATTACGCCGAGCGACAAATCACCAGCGTGGCCGTCATGCGAGCCATTGGTGCAAGTCGCCAGCGAATCTTAGGTTTGTTCGTGGGCAAGCTGCTTTGGTTGGGTGTCTTTGCTGGCGCATTCGGCGCTGCGATTGGCTTTGGGCTGCATGTAGCGATGTTAGCGCTGGTTGCAGACTTACTCGGTGCCCGCCTGCCACCGCCGAGCTGGCGGCCACTCGCCACGGGTTGGGTGACCGCGGGCGTTGCCCTGTTGGGTTTTGCGCTGCCAACTCTCTCACGTCTGCGAGACGTGCCTCCAATGCGCGTGCTACGCCGCGATTTGGGTGACAACCTGCTTAGAGCGGGTTTGCCTTTGGCTGTTGCCGCCGTTGTCATTCTGGGTCTAATGGGCTGGCAGGCGCGCGATCCGCTGGTTGCCATCACGGTGTTTGGCGCTGTGGGTGTCACACTATTGGTTCTGACCGCCGTGGCCAGTGGTGTCGTTTTTGGCGTAAGAGCACTAACACGCCGCGGTGGCACCGGCCGGCTGCTGTGGTTAACGGGGTTAACGCGACGTCCGATGACAGCCATCATTCAGATTGTGGCAATCGGTGTCGGGCTGATGAGCCTTTTCTTGCTGGCTGTTGTGCGCAACGATTTATTAACGGCCTGGCAGGCCGAAATACCGCCTGATGCGCCCAACCAATTTCTAATTAACATCCAGCCTGAGCAGGTTGATGGCGTGCGCCAAACGCTGGCTGATGCGGACATCTCCACGGTCTTTTATCCCATGGTTCGCGCGCGCCTGCTTGCGATGAACGGCGAGTCGGTCGCCGCCGATGACTTCGACAGCGCTCAGGCGCGGCGGCTGACGCGACGCGACTTTAACCTATCCTGGACATCCACACTTGCCGATGACAACCGCGTCGTTGCCGGCCGCTGGTGGGGCGAGGGTTCATCCGAGGGTTCATCCGAGACACCCACAGATTCCCCCACAGATTCCGATCGCCCTCAGCTATCTGTCGAGACGGGTTTTGCCGAGGAGGTGGGTATTGAGCTTGGCGATACGTTGACGTTTGGCTCTGGGGGCGCGGAGGTAACCGCTGAAGTGACCAATTTGCGCGATGTTCGTTGGGAGAGCTTTAACGTCAATTTCTTCGTGCTCGGTTCACCGGGCACCTTTGACCCGTTCCCACAAACATGGCTAACCAGCTTTCACTTAGCAGACACCCACAACAGCGGCACTTTGTTGAATACGCTAGTACGCAACTACCCAAGCGTGACCATTATCGATGTCAGTAGCGTGCTTCGGATTGTGCGCACCATCATCGACCAAGGTTCTCGAGTTGTGGAGTTGATGGCCTTACTAACGTTATTAGCGGGCGTCCTCGTGCTATTGGCTGCGTTACAGATCACCGGCGAAGAGCGGCGATTTGAAAGTGCACTGCTTCGTGCGCTCGGCGCAAGTGGAACACGCATCCGGCGTATGGCGCGCTGGGAGTTCTGGCTTGTTGGTGCTATTGCTGGCGCATTGGCCGGACTGGCGGCCACAACCGCAGGCCTTGTCGTGGCAGAGGTTTTGTTCAGCCTTGAATATCCGCTGCGACCGATGACCCTCGTGATTGGTGCGGGTGTTGGATTACTGACCGTTTGGGTTGCTGGAGGGCTAGGCGCGAGGCGCTACTATCGAAGTTCACCTATGCAATTGTTGCGCGAAGGCTAAAAGGAGGTCGTATGACCCGTTTAGAGCACGCTTTTAAGGACGAAATTAACGAAGACACCCCCTTTGATCGGCTATTACGCGCTGAAATAGGGCGCTACACGGGCGGTATTTCGCCAGTGGCTTTGGCCCTTGCCTTTGCCGACTGGTCGATGCACCTGGGTCTCAGTCCAAACCGACAAGCGGAGCTCATGCGCAAAGGAGTGCGCAAGTCGCTGCGATTAGCGGCCTACCTTGGCCGCTGCGCCTCCGGTGAAGCCAGTCAACGCTGCATCGAACCATTGCCTCAGGACCATCGCTTCGATGCCCCCGAGTGGCAGCAATGGCCATTTTCCATGCTCCATCAGACATTTTTGCTGCAGCAGCAGTGGTGGCATGTGGCCACAACAGGTGTTTCCGGCGTTGAGCCGCATCATGAAGAAGTCGTCAACTTCATGGTTCGTCAGTGGCTAGACATTTTTTCGCCGTCTAACTTCTTGCCAACCAACCCTGAAGTCTTGAAGGCCACAATTGAAAGTGGTGGCTGGAACCTGTGGCACGGCGCGACGAACGCCATCGAAGACACCCACAAATTTCTCGGCCAATCCGACACTCCCGAAAGCGAAAACTTCAAGGTCGGGCGCGATCTTGCCGTTACCCCCGGCCAGGTCATTTATCGCAATGCGCTTATAGAGCTGATTCAGTATTCGCCGGACACCCACACAGTTTATCCAGAACCCGTCCTGATCGTGCCGGCCTGGATAATGAAGTACTACATTCTAGATCTGCGACCAGAGCGTTCACTGATTGAGTACCTCGTTAGTCAGGGCCATACGGTTTTTGTGGTTTCTTGGAAAAATCCTGGGCCTGCAGAACGCGATTACGGCATGGATGACTACCGTCGTTTGGGGGTAATGGATGCCCTCAAAGTGGTCAATACCGTGGTCCCTGAGCAAAAAGTGCATGCAGTGGGGTATTGCCTCGGCGGCACTCTGCTGAGCTTGGCCGTTGCTGCCATGGCACGCGATGGCGATGACCGCCTTGCCAGCATGACCCTACTGGCCGCGCAGACCGATTTCACTGATCTAGGCGAGCTCGACCTATTTATTGATGATGCTCAGGTCGCCTTTCTTGAGGATGTGATGTGGGCGCGAGGTTATTTAAGTCGTGACCAAATGGCCGCTGCCTTTCAGTTACTGCGCAGCCAAGACTTGGTGTGGTCGCGCATGGTGCGCCATTACCTTTTAGGTGAGCGCGATGAGCCATTTGACCTTATGGCTTGGAATATGGATGCCACGCGCCTGCCTTACCGCATGCATAGCGAGTACCTTCGCGAGCTTTTCTTAGAAAATGACCTCATCGAAGCGCGCTACGACATTGACGGCCGCCCCGTCGCTTTGGGCGACATCGACGTCCCCATTTTTACGGTTGCCACCAAAAAAGATCACATCGCCCCCTGGGAATCCGTCTACAAAGTCGTCCGCCACGCCCGCACCCCAGTCACCTTTTTGCTCACCGATGGCGGACACAATGCGGGTATTGTGACTCATCCGAGACACCCACACCGTACCTACCAAATGCATGACTACCATCCGAGCGATAAAAGCGAGTCGCCCGAGGAGTTTTTGCGAAACCGAGACACCCACAAAGGTTCTTGGTGGCTACCCTGGCAGGCGTGGTTGGCCGAGCGCTCGGGCGCCCGAATTAAACCGCCGGCGATGGGCGCACCGGATGCCGGACACCCACCGATTACCGCAGCGCCCGGTACATACGTTCTCGAGCGCTAGCTAGCGTTCATTGATCGGGAAGTCGGCGGTTAGATTGGCCCAGCGCCAATTTGGATCACCGATGGCGATAAAGTCTGGATTAAGGACAGACACTTTTTGGTTATAAGTCAGCGGCGATCCATCCATGCGCTGCACCGCGCCGCCAGCAGCTTCCAATACGGCCTGAGCAGCAGCGCTATCCCATTCAGAGGTTGGCCCGAAGCGCGGGTATGCGTCGGCTGCACCCTCGGCAACGAGGCAGAACTTTAGCGAGCTGCCCATCGAAGTGGTATCAACGTCGGGGAGCTGCTCTAAAAGCGCCTGAACCGCGGGGCTGCCATGTGAGCGACTGACTGCCAACGTCAGCGCCGCCTCACTAGCGGTGCGTGTCCGAATTTCTTGGTAACTGGACTGCCCACTTACCTCGTCGATGCGCCAGGCCCCGGGTTTGCCATCGGAGATTCCATCCAAGACACCCACATAACTCCGGCGCAAAACCGGCGCATGCACCACGCCCAAAACCGGACGGCCATTCGAAATCAGAGCGATATTGACTGTGAACTCGCCATTGCGCTTAACAAATTCTCGTGTGCCATCAAGCGGATCCACCAACCAGTAGCGGCCCCAGGTTTTACGTACGTCGAAATCGGCCAATCCGCCTTCCTCAGAGAGTAACGGCAAGGCGGCCAAGCTTGCCTCGGAAACTGTGGGTGTCTCAGATCCGTTAGATCCGATCTTAGATCCCAATTCAGAGGCAATTAGCCGATGCGCAGCCATATCCGCTGCGGTCAGTGGTGAGTGGTCGGATTTGGTCTCAACGGCAAAGTCGCCCTCGTAAATTGCTAAGATCGCATCACCGGCTTGGCGCGCGATTGTGAGGACTTCTTCGGCTAACTTGGGGGGCGTAGACATAACTTCACTCCTTTTGGATATGATCGCATGGTCAGGAAAAGTTGACACGCTCGCGGGCTCCGGCTAACCTCCGTCCCATCGTGCTTAAAAGCGCATCCCTTCTGTTTAACTCAATTAGATTATCGCCGGGCACAAAGGGCGGTTATCCACCCGAGCCCTCATTTGTTTGCATTCCCTGGAGGTTTATTCGTGAGCGACCAAATCGTCCACGTCTCTGACGCTGAATTCGAGGCAGAGGTACTGAAATCCGAGCATCCTGTTTTAGTTGATTATTGGGCTGAATGGTGTGGTCCTTGCAAAATGATCGCCCCAATCCTTGACGAGATGGCTGCTACCTACAGCGGCAAGCTCAAAGTGGCAAAGCTGAATATCGATGAAAATCCGGAAACCCCACCGAAATACGGCATTCGGGGCATTCCAACTCTCATGTTGTTCAAGAATGGTGCAGTTGAGGCCACCAAGGTCGGTGCACTCTCGAAAGCCCAGCTTTCGGCATTTATTGACAGCAATCTTTAAATTTATCGCCCGCTGCGGCGGCCAGAAGAAAAAATGAATCTCACCGAACTTAAGTACAAGCCAGCCGCTGAGCTGGTCGAAATCGCGCAGTCCTTTGGCATCGAGAACATGGCGCGATCGCGCAAACAAGATGTCATATTTGCTTTACTAAAAGCTCACGCCAAAAAAGGCGAAGATATTTGGGGTGACGGCGTCCTAGAAATCTTGCAAGACGGCTTTGGCTTTTTGCGTTCCGCAACCAGCTCTTATATGGCAGGGCCAGACGACATCTATGTCTCCCCCAGTCAAATTAGACGCTTTAGTTTGCGGACCGGCGACACCATTTCGGGCAAGATCCGGCCGCCAAAAGAGGGCGAGCGGTACTTTGCGCTGCTTAAAGTTGATGAGATCAACTTCGAAAAGCCCGAAGCCGCCAAGCATAAGGTTTTGTTTGAAAACCTCACGCCGCTATTTCCTAAAGAAAGGCTGGTACTGGAACGCGGCAACGGGTCAACTGAAGACCTGACTGCGCGGGTCATCGATTTGTCTGCCCCTATTGGTAAGGGACAGCGGGCGTTAATCGTCTCGCCGCCTAAAGCAGGTAAGACGATGTTGCTGCAGAACATCGCGCAGTCCATCACGGCGAACAACCCCGAAGCATACGTCATCGTGCTGCTCATCGATGAGCGGCCAGAAGAGGTGACCGAGATGCAGCGAACGGTTCGCGGCGAAGTGGTTTCCTCCACCTTTGACGAGCCCGCTAACCGCCATGTGCAGGTTGCCGAAATGGTCATCGAAAAAGCCAAGCGGCTTGTTGAGCATAAGCGCGATGTGGTGATCATGCTCGATTCCATTACGCGTTTGGCGCGGGCCTACAACACGGTTGTACCGAGCTCCGGCAAGGTTCTCACCGGTGGTGTGGATGCCAACGCCCTGCACCGGCCAAAGCGCTTTTTTGGCGCGGCGCGAAACATCGAAGAAGGTGGAAGTCTTACGATCATCGCCACGGCGCTCGTCGAAACAGGCTCCCGCATGGACGATGTCATTTACGAAGAATTCAAGGGTACCGGCAATATGGAAGTCCATCTTGACCGCCGCATTGCAGAAAAGCGGATTTACCCGGCGATGAACATCAACCGCTCCGGCACGCGTCGCGAAGAGCTGCTAATGAGCCAAGAAGATCTGCAAAAAGTTTGGATCTTACGCAAACTCCTCCACCCGATGGACGAGCTTGCCGCCATTGAATTCCTGTTGGATAAGCTAAAAGACACCAAAACCAACGACGAATTCTTCCAGGCAATGAAGCGCTAGATCATTATCGCTGTTAGCGGCGTTGGCTTATTGCGGGCGCCGCCGCCTCCATGTCTCAAAATTCATGTCATACGCATGCTCGGCATCCGCCGGGTGATGCGTTTGCGACGCCAATTCCCACTCCGGCCCTTCAAATAGCGGAAAAAACGTATCGCCCTCCACCATGGCGAGCACCCGCGTCAACTCAATTCGATCTGCTATCGGCAAAAAGGCCGCATAAATCTCAGCGCCGCCGATGATCGCGATCTCGGGTAACTCATCCGAGACACCCACACTTTTCTCTGTCGACTTCGCTGCTTGCGTGGCGGCTGCTAGTGCGCCCTCGACATCGTGGACAGCCACACAACCTTCTGCTGTCCAGTGGGTGTCTCGGGTCATCACGATATTGGTGCGATTCGGCAGTGGCCGGCCGATCGATTCATAGTTCTTACGGCCCATCACGATCGGCTTCCCCCGCGTTAACGCCACGAAATGTCGCATGTCATCGGGCAAGCGCCAGGGCAAGTCATTATTGCGCCCGATCACGCGGTTCTCGGCCATCGCCACGACCAAAATAATGTGGGTGTCTCGGTTTTGCATGATGCTCATCTCCTTACCCTTAAACCGCTACCGGCGCTGGGATGTGCGGGTGCGATTGATAGCCGTCGATGTGGATGTCTTCGTATCGAAAGGCGAACAAATCGTGGGTGTCTGGGTTGAGTCGCAGCTGTGGCAGAGGCAGTGGGCTGCGGGATAGTTGGGTGTCCGCTTGTTCAAGATGGTTCAGGTATAAATGCGCATCGCCCAGGGTGTGAATGAACTCGCCGGGTTTTAGGCCGGTTACCTGAGCGACCATGTGGGTGAGGAGCGCATAAGAGGCAATGTTAAACGGGACACCCAAAAATATGTCTGCGCTACGCTGATAAAGCTGACAGGATAAGCGCCCCTCGGCGACATAAAATTGGAATAAAATGTGGCAGGGCGGCAGCCCCATTTTGTCGACCTCACCGGGGTTCCAGGCGGTGACCAGATGGCGTCGTGAGTTCGGCGTTTGACGGATTTGCTCAACCACTTTGGCGATTTGGTCGATGCGCTGGCCATTGGGTGCAGGCCAAGAGCGCCATTGCACACCGTAAATAGGGCCGAGTTCACCATTCTCATCGGCCCATTCATCCCAAATGCTGACGCCATTTTCTTTCAGATAGCGGATATTGCTCTCGCCTGCCAAAAACCAAAGTAGCTCATGGATGATGGAGCGGAAATGCAGCTTTTTAGTTGTCACCGCCGGAAAGCCGGTATTCAAATCGAAGCGCATCTGCCAGCCAAAGCAGGACAAGGTGCCTGTCCCCGTACGGTCACTTTTTTCAACTCCATGATCGCGAACATGGCGCAGCAGGTCTAGGTACTGTTGCATGAGTCAGCCGTATCCTCTTTTTGTCAGTTAGTTGTGGGTGTCCGGTATTGCCTTCTGGTCGCGCCTAGGGGCCTAGCGATTTTCGTGGCCCCGTTTGTAGCTCCAGAACAATAATCCAACCCCAATTAAAATCATCGGTAGCGAAAGTAGCTGCCCCATGGTTAGCCAGCCTCCCGCTAAATAACCAATGTGAGGGTCTGGCAAACGCACAAACTCTACGCTAAAGCGGGCGACGCCGTAGCCAGCTAAAAACAGGCCGGTTACGCTGCCCGCGGGTCTTGGGCGACTAGAAAACCACCAAACCACTGCGAATAGGAGCAGCCCTTCTAGGGCCATTTGATAGAGCTGTGAGGCATGCCGCGGATCGGGCCCCATTGGCGGGAAAACCATTCCCCAGGGCATTGAAGTTGGCGCACCCCAAAGCTCGCCATTAATAAAGTTGCCTAAACGCCCGGCTGCCAGCCCCGGCGGAATGAGTGGCGCAATGAAATCCCCGAGCGCTAAAGGACGAATCTTATGACGACGGGCGAACACCCACGCCATAACGATGACACCCACCAACCCGCCATGAAATGCCATACCGCCCTCCCAAATGCGTAGCAGCGCGAGGGGGTCAGAAAGTATGGGTGTCTCGGAATAGAAAATTGCATAACCCATGCGCCCGCCAACCACGACGCCGATGGCGCCATAAAGCAGCAGGTCATCAACGCGTGCGGGCGTCAGCGGACTGCCAGGCTGACGTGCCCGAAGCCGCCCCAGCCACCATGCCAGGCCAAAGCCGATTGCATACATCAGCCCATACCAATAAATCTCGAGCGGGCCGAGAGAAATCGCAACGGGATCAATATTTGGATAAGTAAGCATACGATTATTGTGATGGAAAAAACTGTGGGTGTCTCATATTCGTCGCTTCGGCTAAACTGCGGTTTTTATTAGGAGATTGAAGACGATGCCAAAGATGGCTCCGGTTTTGGTGCTATCACTTGCGATTGGACTTGGCGCAGCAGCCGGCTTCGGCACGGCCCAGGCGCAGACAGCGGCGTATGTGACGGATAACCTAGAAATTACCCTTCGCTCTGGCCAGGGCAATGACTATCGGATTCTACGTATGCTGAGCGCTGGCACGGAACTACAAGTCCTTGAGCGCGGCTCAGAGTGGACACGGGTGCAGGCGGGCAATCAGCAAGGATGGGTGCGTAGCGCTTATCTGCAAGAACAGCCGGCAGCAGTGACACGGCTTGAGCGGGCTAGCGAGCGTTTGGCCACGGTATCTGAGCAAAATCAATCTCTAATGGCCACCGTAGAAGAGCTGGAAAGCACGGTGGAAGCGCTCACCGAGCACGCACGAGGGCTTGAGCAGGACAACCATCGCATGCAGCTTCGGCTACAAGAAGCGACCGAGGGCTTGCAGCTTGCTGATGAAAATCAGGCGTTGCGCAAAGACCTCATCGATCTTGAGCGTGAGGCGCAGGATTTGCGACAAGAGGTAGTCCGTATGGCCGATCGTTCCCGCCAAGATTGGTTCATTGCGGGTGCGGCCGTAATTGCAGCTGGCATGCTCATTGGCATCTTAATGACCCGTATTCGCTGGCGACGTCGCAGCAGCTGGAGCGATCTGTAATGGAAGATCTCGCACGCCTGGTGCGCTGGTTTCGCCACAGCTCACCGTTCATTCATGCTCATCGTGGCCGCACCTTTGTGGTGCACTTTGGCGGCGAAGCGCTGCTCGATCCCGCCTCTCGCGGGCTGGTGCATGATTTGGCTTTGCTCAGTGGCTTGGGTGTCCGCTTAGTACTCGTCCCCGGCGCCCGCCCTCAAATCGAACAGCGACTAGCGGCAAGTGGCGCGGCGATTGATTATGTTAATGGCCTACGCATAACAGACACCCACGCTTTAACCTGCGTTTGCGATGCCGTTGGTAGCGTTCGCTTGGAGCTTGAAGCCCTGCTCTCTATGAGCCTGGCGAACTCGCCGATGGCTGGGCTGCGCTTGCAGGCGGCCTCAGGGAACTTTGTGACGGCTCGACCCTTGGGTGTCTGCGATGGCGTTGACTACCTTCACACCGGCGAGGTCCGCCGCATCGATGCCGCGGCAATTCATGGGCGATTGGATGACGGGGCGGTTGTGTTGGTGAGTCCTGTGGGTGTCTCACCAACCGGCGAGCAATTCAATCTCTACGCCGAAGACGTGGCTGTCTCAGTTGCACGTGCCCTCCAGGCCGACAAACTCTTGTTCTTGCACGAAGGCCCGGCACTGGAGCATAGCGAGCTGACGGTGGAGGAGGCGGCGCGCATCCAAGACACCCACATCCAACGCGCCGTCCAGGCTTGTCGCGGCGGCGTGGCGAGGGTGCATTTGGTGCCAAGGGCAGAAGATGGTGCGCTGCTGGGTGAGTTATTCACGCGGGATGGAGTCGGTACGTTAATTACGCCGCAACCGTTTGAGCAGCTCAGGGCGGCAAGGGCGGAGGATATTAGCGGGATTTTGGCGTTGATTGAGCCGCTTGAGGCGGACGGCACGCTTATTCGGCGTACGCGTGATCGCATCGAAAGCGAGCTTGATCAGTTTATGGTGATGGAGCGCGAGGGCACCGTGGTGGCCTGTGCCGCGCTGCAGCCGGTCTCAGATTCCAAGCTTGCCGAAGTGGCCTGTCTGACGGTGCATCCCGATTATCAGCGCGGCGCACGAGGACAAAAACTTCTGCAGCAGCTGGAGCAAAAGGCCCGAGCGCAAGGCTGCGAAAACTTATTTGTGCTGACGACGCGTACCGCGCATTGGTTTAGAGAGCAGGGGTTTGAACCTGGCGAATTAAGCGACCTGCCAGAAAGTCGTCAAGCCGGATACGAGCCCTCGCGCGGCTCCAAGCTGCTCTTCAAGCCGCTCTAACAGACCACGGCCCACGGCGCCAGCCTTTAACGTAGCGCCAGCTCGCGGCGGCTAGGCCTTGCCGACGGCTCAATTAATGCCACCTCGGCTGTGAGTTCAACGAGCCGATTAGCAATAATTAAGTCGCGAATTTCTCGCACGTAGTCATAGCCACGCTCAGAATACTGATTCAGTCCAGCCGCCATTGCCATAGGCGACATTGCGCCCCCCCGTCGATGCGCTTGTTCACGCAAAATACGAAAGCGCTGATAAGCATCGTGGCTGTTTAAATTGCGCATATAACTGCGGACTGACTGGCGAGGGCTTTGAAATGCGCGGACATAATGCGATGCATCTTCGGGGCGATCTTCCGGCGCTATGCCGATGCTGGAATCCCAAGTCCACTGTCCAAAAAAGTTGTTGCCCTCACGCGCAAATCGCGATGTGCCCCAACCGCTTTCCTTGGCGGCCTGCGCTAAAGCGAGCGCCACGGGGACGGAGTTGACGCGCTGCCGCAGCGCCTGCCACGTCTCTGGTGCAAGCGGATCTCCCTCAACACCATATTCTTCGGCGAGCTGGCTAATTAGGACAAGCCGTCGACCCTCTGGCATGTTGTTATCAAGGGCCATCATTAATTGACGACGTTGCGCTTCAATCCGCGTGTTTTCTGCCAAAATCACAGGCAGCATCGCCCTAAAGAACAATGACTTACGAAGCTCTGGATCAATCGATTCCAAATCGGCTGGTAAAGATCGAACGGTGATGGGAGGCACTTCTTCGTCACTCGGCCAGAAGTACTCGCGTGCCTCAAATACCGCCTCAAGCTGCTCGCTACTAGATACGCTAACGGAGTAAAGAGGTGGTTTGCCACCATCGCCAGAGGCAATGCCTGGCCAGCCTGCCCACCAAAGCAGACCGAGGCAAACAAGTAATGTCAGCGGCACTGCTTCGATGGCTGCGATTAATTTTCCGTGATGTCTAGTCATGGCGTTTCTCCAATTCAAGGATATGCGCCCACTCGGCCTCGCTCACGGGAATGACAGACAGCCGATTGCCGCGACGCACTAGCGGCATTTCAGATAGCGCTGGATCTGCCTTCATTTCAGCTAGGGTAATCACCCGCTCGGTGTGACGCACGTAGCGCACATCCAACATCAGCCAGCGGGGATTTTCAGGGTCACTTTTAGGGTCGTAATAACCACTTTTGGGATCAAATGCCGTGTGATCGGGGTAGGCGGTGCTGACCACCTCCATCACCCCGACAATGCCAGGCACTTTGGTGTTGGAGTGATAAAAGAAGGCTTGATCACCCACGGCAAACTGATCGCGGAACATGTTTCGCACCTGATAATTGCGAATCCCATCCCAGTGTTCCGTACCATCGGGTTCTGCGGCCAGATCGTCAATGCCATAGACATCCGGCTCCGACTTCATTAACCAGTAGGCCATCCGTCCATCACCTGTTTAACCACAAATACAAGGCCTAGTTTACCAACAAACCGTCGCAATATCTGTGACACAGGTATCTAACCGTTGATCCCAAGGGTCGTGAGGAAGAGCTGCCACGCGTTGGCAGGCATGCGCCACGCCCATGCGATAAGGCCGGCGAAAGCGACCGCGACCCGCCAGTGTGCGGTCATAAAATCCACCGCCCATACCTAGCCGATAACCGGCACCATCAAAGCCGACCAGCGGCATCACCATCAGATCAATCTGCGCCAACGGGCGAACCGGCGTTTGTCCGCGCACCGGCTCCAGCACCCATAGCGCGCCGCGCCTGAGCACCGTGCCCTGTTGCCGAAACACCAAAACCCCCCGAGTGATGGCTGCTCGACGCCCTGCACGCCCTCGGGGCGGACGAATAACGGGCAGATAAACGGTCTTGCCGGCCTGACGAGCAGCATCAATTAGCGGTGTCGTATCGAGTTCGCCATCGCCTGAGAGATAAATGGCCACATGCCGGGCGCGTCGCCACGCTTTATGCCGACATACGCGCTCGGCGACAGCCTTTGCGGCGGCTTGCGCGCGCGCCGGCGGTATTGCACGCCGTGCTTGGCGCAGTGCGCTGCGTAAGGCTTTTTTACTAGAAACATTAGATGTTGGCATGAATGAAGGACCCCACGACGCCGTTCGGGCAACGCCCTTGAACCCTGAGGTTCAGGTCGGAGATAGCGAGTAACGCTTTAGGCTTTCCGCTAAGCTTTTGGCAGAGCGGACGTGCACACCAGTCATCACCACAAACCATCTCCTGAGGCGTCTGCTTGTAGGCTCAAGAATGCTGAATGCCCGGCATCGAACGCCGCAGGGTCACACTCAGGATGCACCCTAAGAGGGGTCTTCGTCCAGAAAACTTCCAATCCGCTCATTCAGCGCACGCAACCGCTCGTCGGCATCATCGGCAACCGCTGCTTGGCCTTGGGCCTGCAACATCTCATGGGTGATGTTGAGCGCCGCCATAATCGCGATGCGATCAATCCCCACGATCTTACCTGCGCTGCGAATCTCACGCATGCGCGCATCTAACAAACGCGCTGATTCATGCAGGCTTTCATGCGCCTCTTCGGGCGCTGCCACCATAAAATCACGATCTAGGATATTGACTTTGATCGGCTCACTCACGCGTTCTGCTCCAGGGCCTTAAGCCGCCCGATCATCGCCTCAATGCGAGCGCGAGCCACGTCGTTTTTCTCAATCAACGCGGCGCGTTCCGCATTTAAAGACGTCTGCGACTCCAGCAGCACGCGGTTTTCCTCCCGCAGCCGGGCGCAATGCTTTAACAAGACATCCACCTGTGATTCTAGCTTCGCAATCTGTTCGTTAACGGAATCAGTCACTTGGGCGCTCTCCATGAACTCACCCCGAGAATACCACGAATGGTAGAATATTAACGATGAACGGTAGTGAACTCCATGACGAAGTCGCCCGCGCCCTGGCAAACATCGATGCCACGGTGACGGCCGCCGAGGCGCAGGGCATGCTCTGCGGCCTTTTTTGTGCCCCCACCCCGCCCGATATGGCGCAGTGGATTGCCCAGGTGCTCGAGGGGCTGTCCCCCAAAGGCGAGCCGGCCCGCGAAGCGCTTGAGACGCTGGCAGGCCTTTACCAAGACACCCACGATCGTCTTGAAAACGATATTCTCGAATTCGCACCGCTACTTCCCGACGATGAAGCGGAGCTTAATGAGCGCGCCACCGCTCTGGCCCGCTGGTGCGAGGGGTTTTTGTTCGGCCTCGGCCTTGCGAACGGCCAGGCCGGTGGGCAAGACGGTGGCCAAGTCGATGATCAGGTTGGTGCCCAAGTCGAGGGCCTGCCACGTGAGGCCAATGAGGCGATCAGCGATATCGGCCAAATCGCTCAGCTCGACCCCGACACACCCGCCGATGAAGATAGCGAGATCGCCTACACCGAGCTTGTCGAGTACCTGCGCGCGGCCACCTTATTACTGCGTGAGCACACGGCACTGCCCTCCAACACCAAGGGCTCGGCATGACCGGCATATCGGACATGCACGCGGCGCGGCGTGAGCAACTCATGCGTGAAATCGGCGCAAGCGGCATCGCCGTTTTACCGGCTTCGCCAGAGCGCCCGCGCAATCGAGACGTCCACCATCCGTATCGCCAAGATAGCGACTTCCTCTACCTGACCGGCTTTCCCGAGCCCGATGCCGTGGCGGTGATCGTGCCCGAGCGCGAGGCGGGCGAGTTCATTTTATTCTGCCGTGAGCGCGACCCCACTCGGGAAGCTTGGGAAGGGCGAACCATTGGCCAAGACGATGCGGTGAGCGAATACGGCGCGGATGATGCGTTTCCGATTAGCGACATCGACGAGATTTTGCCCGGCCTGATGGAAGGGCGCGACAAAGTCTACTGCCCGATGGGCGCCAACCCAGACTTTGATCAACGGCTTATTGGCTGGGTCAACGCCCTACGTCAGCGTGCGCGCGCCGGGGTGAAGGCGCCGCTGGAATACGTCTCGCTTGAGCATATTTTGCATGAAATGCGGCTGATCAAATCGCGTGAAGAAATCGCTGTGATGCGCGAAGCCGCGCAGGTGACGGCCGCTGCACATTCGCGAGTGCTGGAGGTTTTACGCCCGGGCCTTTTTGAATACGAAATTGAGGCCGAACTGCTCTACGATTTTCGCCGCCACGGGGGCGAGCCGGCTTATCCGAGCATCGTTGGCGGTGGGGCAAACGCCTGCGTACTGCATTACATCGCCAACCGTGCGCCGTTGAATGATGGCGACTTGGTCTTGATTGACGCCGGCATCGAGCTTAACGGCTACGCGGCAGATATCACCCGCACCTGGCCGGTGAACGGCCAATTTACTGCGGAGCAGCGCGCCATTTATGAGCTTGTTTTGGCCGCTCAAACCGCCGCGCTCGACGCCGTGCGTCCTGGCGTCCATTGGAATGCCGCCCACGAAGCCGCCACGGCCGTGCTAGCCGAAGGCCTCGTCGACCTTGGCCTGTTCGGCGGCCCCGTCGAGGCCGTTTTAGAATCCGGCGACTACCGCCGTTACTTCATGCACCGCACCGGGCACTGGTTAGGTATGGATGTCCACGATGTCGGTGACTACAAAGTTGACGGTGAATGGCGCGAGCTTGAACCCGGCATGGCGCTTACCATTGAGCCTGGCCTCTACATCCCGCCCGGCAGCCCCTGTGATGCCCGCTGGCACGGCATCGGCGTGCGCATCGAAGACAACTGCATCGTCACCCGCACCGGCCACGACAACCTCACCGCCGCCACCCCCAAAACCGTCGCCGACATCGAAGCTGCGATGGCGAGGAGGTAGAAATGAAATCCTCAGTTGATGAATCCCGGACACCCACACTTTCGCCCACCGAATTTGACATCGTCATCGTTGGTGGCGGTCTTGTTGGCGCAAGCCTGGCGGCCGCGATTGCTAACGAGGGTTACGGGGACAGCCACTTTTCAGTGGCCGTAATCGAAGCCACCGAGCCAGCTGATGCCAAAGCGCAAACCAGACACCCAAGTTTCGACGACCGCCAAACGGCCCTCGCCCCCAGTTCGCGCCGGTTCTTTGAGGGCTTAGGCCTGTGGTCACAAATCGAAGCGGGCGCGGCGCTCATCTTGGACATCCACGTTTCCGACCGCGGCCACGGCGGCTTCACGCGCCTTAACGCCGAGCAGGAAGGCCTGCCTGCCCTAGGGCACGTAGTCTCCAACCGTCATCTCGGTGCGGTGCTGGGCCCGGCGATGGAAAGGACAGCCACCGTTTTCCGCCCGGCAGAAATTGCAGAGCTTCAGCCCATCCAAGACACCCACACCTCAGTCAACGAAAACGCCATCCAAGACACCCACACTTCCGGCTACCGCCTCCGCCTTTCCTCGCCCGCTGGCGAGCAGACGCTAACGGCGCGGTTGCTGCTTGTGGCCGATGGCATGCGTTCAAAAACACGTGGGTGTCTGGGTATTGGGCTCACCGAGCGCCACTACAACCAAAGCGCAGTCATCGCCAATGTGCGCACGAGCCGGCCGCATCGCGGCACGGCTTATGAGCGCTTCACGCCTGATGGGCCGCTGGCGATGCTGCCGGCGGCAGATGGCGCGGTATCGTTGGTGTGGACGCTGCCGCCTGAAAAGGCCGAGGAAGCGGCCACTCAGTGGACACCCACCGAATTCCTCGCCGCACTGCAAACCGCCTTTGGCTGGCGCTTGGGCCGCCTGCTTGAGGTGAGTGAGCGCCAGGTTTACCCGCTGATTGCGGTAACGGCTGATCAGTTTGTGACCGATCGCGCCGTCATCCTCGGCAACGCCGCCCATGCGCTGCACCCAGTGGCAGGCCAAGGTTTAAACCTCGCATTGCGCGACGTCGACGCCCTGGCAAAAACCCTGGCGGAGTCCCTCGCTAGCATTACCGAGACACCCACAACCACAACCACAACCAAGACACCCACACCCGACCCCTACAATCCCCAGCGCCTGGCCGAGTACGAAAAGGAGCGCCGCGCAGATTATCGGCGCACGTTCACTTTCACCGACGGACTAGTTCGGATATTTTCTAACCAGTTTCTGCCATTGGTGGCTGTCCGAAATGTCGGCCTGACCCTACTCGACCTATTCCCACCAGCCCGGCGGCTCTTACTCAAACAAGCGACAACAGGAGGACAGGCATGAGCGAAATGCCCACCGATCTCAAATACGCAGACACCCACGAATGGGTGCGCGACGAGGGCGACGGCCACATCACCGTGGGCATCACCGATCATGCCCAAGCCGAACTAGGCGATTTGGTGTTTGTAGAACTGCCCGCCACCGAGGGCATCATCGAAGCGGGCGCCGCCTGCGCGGTGGTTGAGTCGGTGAAGGCCGCCTCCGACATCTACGCCCCGCTTGATGGCGAAATCACCAGCGTTAACGAGCGCCTAAGCGACGAGCCCGAGCTCATCAACTCAGACCCCTACGGCGAAGGCTGGATTTTTACCATGAAACTCGCCAACCCCGGCGCCCAAGAAGAGCTCCTCGATGCCGCCGACTACGCCGATGCGATAGCCAACGAAGACTGAACGAAGACTACAAGGAATCCGAGACACCCATGAATAAATCACCCACCACCGTTACCCGCCGCGGCGAGCTCGTTCACCTCAATGGCGAGCTGCCCGCCGTTGGCAGCCAAGCGCCTGACTTTGTGCTAACCCGCGCCGACTTAAGCGATGTGTCGCTGGCCGCCTACGAGGGCAAATACAAAGTACTGAGCATCGTGCCGAGCCTAGATACCCCCACTTGCGCGATGTCTCTGCGCAAATTTAACGAACAGGCAACGGCGCTAGAGAACACGGTGGTGCTAAATATTTCGGCAGACTTGCCGTTTGCGATGTCGCGTTTTTGCGAGACCGAGGGCATTAATAACGTGGAGTCGCTCTCGATGATGCGCAACCGCCACTTCGCCAAAGACTACGGCGTACTGCAGGTAGACGGCCCCATGGCCGGCATTACCGCGCGAGCGATCGTCATCCTAGACACCCACAATAAAGTGATCTACACCGAGCTCGTTCCCGAGATTCGCCAAGAGCCGGATTATGAGGCCGCGCTGGCTGCGTTAGCGCGGCACAGAGCAGCGTAGGCGCTGAATGCGCCACGCCGCCCAGCGGTTGTAGAGGAAATCTCCAATATGAAACAGCCCCGGCAGCCCGAGCACCGCCGTCACCCAGCCGAAACCGGCCAGCCGCCAATAGCCCAGCGTGGCGGCAAAGCCGATTTGCATCTGCTGACCGTCAAAGAAGTGGATGCGCTCTTCCATAGCCGCCCGCGTGTAGCCCGCCGGCGCCTCAAAATCAGGCGCACTGATATCCACCAGCTCGGCCTTGGGCGCCAGCCGCGGCCGCAAGTGGTTGATTTCACGCCGGCACATCCCACACGACCCATCGTAGTACAACGTTTTCATGATCGAGAGAATACACCTCATGGACGATAAACACCTGCTTGATCAAGCCCGCGCCTGGCAAAGCGCCGACCCCGATCCGGTTACTCGCGACGCCCTCGGCGCCCTGATCGATGCCGCGGAGGCGGCGGAGGCCAAACGAGACACCCACACTTTAGGCCACACTCTCAAGCAACTCCGCGCCTGCTTCGAAGCGCCGCTGGAGTTTGGCACCGCCGGTTTGCGTGGTCTCGCCGGCCCTGGGCCCGCCAACATGAACGCCCTGCTCGTGCAGCGCGTGACCGCCGTGATGGTGGATGTCCTACGAGCCGAAGTGCCCGACGCCGGCCAGCGCGGCGTGGTCATTGGCTACGACGCCCGCCATGGCTCTAAAGCCCTGGCCGAGGCCGCCGCCGCCGTGATCAAAGCCGCTGGCGTGACCGTGCATGTCTTCGATGACTACGCGCCCACCCCGCTGGTCGCCTTTGCCGCGCTTGACCTAGACGCCGCGGCCGCCATCGTCTTGACCGCCAGCCACAACCCGCCCGAATACCTGGGCTACAAACTCTACTGGTCCGACGGCGTCCAAATTGTGCCCCCCATCGACCACCGCATCGCCGAGGCCCTCAAAGCCCTGCCGCTCAGCACCCAAATCCCGGCGGAGGAAATCCCAGACACCCACACTTCTGACAGCCCGGATGTCATCCAAGACACCCACATTCACGGCGAGGCCCTCAAAGCCCGCTACCTCGAAGCGATCCTGGCCGGCGCCCCGGCTGCGCCAGCTGCGGCTGCTCCGACGCCATCCGAGGGCCAGGCGCCATCCGAGACACCCACAAAAATCGTCTACACCGCCATGCACGGCGTGGCCGGCGAACTCGCCCTGCGCGCGCTCAAAGCGCTCAACGCAGACACCCACAGCATCGAGGTCCACACCATCGAGGCCCAAGCCCAGCCCGATGGCGACTTCCCCACCGTGCGCTTTCCTAACCCTGAAGAGCCCGGGGCGATTGACTTAGCCCTCGAAAAAGCCAAAGCCATTGGTGCTGACCTCGTGCTCGCCAACGACCCCGATGGCGACCGCGTTGCCGTTGCCATCCCCCAGCCCAATGGCGAATGGCTGACCCTAATGGGCGACCAAACCGGCCTGCTCCTGGCGGACTTTTTACTGGCCGAAGCCACATCCGCCGAAGCCACATCCGAGACACCCACGTCTCCATCCCAGACACCCACAATTTCCCCCGACCGGCTTTTCGTTCTCAACACCGTGGTCAGCTCGCGGCTGCTTGCGCGCATTGCCGAGGCCTATGGCGTAGGGCATGAACAAACCCTCACCGGCTTTAAATGGCTCTGGCACCGCGCCCTGCAACGCGAAGCGCGCGGCGAGCGCTTTGTGTTTGCCTACGAAGACGCCATCGGCTTCTGCCCCCTGCGCGCCGTGCACGACAAAGACGGCATCGCCACCATCGTGGCGCTCGTGCGCCTCATCCGAGACACCCACAGCAAAGGCGACACCCTCTACGACCGCCTCCAGGCGCTCTACCTGCGTTACGGCCTGTCTATCACCCAACAGGTGAGTGTCAGCCTGAGCGGCGCGGGCGCCACCGAGCGCATGCAAACCCAGCTCGACGACCTGCGCAGCAACCCTCCCCGCGCCCTGGCCGGCCTCACGCTGACCGCGCTGCACGACTACGCCGCCGCCGAACGCCGCCGCCCCGATGGCCAAGTCATCGAACCTATCCCCCTGCCCACCACCAACCTCATCCAGCTTGACCTGGCCGACCCTGACACCTCCGCCACCTACCACGTCAGCGTGCGCCCCAGCGGCACCGAGCCCAAGCTCAAGCTCTACCTCGAATACCTCGGCCCCTCCGGCACCCAAGACACGGGCGCCGCCAAGCTCGAAGAAATTGCGGACGAATTGATGCGGAGTTTTTCGTAGCGTAGCGGCCATCGCAATGGCGCCGTTCGCGCGCCCGCCGGAAGAAGGAAGGGGGGGGCAGGCAGCGATGGGGTAACGCCCTCTGGTCCCCTAGGTAAATTTCTGCCGATCGGCAGAGCGATTCTCGTTTCGCATAGATTTACCTAGGGGGCGAAATAACGGTAACCCACTCCGCTAGGCCGCAGTACCGAGAACCTTACTCAACGCCGGCGATAGCGCCCGCCCGAGGTCCTGCTCCAGGGCTTCTGCGCCCCGCTGTATCGCATGGAACATCGGGCCGCCGCGCCAGCGGGGGAAGCCATAGCCATGGATTTTGACTAGATCAATGTCGGCAGGCTGGGCTGCGATACCTTCCGAGAGGATTAGGGCGCCCTCCTCAGCCATTTCGGCTAGCAAGCGCTGAGCAATCGCGTCTCGGGTTATTTGCGATCCGGATCCGGCGTGGATTTCTCCAGCTAGCAGTTCTTCGACCGCCGCAGATGGCTTTGGCTTGCGGTCGCCGGCAGCATAGTCGTACCACCCGCCGCCTGATTTTTGTCCCTTGCGGCCAGCGCGAACCAGAATGTCACCGAGTGTGGGCGCGACATCCTCGCCGCGCGATCGCGCGCCCTCGCGCTGCAAAAAGGCGATGTCTAAGCCGCCCAAGTCCTGCGCCTCAAAAGGGCCCATCGCCATGCCGAAGTCGCGCATCGCGGCATCTATCTCAGCAATTGCAACGCCGTTCCGAACCAAATCCTCAGCGGCAGCGCGGTAGCGTTTCAGGATGCGGTTGCCGATAAATCCATCGCAGATCCCCGCCTGTACGGGCATTTTGCCTAGCCGCTTGGCCAGGGCAAATCCCGTTGCCAGCACCTCGGGCGCAGTGTTAGGGGTCGGCACCACTTCCAGTAGCTTCATTACATGGGCGGGGCTAAAGAAATGCAGGCCGATAAACCGTTCTGGATGGGGCAGACCGACAACAATATCGCGCGGGTCGAGATAGGAGGTATTAGTTGCCAGCACAGCGTCAGAACGACACACGGCACCCAACTGCTCAAAGACGGCCTGCTTGACGGAGAGCTCCTCAAACACAGCTTCTATCACCAGATCCACATCGGCTAAATCCGCATAATTTGTGGTTCCGGTAACACCGGCCATGCGCTCTTCCCGTTGCTCGGGCGTTAGGCGGTTACGCTTGACCGCGCCGTCAAAAATCCCGCCCAGTTTATTGAGACCCAGAGCAAGGGTTTCATCGTCTCGTTCAACCATTACCACCGGCATACCGGCATTTCGCAGTGCTGCAGCGATACCCGCGCCCATAATGCCGCCACCGATCACGGCAGCCTTTGCAATGGGCCGAGGCGTTACGCCTTTAATGGATGGCGGGCGCGTAGCGGCGCGTTCGGCAAAAAACACGTGGCGTAAGGCCGTGGCCTCATCTGATCCGCGCAGCTGTAAAAAGGTCTCGCGCTCAAACGCCAGCGCACTGGCAAAATCTGTTGTGACCGCCTGTTTTAAACAGGCCAGCGCCCGCAGCGGTGCTGCCGCCCCCTTAGCTGATTTGGCCACGGCGGCTTGCTGCTCAGACCAAAACTCATCAGACACGGTCGCCGGAGTCCGGTTACAAATCGGCTCAGGCAGCGGGCGTGTGAGAGCCTCGGCCGCGAAGGCCACGGCGCCGGCCCGCAGATCATCGCCATTAACCACCGCATCGATCACCCCCAGGCTCTGTGCACGCGGGGCCTTGATGGGCCTGCCGGATGTGACCATTGCCACCGCCTGCTCCGCAGACGTCAAACGGGGCAAGCGCACCGTGCCCCCGGCGCCGGGCACGATTCCTAGGGTTACCTCCGGCAATCCAACCGACGCATCGGGCATCGCCACACGGAAGCGGCAGCCGAGCGCTACTTCAAAGCCGCCGCCTAAAGCGGAGCCGTGGATTGCGGCAACCCAGGGCTTGGCCGCCGTTTCGATGCGTGAGACGACATCGGGCAGATACGGCGGTGTAGGCGGTTTCCCGAATTCGTTCACATCGGCGCCCGCGATGAAGGTGCGCCCGGCGCAGATCAGCACTACCGCCTGAACATTCGGATCGGCATCCAGCGCATCAATGGCCTCGCAGAGGCCGTAGCGCACGGCCTGGCTCAGTGCATTGACGGGCGAGTTGTCAATGGTAACGACGGCAATGTTGCCTTCATGAGCGATCGATACAAGCATGGTCAGATTCCTAGATAAGCTTCGCGAATGCGCGGATCGGCTATCAGATCTTCCGCCGGGCCTCCCATGACGATCTGACCCGTTTCCATCACGTATCCCCGGTCGGCGATTGACAACGCACCAAAGGCGTTTTGTTCAACCAGCAAAACAGTGACGTCGAGTGCTTTCAACCCCTGAATGACATCGAAAATCTGCTGCACCAGCAGCGGCGCAAGGCCCATGCTGGGCTCGTCAAGTAATAAACACGCAGGCCGACCCATCAGTGCCCGGGCAATGGCCAACATCTGCTGCTGGCCGCCAGAAAGCCCGCCGGCCACCTGATTGCGCTTTTCTTTAAGGATCGGGAACATGTTAAACGCATTTTCCATGTCACGATGCACGCGCTCGTCGTTAAATAAAAATGCCCCGAGGCGCAGGTTTTCCTCAACCGATAGATTGGTGAAAATCTGCCGCCCCTCGGGTGCCTGCGCAAGGCCTAGCTTTAACCGTCGATGCGCGGGTACCGAAGTAAAAGCCTCACCACGAAATGTGATCGACCCAGCGGTGACTGGCTGCACGCCAGACAGGCAACGTAAAAGCGTGGTCTTACCCGCGCCGTTCGCTCCTACTACGGTAACGA
The DNA here is from genome assembly GCF_009649225.1 of Spiribacter salilacus. Classification (GTDB taxonomy): domain Bacteria; phylum Pseudomonadota; class Gammaproteobacteria; order Nitrococcales; family Nitrococcaceae; genus Spiribacter; species Spiribacter salilacus. The sequence continues at coordinate 323,015 of NZ_WJPP01000003.1, forward strand.
TCTCCCCTGAGGTAACGGTCAGATCGATCCCGTGTAGTACCTCGATCCGCCCGTAGCGCGAGCGGAGTCCCTCAACTGTGAGCATGGCTCGCCTCCTCCTCGGCCTGGGTTCCCAGATAAGCGGCGATAACATCCGGATTTTGGCTGACCGTGGCCGGATCGCCCTCTGCAATTTTTTCGCCGTGATCCAGCACGACGAGGTGATTTGAGATCCGCATGACTAGCTTCATGTCATGTTCTACCAAAAGGATGGCGACACCCTCTCTTGCCACCTCGGCGATCAGGTTATCGATCTCCTCGGTCTCCACGGCATTACAGCCTGCCGCGGGTTCATCTAGCAGCAGAACACGCGGGCTCAGCGCCAATGCGCGGGCAATCTCTAGCCGTTTGAGTGCGCCGTAAGACAGATTGCCAGCCTCCTGCTCAGCAGCGCGCGATAAGCCAACGCGCTCCAGCAAGGCATGCGCCCCCTCAGTTGCGGCTTTAGCCCGCTTACGGGAGGAGGGCAAGTTCAACATGTCGGCCAGCACATGCCCGCCTTCCTTCAAGTGATAACCGGCGATCGCGTTTTCCAGTACGGTCATCTGCTGAAAGATCTGCAGATTTTGAAAGGTTCGTGATAAGCCGCGTCGGGCCAACAGATGCGGGGCTACACCGGTCACATCTTCACCATCGAGCATGACCTTGCCGCTTCCGGGCAAATAGATGCCCGAAATCATATTAAATAGCGTCGTTTTGCCAGCCCCGTTGGGCCCAATGACCGAAACGATCTCACCCGCTTTCAGATTGAAGCTGACATCGTGGACGGCACGCACGCCACCAAACTCGATGCTCAGCCCTTCGATTGACAGAAGACTCATTCTCCTCTCCCCCGAAAAAAGCGCAGAAGCGTTGGAACAACGCCTTCGCGCATGAAGATCATCACCAGCATCATCACTAGGCCGAGCACCATCATTTCGTGTTCGGCAAAGACGGTGAGTGCCTGCGGCAGCACCGTTAAGATTATTGCGCCGAAGATGGCTCCGAGCACAGATCCGACGCCGCCAAGCACGGCCATGGTAACCATCTCGATCGAGTGCATGAAGCCTGCGACTTCGGGTGTGATAAAGCGGTTTTGCAGCGCCAGCAGAGACCCCGCGATAGAGGCATAGACAGCCGATATCACAAAGGCCTGCAATTTCAGGCGCGCCACGTCGACGCCTACTGTTCGTGCTGCCACCTCAGAGCCGTGCAGGGCCCGCCAGGCGCGCCCGGTAGGGCTGTTGTACAGGTTCAACGCAAGCCATGCCCCTACAACCAGGGTAAGTCCGCTGAAGGCATACCAAAACTCAGAGTTAGTCAGGCTGAGCCCCATATCGTTTAGTACGCTACGAAGGCCCAAATCATTAACCGCGATTCCGTCGGGGCCGCCTGTCAACTGGCCTTCATTCGACAGGACCATCGCCACTAGAATGCCAAAGCCCAAACTCGCCACACCTAGATAATACCCGTGCAAACGCAGAATCGGGCGCCCCACCAAATAGGCGATAACTGCCGAGATCAGAGCGCCGAGGATGGCGGCAAGGCCGACATGGATGCCCAGATGCGCTGGCGCAAGCGCACAGGCATAAGCGCCTATACCGGCAAAACCTGCGTGCCCTAGGCTGATCTGACCGGCATAGCCTGTCAGAATCACGATGCCCACCACCGCAAGCCCATTAATGAAAACCAGCGCGCCGACGCGGTAGTAAAAAGATGAAGGAAAGAAGAAGGGCGCCACCGCGATCAGAGCCAGTAGCACCAGGAGGGTGATCTGTTTAGAACTGATCCGCATGATTACACCCTATCCGTTGATTTGAGACCGAAAAGACCCTGCGGCATGAAAAACAGCACCATGAGGATTACGATAAATGCGGCCGCATCTTTATATTGAGAGCTGATGTAGCCGGCGGTCATTGCTTCGAGTAGGCCTAAAACAATACCGCCAACCAACGCGCCCTTAGGGTTGCCCATGCCGCCCAGCATCGCAGCGGCAAAGCCTTTCAGCGCCAGCGCGATACCCACGTCATAGCTAGTGAGCGTGATCGGCGTAATCAGAACGCCTGCCAAAGCCCCGATGGCAGCAGACAGACTGAAGGCCAACGTCATCACCCACTTGATGTTGATACCCACCAATTGCGCCGCTAGACGATTGTTTGAGGTTGCTAATACCGCACGCCCGATCAGGGTGCGCGTAAAGAACAGCCACAGGCCGATGAATACACCGATTGCCCCGGCAATCACCCAAAGGCTCTGTGGCAGGATCGTTGCCCCCATGAGCTGAATTGGGGTGTCTCCGGAAAAGGCCGGTAAGCGGTGTAGCTGCTTATCGAAGATCAGCTTGGTCGCGCCCTTAATGAAAATGGCCGCTCCGATCGTAATAATGATGAGCGAAACCACCGGTGCGCCCCGCGCAGGTTCGATAGCCAGTTTGTTGAGGCCGATACCGATCAACCCAGTCACGATGATGGCCACCACTGCCGCTAGTGGTAGGGGCATACCAGCCGAAACGGCAAAAACGGCAATCATTCCGCCCAGCATCGCAAATTCGCCCTGCGCGAAATTCACGACATCAGAAGCGTTATAGATAATCGTAAATCCTAACGCGACAAGCGCATACACTGCGCCGACGGTCACGCCAGAAAAAAGAAATTGCATGAGCTCAGGCATGTTGGTCTACTCCGCAAAGAAACAACCCGGAGCAGCTCCGGGAAGGGCCGGGTGCAATGTGCACCCGGCCGACAAGCATCAGTCGGCTAGCATCCATCCGCCATCGCGGATTTCCAGCATCCGAAACGCACTGATATCGAGGCCGAGGTGATCCTCTGGCGACATGGTGTAGATACCGGTGGTACCAACTAGCCCGTCAGTGGCTTCAATCGCATCGCGAATGTCCTGCGATTCGGTCGAACCAGCACGCTCGATAGCGTCAACGAGCAGGCGGAAGGCATCGTGGGCATAGCCCCCGAACGTCGTTACCGGCATGCCGTACTCGGCCTCATAGGCTGCTGAGTAGTCCAAAACAACGGACTTTTGTGGATCATTATCGTCTAGCTGATCACCCACCAGCAGAGCCGTGCCCGGCAGGCGGACACCCTCGGCGGCTTCAGGTCCGGCTAGATCGATAAAGCCCTGCGAGGCAACGCCATGCGACTGATAGAGTGGCAGATCGATACCCAGCTGTGAGTAGTTGCGGGTCACGATAGCCGGCCCCTGACCAAACCCTGGGTTCAGAATGGCTTGAATGCCGTCTTTACCACGAATGTTTGTCAGCTGTGGCGTCATATCCGCGTCCTGCCCTCCATAACGCTCATCCGCAACCACCTCGATTCCGTAGTCGCCCACGATGTCTAGGCACTGATCGCGCATCGACGAGCCAAATCCGCCCGTACCCGAAATCATGCCGATCGTTGTGATGCCACGAGCCTGCATGTCATCAAAGATGCGAGCGCAAGCCATGCGATCGGTATGTGGCGTTTTAAAGGTAAAGGGCTGCACCGGGTCGATAATCTGAATCGCACCGGCCATTGAAATAAACGGGATCTCGGCCTCATCAACCATCGGCATAATCGCTAGAGTGGTGCCGGTGGTGGTACCGCCAATAATCGCGACAACCTCGTCGTCCTCAATCAGGCGGGTGGCAAAGGTTCGTGCTCGGTTTGGGTCGCCAGCATCGTCATACATGATCAGATCAATCTGCTCGCCATTAATGCCGCCAGCGGCATTAACCTCGTCTACCAGCATGCGTAGGGTTTTGGCCTCTGGATCGCCGAGGAACGAGGCGGGTCCGGTTTCAGACAGCGTGGAGCCGATACGAATTTCGGCCATAGTTGTGCCGGCTAGCCCAAGGGCTAGGATGCCGGTTAAGGCCTTGGTTGTCAGGGTTTTGTTTATCATGGTTTTCTCCTCTCTCTCTATTGCTTTTATATCAATTCAAGCGAATTTCAAGCCGCGCGTGGGCGACGCCACATCACAACCCGAAAACGGTTTGCAACAAAGGCCGCATCTGTCAGGCTGGCATTGCCGGCCGGGTTTGCGCCCGTAACATGAAAGTCACTAAAAGCGGCGCTTTGATTTACATAAATATTGCCGGTCAGGTTAATCGATAGGTTCACCCCAGCGCGCGCGAAGGCGGCGGCTGCATCCGATATTCGGTCCTCATCAGTGTCATACAGCGCTGCGGTGATTGCGCCCTTGTGCTGCGCGAGATCAGCGGCGACAGCCACACCGGCCTTGGCATCGTCGACCGCAACAATGAACGAGATTGGGCCGAAACACTCATTTTCGAAGGCGTCTGTTTCGCCAGCTTCAACCGCCAGAATCAGAGGGCTGGCACTGCGCCCCTCATCCAGCGCATGGCTCTCGCGAATCACCCGCCCAAGGGCATGGGCATTTGCCACGCGCTCGGCCGTTGCCGGGTTAGCCAGTGTTCCGCAGACACCCGAGGCGCGCATTGGGTCTGATAACAGCGCGTCGACCGCAGCCGAGATGCCTTGCGCAACCTCATCAAAACTTTTCTGCCCCTCGTCTGTGTCGATCCCGGCGCGTGGAATAAAGATATTCTGCGGCGCGGTGCACATTTGCCCTGAGTAAAGCGATAATGAAAAGGCGATATTTGCACACATGCCGGCAAAGTCATCTGTGGCGGCGATCACGATACTATTAACGCCGGTCTCTTCGGTGTAGACCTGTGTATCCGCTCCAGCATGGCTCCGAACCCATTCGCCGAAGACATTTGAACCGGTGTAATCAATGATGCGCACGGCCGGGTCGCGAACCAGGTTCTGCGTGATTTCGGCGCCGGTTGCATCCGGGGCCAACAGCACTGTGTCGGCAGGATAGCCTGCCTCGGTTAGCACCTCGCGCGCAACGCGAACCGTTAGGGCTAGTGGCAGAATCGCTGAGGGGTGTGGCTTCACAATTAACGTGTTGCCGGTGGCAAGGCTTGCAAAGAGACCCGGATAGCTATTCCAGTTGGGAAACGTATTGCATCCGATAATCAGCGAAAGGCCGCGCGGCATGATCTGCCAGTGCTTCTCAAGGACAAGGGGCGACCCCTTGCCCTGCGGCTTTTCCCAGATCGCTGTCTCCGGCACGCGGACCATTTCGGACCAGGCCATGGCAACGGCCTCAAGCCCACGATCTTGTGCATGCGGTCCGCCAGCCTGAAAGGCCATCGGAAATGCCTGTCCGGACGTGTGCATGACGGCATGGCCCATCTGAAAACTCATGCGGTTCAAACGCGTTAGGATTTCGAGGCACACGCCTACCCACGCCTTTGGACCCGCTTCTACCCAAGCCGGCGCCGCGGCCTGCGAAGCTGCGACCAGGTCTGAGACATCAGCTGCCGGATAGGTGATTCCAAGATCAAAGCCCCAGGGCGAAGCCTCTGCGCCAACGGAATTTGCACCCGGGTGCTCGGGAAGCTCGAAGGGGTTGCCGATAGATGAATCGAAGGCCGTCTGACCCTCGTCACGCGCTGACTCGCCGTAAATCTTACCGCTTGGGACTTCGGGAAACGGCGTCCAGAACCCGCGTGTCTCTAAAGCGCGCAGCGCCTCCTCGAGCAATCCACGATGGGTATCGAAAAGCACCGTCATAGAGCTACCCCTCCTGCCTAGTTTGGGTTATGATTGACCGAACGGTCGGTTTATGCAAGATTTTTTTTGCAATGTCAAAAAAAACCGCACGAGGAGGAATTTGGGATGACCGGAGATAAAGCAGTACTGGACGAGGTACAGCAGGGCGTGTTGCGCCTCACGCTAAACCGGCCGGATAAGTTGAACTCTTTTAATGAAGAAATGCACCTTGCCCTGCGCAGCCAAGTCGAGCGCGCGCACGAAGATGCAGAGATTCGGGCTGTTTTACTAACTGGTGCTGGGCGGGGCTTTTCTGCCGGGCAGGATCTGGGCGATCGCGACCCACGCAAGGGCGGGCCGACGCCTGATCTCGGCCATACGCTGGACACCTTCTACAACCCCACGCTGCGATTAATCCGCACGCTTGAAAAGCCGGTGATCTGTGCGGTTAACGGTGTGGCCGCGGGCGCCGGCGCAAATATTGCGCTGGCCTGCGATATCGTTTTAGCTGCCGAGTCGGCACGATTTATACAGGCATTTTCTAAGATTGGCCTGATCCCCGATGCCGGCGGCAGCTGGAACCTGGCACGCATTCTGGGCGAGCCCCGGGCCAAAGCGCTTGCGCTGACAGCCGAGCCGATCAGTGCTCAAACCGCGGCAGAATGGGGCATGATTTGGAAGGCGCTGCCCGATGATACGTTAATGGAAGAAGCAACCGCCCTTGCCACACGCCTTGCTGCCGGGCCGACGCTGGGGCTCGGCCTGACTAAGCGCCTGATTCAGGCCGCTGCAACGCATAGCCTAGACGAGCAGCTTGATATGGAGCGCGATCTTCAGCGCATGGCCGGCCGCAGCGCCGATTATGCCGAAGGGGTGGCTGCCTTCCTTGAAAAGCGCGCACCGGAGTTTAAAGGCCAATGAAAAAAGTATCAGAGATGACCCCACAGGAACTTGCCGAAGCCTCGGCGGAAGCCATGTGGCGAGACGACGGGGCCAGCCAGGCCCTTGGCATGAAGCTGGATCACGTCGGCCCGGGCGAGGCAACCCTGTCTATGACCGTCACTCAGGCCATGTCGAACGGGCACGGCACCTGCCATGGCGGCTACATTTTTACGCTGGCCGACAGCGCCTTTGCCTTTGCCTGCAACAGCTACAATGCCGTTGAAGTCGCGCAGCATTGCTCGATCTCTTTTGTGCACCCGGTCAATATTGGCGACCAGCTTTCTGCCGTCGCGACTGAGGTTTCACGACGCGGCCGATCCGGCATTTACGACATCCGTGTTACCAACCAAGAAGGCGTGGCTGTGGCCGAGTTTCGCGGTCATTCACGCATGATCGCCAGCACCCGTATACCTGAATAAACAAATAACCGGTGCAGCTATTTTCGGAGGAGGACAGAATGCAAGACTTTAAACCCCGCGAGCAGGATCTGGATCCGATCGAAATTGCCTCTCGAGAAGAAATTGAGGCGTTACAATTCCACCGCATGAGGCGGTCGCTTAAGCACGCGTTCGAGAACTCGCCCTTCTATCGCAAGCGGTTCATCGAGCATGATGTCCATCCCGATGATCTGAAAACGCTGGCAGATATCGCAAAATTTCCGTTCACAACCAAGCAGGATTTGCGCGACACTTATCCATTCGGGATGTTTGCGGTGCCGCAGGCAAAACTTGTCCGCATCCACGGGTCATCTGGCACCACCGGCAAGCCAACCGTGGTGGGCTATACCGCCGATGATATTGACCACTGGTCAAACCTAATTGCACGCTCAATTCGTGCCGCTGGCGGGCGCCCCGGCGATATACTGCACAACGCGTATGGCTACGGTTTATTCACCGGCGGGCTTGGCGCCCATTACGGAGCCGAGCGTCTGGGCTGTACTGTCGTTCCGATTTCAGGCGGAATGACCGAGCGGCAGGTGACACTGATTAACGATTTTAAGCCGCGAATCATTATGGTCACGCCGTCTTATCTGCTCTCGATCCTCGACGAATTCCACCGTCAGGGTCTCGACCCACGGGAATCTTCCCTTGAGGTTGGCATTTTCGGCGCCGAACCCTGGACCAATGCGATGCGCCGGGAAATCGAAGACGCCTTTAACATGCAAGCCGTCGACATCTACGGCCTGTCTGAGGTGATGGGCCCTGGCGTTGCTCAGGAATGTGTTGAGACCAAGGATGGCCTGCATATCTGGGAAGACCACTTCTACCCTGAGATTATCGACCCGAATACGGGCGAAGTTCTCCCCGATGGCGAGATGGGCGAGCTGGTTTTCACCACCTTGACTAAGGAAGGGTTGCCGATGGTGCGCTATCGCACGCGCGATCTGACCCGTCTGTTACCAGGTACGGCCCGCACAATGCGGCGTATGGAGAAGATCACCGGCCGCAGCGATGATATGATTATCCTGCGCGGAGTGAATGTCTTTCCAACCCAAATCGAAGAGCAGATATTGAAATGCAAGGGGCTGACGCCGCATTTTCAGATTGAGCTGGGTCGAGACGGGCGCATGGATAACATGACGGTTCACGTTGAATGTGCCCCCACCCAGGCAGACGAGGGGGCGCGCGCCGCGTCAGCGAAGGAACTCGCGCATCACATTAAATCCGTCGTCGGGGTTACGGCACGGATTGATGTACAGGACCCCGAGGCTATTGCCCGCTCGGCAGGCAAGGCCCAGCGCGTAGTGGACAACCGTCCAGCAAATTAACTAACTGGTTACTGAGAGATAATGGCGCGAGTAAGAGCAGACGATTTCGAAGACAAGCAGCGAAGCATACTGCACAGCGCGGCTGCGGTATTTGCCGAACAGGGTATGAGCAAGGCCTCTATGTCGCTCATCGCGAGTCAGGCAAATGTCTCGAAAGCCCTGCTTTATCACTATTACCCCAGCAAAGACGCGTTGATCTTTGCCATTATCTACACGCATCTGGAAGAGCTAGACGCGGCGATTGTCGCGGCAGACGATCCAGCCCTTCCGCCCCGGCAGCGGTTGGCGCGGCTCATTGCCACGGTGCTGGAGTGCTATCAGGGCAGCGATGTTGAGCACACGATGCAGTTAAATGCCTTATCAAGCTTGAACAACGATCAAAAGACTGCGCTCACCACAATCGAGCGGCAGATTGTGCGTCGGTTTGCGACGATTCTGCGTGATCTGAACCCAGATCTGGATAGCAAGCAACGTCCTTTATTAACGCCAGTGACCATGTCCTTGTTCGGCATTATGAACTGGCTTTATATGTGGTTCAGAGACTCTGGCCCGCTGAGCCGTCAAGAGTACGCAGATATGGTAACCACGCTGATGCTCGACGGCGTTAGCGCTATTCGCTGAGTTGGGTGCGCTCTAGGATCAGCGGGTCGTAGACGGGTGCCGTAACGCGACGGCGATTTTCCTCAGGCGCGCTTAGCGGCGAAGCGGGGCGTAGTTTATCGCCAGACTCTTTGGCTAGCTGCTGATAGATCCCGGTGCCCCGGCGCTTCCAGTCAATCTCGTCTTCAGTCAACTCACGCACAACCTTAGCCGGGGAACCAACCGCCATGCTGTTGGGCGGGATTTGCGCGCCTGCCTTCACAAAGGCCATGGCGCCGACAAGCGTGTTGTTACCCACCACCGCCTCGTCCATGACCACCGCATTCATGCCGATCATAGCGTTACGCCCGATATGACAGCCATGCAGAACGGCACCATGGCCGATATGCCCCTCCTCCTCGATGATTACATCCTTTTCGGGGAAGGAGTGTATAACGCAGGTCTCCTGCACGTTGGATCCTGCCTTAAGAATGATGCGGCCAAAATCGCCACGCAGCACTGCACACGGCCCGACATAGCACATTGGGCCGACGATGACATCGCCGATGATGACGGCCTCCGGGTGTACAAAAGCGCTTGGGTCGACAACCGGCACGATCCCATCCCAGGCGTAAATACGACTCATGTCTCAGCCCAAGTTTTGGCCACCATGGTTAATACATCATATTGCGCCACCACGGCATGGTCTTGGTTGGTGACCTGACAATCCCAGCGTACCTCGCCATAGTCGGCAGTGGCGCGCGGGTTAATCTCCTTGCAGGTCAGGCGCACTTGTAGCGTATCTCCGAAATAGACCGGGGTAAGAAAGCGCATGTTATCGACGCCGTAATTGGCTAGTACCGGACCGGGCGCCGGGTCTACAAAAAGACCAGCGGCAAAAGAGGCAACCAAGTAGCCATGGGCTACCCGATCATCAAAGAAGGGGTTGGCCGACGCCGCCGCGCTATCCATATGGGCATAAAAAGTATCGCCAGTGAACTCGGCAAAATGCTCAACATCAGCCTGCGTTATCTGGCGACTGGCTGTGACTAGCTGATCGCCAATCTGCAGCTCGGATAGCGATTTGCGGAATGGGTGAGTGCCTTGCTGCGAGTCAGCGCCTTCGATCCAGCGGCCGGTTACCGCCGAGAGCAGGCGAGGCGCGCCCTGAACAGCGGTGCGCTGCATGTAATGCTTAACGCCACGCATGCCGCCCATTTCCTCGCCCCCGCCGGCGCGGCCCGGCCCGCCATGCACCAGCGGCGCTAGGGGTGAACCATGACCGGTTGAGGTTTTTGCCGAGCGGCGATTACCAATTAGCACGCGGCCATGGAACGGCGCCATGCCGATTACCATCTCTTCGGCTACCGACGGGTCATCTGTGAAGACCGAAGCGCATAGCGACCCCTTGCCACGCCGGGCAAGCTCAACCGCCTCGTCCATTGTGTCATAAGGCATAAGGGTCGAGACGGGGCCAAAGGCCTCGACATCGTGAACAGCCTGCGCGGCGAAAGGCGAGTTACAGAGCATGAGCACCGGGTTGAGGAAAGCGCCTTTTTCGGCATCGCCCGATACAATGCGCACATCGTCAGGATTACCGGCCACAATCTCGGCATCGGCCTGTAATTCGGCAATGCGTGCACGCACTTCATCGCGCTGATCCAGGCTAGCCAAGGGGCCCATGCGCACGCCTTCATCAGCCGGGTTACCTAGTGTGGCTTTATCCAGCTGCGCAGACAGCGCCGCAATTAAAGCATCGACATGCTGGCGAGGCGCAATGACGCGGCGAATTGCCGTGCATTTCTGCCCCGCCTTGACGGTCATCTCGCGTGCGACTTCCTTAACAAATAGATCAAACTCCTCACTGCCCGGTGCGGCATCGGGGCCGAGCACCGAAGCATTCAGGCTATCGGCCTCCATCGTGAAGCGTGTTGCATTTTCGATAACCGCCGGATGAGTTTTCAGCTTTTGCCCTGTTGAAGCCGAACCGGTAAAGGTAACAGCATCTTGGCCGGTTACATGGTCGAGCATGTCGCCCGCCGAGCCGCTGATTAGTTGAATTGCGCCGTCAGGCAAAATGCCGGAGTCGATCATCCGGCGGCACATCAACTCGGTCAGATAGGCCGTCTGTGAGGCAGGTTTAACAATAAAGGGCACCCCGGCCAGCAGGTTTGGCCCGATCTTCTCCAGCATGCCCCAGCAGGGAAAGTTGAACGCGTTAATATGAATGGCAATGCCCTGCAGTGGGGTAAAGATATGCTGCCCGATGAAGCTGCCGTCTTTTGACAACGGCTCGACATCACCATCCACCAAAACGCGGGTGTTGGGTAACTCACGGCGTGCCTTGGAGGCAAAGGCCAACAAGGTGCCGATGCCGCCCTCAATGTCGACCCAAGCATCAGCGCGCGTGGCTCCGGTGGCAAGGCTTTCGGCGTAGAACTCTTCTTTCATCTCCATCAGGGCCAGCCCCATTGCCTTGAGCATCAGCGCACGCTCATGGAACGACATGGCACGCAGGGCCCGACCGCCACGGTCGCGGCCCCATGCTAAAGCCCCTCGAAAATCAATACCGGTTGAGTCGACCAAGGCAACCGGGGTGCCGGTGGCGGCATTCAGCAGGGGGACCCCGTCTCCGGTTCCACGCGTCCATTCCCCGCAAACATAACTTTCTAGTTTGCGGGGCGCTCCGGTCGATATCATCATAGTGTTGAAAGCCTTGTGTCGAGCTGGTTATTCCATTCGGCCAGCAGATCCTCATTTGGGGTATGCCGCAGTCCGAGGCGTTTTTGCGTCTCAAAACGCTGTGATCCGGCATGGCCGAAAGTTGCCGCAACGCGAGGGCGCCAGTAAGCGATGGACTCTAGCGCCTCTTCACGCTGCTCGTTGTTGGCCATGATACGCTCCAGCCCCTCTAGCCCCAGCTCGGCATGGCGAGCTTCACGCGGGGCAATTTCGCGAAAAACCTCGGCAAGCGGCGCATAGGAAAGCCGCGTCAATTCGGTAATCTGCACACCGGTGGCCAAGCCCATCAGCACATTCATCACCACTGCATCCGCCCAGCCCGTAATGGGATAGTGAAAAACGGACAGGCGCATGTCGCCACCGGTTCGAATGGTGCCAATATCGGCATCACGCTCGGCCCGTGCGGCCCAGTTATGCTGGTTTTGATAGCGCGCCGTGTCGGTGCCAAAACTGCCCATCACATTAAGCACGCGCTCGGCATGATCAGCCTTTTCTAGCGTGATCCGGCTGGCGGCGATGCGCTCCTTAATGCCTGGCGCAAAGTTGATCGAGGCCGCAAACCCAGCCGATCCGGCCAGCTCACTGTCAACAAACGATCCCATCAGCCGTAGTAACTCACCTCGGTAGCGGGCCGGCACATTCATCGGCGAGGTCAGTACGCCCCCTTGCTCCAGATAATCTTCGATATTCATAGTGTCAGACATGGCTTTTCCCTTCGCCGCTGATTATTCGTCGTAGCTGATAACCACTTTGTCAGTTAGCGGGATGGCCTGGCAGCTCAGTGCATAGCCCGCGCGTACTTCATAATCTTCAAGCGCATGGTTAACTGCCATTTCGACCTCGCCCTCCAAGACCTTGCAGCGGCAGGTAGAGCACACGCCAGCCTTGCACGAGTAGGGCGCGTCCAGATCATTGGCGAGCGCGGCATCCAAGACGCTCATATCGCGCGATTCCATCTGGAAAGTACGGCTTGTGCCATCCAGCATTACCGTTGCCTCGGTTGTTTCGGCCGTGTCATGGGTCTGCTTGCTGACGGGCCGGGCCTTAGCGCGGCCCGGCTGGCCCGACGCAAACAGCTCAAACTTAATCTGATCATCGCTGAGCCCATGGTCTCGCAGCGAGGCGGCGATGGTTAGCATCATCGGTTCGGGGCCACAAATAAAGGCGGTGTCGATCGATCCGGCATCGATCCAGCGCTCGAACAGCCCCTTCATTTTTTCATCATCGATGCGGCCGGTGAACAGGTCGATCTCCTGCCCCTCGGTTTCAAGAACATGAATCACCGAGAAACGCCCGAGATACAGATTCTTCAAATCCTCCAGCTCTTCGCGGAACATGATCGAATTGATTTGTCGATTAGCATAGACGAGGGTGAATTTTGATTTTGGCTCTCGCGCTAGCACGGTTTTAATGATCGACAAAACCGGTGTGATGCCCGATCCGCCGGCAAAGCCGAGATAATGCTTGTCTGCATCGGGTTCAATCGAGGTGTAGAATTTGCCCATCGGCGGCATCGCATCCAACACTGCACCGGGGTTGAGTTCCTCATTCGCCCAGGTCGAAAACGCGCCGCCATCAACACGCTTAATGCCAACGCGCAGTACGCCCTCGTCTTTGCCTGCACAGATTGAATAGGATCGGCGCAGTTCTTGGCCATCAAAATCGCGGCGAAAAGTCAGGTACTGGCCCTGGGTGAAATCGAAGGCCTCCGCGTCTTCAGCGCGCGGCTTTAAGGTAACCACAACCGCATCGCGGGTCTCGCGGCGGACATCGGTAACTTCGAGAGGATGAAAACGTGCCATGCTGCGTTACCTCCGCATCCTCAGATGCATTTGAAATAGTCAAAGGGTTCGAGGCAGTCCTTGCAGCGGTAGGATGCCTTGCAGGGGGTAGAGCCGAATTGGCTGACCAGCTCGGTATTGCATGAGTCACAATGGGGGCAGGCGATGGCCAACTTGGATGTGCCCGCCATTCTTTCTACTCGAGACTTCAGGCGTCCGCTGGCAGCCGTGCCATCGATTGGCGGGGCAATACCGTAATCGCGCAACTTTTCCCGACCCTCAGCGCTAATCCAATCCGTTGTCCAGGGCGGCGAGAGTTGCCGTTGCAACCGCAGTTTCTCGATCCCCTCATCGCGGAGTTTTTTCTCGATGTCGAAGTTGATCACCGTGGTTGCAGGGCAGCCCGAATAGGTAGGGGTGACCGTAACAACCAGCGTGTCGTCATCCCAGCTAATACCGCGAATGATGCCTAGATCAGTCAGGCTGATAACCGGTATTTCCGGATCTGGCACTTCAGACAACCAGTGCCAGACCTGCTCGGTTGAGGGCAGAGTTGTTGCGTGCATCAGCTTTCCTCCTTACCAGGTGGCGCCAGGATAGGCCCGCTGTAGGAACTGCATGTCGGCTAGAATAAATCCGAGGTGCTCGGTATGAATGCCTCGCTTGCCGCCCTGATGCATATAGCCGCTCTCGGGGCGCTTGAGAGTGGCCTGTTCCAGAATGTCATTCACGCTCGCATCCCAGCCCGCTTTCAGGCTATCGGCAGCCGGGGCAATACCCGCTTCGGCTAAAGCCATATCACTCACACTCGCCACGAACAACTCACCCGTATAGGGCCAGTTGTCATCGAGCGATGCCTGCATGCGCTGATGGCTTTCTTCCGTACCATCACCCATTCGAATGACGAGATCGGCCGAGCGTTCAAACTGATAGAACACTTCCTTTAACGCCTTTGCGGCGATTTCGGCCACGCGCGGTTCTGCTGAGTTTTGCAGCGCCTTTAGCATCTCATGGTGCCAAGCGTCGAATAGAAGTTGGCGCATGATCGTATTACCAAAATCGCCATTTGGACGCTCGACCAGCAATACATTGCGGAACTGGGCGGCATCACGCAGGTAGGCAAGATTATCAGCAGTCTGCCCCTGCCCCTCGATCTCACCGGCAAGGCCCAGCCAAAGCTGCGTCTGACCGATCAGGTCAAGCGCGGTATTCGCCAGCGCGATGTCTTCCTCCAGCACAGGCGCGTGACCGCACCATTCTGAAACCCGATGGCCGAGGATCAGCGTGTTGTCACCCATCTGCAGCAGGAACTCGAATAGCGCGGCCTGCGTGTCTATGTTTGGGGGGTTCATATTAGGTAGCGACGACATCACATATGCCCCACTTCATCAGGAATATCGTAGAAAGTCGGATGCCGATAAACCTTCGAGTTTGACGGCTCGAACAGCGGCCCTTTATCAGACGGGCTGGACGCCGTGATCTCGCCGGATTTCACCACCCAGATAGACACACCCTCATTCCGACGGGTGTAGACATCGCGCGCGTTTTTAATCGCCATTTCGGCATCGGGCGCATGTAGGCTCCCAACATGGCGATGATTAAGGCCGTGCTGACCACGAATAAAAATTTCCCAAAGGGGCCATTCGCTAGACATAAGTCTCCTCCCTTGCGAGCAAGTCGCAAAGCTGAATTTATCAACGGCTCATTACGCGGCGGCGGTTTCGCCCCGGCGGCGTGCCTCAGCCTTCTCGGCGTGAGCAGTTAGGGCATCCCGGAACCAGGCACCGTCTTCCCATGCCTTGACCCGCGCGCCCAAACGCTCTTTGTTACACGGGCCGTTGCCCGCGATCACCTCGAAGAACTCCGACCAGTCTGGCTGCGAGAAGTCGTAACAACCTTTCTCCTCGTTCCATTTCAGATCGGGGTCAGGAATGGTCAGGCCCAGATAGTCGGCCTGCGGCACCGTTTGATCGACGAACTTCTGACGCAACTCGTCATTGGTGTTCATCTTGATCTTCCAGGCCATCGACTGGACGGAATGGATTGAGTCGGCGTCTGACGGGCCAAACATCATGAGCGACGGATACCAGAACCGGTTCAGCGCATCCTGCGCCATCGCCTTTTGCTCGGGCGTGCCTTGGGCCATCTTCATCATGATGTCGTAGCCCTGCCGCTGGTGAAAACTTTCTTCCTTACAGATACGAATCATCGCGCGGCTGTAAGGGCCATAGCTGGTGCGCTGCAGCGGCACCTGATTCATGATCGCGGCACCGTCCACCAGCCAGCCAACGGCACCCATATCGGCCCAGTTAAGTGTTGGATAATTAAAGATCGATGAATATTTCATCTTGCCGTTGTGCAGTTTTTCTAGCAGCTCGTCACGGCTCACGCCCAGCGTTTCGGCTGCGCAGTAAAGATACAGGCCATGTCCGGCCTCATCCTGTACTTTTGCCAGCAGAATTGCCTTGCGCTCCAGCGTGGGTGCGCGCGTAATCCAATTGCCCTCGGGCAGTTGGCCGACAATTTCGGAATGCGCGTGCTGGCCGATTTGGCGGATCAGCGTTTTGCGATACCCCTCCGGCATCCATGCCTTAGGCTCAATTTTTTCCCCACGATCCACACGCTCCTGAAAAGCGCGCTCTTCTGCGGTTAGTTCGTGATGTTTTTTGATGTCACTGGCGTCTGTTTTTATCATTTGTGCATACATCTTAGTTATCTCCTCTTCAAACGCGTTCGATAATAATGGCAATTCCTTGGCCTACCCCAATGCACATGGTGCAAAGCGCATAGCGTCCACCGGACCGATGGAGCTGATACAACGCAGTGGTCACCAATCGTGCACCGCTCATACCCAAGGGGTGCCCCATGGCAATGGCGCCACCGTTTGGGTTTACATGGTCAGCATCGTCAGGCAAGCCCAACTCACGCAGCACGGCCAAGGCCTGAGCGGCAAATGCCTCATTCAGTTCAATCAGGTTCATCTGATCAAGCGTCATGCCGGCGCGCTCTAGCACCTTGCGCACGGCGGGCGCTGGACCGACGCCCATAATTCGTGGTGCAACGCCGGCGGCGGCCATGGCCACTACTCGGCCTTTCGGCGTAAGCCCCTGTGCACGCGCAGCGGCCTCAGAGGCAACAATCAGGGCGGCTGCCCCATCATTCACACCAGATGCATTGCCGGCCGTGACTGTCAGATCAGGGCCGTTGACGCCTTTTAAACCTGCGAGTTTTTCGGCCGTGGTGCCGGGGCGTGGATGCTCATCAGTGTCGACGATCAGCGGGTCGCCCTTGCGCTGCGGAACCTGCACGGGAACGATTTCTTGACTAAAGATGCCTGCCTGTTGTGCGGCGGCCCATCGGGCTTGGCTGCGGGCGGCAAATGCGTCTTGGTCAGTACGCGAAATGTCATAATCTTCGGCCACATTGTCGGCCGTTTCCGGCATCGAATGCGTTCCGTAAACTTCGCGTAGTTTTGGGTTGGGAAAACGCCAGCCGATGGTTGTGTCGTAAACAGCGTTGGCCCGGGAATATGGGCTTTCTGCCTTGGGCATAACAAAGGGCGCGCGGCTCATGCTCTCCACACCGCCGGCAATGACCAGTTCGCAGTCTCCAGCCTTAATCGCACGCGCCGCCATGCCAACGGCATCCATGCCCGAGCCACAAAGACGATTAATTGTTGTTGCCGGCACCATAGTGGGCATTCCGGCCAGTAGCACCGCCATACGGCCTACATTTCGGTTATCTTCGCCGGCCTGGTTGGCGCAGCCATAAATCAGATCGTCTACTTTAGACCAATCCAATTGCGGATTGCGCTCCATCAATGCCTTTAGCGGCAACGCGCCTAAATCATCGGCGCGAACCGAGGCAAGGGCCCCGCCGTATCGCCCGATTGGTGTGCGTACCGCATCGCAGATGAACGCATCCGTCATTACACTGCTCTCCACTTCTAGACCGTTACAAATTTCGTTATACACGAGAAAACATCACACGCAAAATTTTTTCTTATTATTTTAGTGATGCTTTTAGGGCGGCTAAGCGGTGAACCGTTTGCGGCGTCGATGCGGGCAGCACACCGGAGGCATCGCGAAAAATCGCTCCGATATGTGAATCAGCTTGTGGCGTTAGTGATAAATAGAGTGAGGCAAATAGTGCCGTCGCCTCTTGGCGCGGCCAATCCGCTGGCAGGGCATTCGGCGGCAAGCGTGGGTCCTGCAAAACAGCCGCTCGAAAATCGTCTACCAGCAGCAGGCGTGCGATAAGGCTGTCTTCCGGCGATAGGCTCACGCCCGCGGCCATCATGTCAGCCAGCGGGGCAAATCGATCAATCACGCGCGCATACGCAGCAGATACGCTAGCCAGATCCCAATACTGACTGACATAACCCGGCAGCATTGCCGCCCCCTCAACAGTGCTGCTATGAAATACCAAGCCGGGCGGAAAACGCTGACCGGTCTTATCCGGCCCCAGATATACCCCCTTAGCAATCAATGCAAAATCATCAGGCATAAGTTGATTGGAGTTCTCCGGCATAAAAAACACCCAGCCTTTGGCATCAGGCTGCCCTGAAAACAAAACAGATTCAGCAGCAGAAAATTCCACCCGGGCGGGGTCGGTCAGCCGATAATAACTGCGCCGGCCCACCCGCTCACCAATCAGCTGGCCTGCCGCCACCAACCGCGAGACAGCGGTACGAACGAGCGACTCGCTCAACCCCGCCGCATTAGCGATCTCAATTAAAGTGCCCATCCACAAAATACCCCTGCGGGGTACAACCGCATCTCCGTAGACGGTAACGATAAAGCGTGCGGCTCGCGGCGGCTGTGCAACTAAACTGGCCAGCCACGCCCCCGCATCAGACGGTTTGATTTTTTCTGATGACATGCTTTTGAAGTTTGCTTTAACCGAGCGTAATCATACGCAACTTGTGCCTCTTGCTTGAGGTTATTTTAACGGGTGCGGTCTCGTTGACACGGCCTGCAGCCATGTGAGCCTTCTGGCAGTGGGATTCTCGTTTCGCATAGATTTCCCTAGGGCACGAATAGTAGTACCCACTCCTCTAGCTCCGCGCCCGCCGGAGGAAGAAAGGAGGGGGGGGGATGGATAATGCCTGTTAGCCCCCTAGGTAAATTTCTGCCGATCGGCAGAGCGATTCTCATTTCGCATAAATTTCCCTACAGCGCGAAATAACGGTAACCCACTCCGCCTTATTCGCGGTGCAACCGCACCACCACCTTCCAACCACACCACCACCTGCTAACTGCATCACAGAACTCCGCACCTCCAGCGCCTAACCTGAACGCAGCTTCCAGTTCTCGGGAACCGCCACGCGGGCCGAATTCTGGTGGTTCAGCCTGTTGCTGATCATCCCACTTCTGTCAGTCGGCGCCCGCCGCCTCCACGACATCAACTTTAGCGGTTGGTGGCAGCAATGAATCGGCTTACTCCCCGCCCCAAATCCCACCAACATATGTCATTGAATTTCAATGTATTCTCTTGCGCCGATTTGACCACAAACTCCCTAATTCCAGTTAGTCTCGTAGTTCAAGGTATGAACTGACGAGAGTAGCTAACTGCCCGACAGGCGGCTGCTTTCCCGGCGGTAGCGTGCCCAAAGCCCGCCAAAGCCCGCCCAGCCCCGCCTAAAGCCCAATATGGAACCCTTCAAAGACACCCAAGCCCGTTGGCATGAAGAGCTGCAATGGCGTGCGCTTAACGTGCTGCATGAGGATCCGAATATGAGTCAGCGCGCGCTGGCGCGGGAGCTGGGTGTAAGCCTGGGCAAGGCCAATTATTGTTTGCGGGCGCTGGGGGCGAAGGGCCTGATTAAGCTGCAGAATTTTCAGCAGAGCAATCGCAAGCTGCGCTACGCCTACCTGCTCACGCCAAAGGGCATCGAAGAAAAAACGCGCCTGACTTGGCGATTTCTGCGCCGCAAAGAGGCGGAATACGAAGCGCTAGAGCAGGAGATTGCGCAGTTGCGGGCTTCGGTCGAGGGCAGAGGCACTGTTCCATGAAGGGCTTGACAACCATGTCATATTACAATGTAATATTCAAAAATGTGCTGGGAGCCTAGAGCCATGTCGATGTCGGCCAAACTATTCATGAGTGGGCGCAGCCAAGCCATCCGCTGGCCCGCCAAGTTGCGCATCGATGCCAGCGAAGTGCTGATCGAGCAGGTGGGTGATGCTTACCTGATCAAGCCGCAAACGCAGACCCCACAGAACCTGGGTGAATGGCTTCGCGCATTTTACGCAGACACCGAAGCCTTCCCCGACGATTTTCTTGTCGAACGCGACGATCAGCCGCCTCAGGAGCGAGACTGGTCCTAGGGCATGCTGCGGACGCTGGACACCAACATCTGCAGTTACATCCTGCGAAGGCGTCCCGATAGCGTGATTGAACGATTCTCGGCGTTATCCGCGAATAAAATTTGGATTTCTGCGATTGTGGCGGCCGAACTGCGCTTTGGAGCAGAAAAACTCAGGTCTCCTCGATTCCAAACAGCTATTGAGGCCTGGCTCGCGGGCTTTGAAGTGCGGCCTTGGCCTGTTGAGGCTTCCCATCATCACGCTAGGGTGCGCTACATGCTGGAGAAGCAAGGGCAACCGATCGGCAATATGGATCTGATGATCGCAGCACACGCACTGTCAGAAGATACGGTGGTTGTGACAAACAACGCGCGTGAATTCCATCGAGTCCCGGGTCTAGCCGTCGAAGAGTGGCGCCTCTAAAAAGGGGACAGATTTATTTTCCCCACTGTGCCGCATTAAATAAGCCCGTCCCCCATTTATGACCATTCGCAATCTCCACGATCAACTAAAGCAGCGTTTGCGCGTTCGTGCAGCCACCCATGGCCGGTCGATGGAAGACGAGGTCGGCGACATTTAACCACGCACGCGCATTGCGCCGGGTTGTTGACAACTGCTTGTATCAAAAGCGGCAGCCGGAGGATTGAAGGATGGAATATCACTTCAGATTGAACTATCAACTCAGTGCCGATACGCAGGACATCGACGCCTTGATTGAACAATTAGCCGAAGCAGGTTGTGATGACGCGCTGATCGGTAGTGGCCGCCCCGGGCGCCTTGCGCTTGAATTCACGCGCGACGCCGCCAGCGCTAAAGCCGCCGTGCAAAGCGCCATTCAAGACATTCAAAAGGCCATGCCGAGTGCGCGACTGGTTGAAGCTTCGCCAGACTTTGTCGGCCTCACCGACATCGCAGATATCATCGGCGTCAGCCGCCAGGCGGTGCGTAAATTGATGCTGGCACATCCGCATAGTTTTCCCTTGCCCGTGCATGAAGGCAGTGTTGCCATTTGGCATCTCGCCGAAGTGATTGACTGGCTCGAGCAACGCGGCGGTTACGACTTGCATGCGAGCCTGAAAGAAACCGCACACGCGGTCTTAGCGTTGAATGCGTCACGGCCACAACTCGCCGCCTAGTTCCAAAAGGGGACAGATCTATTTTCTTTGCCGCGCCGCATCAAATAAATCCGTCCCCATTTATGACCAAAAAGCTTCTCGATCTGCTGACCAAGCACGAGCGCAACTGCGTTTTACCCTGATGCGCGAATACAGCATCGGCAAGCGCCTGCTGGAAGGCTATCTGCACCAGCCCTACAGCTGGTTTCTCAGCCGCCACAGCGCCGATCTGGGCAAACCCATCCTTTCGGTAGTTAACCAACTGCTGGATAAGAGCGAGTTGAGAGCGCAGGGGACCTTCAACAAACTGACGCAAGCCAATGAGCGGTTTCGGGCGATGGCGGCAAATCATTAAAAGCGCTACATTACAATCAGGATTAAATCAGAGGCATCACCGCTATGAATAGACAACTGACCGCAATTATCGAGCGCGAAGGCGACGGATATGTTGCTTTGTGCCCAGACGTCGATGTAGCCAGCCAAGGCGCATCGGTGAATGAAGCCTCGGCCAATCTGCGCGAGGCAGTGGAATTGTTTTTCGAAACTGCATCTGCTGCGGAAATTCAACAACGCCTGCATGACGAGGTTTACATCACGCGACTTGAGGTTGCAGTTGGGTAAACTCGGCGTTTTCTCTGGTAAGCAAGTCTGCGCAATCCTTACGCGAAATGGTTTCGTTGAAGTTCGGCAGCGTGGTAGCCATATTGTGATGCAACTGCGTCTCGACCACACCACAGTGACCGTTCCAGTACCCAATCACACCGAAATCAAAATTGGCACCCTGCAATCCATCATTCGCCAATCTGGACTGCCCCGAATCGAATTTGAAGTTTGAGTGGATCGCCACGGTTTCTGCGAAACCTCGCGATGACTTCATCGCCGTCATTGCGAACGAAGTGAGCAATCCAGCGCCGTAGGCGCACCAAAACCGCCATTAGGCATGCATAAATAATTCCGCCCCCACTTACTATGACCCGTAACCCCCTATTCGACATTCCCCACTACCTGCGTGTGTTCCAGACGTATCTGGGGGCGCGGATGTATTTGATCTTTGGCCTGGCGCTGTTTGCGGTGGTGGCTGAGGGGGTGGGCATATTGATGCTGTTGCCGCTGCTCGGCGGGCTGGATGGCGGCGGTGCTGAGCCCACGGGCGTGGCGGCGTTTGTGCAGTCTATGCTCTCGGCGGTGGGGCTGGGTGAGTCGACCACGTGGCTGCTAGTACTGATTACCGCGGCGTTTATTGCCAAGGGCGCATTGTTGTTTCTTGCCAATGGTTACCGGGCCTATTTGCAAGGGTTGTTGCTGCGAGAGCTGCGCGGGCGATTGTTTGATCGATATAGCCACATGCGCTACCGGCATTATGTGTCTCAAAGCACGGGGCATTTTACCAATGTGATTAATCAGCAGATTCGGCTGATGCTGCAGTCTTTTCAGCAGCTCACAAACCTCGTGGCCAAAGTTGTGGATGCGCTGATTTATACCGCGTTTGCGTTTTTGGTGGCTTGGCGCTTTGGGGTGATGGCCATTGTGCTGGGTGTGGTGCTGCTGTTGCTATTTCGGGCGTTAAACATCTTTGTGCGCGCGCAGTCGCGCCGGGCAGCGGCTGAAGAGGGGCATCTCACCAAGCTGCTGATTCAGTTTTTGCAGGGCTTTAAGTATCTGGTGGCCACGGGGCAAACCGCACCGTTGCGCAAAACGGTGATGAGCTCGGTGGGCCGGCTTACCGGTTATGAAATTCGCCGAGGCATTGCGCAGGCATTTACCACCTCGGTGCGTGAGCCGGTCATTGTGGTGTTTATTATGGTGATTGTGCTGGTGCAGGTGGTGTTTTTAGGCCAGTCGCTTGCGCCCATTATGGTTTCCATTGTGCTGTTTTACCGGGCCATGAACTCGATTTTTATGACTCAAGGCGCTTGGCAAAACACGCTAAACAACATTGGTGCCGTGGAGCTGGTGCATCAAGAGTTTGCTGACCAGGCTGAGCAGGCAGAGCCCGATGCCGATACCCCTGCAGCGGCGCTTAGCCTAGGCATTACCCTAGAGAATGTGTCTTTTGCCTACGATAAAGCCGTGGGTGATGTAATTGTTCAGGTATCGCTCACCATCCCCGCCCGCACCTCCGTGGCCTTTGTGGGTGAATCGGGCGCGGGTAAATCGACCCTAGTCGACCTGCTCACCCTGATGCTTAAGCCTCAATCCGGCCGTGTGCTGATTGATGGCGTGCCGGGTGACGAAATCACATTGAATAGCTGGCGCGCACAAATCGGCTACGTGAGCCAAGAAACCGTGGTCTTTGATGACACCATTGCCAATAACATCTGCATGTGGGCGGGCAACCCGGCCAAAGACGAGGCGCTCATGGCCCGCATTCGCGAGGCCGCCAAGCGCGCCCACATCCACCACCACATCGAGACCCTGCCCGCGGGCTATCACACCGTGGTGGGTGACCGCGGCATTCGGCTATCGGGCGGGCAGCGCCAGCGACTGTTTATTGCCCGAGAGCTATTCCGCAAGCCCAACCTGCTCATCCTCGATGAAGCCACCAGCGCGCTAGATACCGACTCCGAACGCCACATCCAGCAAAGCATCGATGCGCTCAAGGGCGAGATCACGGTGGTCATCATCGCCCACCGCCTCTCAACCATCCGCAATGTTGACCATGTGTACGTGTTTGACCAGGGGCGCCTGGTGGAAGATGGCCCGTTTGCGCGACTGCGGGATCGGGAAGATTCGAAATTTGGGCGGCTGGTGGCGTCGCAGGCGCTTTGACGCGAACTAAAATGATCGAAAGTCGGGGTATCAAAGGCATTGTCCTTGCCGGCGGCGCTGGCACGCGCCTGCATCCGGTCACGCTGGGTGTCGCCAAGCAGCTCCTGCCGATCTACGACAAGCCAATGATCTACTACCCGATCAGTGTGCTCATGCTCGCAAGCATTCGGGATATCCTGATCATCACTACACCGCAGGATCAGGCGCAGTATCAGAACCTTCTGGGGGATGGCAGTCAGTTCGGGATCCGGTTGCAGTATGCCGTACAGCCCAGCCCGGACGGGCTGGCGCAGGCTTTCATTATTGGCGAGGAGTTCATCGGCAATGATCGGGTCTGCCTGGTTCTTGGCGATAACATCTTCTACGGGCAGGGATTCACGCCGATGCTCCGGCGCGCTGCCCAGCAAGAGCATGGGGCGACGGTCTTTGCGTATCAGGTGAAGGATCCGGAGCGCTTTGGCGTGGTGGAGTTCGATGCGCAGAGGCGCGTGAAGTCTATCGAAGAAAAGCCCCTCAGGCCCCGCAGTCATTACGCCATTACTGGACTCTACTTCTACGATAACCGGGTATTGGAACTGGCGAAGCAGGTCGAGCCCTCCGATCGCGGCGAGCTTGAAATCACCAGCCTCATGCAGGCGTATCTGGACGATCAATGCCTCAACGCCGAACCACTGGGTCGCGGTTTTGCCTGGCTGGACACCGGGACGCATGAATCGCTGCTGGCTGCGGCATCTTTCGTCGAAACCATTGAGCTGAGGCAGGGCTACAAGATCGCCTGTCTTGAAGAAATCGCACTGCATAACGAATGGCTAAGCCGGGCGGCTGTGGCTGAGAGAGCCAGCAGGCTCGAGAAGACGACTTACGGCCAGTATCTCTCCGATCTCGCGCTGGATACCCATTGAACGATGATTGATCCAACCGCCTTCATCGACGAATACGCACGGGTGGAGCCCGACGCCACGATCGGCGCGAACACCCGGGTGTGGGGTTTTACTCATATCCTTGGTGGGAGTCGTATCGGTGCCGACTGCAATATCTGCGAGCAGGTGTTTATTGAAGGCGATGTCGTAGTCGGTGACCGCGTGACGGTAAAGTCCGGCGTCCAGCTCTGGGACGGTGTCCGCCTTGAAGATGACGTTTTCATCGGGCCAAACGTCACGTTCACCAACGACAGGTATCCGCGCAGTCAGCAGTACCCGGAGCGCTTCCTCGGGGTGCGCGTTAAAGCCCGCGCATCGATCGGGGGGGGGGCAGTGATCCTGCCAGGGCTTACGATCGGCGAGGGCGCGATGGTAGGAGCAGGTGCGGTGGTCACTTGCTGCGTGCCGAACGGTGTGACCGTGGTTGGCAATCCAGCGCGCATAGTGCGGCGGACGGTGGCCGATGACCAGACACAGGTCGCCGCGCATTCACAAAGCAAAGGAGGTTCGGGGTAAGACGCTCTCATTCCGGGACATTTCGGTGGAAGACGCTCCGTTTATCCTGTCTCTTCGCACGGATGAACAGAAGTCGCGATACCTCAGTGCCACCCCACCAGATCTGACTGAACAGCGGCTTTGGCTGCAGGAATATAACAACGCAGACGGTCAAGCCTACTTCATCATTGAGTACCAGCAGGTATCCATCGGGACCGTTCGCTTGTACGACGCCAGAGACAGCAGTTTTTGCTGGGGTTCATGGGTTCTTGTGGAACATGCCCCAGTCCAAGCGGCGATTGAATCCGCGCTGATGGTCTACGCGTATGGAACCGATCATCTTGGCTTCACTGCCGCTCATTTTGATGTCCGCAAGGCTAACCAGTCTGTGTGGCAGTTCCATGAGCGTTTTGGGGCGCAGCGTATCGCAGAGACCGATCTCGACTATTTTTACACGTTGGCGTTCGAGGCGATTCAATCGTCAAGGAAGCGTTATCGCAAGTTTCTCCCCGATGACGTTTCTGTCTCGGGTTAATAGGTTCCCATATCCAGAAAAACTTCATGCCGATTGAAGACTGCAAGTTAATTGATCTGCCTGCGATCAGTGATCCTCGGGGCGATCTGACCTTCGTCGAGGGTGGCAATCATGTGCCGTTTCAGATTCGTCGCGTGTATTACCTTTACAATGTCCCGGTTGACTCAGAGCGCGGCGGGCACGCGCACTATGACCTCGAGCAGGTCATCTTTGCCCTCTCGGGCAGCTTCCGGATCACCGTTGACGACGGGCGCGAGCGCCGTGAGCATTGGCTGCGTGATCCACGCACCGGGCTCTATGTCGACCGCCTCATCTGGCGCGAAATAGATGCCTTCAGTCAAGGCGCTGTTTGTATGGTGCTTGCTTCGCAGCCTTACCATGAGGCCGATTATATTAGGAATTACGACGCGTTCTTAAAGGCGACAAAAGAGGGGCCTCGAACTTGAAATTAAAAAATGCTGCAAAGTTATTCATGCCACCAATCTTCTTGGAGCCTTTTAAAAAAAACGTGTTGACGCAAAAAAAATCAAATCCCCCCCCTCTGGATCTGTTTGACAATGAACCAAATTTTTTCGAAGCCTTGATCCAAAACTCCTCTGTTTACGGTGAATATGGTACAGGTGCGTCGACTCAATTCGCATTAAAGTTCTCAAGGGCGAATGTATATTGTATCGATTCAGATACGGAATGGTTAGAGAAAGCGGTTCGTGGCTTTGAGGACTCGAGCCGCCTCCATTCACGGTCGGTTGATGTTGGTAAGGTTATAGCTTGGGGTATTCCTGTAGGGGCAGCTCGAATTGATGCCTATAAGGAGTACACAGACTGGATATGGAGCCATAAAGAAAAACCCGACCTGGTTCTCATAGACGGGCGGTTCCGCGTGTGCTGTTTTCTTTCAGTGTTGCGCTATGCTGAAGCAGGAACAAAAGTAATTTTCGATGATTACGTACATCGGCCGCAGTACAAATTCGTCGAACGATTTCTCCTTCCTGTTGAAATCTTGGGGAGGCAAGCTTTGTTCGTTGTTCCCGACGAAAAGCAGTGGGATGAAAAAGATCTTGATATCTGTATTTCAGCATTTAGGTGCAATTTAAACTAATCGTCCGAACTGGATAACGAAGCGACACATTCAGTCAAGGCGACGTCTGTATCGTTCTCGCGTCGCAGCGCTACGATTAGCGAGACTACATTTGGAGTTATGAAGATTTCAGCGGGATATCGGTAGATGACTAAATATAATAATATCTTCATTTTGTGTACTGGACGATGCGGTAGCGAGAACTTTATCCGAGCCTGTCGCCATATAAAAAACTACTCAGCGGGCCACGAGACTAGGACTCGTCTGATTGGGGCAGAGCGGTTCAACTATCCCCTACACCATATCGAAGCTGACAATCGCTTATCGTGGCTGCTAGGTTGGCTATATCGAAATTACAACCGTGATTCATTTTTCGTACATCTTCGACGGGACCCAGTGGCCGTCGCTAAGAGTTTCTCTAAGCGATATTGGTGGGATGGATCAATTACACGCGCCTACCGAAACGGGATCCTTATGCTGAATGAAGATGAAGAGCTAGATTTATGCATAGATTATATTGAGACAATAGATCAAAATATAAAATTGTTTCTTGAAGCTCGTGAGAGAAAGATGGAGTTCTGGATTGAGCGGGCACAGGATGACTTCCCCTCGTTTTGGAGTGAGATAGGTGCTGAAGGAGACCTAGCCGCAGCGGTTGCGGAGTTTGACAATCCAAGCAATACGTCGGAGGAAATGGGAAAGCGTCGAAAGAAGGAACCAAAAAGGGGGTTACGGCAGTTTGCATATAAAACCGCTCGGGCGGTAAGAGGGATACACCGGCGGTGAGGGTATATCAATGTATTCACAAATATCCGCCTCATATTCCACAGTTTGAAAACCGCTGGGGCATCGGGAATCACTCTACTTTTGAGGAAATCCACGATGCGGTTCTGCGCGACGGCTATGCATCCGTGTACCGTCTGATGCCACCACCCGATAGACCGGACGACCGCGTCTTCTTTACTGTGTGGAACTATGAACGCCTACAACATACCTGGGCGCGAGAGCACGGCCTCACTACTACTAACCTTGACGAGATCCGGCTGGCACAAATCGCCCACATTCAGCCGGACGTAGTCTATGACTTCTCATGCTTTGTGTCGCCCTCGTTTGCCGCTATGCTGCGATCCCGCTTTTCTGGCCTCATCCTTGCCTGGAACGGATTCATCAAGGAAGCCGACCCGCCCATTGACCCGGCCTATGATGGATATGTCTCGCTTCATCGGCCTTTCGTGGAAAGCTGGAAAAGGCGCGGTCATAATGCCCTCGAACTTCAGCCGGGCATAGATTCTGATTGGGGTAGACGAACACTCCGCCCTTTTTCTAGCCGGCGGGACGACCTGATTCTCTATGGCCAACTTGGCGCGCTTTTTGGCGGGCGCGCTGCGCTCGCAAGGGCCGTAATGGAGGCCGCGGCATCCGATGGGTATGACTTCAAATGCTATGCTGGGGTGTCAAAGCAATATCATAGACCCGGAGGGAGGCTTGCTCGAATGGGCATTGAGCTGCCTTTCCTTGTCAAATGGCCGGACAAGAAGCTCAGGTCACTGATTTCGGGGTCCGTTTACGGCATCGGATTGTACGAAGCAATCCGCGACACCAAAGCCGTCCTCAATACCTTTGGGGATCTCAATATCAGATTTCATAGCAACATGCGCGTATTTGAAACCATAGGTAATGGGACACCGCTGATTTCGCCGAAGGGAGTGTATCCGGAGGGTTTGGAAGAAGGTTTGGATTACTTGTCGTTCTCATCAGTGGACGATATATCCCGGATCATGAAATCCTTTATCTACGAACCTGATCAAGCGTTAGCGTTCGCTGAGACGGCAAGGGCGCGAGTGCTTCGAAATTTTAGTAAACAGCGGCAGTATTCCGAGTTTCTGAACTTCGTTTCTAAACTTTAGCTAAAAACTCATGATTCCTTTCCTCGATCTCCGTGCTGCTTATCTCGAACTCAAACCCGAGATTGATGATGCCGCTGGTCGTGTGCTGAATAGCGGCTGCTATATCTTGGGCGAGGAGGTGGAGGCCTTCGAGGCCGAGTGGGTTGCTTATTGCGAGGCGAAGCATGCGGTGGGTGTTGCCAATGGCTTGGATGCCCTGCATCTGGCGCTGCGCGCGCTGGGAGTGGGGCCGGGCGACGAGGTGATTGTGCCCAGCAATACCTATATCGCCACCTGGCTTGCCGTCAGCCAGTGCCGCGCGACGCCCGTGCCGGTTGAGCCGGATGCGCGCACCTACAACATCGACCCGGCGCGTATTGAGCAGGCGATTACTCCCGCCACGCGCGTGATCATGCCCGTGCATCTCTATGGGCAGCCAGCGGATCTGGATCCCATCCTAGCCGTCGCGCGCAAGCACGGTTTGCGCGTGGTAGAGGACGCGGCACAGGCGCACGGAGCGCGTTACAAGGGCCGGCGGATCGGGGCGCATGGCGATGCAGTCTGCTGGAGCTTCTACCCGGGCAAGAACCTCGGTGCGATGGGCGACGCGGGCGCGGTGACCACCGACGACCCAGAGATCGCTGCGCGCGTTCGCCGGCTCGGAAATTACGGCTCCGATCGCAAATACGTGAATGTTGAACGGGGCGTGAACTCCCGGCTTGATCCGCTGCAAGCGGCCATCCTGCGCGTTAAGCTCGCGCATCTCAACGACTGGACCGAGCGTCGTCGCCTCCTTGCTTCTGCCTACATGGATTCACTGGCCGACACCGGCCTGACCTTGCCGCAGGTGCCCGAGTGGGCGGAGCCGGTCTGGCACCTCTATGTGGTGCGTAGCCCCGAGCGCGACGCCCTGCAGGCTCGTCTCACCGAGAAGGATGTCGGTACGCTGATCCATTACCCGATTCCGCCTCATATGCAGGCGGCCTACGCCGATCTCCATCTTGCGCCTGAGGCCCTTCCCCTGGCGCAAAAGCTTGCAGGCGAGGTCCTGAGCTTGCCAATGGGGCCGCATCTTTCCCCAGAGGCGGCCCAACAAGTGCGGGGAGCGATAGCGTGACCACAGGAAAGCTCTATCTTCACATCGGGCCGCCGAAGACCGCGACGACATCGCTGCAGATCGCGCTTCAGGAAACCAATCTGCGGGGACTGCATTACGGTGGCACCTTTCAGCCCCGCGACCACAATGTCGGGAGTCTCGCGCAGACGCTGCATAAGGCGAGCTGTGAGCGCCTTGCCGCCGATGACCCCGACGTGCGCGCAGCCCTTGACGATGTGTCGAACGTCTTGGGGGGCGTGATCCTGTCCAAAGAGACGTTCCTCGTTGAACAGCGGGGCTGCCCCTTCCCGGAGAAGCTGCGGCGGCTCGCGACGGTCCTCGCAGATATCCCGACGGTCGTCCTTGTGACACTGCGCGATCCGACGGAAGGCTTACCGTCGCCCTATCAAGAACTTTTCAACGGCCTTCCGCTGACTGAGAAACTGAGCTTCGCGCGCTTCTGCCACGGGCCACGCGCGAGGTGCTACAACTACACCTTCGTCTATGAGAGCCTCATTCAAGCGGGCTTCCGCGATATCCGCGGGATCGAGTTCCACGACCTCACGGCAGGCCAAGTCCCGCTGTCCCGCTTGCTCGGTCATGACGCGCCCACCGATGCGATCCTCACACTGGGCCGCGCCAACGCCGGGGCTAAAAACGGCCCAGACAAACGCACCCTGCCGCCCGTCTCACTGAAATCGATCGGCGGGATACGGCCAATCCGCTCGCTGCTCGATCGGATGGGCCTGAGGGGGACAACCCTGCACCGTTACGCGGCTGCAACACTCGACCGTATCCGCCTGCGCCCTGGCGACGCACGGCAACTACGCTTGCCCGCCCATATAGCGGATCGTCTGGACACACACCTCGCAGACGCTCGCACCCGCCTCCAGCCGATCGGAACGCGCCAATGACCGAGACCACCGACCGCCCGCTCGTTACGTTCGCTCTCTTCGCCTACAACCAGGAGCAATATATCCGCGAGGCCGTCGAGGGCGCCTTCTCCCAGACCTACGAGCCGCTAGAGATCATCCTCTCGGACGACTGCTCCACCGACCGGACCTACGAGATCATGCAGGAGATGGCGGCGGCGTATGAGGGGCCGCATGTCGTTCGGTTGAGGAGGAATCCATGGAATCTAAATATTGGTGGCCATGTTCGTGAGTTAGCTAGCGTTGCACGTGGCGACATTATTGTGATGGCGGCCGGCGATGACATATCAATGCACCACAGGGTGACCGCACATGTAGAGCTATATGAGGCCAAGAGTTCGGCTTATGCTGTTTTTAGCGACGCAGTCCTCTTTGGAAATGGATATCAGTCCGAGTTAAAAAAATTTTGGCATGCAAACTTTTTAAAAAAAATCCGTAAAAAAACAATTGCCTTTCGAGGCGGAGGCGTTGGGTCAGGGGCAACGTATTCTTATCGGAAGATGTGCTTCCATGAACCTCATGATTTTCCCGAGTTCTACCATACGGAAGATCGAATTTTGCCTCTACGCGCATCTATTTTAGGTGACGTTTACTATATCCCAAAGAAACTAGTAGCGATGCGTGTTACTGAATCAAGCGTTTCCAGGAATGTTGACTACGAAATGGCATGCGCTCGGGAAGACTTTCAGTCAGAGTTAGTTCGGGAGGTCGATATGTTTGTAAGAAAAGGCTTCCTTGAGGCGAGAAGTGCCGTAAAAATTAGTAAAATAATCAATTCAAACCCCCATTTTTGGAGCCGACTAATAAAAAAAGAAAAATTTTATAGCTCCTGGTTCTTTTACCGGTGGGCTTTGTGTCTTTTTAAAGATCCGATATGGGTGATTCAGAAAATTATATATAAAGTCAATCCCTTTAGCCGTAAGCTTGCCCAGATAAGAAGACTTAAGTCCCCATAATCTTCCAGGAGATTTGGGTAAATTGCTTGATCAATAGGTCAGCATGAGGTTTTCTTGAGTATTCGATTAGTAAGAAAATAGAAACCATGAGCGAGCGGTGGTGAATATAAAATATTGAAGGAAATCTAAAGTCTTGGCCAAGTTGAATCAGCCCTCAATCTTAATGTTTGAAGCTGCCTACCCGCCGCCTGTAATCGGAGGTAAAGAGAAGCAGGCGCACTTGCTAGCGAAGACACTATTGGGTAAAAATGTGCGTGTAAAGGCTTTGTCTTACGCACACAACGCCTATGCGTCAAATTTTCATGAAGGTGTATTCGTTGAGCGAGTGAAAAAAGGATGGATGGCCGCAATCAAGATTGCCATTGTTTTATTGCGGAATCGGAAATCGTTTTCCATATTGCATGTTCATACGCCTAGTAATATAGGTAAATTAGTAGTTCTTTGCGGTTTTCTTCTTCGGTACCGTGTTGTCTTCAAATTTCCAAATCAGCATCTGCTAGACACCACCAACCGGCTTTCGCGATTTGTCTGGAGCGGGTTGTTTTTAATAACTGATCTTTTCGTAGTGCTGGAGGAGGATACTAAGAATAAGCTACAGCATAGGGGCGTTTCGGATAGAAAAGTCTTCTATGTAGAAAATGGAGTTCAAATAGGGGAGGCTCTGGAACTAATTTCCAGACGCCATATTCGCTTATTGTTTGTGGGGCGACTGGTTTCTGTAAAAGCGTGTGACCAGCTTCTTCGCGCCTGTGCATTGCTACGTGGTTCTGGAGTGGAGTTTTCGCTTTATGTTGTGGGAGACGGCCCTTTAAGATCTCAGCTTATATCGTTGGCGCGCAAACTTCGCTTATCCGAGTGCGTTAGCTTTGGGGGCTATCACCCGATACCGCTTGAACAGATGAAACAGAGTGATGTTCTTGTGCTCCCCTCGCTGAAAGAGGGTATGTCAAATGTGATCTTAGAAGCCGTTTCGATCGGCTTACCGGTTATAGCTACGGATGTAGGCGCGGCTAAAAAGCTAGTGGGGCCGTATGGTGAGCAGTTTTTATGCCAGCCTTCCGACCCGGCCTGTTTGGCAGAAAAAATACAGCTCCTTGCAAATAATCCGGATCTCAGGAAAAAGTACAGCACCTACCTTTACAACCGAGGTCGCGATACATTCTCGATAGATGTAATAGCAGAAAAATATATGAAAAAATATAGCGCATTGTGCGCTCCAGAAGATGTTTAGACGCCCTTTCGGTGTCGGTCAGCTTGGTTTTGGCCCTTCGCTATGCGGCCCACCATCCTCCCAATTGCCCGTGGGGTGGATGTATGGTTCTTGAAATCCGTACGCAGAGGCTCGGTGAGTTTTTAAATGGGTACTCAACGGAGCGCAAGCGAGCAGTTCTGTGTAAGCTGCTTCCGCAGCACAACCGGACAGTAGCGGACTCGGCCAAGGAAGAAAGCGTTTCAACTTTCGCCAACTATCAGTGGACTAAAGCGGCACCGGCCAAGCGCTATTTGGTGGCGGAGAACAACGCCGAGCCCGCAGGTTGGACGACGCAGGATCAGTTCGATGCGGTGTTAAAGCCCGCGTCACTCGCGGAGTCCAACAGCGGTACGGCTATGAGGTCTAGGATTGAGTAATCAGAGATTTACTTCATTGCTTAAACGTCCACTACCTAACCTTGCGCTGAGTTCGGCGATCAGCGCCCACCTCATTGCAGAGGTGCTTCGCCGGTTTCTCGGCTGGTCAGATCTTGCTTATGGTCTCGCAGACATGTTCGTCTTGACGGCCGCTCTGGTTGTGATTGTCGGGTACGGCATACGGTTGGATAAGCGCATTATTATCGCGTTTGGTATTTATGTTTTCTTTGGTGTGGCGAGCCACCTTGGGTCAGGTCATCCGATTATCCTTGTGGCAGTCGGCTTAAGGCCGCTGGTGCTAGGGATAGCCGTCTATGCCATAGCGGAGGTGGCATTTTCCAGAGTGCCTGATACTTCGCGCCGGTTGAGGGCCGTGTTATCGGTATGGCTCGTCATCATCACCGTGGTGGCGGTCTATCAGATAGAAGCTGGGGTTAGCGCGCCGATTAATCAGATCGAAGGTCTGCCGCGTGGGGGGCGCGGTGATCCATATGGTGGGCTCGATTGGCTTTTCCGCCCGACGTCTATATTTATGCACACCGGCAGGTTTGGGCAGTTTACCTTCTTCTTGGCGCTGATCTTTGTCTTACCTATACTGAGCCGACGCCGTCATAATCTGGGTGTGTTGTTACTGGCAGGTTGTGCGCTTTTTGCGGTGCTACTGTCCGGACAACGTGCGGCCTTTGTGCTGCTCATTCTGGCGGTCCTCGGGATAGTGCTCCTTCAAAAACGGGGGCGGCTAGCACTGAGACTAGGAACCCTTCTGACAGCGATATTTGGTGTGGTTGCCGCGGCGAACGCGCGCGTTCTGGAGGCTGTGGTCGATCGAGTGGTCAGTGGGTTTCTGGGAGGCTTCGAGCGTGTAGCGGAGCAGGGGGCGGGTTGGAGTACGGGATTCATGACGTACCCTTTGTTGGGTGAAGGATTGGGGTTCTTCTCCCTTGGTGCCGAGCCGTTTGGTGGTGAAATTTACTATTCCTATATGGGCCGCTTCGGCGGGGGTGGCGAGAACTCGTGGCTGAGTATTCAAGGGGAGGTCGGAATACTCGGCGTCGCAGCGTTTGCGGTTGGGCTGCTTTTGATCGTGTCCCGCGCATTGAGAGCGTACATACGTTCTGGTGGGCCAAATGGACGGAATTGGGAATGGCATATCGCTGCTGCGGTGTTTCCGTTGGCACTCAGTCTATGGGCGTTGACGCATCACGTTTTCTCTAACTATCTCCACATGATCGCGCTATTCACGCTTTTTGGAGCGTCAGCCGGGTTGGAACGCCGTCGGTTGTTGAGTCAAGCCAACGCCGACGGTCGAGGGTAACGCCTGAAGCAGCGGTTCATAATCTCTGCCACTGTGCAAACGCAGACCGTGTCGTATCCTCACCGACCAGTGCACTTGAAAGCCGAGGTACCGGGAGCGTTTATGGCCGACACGCCCGCTGTTCGCAGCGATGCTTGCGGAAGTGCAGGCGTAGCCCGGGCGGCCGGCATCGGCGGTGTATTCCCATCTGGGGACGTTGATGCCCTCCGAGGTGAGCTTGAACAGGTGGCAGCACGAGGCCGGTTATCGGCGAGCGAACGATCGCGCCTGTCCACATGGGCTCAATGCCTTGGGGCGGATGCCGGCGCTGACTATCTACTAAGGATACATCGGCACTCGCAAGGGGACGGTGATCGTCCAATGCCTCCATGGGAGGCCAACACAGTCTCATGGTGAATTATCCCGCGGATGCAGGCGCTGAGACGCCTCGCAGTGGCACGGTGGCCACAGATGGCCGTCCGATTATCCTCTGTTTCGTGGCCTACTACCTCCCCGGCTATCGCTCCGGCGGACCGGTGCGGACGATTGCCAACTTCGTTGATCATCTGGGCGATGAGTTCGACATCCGCATCGTGACGCGCGATCGGGATGCCTTAGACACTAAGCCGTATTCCAGTGTCGAGATTGATGCCTGGAACACAGTCGGTAAGGCTCAGGTTTTCTATGCCTCTGGTAAAACGCTCAATCTTCGCGGTATTGCCAAACTCCTTCGTGAAACGCCGCACAACGCTCTGTATCTCAACAGTTTTTTCGCGTTCGGTTTCACCGGTTTGCCGTTACTGGCGCGCCGTCTTGGCATCGCACCGCGAAATCCTTGTGTGATTGCGCCGCGTGGCGAGTTTTCACAGGGTGCGATCGCCCTCAAAGCCCGGAAAAAACGCCTGTATATGCGCGTCACCAGAATGATGGGGTTGTATAGCGGTTTGCATTGGCAAGCCTCTAGCGAGTTTGAGGTGAGCGATATACAGCGTGAACTTGATGTCCCGGCAGAGGAAATCTCTGTTGCCCCGAATTTGCCGCCGGCTATCGAGCCAGCAGGACTTGGGGCAGCGTTGCACAAGCCGCGTGGTGATGGACCGTTAAGGCTTGTGTTCCTGTCGCGCATCTCGCCTAAGAAGAATTTGGATTTCTTGTTGGGGGTGCTGAAAGAAGTCAATTTTGACGTTGTGTTAGATATTTATGGGGTAGTTGATGATGAGGACCATTGGGGTTACTGCAAAACTCTGATCGCGCAGCTACCCGCATCCGTAGAAGTCAATTACGAAGGGGTGATTCCGCACAGCAAGGTAAGCAGAGTGATCGCCAATTACGATCTGTTTGTGCTCCCCACTCGCGGTGAGAACTATGGGCATGCAATTGCCGAAGCGCTGACTCAGGGCACCCCCGTATTAATTTCAGATCAGACACCATGGCGTGATCTTGAGAGATATGGGGCGGGGTGGGATTTGCCTTTGGACAAGAAGTATCGTTTTTTGGATGCAATTACTCGAGTTAACTCCATGGAACGTGCGGACTACCTGACGTTACGCCAGTCCACAGCCGATTATGCAAGGCGGAAGCTTTCCGATACGTTGATTGTTGATAGCAACAGGCGTCTCTTTAATCAGCTTCTGGCGCATAGGGGACCGTAAATGATTTTTATTGGAGATGTCGCCATCGCCCCAGGCGATCGATTTAGGCATGTTGGTTTCCCAGATAATTTTCAGGTCAAACCAATTTGCCTGAACCTTGAGGGTGCAATATCACCTCAAGATGAACTCCCTGCCCGTGGGCTTTGTAATTCTGTGAATAGCCTCGATTCCTTCAAAAATTTCACATTGGGACCAGTTTTTCTTGGAAATAATCACATTACGGATATCCCAGATGGAATATCGATCACTCAAACGCATCTCGCTGAGAAGAAATTACAATTCTGCGGTGCCGGATGTTCGCAAATTGATGCTGAGTCCATTGTTATTGAGGGAGACTTCGTCTGCCTTGGATTTGGTTGGCCTGTCATTCAGTGTCTACCTGCTTCATCAGAGCAACCCGGAGTCAATCGCTTTGAAGGTAATGCGGTTCGCAAGCAGGTAAACAAGGCGCTGAAGCAGCATCCGCAAAAGAAACTCATCGCCGTATTTCACTGGAACTATGAGTTTGAGCCGTACCCTCAGCCCGGCCATCGTGCTCTAGCAATGGAGCTCATCGACATGGGCGTCCACGCGATCATAGGTCACCATCCTCATGTTGTCGGACCAGTGGAATGCTATCGAGGGCACACAATTGCTTACAGTCTTGGTAATTGGGCCTTTTCATATGGACGATTCCTTGATGGCCAATTGCGGTTCCCAGAAAAGAGCTTCGAGCAGATTGCCCTAGAGATCAGTCCGGCGGGCAATATCGTGCACAAGGTAAGGTTTGAACTGCCAGACACAATCAGATATTGCTTCGCGGAGGAGGTTGATGCGCCCGGGTTCTCGCTAAAGCCTGAGTTTGAAGGCATGTCTTCGACGGAGTACTTGACTTGGTTTAAAGCAAATCGCGTAAAGAGAAAAGCGCTACCAATTTATCGGTCTGCTGATAGTTCACTAAAGAACTTATTTTTTGATAATTGGGTGGCGTTTCGACAATTTCTCATTCGCTTATCAACAAAATTAGGGCTGAAATCGAAAAGCCCAAACGGTTAATAGTAGTGTCTGGAATCCTTCCTTTTATAAAGAAAAATCTGCAGGAAATACCATACCCGATTGGTAAGGCACTTGCCTATTGGCGGTATGATTTGAGGCCAGGAATCGGAATTGGTTATTCGCAAAAAAGGAGGGATCTAAGGATATTTGAAGAGAAAACTCTGGAGCAGCAGAAGCGATTTATCTTTGAAAAAGTGAAAACTAGTCTTGTGCTTGCCGCCACAATACCAATTTACAAGGAGCTTTGGGCTTCTGCGAATGTCCAGTTAGAGGATATCCATGGGTTTGAAGACCTCAAAAAGCTTCCAATCATTTCGAAGGAAATGCTTCGTGAGACGGCACTTAGCGACCGTTCGCGGGCCGCTATAGGGCGGTATCTCGCCAACACCGGGGGCACCAGTGGCAACCCCCTTGGCTTCTACATCACCCCAAAGCTGATTCCGAATGAATGGGCGCATATGCATCGGGTTTGGGAGAAGCTGGGTTACAGGGCTCATGATCTCAAGCTAGTAATTTCGGGCCGAAACCTGGGCACTAACCCTGTTGCTTACGATGGCCTACGGCATTCGCTGGTGGTGAATATCTATGCACCTTTTGATGAAGTTTGTGATGGTTTACGCAAATGGATTGTGGACAAAAGGCTCGCCTATCTGCATGGTTACCCTAGCGCTGTCGCTGAGTTTGGTCTGCAGCTCGCAGAATTTGCCCCAGACTTACTTGGAAGGCTTAGGGGGGATTTAAAAGGTGCCTTCTTGGGTTCAGAGTATCCAGCGCCTCTTTATCGTCAAACAATCGAGGACATCTTCCAAGTCGGCTCGGTCTCTTGGTATGGCCACACTGAGCGTTGCGTCTTGGCTTGGGAGCGCGATGAACCATATAGTTACTACCCCTTTCATACTTATGGATTCGCAGAGGCCATATGGGATGACGCCTTGAGCTCCTGGCGGCTTATTGCAACCAGTTATGGAAATTATGCCTGTCCTTTTATTCGTTATGACACCGGAGATTTGATTGAGCCAGTCGATCACGAGGAAGGTTTGTTGAGATCTTTTAGGATTAAAGAGGGTCGGGTTGGGGATTTCATAACAGACAAGTCAGGACATAGGATTTCTCTCACGGGTCTTATTTTCGGGCGGCATCACAAGGTTTTCGATTTCGCAACTCATGTGCAGGTTCGGCAGAAAATAGCGGGTGAACTGACGGTGTTCGTGGCAATGCGGGGCAGTCTTTCAGATTCACAAATCAACAATCATCGTCTTCGGGATTATATGGATCTCGAAGATCTTAATCTTGACATAGAGGTCGTCGGTGTTGAGAAACCGTTCCGGACATCTGCTGGAAAAATTCCCTTAAAAGTCAGCATCGATACTTGACACATCTCAAAAGCCCGCGCCTTTCTAGGGCAATTAGTCAAAGAGAGTCTTTTTTTGAAACAAATCCTCCAATCCCTTAAAACCGGCGCCACTGAAGTCGCCGAGGTCCCCGTCCCTCGCGTCTCGAGTGGATCCTTGTTGATCCAAACCTCCCAAACCCTGGTCTCTACCGGCACTGAGCGCATGCTCGTTGAGTTTGGCAAAGCGGGGTGGTTGGAGAAAGCCCGTCAGCAGCCGGATAAGGTCAAGATGGTGCTGGACAAGATCCGTACCGATGGGCTGCAGCCGACGCTCGAGGCCGTGTTCAACAAGCTCGATCAGCCACTGCCCTTGGGTTACTGCAATGTCGGGCGCGTGGTAGCGGTGGGTGCGGGTGTGACCGGCTATAAATTGGGCCAGCGGGTGATCAGTAACGGCAGACATGCTGAAGTGGTCAGTGTGCCGGTGAACCTATGTGCGTCGGTTCCGGATGATGTGTCGGATGAAGCCGCCGCTTTCACGGTATTAGGTGCCATCGGCCTGCAAGGCATCCGTCTCGCGCAGCCCACGCTGGGTGAGACGGTAGTCGTCACCGGTCTGGGCTTGATTGGCTTGATGACCGTGCAACTGCTCCGTGCGCAAGGCTGCAGGGTGCTCGGTGTGGATTTTGATGTCGAGAAACTTGCCTTGGCGCGGCAGTTTGGTGCGGGGGTGGTGGATCTATCGGCTGGGCAGGATCCGGTGGCCGCTGCCATGGCGTTCTCGCGCGGGCGGGGTGTGGATGCCGTATTGATTACCGCTGCCACCAAGAGCAACGAACCCGTGCACCAAGCCGCGCAGATGTGTCGTAAGCGGGGCCGCATTGTGCTGGTAGGGGTGACCGGCTTGGAACTATCCCGGGCTGATTTCTATGAAAAGGAACTGAGCTTTCAGGTGTCGTGTTCCTATGGCCCGGGGCGCTATGACCCGGCCTACGAAGAAAAAGGCTTTGATTACCCGGTGGGGTTTGTGCGCTGGACCGAGCAGCGCAACTTTGAAGCCGTGTTAGACATGATGGCCGATGGGCGGCTGGATGTGGCGCCGCTGATCTCCCATCGCTTTGACATCGATGACGCGCCGAAGGCCTATGAGGTGGTGGCGGGGTCAGAACCCTCGTTAGGCATTTTATTGCGTTATCCCGGTGTCGAACTAACGGCAACCGATCGCACGGTTTCTTTGCATCACACGTCTGCGGGTGAGGAAGCTTCGATCAGCAACTCCCAAAGTGCGTCGGGGCCTGTGCCGCGGGTGAGTTTCATTGGTGCGGGTAACTATGCAACCGCGGTGCTGATTCCTGCATTTAAGGCGGCGGGGGCGCGCTTACATAGCGTAGCCTCTAGCGGCGGGGTCAGTGGCGTGCATGCGGGGCGCAAGTATGGCTTCGCCGAGACCACCACGGATAGCGACCAGTTGTTTACTGACAAGACCACAGATGCCGTGGTCATTACTACGCGCCACAACAGCCACGCCCGGTTTGTGATGCAGGCGCTGACGGCGGGCAAGCATGTGTTCTGCGAAAAGCCGCTGTGTTTGACGCTGGATGAACTGGCGGAGATTGAGGCCGCTTGGGCTGAGCAGGAGACAGATGGCCGGCATGTGCTGATGGTTGGGTTTAACCGCCGCTTTGCGTCGCAGGTGGTTAAGATCAAAAGCTTGCTGGGCGGCGTGACCGGGCCCAAGTCCTTCGTTATGACCGTGAATGCGGGGGCTATCCCTGCTGATCACTGGACGCAGGATCTTGAGGTGGGTGGCGGCCGAATTGTGGGTGAGGGTTGTCATTTCATCGACTTGCTGCGCTTTTTGGCGGCAAGCCCCATCGTGGCGTGGGGGCGCGCAGCAATGAATGCTGCAACCCAGGATACGGTCACGATCAACTTAGAATTCGCCGATGGCTCTATCGGCACCATTCACTACTTTGCCAACGGTGCCAAGGCCTTTCCCAAGGAACGGTTGGAGGTGTTTGCTCAAGGCCGCGTGCTGCAGTTGGATAACTACCGCAGGCTCACCGGCTTTGGCTGGCCTGGCTTCAAGAAAATGAACCTGTGGCGGCAGGATAAGGGCCAGAAAGCCTGTGCGGCGGCTTTTTTAGAGGCTGTTCGGTCTGGTGGGCTCGCTCCCATTCCTGTTGAGGAGATTTTTGAAGTCAGCCGCGTCAGCATCGAGTTGGCCCAATGAAAACCATCGACATCATCGCCGGCGCGCGTCCGAACTTCATGAAGGTCGCGCCGATCATTCGGGCGATTGAGGCACGCCAAAAGTCCGGTAGCGCGCTGGACTACCGCCTAAT
The DNA here is from genome assembly GCF_009649225.1 of Spiribacter salilacus. Lineage (GTDB taxonomy): Bacteria > Pseudomonadota > Gammaproteobacteria > Nitrococcales > Nitrococcaceae > Spiribacter > Spiribacter salilacus. The sequence goes on from NZ_WJPP01000003.1 coordinate 363,802, forward strand.
CCACACCGGCCAGCATTATGATCCTCGGCTATCAGGCGCCTTTTTCGAGCAGCTTGGCATTCCTGAGCCGGATGTGAATTTGGAGGTCGGCTCCGGTACCCAGGCTGAGCAGACCGCATCGATTATAACGCGCTACGAGGCACTGCTGCTGGAGCAGCGCTCAGATCTGTGTCTGGTGGTCGGTGATGTGACCTCCACCATGGCCTGTGCCATCGCCGCCCAAAAGCTCGGCGTGCCGGTGGCCCATGTTGAGGGCGGGATCCGCTCAGGCGATTGGACCATGCCCGAAGAGATCAATCGGCTGGTGACAGACGCCATCACCAATTACTTCTTCACTACCAGCGAGCATGCCAATGCCCACCTGCGCGCCGCGGGCGTGGGCGATGAGCGTATCTTTTTTGTGGGCAACACCATGATCGACACCCTGCTTGCGAACCTGGATCGGCTTCGCCTCGCGTCGTTTTACACTGAGTTGGGCCTGGCGGATGGCGAATACTTAGCAGTGACCCTGCATCGCCCGACGAATGTCGATGACCCGGCGCGTCTAGGTGAGCTGGTACATGCCATCTGCGACAACGCCTACGGGGTGCCGGTGATCTTTCCCGTCCATCCGCGCACCGCCCACAACCTTGACGCCATTGGTAACCTACCGGCTAACCTGCACCGCGTAGACCCACAACCCTATCTCGAGTTCATTCACCTGATCCGCCATGCCAAGGCGGTGATTACCGACTCAGGCGGCATCACCGAAGAAGCCACCGTTCTTGGCGTCCCCTGCATGACTCTGCGCGACACCACCGAGCGCCCGGAGACCGTGGAGCAGGGCACCAATGCCTTGTTGGGCATCGACCCCGCCGCCATTGCGCCAGCACTAGATCGTTTGTTTGCCGGCAAGTGGCACACCGGCAGCGTGCCGCCACTTTGGGATGGCAAGGCGGCCGAGCGGATCGTGCGGCATTTGGAAACGTTGCTAGGCTAAAAGAACTTGCGCCCCCGCAAAGTACTTTATTTGCAAACCTTGTGGCGCCTAGGCTTACGCAACGTATGGGATGTGGCCTGGTACCGATTGCGGTTGCGTCTTGGCGTGCATCCTGTGCAGCGGGTGCGGCGTGTACTCAAGCCGGGGCCTTTTTTTACACCACCAAAAGCAGCGGTTTCTGCGCTGTCACCGCCTGCTCATTGGCGTGAAAATGCACGGTATTTCGGCTGGTATGAGCCGAGTTTAGAGGCAACAGGCGCCGCGCCAGACTGGCATCGCAATCCGTTTAATGATGCGCGTATGGCTAACGTGGATGTCCCATGGTGGCAGCTATCTGATTTTGATACGGGCATTGGCGATATTAAGACCGTTTGGGAGGCCTCACGGTTTGATTGGGTATTGGCCTTTGCCCAGCAGGCGGCTGCGGGCGAGGCCGGTGCGCTGGATCGACTCAACCAGTGGATAACCGATTGGTGTGGGCAAAACCCCTGCTATCAGGGCCCAAACTGGAAATGCGCGCAAGAGGCCTCGATTCGTGTGATGCATCTGGCGGTGGCAGCGCGGCTGCTCGGGCAGGAGCGGTCGTCCTTGTCATCACTGCTGGCGCTGGTTGAAGCGCACCTCGCGCGCATTCGCCCAACCCTCGCCTACGCTCGCGCGCAAGACAACAATCATGGCACTTCCGAGGCAGCCGCGCTGTATATCGGCGGGCATTGGCTGGCGCAGCATGGGCTGCCTGATGGTGCCGGCCATGCGGCGGTCGGGCGTCGGTATCTGGAGGAACGCGTTCAGCGCTTGGTTGGCAAGGACGGTACATTCAGCCAGTACTCAGTCAATTATCACCGGCTCATGCTCGATACCTTGAGCCTAGTGGAATGCTGGCGCCGGTGGCTGGACTTGCCGGTATTTTCTAGTGACTACCGTGCGCGTGCGGTAAAGGCTGCGCGGTGGTTGTACGCCATGGTCAACCCAGATACTGGCGACGCCCCCAACTTAGGCGCTAATGATGGCGCCAATCTACTACCGCTGACCGATGCAGATTACCGGGACTATCGGCCCTCGGTGCAAATTGCGTTGGCCTTGTTTGCCAACGAGCGGGGTTATGAAGTGGCCGGATTGCACCAGAACCACTTAGCGTGGCTGGGCGTGGCCGAGCGCGAGCAGCCGTCTCCGCCCGCAGGCCCGGTGCAACTGGATGACGGTGGATACGCGGTGTTGCGCAGCGGCCCATGGCGAGCAGTCTTTCGCTATCCGCGCTACCGATTTCGGCCCAGTCACTGTGATGCCTTGCATGTCGACCTTTGGCATGACGGGAGAAACGTGCTGCGCGATGGTGGCTCCTACAGCTACAACGCCGAAGACCATTGGCGGCGCTACTTTGCCGGCTCCGCAGCACACAACACGGTTGAGTTTGACGGACGTGATCCAATGCCAGTGCTCGGCCGATTTCTGCGCGGGGCCTGGTTAAAGGCAGATGCAGTGAATTGCGCCCTAGATGGCGCTGAGGCGCAGACAGCCCAAGCGGCCTATACCGACTGGCAGAGCGCCAGGCATTTTCGGCAAGTCTCGCTGGGCGAAGAGGGCTTAATCGTTCGGGATGCAGTCTCGGGGTTTGGAGAAAAGGCCGTGCTGCGCTGGCGTTTGATTCCTGGCGACTGGGTGCTGATGACAGACGGAGTGCAGTCTAGTGAATACCTTTTACGGATCACCGCGGACATGCCCATCGAGCGAATGGCGTTGTTAGAAGGCTGGGAATCGCGTTATTACCTCCATAAAAATCCCATCCCGGTGCTCGAGGTTGAAGTGACTGGTCCGGGGACCATTAAAACCCTGTTGGCCGCAGCTTCAGCCCTTCAGTGATATGAAAGTTCTGTATTTCCACCAATACTTCAAAACCCCGCGCGGCGCAGGCGGCACTCGCTCTTATGAAATGGCGCAGCGGCTGATTTTAGCTGGGCATGAGGTCACGATGGTATGTGGTTCAGGCAGTCACTCTGCCGATACCGGTGTTACGGGTGATTTTATTCACGGCCGCCGCGAGGGCGTGGTTGACGGCATCTACGTTATCGAGCTGGAGCTGCCGTACTCGAACCGTCATTCCTTCTTGCGGCGAACGGCAACTTTCCTGCGCTTTGCCCTGAAATCCGTCTGGATCGCGCTGCGCCGGGATTATGATGTGGTGTTTGCCACAACAACCCCGTTAACCGCCGGCATTCCCGGCATATTCGCCAAATGGCTGCGTCGAAAGCCTTTTGTTTTTGAAGTGCGCGACCTCTGGCCCGAGCTCCCTAAAGCCATGGGCGTGATTACTAACCCGTTAGTACTTTGGGCTATGGGCCTGTTGGAGTGGATCAGCTACCGCTCGGCAGACCGTCTGATTGGCCTATCCCCAGGCATCGTTGACGGCATCGCTGCGCGCGGTATTCCGCACTATCGCATTACGTTAATCCCAAACGGGTGTGACATCGAATTTTTACAGAATAACGTTGACCCTTGGAGCCCTGATGAAGTGGCCCCAGATGACCTGCTCGCCGTATTCACCGGCGCGCATGGACTGGCCAACGGGCTGGATGCGGTGCTGGACGCCGCGGCAGAACTCAAGCGCCGCAATCGCACCGACATTAAACTCCTGCTTATCGGTGATGGCATGAAAAAGCCAGACCTGCAGCAGCGCGCCGCGCAAGAGGGCCTCGATAAAGTCATCTTCCACGACCCCGTCCCGAAACAACACCTCAAAGGCTTGCTGGCCTCCGCGGATATCGGCATGCAAATCCTCGCCAACGTGCCCGCCTTCTACTATGGCACCTCGCCCAACAAATTCTTCGACTACATCGCCACCGGCCTACCCGTACTCAACAACTACCCCGGCTGGCTGGCCGGCCTAATCCAAGACAACGACTGTGGTTTTGCCATGCCCCCGGATGACCCTGCGGCGTTTGCTGATGCTCTGGAAGCGGCGGCTGATAATCGCGGGCGCCTACAGGAGATGGGCGTGAATGCCTCGGCCCTCGCCAAGCGGGAGTTTGATCGGGATTTATTGGGGGAGCGGTTTGTGGAGTGGTTGGAGACAGCTGTTGGTTAATGCTTGCGACACCAGTCTGAAGATAAGATCTGCGCTTAATTTGGGGGAAATCTGATGGCTCAACTTAACCCTGAACAAGGAACAGTCACCGCCAAATGTCCAATGTGCCAAGGTGCTGTGTCGTCCTTCGAATGGACTAACAGGGAAGGGGTCGAGTACGGTGCAGTTGCTAGACATGTCCAGAGCCCGAGGGGCGAGCTTTCGGTCATCTCCCATCGATTATTTCGCTGCGCGGGATGTGGGAGCGGTGCGCTTGGTGTTATTGATGTTGGACCTCGGGGAATCTATCCAGGCCCTCACCCTTCGCTACTGGCATTCACGCCGGAGTCTGGGGAAAAACTACCTTTGCCAGCATCTTTTCCCGAGGCTTTGTTGAAGGAGTTTCGGGAAGCCGAATCCTGTTTAGGGTACGGCTGTTATCGCGCCGCCGCGGGTCTATTCCGCTCCGTGCTGGAGAAAACCATGAGGATCAATGGCTACGACGGTAAAGGATTTAAAAACCTGCCGGACAAGATTGATGCCGCTGCAGGTGATGGGATCATTACAGCCTCAAGGCAGAAAGCTGCGCATGAAAAAATACGGGTGCTTGGAAACGATGTTCTTCACGATGAATGGCGTGAGATACCGGAGCCCGATGTTAAGTCAGCTCACCATTACGCGCAGCGTATCCTCGAAGATCTATACGACGATAGAGCATCGGTGCTAGCCATTCTAGAGCGTGCAGGCAGACTAGAACCGGACGTGGCTAGCGGCGACTCTGCGGATTAGTGCTTTCGCCTCGCTTAGCCTAGTCCTATTCTCTACCTTGGGGCAACGGTAAGGGGCGAAACCATGCTAGACGACACTCGTTATCGGTTGATAGCACAGGCCGTTGGGCCGGCGGTGGCTCCCTAGGACGTCGCCACAGTGGTCGTTGACTTGCTTGCGAGGGTGAAACCGCCGTTGCCTCGCATTCGAAGTCACCGCCAGCCGCGCTAAACCTCAACAACGGCCGCAAGCATACGCATTAGTCCCATGATCGAACGCCTCGCCTATCTCATAAAAACCCACCTGCCCGGCATATTCCCTGTGATTGCCTATGCCGGGCGAGTGGTGACCGTATTACGGTTCTCGCGTCGGCGTGCGGAGGCCTTGGCGGAAGCGTCCATTCAGGGCGAAGCGGCAGGCCAGCGCGCAGTCATGCGGTCATTGGGTCTTGACGACCTCGACGCGCTGCAGAGGTTTATCGAGGCCATGCCCGAGTCACACTTGGCGTACTTTCATCCCCATGGGTATGGCCGAGCCGATCTCACGGCCGTGCTGCGCTCGCGCAGCTTCATGCCTCAAAGGTGATCGATCAATTTCAGCTCAGGCCTGCTGACGATTAAAACAGCACATACCCGACATTGAAGGAAAATGATGATGATTTCTAAGTTAAGACGTCTCTATGTGTCTCTGGTCTATGCGGACCACAATCGATCAGCAAGTGTTCGTAGAGCACTGCATAATGCCTTGCAGAGCCAAAAAGAAGATTCATTCATTCTAAATATCGGGTCAGGTCAAGGCCGAATCGCCGCTAATGTAAAGAATCTAGATATTGTTGCGGGGCCTTCAGTTGATTATGTTGGCTCTGCGGAAAATATTCCCTTAGATGATGAAACTGCAGATCTTATCATCACCCAAGAAGCTTTCGAGCATATTCAGAACCCTGATAAAGCCATTAACGAATGTTTTAGAGTTCTACGGAGGGGGGGGTAATATACTTTCAGGTTCCATTCATAATTGGTTATCACCCAGGCCCTACTGACTTTATTCGCTTCACAAAAGAAGGTGTTGAGGAATTTCTCACAAGAGCTGGATTCTCGATAAAGCAAATGGATATAACTGTGGGTAGCGCTACCGGTTACTACAGAATAAGCGTGGAGTTTTTTGCGATATTGATTTCTGGTCCGATAGATTTCCTCTATATCCCGGCTAAAGCGTTTTTCTCGCTGATACTGTACCCGATCAAATGGCTCGATTTTTGGTTTAATTTCTCGAGCCAAAAAGATCGAATTCCTGGTGGTTATTTCGCAGTAGCCAGAAAAGAGTAATCGGTAGTAAAAAACAGAAGAGAATTACTATGTATTGGATGCATCAATAATGCTAGGGAAATTACATCGTTGAGATTGGCTTCGTCGTTTGGTCATGCCGCTTTTAAAAGCATTTTCAAGGGATATTGCAATCATGCACCACTGGGTCCCCGGTGCCCCTGTTTTTCTCACTTCTTATCGGCATAAGGGGTATTGGTACCACGGGAAAAGTAGAGAAAAATCGACTCTATGCTTAATGAAGGAAATCATAAAGCCTGGTGATTTAGTAGTTGAGGTGGGTGGTCATATTGGGTATTTCTCTATTTTTTATTCGTATATCGTAGGCCCTCGGGGGGGGGTAATCGTTTTTGAGCCTGGTGCTAATAACCTAAAATATATAAAGAAGAATATTTCTCAATGCGGAGTAGGAATGTTGTCATCCGTTGAATTGATTGAGGCAGCGGTTGGTGAGCGTGATGGTGAGGCGGCATTCTGTGAAGAGAATCTGACCGGTCAGAATAATAGTCTTGTGAAAGATTTTTCGGGTTTAAAGGCTAACAAGAGCAAAGCTCATATAGAGGTTGATGTTAAGGAACGCAAAGTTCAGGTTAAGTCGGTTGATTCAATTGATTTTACGAGTCGGCCTGCTTTTATAAAAGTCGATGTCGAAGGATATGAATGGGGTGTGCTGCAAGGAGCGGCGAAAACGATTCAAAGATATTCACCAGCGATGATGGTTGAAGTTCAGGCAAATAGGGAAGAGAGTTTTGATTTCCTGGTCAATCAGAATTACCGGATGTTTGACGATCATATGCGTGAGTTGAAATGTGCATCCCAGCTTAGGATGAATGTGTTTTGTCTGCATGCGGCCAAGCATGATGGATTGATAAATAATTTGGTTATGAACAACAGGAAAAATGGCGTTTCGGTGTAAGGCCACTCAATAATCCAGATGCTAACCACGACACTAATTACTGATGCCTGGGTCCGTTCGTCCTACGCAGCCCTGGGTAATCTCACCAACCATGGCATCCCAGTGAATGTTGCGGATTCTCGTGGCTTGGGTATGTGTCAAGCATCACGGCGGAAATCGCGATTTTCAAGATATAGATCCCACTACACAGATGAAGCGGGTTTTGTTGAGGATGTGGCTTCTATCTGTCGTGCGCAATCCATTGGATTGGTGCTGCCCTCTCACAATGAAACCGAGATTTTGTCTCGGCATCGCGATCAGTTAGCGCCGGGGCAAGATGCGCTGCTGCCAGATGCGGCGCATTGCGCCCTGTTCAATGACAAGGCTCGAAGCTATAAATTTGCAAAGTCTTGCGGCGTTCCTGTGCCCCTTCGTGTTGAATATGCGGATGTTAATGAATTAGCCGATACGCTGAGTGAGCTGGGTTGGCAGCGTTGCGTGATCAAACTGCGTACGGGTAACAGTGCCAAGGGCGTCTTTTATGCCCAGTCGCCAATCGAGGCGGCGGATACTGTTCGCAAGTTGATCCGAGATTTTGATTTGCCTCCGGATCGTCTTCCGCAGGTTGAGGAATATGTTTCGGGAGAGGGCTGGGGGTGTTCGGTGCTCTACTGGCATGGACGCCGAGTGGCCTCTTTCACCCATCGCAGAGTGCGCGAGAAGATCGCGACAGGCGGTACGAGCACCCTTCGCGAGACTGTAATGAACTCGATGATTGAGCCGGCAGCCTTACGAATTTTCGATGAAATTGGCTGGCATGGCTTGGCCATGAGCGAGTGGAAGGTTTGCCCCGACACGGGACGATTCTGGTTTGTTGAAGTCAATCCGCGCATGTGGGGCTCGATCGCTTTGCCCATCAGTGCGGGGGTTGAATTTCCCTACTTGGCTTGGCTTTGTGCGACTGAGGGTGAAGAGGCGGCACGGGCCTATCAAGCGCAATCGGTGGTCCGTCACCCGTGGCGAAGTCGCTGGCTTTTGGGCGATTTGACCGTTGGTGCTCGGCAGCTCGTTTCTGGAGATCTCCGTTCGGCCTACACCACATTATTTCAGGCCAATGCCGACGCCCTAGATGATTTCTTCTGGGATGATCCTTTGGTGTTTTTCGGCGAACTCGGCGTCTACATCGAAAATGTGGTCAAGGGGCGCAGTCTGAATCCTGTTGAGAAAGGGATGATTGGCTAGTGGAAGTCCTTTTGCTCGACTTTGATGGAACCATGACGCGTCGCGACACCACGCGGATTTTGGTCTTTTCATTGCTCAGGCAACGGCCTTGGCGGGTATTTCTTGTTTTGGCTCCGCTAATCAGGTTGGCTTTGGGTGGGCGTGAGCAGCAGGTGCAAACGGCCAAAGATCGATGCGTGGGGCTTCTGCTTGCCGGATTAAGCGATGCTCAGGCAGAGCCGGCTTTGCAGCGATACAGGGCAGTGGTGTCACCTTTGATTCGGGAAACGTTGCTCGAGCTTGTCAAGGACCGACACGCTGCCGGGCAAACTATCGTGGTGGTAACCGCCTCAGCGGAGGACGCCGTTCGGCATGCCATCAGCCATCTTCCCGTGCAGGTGCTTGGCACTCGCTTCAGATCGCATCAGGGGCGGTTCACTGGAGAGCTTGAGGGGCAGGGCTGCTATGGCACCGCCAAGGTGCCGTTTATTCACGCCTGGGCTGATCAGCAACGGGCTACGGCCCAGTATGTCGAGGCTTGGTCAGATTCTTTGAGCGATTGGCCGATGATGCAGCTGGCGGCAAAACGCGTTTGGATATGCCGTGAGTCTTTGGTTGCGCGTGTGCGGGAGAAGGATCCTGAGGGTAAGGTTGTGGTGGTATCTTGAGGGGAGTCGATGCCTTTGCTGAAGTTGGCGCCCACGGGCAGCGCGTTCATCGGTTTGCTGGTCGGGCCCGCGCATACCGGCAAGGGGATTGGGCGCTTTATCGTGGCGTACCTCTATTGGCAGGCCTCGCTGGCAGGCCTGCGCACCCGCTCCACCATCAGCCGCCACAATGCCGCTTCGCTGCGCTCCCACCAAGCGGTCGCCGACTTTACGGTGATTGCCGAGCTGCCGAATGACTACCTGCTGATCGAGTTCCCGAGGGTGGGGCGGGAGAGGCCGGTGTTGGGGTTGTGAGGGGTCGGGCAGGCGTCGTCGTAATTGACTAAAGTTTCCTGTCCAGTTTTGGTTAATAGTTTAAATAGCATATTAAGAGCTGTTACGCATGTCACGAAGAAAGCTTCCTAAGTACGCTTTAGGTATTCCCAGGAATAGGCTCGTGGAGATGCTGTGCCGTGGCAATTGCAATTGCGAGCGACTTGCTAAAATAGCAGATACGCCGAATAGCAAGGGTGGAACCGAGATTGACATCTACGGCTACGCAGAATGTCTCCGCTGTGGTTACAGGGGGACAGATTATTCAAACTGGAAGCGAGTCCATTAGTACAGGAGGGTATCCCCCCATTTATAACCAAGGCGATAAGTAGAGCTCATTAGGCAGGTATCGACATGACCAAGCAGCAGCGTAAGGCACTAGCCCAAATCAAGGCCCTAATAGTCGAGCGTGTGGGTCAGGTACGGCGTGGTGAAGTGATCGATGGCAGCATCACGCAGATTGCAGAGCGTGCACTACAGGTTTCGGACACGACATCCAAGGAGTAGGAGTTCCCATGAGCGTATCTAATCACATTGAAAAAACCCCTTATGGTTTTAAGGGCGAGCCGGCTCGGCTGATCCCTTGCATTGCCGATAGCCACGGTGAGCGGCGCGGTGGCTCGAGGCACTGCGCGCCGATGTTCCCTCATTTAAGGATGCCTTCGAGGAGCGCATGTTCGCTGTGCACCCCGGTGGCCAGACCAGTGGGCATCGAGACTGCCTCGATGCACTCGGTTATGCGCCACCGCAACCGGCATTTCATGACTTAGCCCGTAGTGTCGATGAAGCTCAAGCCATGTTCGAGGCCTTCTGGGGAAAGCCGTCTCGCTCATTCATCGCGCCTTGCTACACCTGGCACCCGGCACTCGAGCCAGCGATGGCGAAAGCCGGCATTCACTACCTCCAAGGCACCCGAGTCCAACGAGTGCCTAATGATGATCCCCAACTCCCCATCCTCCGCCGGCGCCACTATACGGGCGAGCGCAATGCTCATGGGCAGCGCTACATCGTGCGAAATGTTGATTTGGAACCATCCCTGTCTCTAGGCAGTGAATCTGCCTGCCTTACTCAGGCGATCGAAGCGGTGGCTGCCGCATTCGCGGCACGCACGCCAGCGATCGTCTCCAGTCATCGCCTGAATTACATCGGTAATCTTGACTTCGAGAACCGCGATCGGGGCCTGCTAGTGCTGACACGTTTTATTGAAGAGGTGCAGACGCGCTGGCCACAGGTGGAATTCATGAGCACCGATGAGCTCGGCGAAATAATGGACGCTTAACGCGATGTGTGGACTCGCAGGTTTTATTGATTTTTCTGGTCACGGTGATGAGTCGTTGGCCGCGGTGATGGCCAACACGCTCACGCATCGGGGCCCCGATGATTCAGGCGTCTGGGTGGGGGATGTCGGTAATGCCCGCATTGGGTTGGGCCACCGCCGCCTCAGTATCATCGATATTCGCCCAGAATCAGCGCAGCCCATGTCTTATGGCGGTTTTCAGATCGTTTACAACGGCGAGATTTATAATTATGCCGAGGTACGCGACGCCCTCACCGCTTTAGGCCATGTGTTTCAGACGCATTCCGATACTGAGGTGCTGCTTCACGCCTTTGCGCAGTGGGGGCCAGCATGCGTGAAGCGGCTGATCGGCATGTTTGCTTTTGTGGTTGTCGATACGCATGCAGCAAAGATTCACTTCTTCCGAGATCGCGCTGGTGTCAAACCAATTTACATCTACCAAAAGAATGGCCTTTGTATATTCGGATCGGAATTAAAAGCGCTCCATGTTCATCCTGGTTTTGAGAAGCAAATCGACGAGGACGCTTTCTCCCGTTACTTTGATTATGGCTATGTCCCCTCGGGGCAATGTATTTTCCGGGATGCCAAAAAGCTACAGCCAGGCACATACGAGACGATCGATCTCGTGACCGGGTCTCGGGAAGTACAATGCTATTGGTCGGTTGAGGCTCAGTATCAAGCGCAGCAGTCAACAATCGATTATCCAGGGGCGCTGGAGCAACTCGGCGGACTATTGGATTCAGCGTGTCGTTATCGGATGGTTGCTGATGTGCCGGTCGGCCTATTCCTCAGTGGCGGCTATGACAGCACAGCCGTGCTGGCAAGTCTGGCGCAGTCATCCAGTCACCCAATCAAGGCATTCACAATTGGGTTTGAGACGGGCAACAACGAATTACCGCAAGCCCAGCAGATTGCTGCGCATCTAGGCGCCGAGCATTACGCGTATACCTGCACCGAACACGATGCGCGAGCCATCATCCCTGATCTGCCGGAGACCTATGACGAGCCCTTTGCCGATAGCTCAGCGATACCAACTACGCTCGTTTCTCGCTTTGCGGCCGGGCACGTCAAGGTTGCGCTGTCTGCGGATGGCGGAGACGAGACATTTTATGGATACACGAGCTATGCGCAGCTGGGTCGACGTATTGCGAAGCTGCGCAGACTGCCATCTGTAACTCGGCGACCTATCGCGGCCGTTTTAAGGGCATCGGCTAGTGTTCTCCCGGCCACCAAAATCCGGCAGCGTCAGATGTTGCAGGGGCTGGGGGCAGCGCTCCATGAGGATGATCGAACGATGGCGGCGCGCCTTCATGTGGTTGCCCGCCAACTCCCTAGGGACTATCGCCGCGCCTTGTTTATGGGCTTTTGTGATGCCGAGCGGGTGCATGGTCTGTGCACGACACGCAGCACCGATGTGCTCGATGAGGCTGCCGCCTGGGATTATGCGAACTACCTAGTCGATGACATCTTGGTAAAAGTCGATCGTGCGACCATGTCGGCCTCGCTCGAAGGGCGTGAACCGCTGCTTGATCATCGACTCGCGGAATTCGCAGCAAGGCTGCCAATCTCCTACAAATACGATGGTGGTCGACAGAAGCGGATCCTGAAGGATTATGTGCACCAGTACGTGCCTGAAAAAATCATGGCGGGTCCAAAACGCGGTTTTACAATTCCCGTTTTGCGCTGGCTGCGCGAGGATCTCTCCGATCTGCTTGATGAGCACCTGAGCGCCGAGTGCCTAGCCGAGTCGGGCCTGTTTAACGTCGGGGCTGTTGTTCAACTCGTTGAAGATTTTCGGCAGAACCGCGTCCACTACACGCCGTTGATCTGGAAACTGCTGATGTTTCAGATGTGGTATCAGAGGTGGATGAAGGCGTAGTTATGGAAAGCTTTTTGCTCGCGCTAATTGGCCGAGGCGTAATGTAAGGTTCAAGGGGGCGCTCATGGCTCGAGTCAAATAGTAATATGTCATCGGAAAAAAAGATTGAGGAAAAAAGCGATCTTCTTCTTTGCTTGGGTCGACTGAAAGATAATTATTTGGCATTGCATAGCTTGATATCAATCGCGGTTCATTTGAAAAAGACAAAGCCTTTGCACTCACTCTCAGTAGATCAACGCCATGACTTTTGGAGGATACAATTTTCTCTCCTGATAGAGCAGGTTATTCTTTCGCATTGCAAGTTGTATGAGGTTAAATGCCGGTACGGAGGAATACTTCCTGAAGCCGAGCGGGGGCGTCTGAATAAATATTTTACGAACGATCGAGTTAGAGCTTTGCTAAGGTTTAGAAATAAGTGCTCTGGTCATGCTATAGATAAAGATACAAAAGCACCTCTCGACGTAGAATCTCTTAAGGGATTAATAGAGGAAATTTTTGGGAAAAACGACTTGTTAAAAAACATCGTTCCTACTTTTTTTGACGAAAAATATCCAAATAACCCCGAGACAATAGTCGGCATAATTGAAGAAATAAATCGTAAACTTCAGCCTAAATGACGGCTCATAAGGATCAATTTTCAACGGCAAGAAAAAACATCGGGAGTGGGCAAGCTGCTGCGTTTGCCGTTTCTCTTACAGTATCAAGCTGGAAATTTGACCATGCACGAGCTGTTCAATAAGCCGCTTTCAGAGCTGGGTCCGGCTGACATCGACGCGCTGGTGCATCGTGGTGACTCCGAAGACCAATACACGGAGTTCAAGGAGCAACCACCAGGGAAGGCCGATACGTGGCAAAAGGCGACCTCGGACTTGGCCAGCGAGGTCGTAGCATTCGCCAATGCGGATGGTGGCGTGCTGGTCTTGGGCATTAAGGAAGAAGGTAATCAAGCGACTGGGGTGGAGCCGATTCCGGACGCGGAGAAAGTGGCTAATAGCCTGCACCGGTCTTTCACATCGATCATCGACCCTTACCCGGTCGGGCTCGAAGTAGCGGCGGTGCCGTATAATGAGATTGGCGGCGTGATTGTGGCTCGGGTGCCTGCTTCCCCAGAAGCGCCCCACGGCGTGAAGGACAAGCAGCGTTTCCGCGTGACCGTCCGGCGGGGCGAGGAAGCTAAGCCTTTGGATATGCGTGATATCCAGCTACACACGCTGGAAACCCGCCGCCGTGCGGACGATGCCGAGCAGCGCCTTGAAGCGCGTCGTGCCGCGTTCTGGGAGCTACCCATGCATGATGGCCTGGTGCCGGCGGGATACCGCATCACCGTGACGCCTGCCCGGGCTGTTTATCGGGTGCCAGAGTTGAGAGCGGTTTCGACAGCGCAACCGATCCCGAATGGTCTACGCTGGCGCATTCACGCTGAGCCGCTTCCCCCGACAGAAGTTTACACAGTATTCCACCGAGCGCTATCTCGCGGCTGGCGGCCGTGTTTGCGGGGAATGATAGCGGCCGTTGAGTCCCCGACCGTTGGGCGGGCGCAGTTCGCGACCTTTGAGGGCGGTACCGTTGACGTGGTCAGAATTCCTGCAGCTTCCGAATCGGTGGTTTCCGCATGGCCCCTGCTTGGCGATTACTTGGGCGCCGTCGAGCTGGCGACGATGCTTCGCGAAACAGCGGGTGCCGGGCGGGCAGAGCTGATGATTGACGTTGAATTTGCAACCATCGGCTCCAGCACGTCGGAAGTGAATCCGGCAGCGGTTGATCTGCACCTTGACGTCAAGATGCCCGGTGCTTTGCCGAACCCGCCAGGCAAAGTGCGCACTCCGCTGCGCTTCCCCCGCTACACGCTGGTGGATCAGGAAGACCTGAACCGGGTGGCGAAGGAGTTCTGGCGTGATCTTTGCGACGTTGCCGGGGTTGTGGACATGCCCGCCATCACCGGCGTCGAGCGACTTGAGCGGTAACCTGATAGTCGGGTACGGGATTCTTGGAATCCCGAGCTTTGAGCTGACCGAGGGTTTCAATGGCCCATTCCGCCTAGTACGAAGCTGTCACTAAGTAAGCAACAGCCTGCGCAGGCTGTTTCGATAAAAAACTTTACCTATTCGGTTAAAAATTATAGAATTCTGTTCTTGTGAAGGTTCACTTCAAGACCCGGAAGCTGCGCAAACTTCTCGAAGAGAGGACGCAAGCGATGAAAGATCTTGGGAAGGCGGGCACGAAGAAGCTCGCAGTCCGACGAGGTGAACTTGAGGCCGCTGTGTCGGTGACCGATCTGCTTACGGGCGACCCACATCCATTGACAGGCGATCGCGCAGGCCAATATTCGGTGGACCTTGACGGCGGCAGACGGCCTTTGTTCGAGCCTGCCCACGAGATCTGCCCAACCAAAGAGGATGGCGGGATTGATTGGGCTCGCGTTACAGAGATCAGGATCATATTGATAGGTGACTACCATGATTAATGAGGCAAAACCGCTTGAGCCAGATTGGGTAGCTCTGCCGGGCGATACCATTGCGGAGATTATGGAGGAGGCCGGTTGGAAGCAGCGGGATCTGGCCGGAAGACTTGGCTACTCGGAAAAGCACCTTAGCCTGCTCATTAACGGCGATGCGACGATTACGCGCGACGCAGCGCAACGCCTTGAGCGCGTGTTGGGTGGTAGCGTTGAGTTCTGGCTAAATTTGGAAGCAAATTATCAGCAGCACAAGGCCCGTATCGAGGCGCAAAATCGTTGTAATGAATGGATGGGCTGGCTCGACCAATTTCCTGTGAAGTTCCTGATGGATCACGACATACTCAAAAAGTGCCGGCTCACACAAAATAATAAGCCTGCGGTTGTTGATGAACTGCTTCGGTTTTTTCGAGTGGCAACGCCGGATGAATGGGGTAGCCAGTATGGGAACCTGGAACTCTCGTTTCGTAGAAGCCAGCGGGTGGAATACCCCATCGGAGCCGTCTCTGCCTGGCTTCGCATGGGAGAGCATGACGCCGAGAAGCTTGGGGATCTTCCCAAATACAATGCCCGCCGGTTCGAGAAGGCACTAACTGAGGTGCGAGGGCTGACTCGCTCGCCGCCCGATGAATTCTCCGGCGAGATGAGACGGCTATTGGGGGAGGCAGGTGTGCATCTGGTGTTTGTGCCAGCCGTGCCGCGTAGCCATGTAAGCGGCGTCGCGCGTTGGTTAGCCCCCACCAAGCCCCTGATCCAGCTATCTCTGCGTGGAAAAACCAACGACAAATTCTGGTTTACTTTTTTTCATGAGGCCGCCCATATCCTGTTACACGGAAAAGATCGCGGCGCAAAGGAATCGATCTATCTCGATGACCCCAATTCCGGACGATCAGTGGGTGACGAGGAACATGAGGCGAACCAGTGGGCCGCGGATTATTTGATTCCGCAAGAGCATGCCGCTGAGCTGAGTGCCTTAAAAACACGCAGCGAGATCGTTGCCTTCGCCGAGAAGCTGTCATTGCACTCGGGGATTGTGGCGGGACGCCTCCAGCACGAAGGCATCATCCCGTTTTCCCAATTCAACGACTTGAAGCAAAAGCTGGAATTCAAGGCGGTTTAGCGGCTCGGCTGATCCCATTGCTCTCAACGACAACCCCCGGGCCTTCGTCGGTAAACAGAAATTCGTTGAGCTACTGGAGACCCTCGTCCCCACCTTCTACGAACAGGTCGGCCAGCACCTCAAAGCCTGGGTGCCCCCAGCGCCGAAGGTGAAGCGGGAGGTTGGGGTGGAGCCGGCGCCAGAGGCGTGAGGGTTTGCCGAGGCTGATTGTGTGTCTGCGGCTGAGCGTGTCATTTAGGTTTCGAACCCGCTCCACCATCAGCCGCCACAATGCCGCCTCGCTGCGCTCCCACCAGGCGGTTGCCGATTTTGCGGTGATTGCCGAGTTCCCGAGGGTGGGGTGGTATTACTTTTGGCCCCCTAGGTAAATTTATGCCGATCGGCCGAGGAATTCTCGTTTTGCATAGATTTACCTAGGGCGCCGAATAACGGGGTAACCCCCCCCCAAAAAAATGATCGATACCGGCAACGCAGACTCACTCTAAGAACCGACCAGCGGTTGAATCTTTGGCGTGGTCGCGCCATCGACTAAGTACCAAGTGATCTAGACTGGTACCCCCAGTATTCTTCCATGAAAACACTTGGGTAACACTATTGGCGCGCCCGGGTGAGAGCAAGGCCAAGAGTGATCTCGGCAACCTCCGGGAGGATGAACAAGAGCAGTTCAAAAAGGCTGCCAAGGCGATACTGGCATTATCAGACGACCAGATTCGTCAGTTGATTGAAAACGGGCAATTTGAAGAGGTGAAAAAAGATGGCTAAAAAATATCGCAGCGATGCCTTTGCCGCCATCCACGAAACGATGGAGGCCTTGCATGACATCGGCGCGGTCGACAAGCAAACGATGCGTGAATTTGACGATGCGTGCCTGACTCCCGTGCACGTTTTTGCTCCGGATGAAATTAAGGCAATTCGTGTGCGCGAGCATATCTCGCAGCCGGTATTTGCCCGCTATTTGAATGTATCCAAAAACCTTGTTTCGGACTGGGAGCGTGGAGTTAAAAAGCCGGGTGGACCTGCGCTTCGGCTACTGACCGTGGTTCAGAAAAAAGGGCTCGAAGCCATTTCTTGATTAGATTTGATCGGCTGAAAAGGGGACGCATTTATTTTCTGCCCACGCCGCAAACGCGTGTAGAAAATCATGTTGAAAAATCCGCTTTTTATGCGGATAACTAGACATGATTAATGATCCGCGATCAAAGTTATCAGCCTCTAATTCGATCTCTGGCGCGGGACAGAACTTCCTTTGCGTCGAGCAGCTCTACTTCTCCTGAATCAATCTGTTGGATTCTTCGGCGAATCTCACGGTCCCACGCTTCTGCAACACCTTCATCTTCAGGGCCATCCAGGCTTGCCACCAGATCTTTTGCTAAAGCGGCGCGCTCCTTTTCGGAGAGCGTCATGGCGGCATTTCTGAGGGTTTCGAGTTCGAGCGCAGTCATTTGACACCCCGCGGAGATAGATATAAGTAAAGGATGCAGGATGTTTCACCCCATAACAAGTGGCATGGTAATCCCCCCATTTATAACCAAGGCGATAAGTAGAGCTCATTAGGCAGGTACGGCGTGGTGAAGTGGTCGATGGCAGCATCACGCAGATCGCAGAGCGTGCAACACAGGTTTCGTACAAAAAACCCCTTGTGGTTTCAAGGGCGCGCCAGAATCACTTTTAAAAGAGATTGAAGGCCTGATGTCTGCCCAGACTAACTCCTCTGAAGGGGCTCAGCGTCTAGGATCTGCACGAGACATTTTCAATTCCTGCAGAAAGTTTGCTAAAGCACAGCGCTAAGCAAGACAACCACGTTGCATAGCCCTGGCGCGTTCCCGAGGGTGGGGTGGTATTACTTTTGGCGCCCTAGGTAAATTTATGCCGATCGGCAGAGGAATTCTCGTTTTGCATAGATTTACCTAGGGCGCCGAATAACGGGGTAACCCCCCACCCAAAAAAATGATCGATACCGCCGAAACAGAATCACTCAGAGAGCTGATCAGTGGTTGAATCTTTAAACATCTTTTTACGCGAGGATAGATTCAGGCGCAGCAGGCAGGCCTCGCTGGCAGGTATGCGGACGTTATGGCCTTTGATCGTAATGGCCCCCAATGGCAAAAATGTAGACATAGTGATCGTCAAACTTATAAATCACACGGTCTTTTTGGGATATTCGCCGGGACCAAAAGCCTGAAAGGCTATGCTTTAGTTGCTCGGGCTTCCCAAGTCCTGTTGCCGGGTCGGCGCGGAGCATTTCTTTCAGCAGCCTGCACAGAGCTTGATGCAGCTTCCTGTCCTTTTCACGAAGCTGCTCAAAAGTCGCCCAAGTGCTGCCTTCAAAGACGAGTGATCTCATTGATTTCCCCTTCCTTGGGGATATATCCGGCGCCCTGGGTATGGGTTGCGGCAGACTCTGCCAATTGACGCATCAGACTGCTATTTTGAAGCACATACAGAGTTTCTTGCTCCCGCTCCCAGTCGTCGGCGCTCATCACCACGAACGCTTCGCCGGAGCGCCGAGTTACTTTCAGCGGGGTATGATTGCTAACTGCTTGTTCTACAAAGGCTTTTAGGTTATCTCTGAACCGGTTTACACTAACAGAGTCCATATGGCTTACCTCAAACGTACGGAAACTTCGTACATTTTCGCGGGAAAGCCATAACAAATCAATTCTGAGTAAAACCATTCGCATGGCAATTGACGTACAAAATCCAAATGCACAGTCAACCTATGAAAGTCCGTTGCTTCATCGCACACTCAATGGGAGCATGCGTCCTTTAAAGGGCGGCGGCTGGTCACTGTATCGGCCCATCACTCGCCTAGCTAAATCGTAATAAATATTGTTACAATCGTAACAAAATCAGTTACGATAAGCGGCCATGACCCAGATGCAACTATTCCCGCGCTGTCGACAGGCAATCCTCGCACTTCTGCTTCTACACCCAGAGCAGCGATATCACGTCAGAGAAGTCGCCCGCTTGACCGGCTTTTCGGCACCGCCTGTCGGAAAAGAGTTGAATGCCTTGGCCGACCTTGGTTTTCTCAGCCGGGAGCAGGTTGGTAATCAGTTGGTCTTCCAAGCTAATCGTACTTGCCCGATTTTTGAGGAGCTCGCGAGCATCGCCCGCAAGACCTTTGGCTTGGCCGATGTTGTGCGACATGCGCTGGCGCCACTACAGGACCGCATTCAGTGTGCCTTTATCTTTGGATCGCTGGCTTCGGATCGAGCAACAGTTGCCAGCGATGTTGACCTGATGATTATCGGCTCATTGCGGTTTGAAGACATCGCCCGGTTGTTGCCGCCCTTGGAGCAAGGGCTTGGCCGGGATGTGAATCCAAAGCTCTACACGCCGAGCGCTTGGAGAGGTTCGCTGGGTAAAGGCGATGCATTTTTGGAGAATGTCGTGTCACGTCCAAAAATTTTCCTCCTCGGCGGCGCCGCAAAACTGGACGAGTTGGGCAAGGAGGCTCAATGACATTAGAGAACCTTGTTAATCGCACACTGGATCGAATCGACCCTGATAAAGACACAACCACTCGCTTACTTTCTGCCGCCGATGGCAGTTTGGCGAATGCGCGACTCAGTGGCATAACATCCGAAGGCAGCTTTGACATGGCTTATAAGGCGACCATGCAGCTCGCCAATGCGGCATTGCAGGCCAATGGATACCGGACATTGACTAGTGTGTCGGGCCATCACCGAACGCTCATCCAGTTATTGCCACAGACGATTGGCTTAGATAGCGAAAAGATGGTTCTTTTTGAAAGCCTGCGCAAGCAGCGCAACTTGATCGATTACTCAGGTGACTCAGTTACAGATGAGCTTGCGGCTGAAGCGGTCGAGCATGCCGCTTACCTTCAAAAAAAAGTTATTGACTGGCTGAAGGCAAATAAGCCGGAATTGATGGGATAAACTCAACTTTATGTTGGTGCATTGCCAAGTTCCCGAGGGTGGGGCGGGATTACTTTTGGCCCCCTAGGTAAATTTCTGCCGATCGGCAGAGGAATTCTCGTTTTGCATAGATTTACCTAGGGCGCCGAATAACGGGGTAATCCCCCCCCCCCGCTTGCTAACCACCAATGCGCTCGAGAAAAGCCACCGGGTCAGCCGAGAACACGCTGAAATGCTCTGGGGTGAGAATAACGGGGATGGCGCTCGGGGTTTGTTCAAGAAAAGCGGTGAGGCCCTTTCGGGATTTTCGCCGCCCAGATTTGACCTCAATGGCGTAAAGCGCGTCGCGATGAGCATAGACGAAATCCACCTCGGCCTTGCCCTCGCGCCAATAGTAAAGAGCGCCGGGCAGCTGAGCGAGCTCAGCGCCCACGGCAAGCTCGAAGACTCGGCCGCGCTGCTCGGGGTCGTCCAGTATCTGGCGGCTTTGATGCATGGTGTAGAGCGCGGGGCAGGCGGGCAGCATTTTTGGACTAGAACTACGGCTCCGCCAAGCCTTGGCTGAGTACTTGGCCAGTGCATGAAACATAAACGCACTCTCGTAGAGGGAAATGTAGTGTTTGATGAGGTCGGTATTGCCGCTGTCCTGAAGCTGGCCAAGGAGCGTGGTGTAGCTGATTTCTTGGGCGGGGTAGTGGCAGAGGATCTCAAAGGCCTGACGAAAAAGCGCTGGCTTACCGACGCGCTGAAACTGCAGAATATCCCTGCCAATCACCGTCTCTACAATGGCGTCTTTTAGATACGCATACCAGCGATCGTGATTTCCCTCGAAGGCCACGGCGCCCGGGTAGCCCCCATAGGCAAGATAGCGCTCGAGGTCATAGCCGAAGGCGGCCTTTAGCTCGCAAAAACGCCAATGACCGAGGCGCGTTAACTCAAAGCGCCCGGCAAGGCTTTCTGTCACGCCATCCTGAATCTGCACTGCGCTTGAGCCAAGGAGGACCACCCGCAGGCGCTCCTCGGGTGCACGGCGGGCCTCGGCGTCCCAGAGCGCTTTTACGGTCTCGGGCCAGTTGGGGATTTTCTGGATCTCATCGATAGCGAGCAGCGCGTTGGGGCCAAGGAGCCGTGCGTGCTGCCATTGTTCGCGCAGCCACTGGGCGTCGCCTGCGATTAAATCATCGGCACTTGCATAGTGCGCTGGGGTCGTTTGCTGATCGATAAGTTGTTGTATGCCCGTCGTTTTTCCCACCTGCCGCGGGCCAACCACAACCTGCATTAACGGTACGGCCTCGTTGAGACGGCCCGAGAGGTTAGTAACAAAGGATCTTTGGTAGTTGGTTGGCATGGGCATTGGCACGGGCATGGGCATGGGCGGTCAAGTTTGCTAGGTGCGTCTAGTAAAAATACTAGATTAATCTAGTAAACTCAAGATCAACCTCTCGCTGGCGCGAGCTCGAGCGGCATCAGATCTCGACTTAGTGGCGGTGGTTGTTGGCTCCCTAGGTAAATTTCTGCCGATCGGCAGAGGAATTCTCGTTTTGCATAGATTTACCTAGGGCGCCGAATAACGGGGTAATC
>NZ_WJPP01000004.1 GCF_009649225.1 Spiribacter salilacus
TTGCGCCGATTGCCATGGAAGAGGGTCTGCGGTTTGCGGTGCGTGAGGGTGGCCGTACGGTCGGCGCCGGCGTTGTCGCAAAGATCCTGGAGTAAATAGGTATGGCAAGTTCTAGTCAGCAGATCCGCATTCGCCTCAAAGCCTTCGATCATCGTTTGATCGATCAGGCTGCCCGCGAGATTGTGGAAACCGCAAAACGCACCGGTGCGCAAGTAAAAGGCCCGGTGCCCTTGCCTATGAAGAAAGAAAAGTTTACTGTACTGATTTCGCCGCATGTGAATAAGGATGCGCGAGACCAGTACGAGATTCGGACTCATAAGCGATTGATGGATATCGTTGATCCGACAGACAAAACCGTCGATGCGCTAATGAAGCTCGATTTGTCTGCTGGAGTTGATGTACAGATCAAGCTCTCCTGAGTTTCGGGGAACTACCTGGGCCCTAGTCAGCTGACTAGGCCACCGAGGCGGGCCCTTACATCGCCAACGCAAAGCGCTGGCGCCTCGTTAAAGAGACAATTTGGACAGATGGCGTCTGCTGATGGCGCGTTAATTTTGCTTTACCTAAAGGCAAGTTACGGCCGATGCAGCAGGCGGCAAATGCATTAAAGAGGAATTCGACGATGGCAATCGGAATCGTCGGCCGCAAATGCGGCATGACGCGGGTTTTTAAGGAAGACGGTACTTCAGTGCCTGTAACGGTTATTGAAGCCGCGCCCAACCGCGTTACGCAAATTAAAACGCAAGGAACCGACGGTTATTCTGCATTGCAGGTAACAACCGGCTCTCGTCGTCCATCACGGGTTACCAAAGCGGTAGCCGGTCATGCCGCAAAAGCGGGTGTCGAGATGGGTCGGGGGCTTTGGGAGTTCCGCTTAAGTGGTGATGACGACGTAACTGTTGAGCCAGGCGGAGAGCTGACAGTTGAGCAGTTCGAAGTGGGGGCCGTTGTGGATGTAACGGGCACCTCTAAAGGTAAAGGCTTTGCCGGCACCGTGAAGCGGCATAACTTCCATATGCAGGATGCTACACACGGTAACTCGCTTGCTCATCGTAAGCCGGGCTCGATCGGTCAGGCACAAGATCCAGGCCGTGTCTTTAAAGGCAAAAAGATGGCCGGACAGATGGGTAACGTGCGCAAAACCATTCAAAACCTAGAGGTTGTGGTGGTTGATACAGATCGCAACCTGCTTCTCATTAGTGGCGCTATTCCTGGCAGCCCTAATGGAGACGTTATTGTTCGGCCGGCAGTGAAAGCTGCGGCACAAGGAGGGAAGTGATGGACGTGCAGCTCGCCTCCGGTAGCGGAAAGGTTGAAGTTTCAGATCAAACATTCGGTGTCGACTACCGTGAGCCATTGGTTCATCAAGTTGTAGTCGCTTATTTGGCCGGCGCGCGCGCTGGCACCAAAGCGCAGAAAACGCGTTCAGAGGTGCGTGGCGGCGGCGCCAAGCCATGGCGGCAAAAAGGCACCGGTCGTGCCCGTGCCGGTAGCATTCGTAGCCCACTCTGGCGCAGTGGCGGCCAGACCTTTGCGGCCAAGCCACGCGATCATTCGCTGAAGGTAAATCGCAAAATGTATCGCGGGGCGATGCGCTCCATCCTGTCTGAGCTTTTGCGTCAGGATCGGTTGAAAGTGGTTGATGATTTTGACCTGCAAACAGCCAAGACGAAAGACGCGTTGGCTGCGGTCACGCAGTTAGTCGGTAGCGCTGATGCACTGATTATTGGTGCGGTGATTAGCGAAAATTTATATCTGGCGGTCCGTAATCTTCCGCATGTTGATGTGCGTGATACCGAGGCGCTAGATCCTGTAACGCTGCTGACGCACGAGAATGTAGTGATTACGGTCGATGCGTTACGTCGAATTGAGGAGTGGCTCGCATGAATCAGGAGCGCATCTATCAGGTGCTGCATGGTCCGCACGTCTCAGAAAAGAGTACGGTTATTGCGGATGAGGCCAACCAAGTCGTCTTTAAGGTCGCAGTTACCGCGACCAAGCGCGAGGTGAAGGCGGCCGTCGAGGCACTCTTTGAGGTGAAGGTTAAAGACGTTCGCGTTGTTAACGTGAATGGTAAGCGGAAAAGCTTCGGTCGCGTGAAGGGAAAGCGCTCCGATTGGAAAAAGGCTTACGTGGCATTGGAAGCGGGCGAAGAGCTCGATTTCATTGGCGGCGTAGAGTAATCGAACAGGCGAACGGGAACTAAGAGCATGGCACTGCGCAAAGCAAAACCAACTTCTCCCGGCCGGAGATTTGTTGTCCAGCCTTCGAAAGAAGGCCTCCACCGCGGAGAGCCCTATGCTCCGTTGGTGAAAAAGCTCAGCAAAAGCGGCGGGCGCAACAATCAGGGTCGGATTACCACGCGCCATATTGGTGGTGGTCATAAGCGGCGTTATCGAGAAATCGATTTCAAGCGCTCTAAAGACGGTATTCCGGCAACAGTAGAACGGCTTGAGTACGATCCAAATCGTAGCGCTCATATTGCGCTCGTTTTATATCGTGATGGTGAGCGGCGTTACATCATTGCGCCGAAAGGCTTAAAAGTCGGCCAAGAAATACGCTCAGGCGTTGGCGCTCCCATTAAGCCGGGTAATACGCTGCCACTGCGCAACATTCCGTTGGGTACTCAGGTGCACTGCATCGAAATGCGGCCTGGCAAGGGCGCGCAAATGGCTCGCTCAGCAGGCGCTAGCGTGCAGTTAGTTGCCCGTGAGGGTGCTTACGCCACGTTGCGTTTGCGCTCCGGCGAAATGCGTAAGGTGCTCTCAGAGTGCCGCGCCACAATCGGCGAAGTCAGTAACGCCGAGCATGCTTTGCGGTCTTTGGGTAAGGCTGGCGCTTCGCGCTGGGCCGGACGCCGCCCCACCGTTCGTGGTGTGGTCATGAACCCGGTAGACCATCCGCATGGTGGTGGTGAAGGACGGACCTCCGGTGGTCGTCATCCGGTTACGCCATGGGGCGTGCCGACGAAAGGACATAAGACTCGTAGCAACAAGCGCACTGATCAATTCATCGTGCGCCGTCGCAAACGCTAACTAGTAGGGGTGGATGAATAGTGCCACGCTCGATACGTAAAGGCCCGTTTATAGAGAGTCACTTGCTGAAGAAGGTTCAGCAGGCGATTGAGACTAATAACAAGCGTCCGATTAAAACTTGGTCGCGGCGTTCCATGGTGGTGCCGGAGATGGTCGGATTGACAATCGCCGTCCACAACGGGCGCCAGCATGTGCCGGTGCTTGTCAACGAGAACATGGTTGGACACAAACTTGGTGAGTTCGCAAGCACGCGTACCTTCAAGGGTCATGTGGCCGACAAGAAGGGTAAGAGGTAGGTCATGGAAACGTCGGCCAAACTTCGGTATGCAATTATCTCACCGCAGAAAGTGCGGTTAGTCGCAGACCAGATTCGGGGTCTTCCCGTGGCGCGTGCGCTCGAGCTGCTCGAGTTTAGCCCGCGGAAGGCGTCAGCCATTGTGCGCAAGGTGGTCGATTCCGCCATCGCCAATGCAGAACACAACAGCGGTGCGGACATTGATGAGCTCCGCATTTCCCGCATCCTTGTGGATGAGGGACCGATGTATAAGCGCGTTCAGCCGCGGGCCAAGGGCCGGGCGAATCGCATCCTGAAGCGGACTAGCCACATTACTGTGGCGGTCGCAGAGGACTAGGGGTTTTCGGTAATGGGTCATAAGGTTCATCCAACAGGTTTTCGACTGGGCATCACTGAAGATTGGCGGTCGATGTGGTACGCCAATAGCAGCAACTTTGGTGATCAGTTGCATACAGATTTCCGGATTCGCGAATACATTCGTAAGCGGTTATCACATGCGTCGATCAGTCGTATTCGTATTGAGCGTCCTGCAAAGAATGCGCTGATTACTATTCATACGGCCCGGCCTGGCATCGTAATTGGTAAAAAGGGCGAAGATATTGATCGGCTGCGGCGTGAGTTGACCCAGCAGATGGGTATTCCGGTGCACGTCAACATCGAAGAGATTCGTAAGCCTGAGCTCGATGCCCAGTTGGTGGCCGAGAATGTGGCTCAGCAGCTTGAGCGCCGTATTATGTTCCGTCGCGCCATGAAGCGTGCCGTGGGCAATGCGATGAGGCTGGGTGCTCAGGGCATTAAGATTCAGGTCGGTGGCCGGCTCAACGGTGCAGAAATTGCACGGAGTGAGTGGTATCGCGAAGGACGGGTGCCGCTGCATACCCTGCGTGCTGATATCGATTATGGGTTTGCCGAGGCACACACAACTTACGGCGTTATCGGCGTGAAGGTGTGGGTGTTTAAGGGCGAAATTTTGGACACCGACAAAGTTGCCGATAGCCGCTCCACTGCGGCCTAACGGAACCTAAAGGGGAAACGAGATGCTGCAGCCAAAGCGCACCAAGTTTAGGAAGCAACAAAAAGGCCGTAACAACGGGCTTGCTACACGCGGTGACAAAGTGAACTTCGGTGAGTTTGGGCTTAAGTCCACCACTCGCGGTCCCGTCACGGCACGTCAGATTGAGGCAGGCCGTCGGGCAATTAACCGTCATGTGAAGCGTGGCGGTAAAATTTGGATTCGGATTTTCCCCGATACGCCGATTACCTCTAAGCCACTTGAAGTGCGTCAGGGTAAGGGTAAGGGCAACGTCGACCATTGGGCCGCTAAAGTGCAGCCGGGTCGGGTCATTTATGAGATCGAAGGAGTCTCGGAAGAGGTCGCTCGCGAGGCTTTCCGCCGCGCGGCTGCCAAGCTTCCGGTGCAAACTCGCTTCGTTGAGCGGACGGCAATGTAATGAAGGCAACCGAACTTCGCGAAAAAGATATCACGGCATTAGAGGCCGAGCTGCTTGAGCAGCGGAAAGAGCAATTTAACTTGCGCATGCAGCAGTCAACAGGTCAGTTGGCCCGGCCCGACCAGGTCAAGCGTGTGCGTCGCGAAATTGCGCGCATCAAGACGGTGATTAACGAAAAGAGTAAGGCGGGCGATAAGTCATGAGCGAGAGCACGAGCGTAAAGCGGACCGTGAATGGCCGCGTAGTCAGCAACCGGATGGAGCAAACCATTACGGTAGCGGTTGAGCGCCGGGTGCGACACCCGCTATATGGCAAGTTCATGCGTCGGACAACGAAGGTCCACGCGCATGATGCCGAGAATGCCTGTCAGATAGGCGACTGGGTTGTTGTTGAAGAGTGTCGGCCAATTTCCAAAAGCAAATGCTGGAATTTGGTTGAAATTGTTGAACGCGCAGCGCAGTAAGCAAGTACGAACTGGAGAATAAGTCGCCATGATTCAGATGCAGACGCTGCTCGGCGCGGCGGATAACAGCGGAGCGAAGGAGGTTCAGTGCATTAAAGTGCTGGGCGGTTCCAAGCGTCGTTACGCCGGCATCGGGGACATCATTAAGGTCAGCGTCAAAGACGCGATCCCCCGAGGTCGAGTTAAAAAAGGTGAGGTTTATAACGCGGTGGTGGTTCGCACCCGTCACGGTGTGCGTCGCCCAGACGGATCCTTGATCCGTTTTGATGGTAACGCGGCGGTGTTGTTGAACAACAACCTGCAGCCCATCGGAACACGTGTCTTCGGACCGGTTACCCGTGAGCTGCGTACCGAGCGGTTTATGCGCATTATTTCCTTGGCGCCGGAGGTGCTGTAGTCATGCGTAAGATTAAAAGCGGTGACGAAGTGATGGTCATTGCCGGTAAAGATAAAGGCCGGCGTGGGCGAGTGATTCGGGTGATCCCGGAGAATGATCGGGTTGTGGTGGAAAACGCGAATATGGTGAAAAAGCATAAGCGCGCCAATCCACAGGCAAATGACCCGGGTGGAATTATTGAAAAAGAAATGCCGCTGCATTTATCAAATGTAGCGATTTATAACCCCAGCACCGGTCAAGCTGATCGGGTTGGAATTCGCACGGCGGAAGACGGACGTAAAGTCCGATACTTCAAGTCCGATAACGAACTAATTGATTAGGGTGCCGTGATGGCCAGATTGCGGGAGCAATACAAAAACGAAATTGTCGGAGCGCTGACCGAGCGTTTCCAGTACGCCAATCCAATGCAGGTGCCGCGGCTGGAGAAGATCGTCCTTAATATGGGGCTTGGTGAGGCAACGCGCGACAAAAAAGCGATTGATGGTGGAACGGAAGATCTTGCAGCGATCGCCGGTCAGAAACCGATCGTAACCTACACACGCAAAGCGGTGGCTGGGTTTAAGATTCGGGATGGCTGGCCAATTGGTGCCAAGGTCACGTTACGTCGTGAGCGCATGTACGAATTCTTGGATCGTTTCGTCAACGTGGCAGCGCCGCGAATTCGCGACTTTCGTGGATTCTCGCCGCGGTCCTTTGATGGGCGTGGTAACTATAATCTCGGTGTTCGAGAGCAGCTTGTCTTTCCAGAGATGGAGTTTGACAAGATCGATGCCATTCGTGGCATGGATATCGCAATCGGCACTTCGGCAACGACGGATGAGGAAGCGATGGCCCTGCTCGAGGGTTTTGGCTTTCCTTTCCGCAAGTAAAGAGGGCAGGAAATGGCAAAGGTTTCCATGGTCCAGCGTGAGCTCAAGCGGAAGCGTGTACGCAGCCGTTTTGCAGATAAGCGCGTAGAGCTGAAGGAAATTATTCGGAGCCCGGCTTCCTCAGAAGAGGATCGGGCAGCAGCGCAGGAGAGGCTTCAAAACCTTCCGCGCAATGCAAGTCCCACTCGTGGGCGTAACCGGTGCAATGTCTCCGGCCGGCCGCGCGGTTATTACCGCAAATTCGGTCTGGCTCGGAATATGCTCCGCCAGGCCGCCATGCGCGGCGAGATCCCCGGCCTGAAGATGTCCAGTTGGTAATTGGCATGGGCAAGGGTAATCAGGCAAGGAACCAGGTGAAGCGAACATGAGCATGACCGATCCCATCGCGGATATGCTGACCCGGATTCGGAACGGGCAGTCAGCTGAAAAGCCTGAGGTGGCAATGCCATCCTCAAAGGTAAAACAGGCGATTGCGCGGGTATTGAAAGAAGAGGGTTACATCCACGACTACCGCGTCGACGGCGACGAGAAAAAGCCGACACTGCTGGTGACATTGAAATACCACGAAGGCCGTCCGGTCATCGAGGAGATTCACAGAGTCAGCCGGCCCGGCTTGCGTCGATTTGAAGGCAAGCGCTCTCTTCCACGGGTACGTGGAGGATTGGGTACAGCCATTGTTTCTACCTCACGGGGAGTGATGACCGACCGAGCAGCACGTGATGCTGGTCATGGCGGTGAAGTTCTCTGTGTGGTGTTTTAACGACGGGGCAAATGCGCGATGTCTAGAGTAGCGAAAGCGCCAGTACAAATTCCTAAAGGGGTCGAGGTTACTCTCGGTGTTGAACGGGAAATTAAAGTCAAAGGCGCAAAAGGTGAACTGCAACACACCATTCATGAATGGGTGGATGTGGCGCAGGCAGACGGGCAGCTAACCTTTGCTCCTAACCGGGAGCGCCAAGACGCCATGGCATTGGCGGGCACAACACGCTCGCTAGTCAACAACATGGTTGTTGGGGTCAGTGAAGGTTTTGAACGCCGGTTGCAATTGGTGGGTGTGGGTTATCGAGCGCAGGCACAGGGCAAAAAGCTCAGTCTCGCGTTAGGTTTTTCGCATCCGGTTGAGCATCCGGTTCCCGAGGGGATTACGGTTGAAACTCCGTCTAATACGGAGGTCGTAGTTAAAGGTATTGACAAGCAGCAGGTCGGTCAGGTGGCGGCAAATATCCGCGCTTATCGTCCGCCAGAGCCTTATAAAGGCAAGGGCGTTCGATATGCCGACGAGCGAGTCATCATGAAGGAAGCCAAGAAGAAGTGACGGTGATGGACAAAAAGTCAGCAAGACAGCGCCGAGCTCGGAAGAGCCGCGCCAAGATGCGGGAGCTGGGCTCCGTGCGATTGACCATTCATCGCACGCCTCGGCATACATACGCTCAAGTGATTACGGCCGATGCCACCCAAACCGTGGCGGCTGCCTCTACGCTCGAGAAAAGCGTACGCGGCGATCTTGCTCATGGGGGCAATATCGAGGCGGCACGGGCAGTGGGTCAAGCAATCGCAGAGCGGGCCGTAGCGGCGGGCATTACGGAAGTAGCGTTCGACCGAGCAGGTTTCAAATATCACGGCCGGGTGCAGGCAATTGCCGATGCTGCCCGGGAAGCCGGACTCAAATTTTGAATAGAGGCGCATAGGTTATGGCGACTAACGACGTCAGCGGTGAAGGTTTTCGCGAAAAGCTCATCACCATCAACCGCGTAGCCAAGGTGGTAAAGGGTGGTCGTCAGTTCGGCTTCACTGCCTTGACCGTGGTGGGCGATGGCGAGGGTTCTGTCGGTTTTGGTTATGGTAAGGCGCGCGAAGTGCCACTTGCCATTCAGAAAGCGATGGAAAAAGCGCGGCAGAACATGCGCAAGGTCAGCCTCAACGGGCCAACGTTGCAATATCCCATGACTGCCAACCATGGTTCGAGCAAAGTGTTTATGCAGCCTGCCTCGGCAGGTACCGGCATCATTGCCGGCGGTGCAATGCGCGCAGTGTTTGAAGTGGTTGGGGTGCAGGATGTGTTGGCCAAGGCAATTGGCTCGCGCAACCCCGTTAATGTTGTTCGTGCAACGATTAACGCATTAACCGACTACAGCTCGCCCGATCAGGTGGCGGCTAAGCGCGGCAAAACTGTTGAAGAGGTTCAGAGCTAATCATGGCCAAGAACAAACAGCTTCGTGTTACGTTGACTCGCAGCGTTTCGGGTCGGCTCGCACGGCATAAAGCCTGCGTTGCCGGGTTGGGTTTACGTCGCATCCGCCACAGCGTGGTTGTGCAAGATACCCCCGAAAATCGCGGCATGATCAACAAAGTCTCATACATGCTCGCCGTTGAGGAGCTCTAGGTTATGCGTCTGAACTCATTAAGCCCTGCAGAGGGCTCACGTAAAGAACGCAATCGCGTTGGCCGAGGTTCAAGCTCGGGTAACGGAAAAACGGCTGGCCGCGGTCATAAAGGCCAGAAGTCACGTAGCGGTGGTTTTCATAAGGTTGGCTTTGAAGGCGGTCAAATGCCTTTGCAGCGCCGGGTGCCGAAGGTTGGATTTAGTTCCCGCAAAGGCCGTGTAACGGCCGAGGTTCGGTTGTCTGAAATTGGAAAAGTTGAAGGCGATGTCGTCAGCTTAGACACCCTAAAAGCGGCGGGGCTCATTACCAGCGGTATCCGCGATGTGAAAGTCATTGCTTCTGGCACGGTTGATCGGGCAGTCACGCTGGAGGGCGTTCGAGCCACGGCTGGTGCGCTTGCGGCAATTGAAAAAGCCGGCGGACGGGTCGGGGGTTAAGTGGCAGGTCCAGCAGCCAATGCAGGAGCCATGGGCGGCATGGGCCGGCTTACCGAGGTGCGACAACGGTTAATGTTTGTCGTGCTTGCGCTGGTCGTTTATCGGCTTGGCGCACACATTACCATTCCAGGTATCGACCAGGCCGCTTTAGCGCAGATGTTTGATGCGCAGTCCGGCACGATTCTCGACATGTTTAACATGTTCTCAGGCGGTGCGCTGGGTCGGCTTTCAATTTTTGCATTGGGGGTTATGCCTTATATTTCGGCATCGATCATCATGCAGCTAATGGCCGCGGTCATCCCTTCACTTCAGCAGTTAAAGAAGGAAGGTGAGCAAGGGCGGCGCCAAATTACCAAATATACGCGTTATGGCACACTTGCTTTAGCACTGTTCCAAGGCATCGGTATTACGGTTGCCCTGCAAAATCAGGGTGTGGTCATGGCCCCCGGCCCGGCATTTATCTTTATCGGCACCACCACATTGGTGACGGGCACGATGTTCTTAATGTGGATCGGCGAGCAGATTACTGAGCGCGGCATCGGCAATGGCATCTCTTTAATTATTTTTGCGGGCATTGTTGCAGGCTTACCGGCGGCGCTAGGTGGCACATTAGAATTATCTCGTACCGGTGAACTCGCTATTCCTGCGGTACTATTTTTATTGATTCTGGCGCTGGCGGTCATTTGGTTTATTGTCTTTATGGAGCGTGGCCAGCGCCGCATTACCATTAATTATGCGCGGCGGCAGCAAGGTCGCAAGATGTACGCCGGCCAAACCAGCCATCTCCCGCTTAAAATTAATATGGCGGGTGTGATACCGGCCATCTTTGCCTCCAGTATTATTTTGTTTCCCGCAACAATCGGGCAGTGGTTTGGTGAAATGGAGGGGTTTGCTTGGATGCAGCGGCTCGGGCAAACACTAAGCCCGGGGCAGCCGTTGTATATCGCCCTGTATGCAGCAGCAATTATCTTTTTCTGCTTTTTCTATACGGCGTTGGTGTTCAATTCTCGCGACACCTCAGATAACTTAAAAAAATCCGGTGCGTTTATTCCTGGCGTGCGGCCGGGCGAGCAAACCTCACGGTTTATTGACAAAGTCATGACTCGGCTGACGCTTGTTGGGGCGATTTACATTACCGCCGTGTGTTTGCTGCCAGAGTTTTTGATTTTGTATTGGAACGTGCCGTTTTACTTTGGCGGGACGTCATTACTGATCATCGTCATTGTGGTGATGGACTTTATGTCTCAGCTACAAGCACATTTGGTATCGCATCAGTACGAACCATTGATGAAAAAAGCCAACCTGCAGGCGCATAGTCGCCCCGGGGGTGGGTTATTACGGTAGAGGCTCGCTTACTGGCGCAGCTTCTGCTAAGCTTCGCGCCCCGCGATTGGGCGTGTAAAACGAGATTATCGGAGACGGGACGATGAAAGTACGTGCATCGGTAAAAAAGATTTGCCGAAACTGCAAGGTGATTAAACGCGGCGGTGTCGTGCGCGTAATTTGCACCACAGATGCGCGCCATAAACAGCGACAAGGCTGATAGATTGGCGTTTTCGCTTGAAGACAACGCGTGGAAGCACCTATACTAGGCGGTTTCCGCGAAGCTGGACAAACTCGGGAGTAACGGTACATGGCCCGTATTGCTGGGGTAAATATCCCCACCAACAAGCACACGGTGATCGCGCTGACGTCGATCTACGGCATTGGCCGTACGCGTGCAAAACAGATTTGTGATGCAGCAAGTGTTGCGCCAGAGCGCAAGATTAAAGAGCTCACTGATGATGAGCTTGAGCGTATTCGCGGAGCGATTAATGAGGTTGTGGTTGAAGGCGATTTACGCCGTCAGGTCGCAATGGATATTAAGCGGTTGATGGACATGGGCTGCTATCGCGGCATCCGTCATCGCAGAGGGCTGCCGGTACGCGGCCAAAAAACTCGTACGAACGCACGGACCCGTAAGGGACCACGTCGTGCGGTCACCCGATAACGTAGAGCAGGAAAGCAGTTCATGGCAAAGCCGACCACTCGCACCCGCAAGCGTATTAAACGCACGGTTGTCGACGGGATTGCGCATATCAACGCAACGTTCAATAACACGATCATTATGATCACCGATCGGCAGGGGAATGCCCTTTCTTGGGCAAGCGCCGGGGGCAGTGGTTTTCGGGGTTCTCGTAAGAGCACACCGTTTGCCGCACAGGTTGCCTCAGAGCGCGCAGGCGAAGCCGCTAAGGATTACGGATTGAAAAATCTGGAAGTCCGCGTGAAGGGGCCAGGGCCGGGTAGAGAGTCAGCAGTCAGAGCACTGAATAACTCAGGCTACCGGATTACTAACATCGAGGATGTGACGCCGATTCCACACAATGGATGTCGTCCTCCCAAAAAGCGTCGCGTCTGATTTAGGGGTTTTTGAAAATGGCACGTTATATCGGACCGACATGTAAGCTGGCTCGCCGGGAAGGCACCGATCTTTATCTTAAAAGTGGTGTTCGGCCTTTGGAGAGCAAGTGTAAGCTGGATACGCCCCCTGGGCAGCATGGCCAGCGCCGCGGGCGGCTCTCTGACTATGGGCTGCAGTTGCGGGAAAAACAGAAAGTGCGTCGTATTTACGGCGTGTTGGAGCGGCAGTTCCGGCGTTATTACAAAGAGGCGGATCGCCGCAAAGGCAATACCGGTGAAAACCTGCTTCAGTTGCTGGAAACTCGCCTTGATAACGTCGTTTATCGGATGGGTTTTGCGGCTACGCGTGCAGAAGCCCGTCAGTTAGTGGCACACCGGGCCGTTGAGCATAACGGCCGTATCACGAACGTAGCGTCTGCTGAGGTAAAAGCAGGCGATACCGTCAATATTCGTGAGCGGGCGCGTAAGCAGCTGCGTATTCAGGCGGCTATGGAAATGGCGCAGCAGAACGGCCTGCCCGATTGGGTCGAGGTCGATTCGAACCAGTTCCAGGGCGTGCTTCAGCAAGTTCCAGAACGACAAGATTTGGCGGCAGAGATTAATGAGTCTCTGATCGTTGAGCTTTATTCCAAGTAGTGCTGCAAATAGCGGCGGTGCGGACCAGGAGTTTCTCTCATGCAAGGTCAGTTTAAGGATTTCCTTAAACCGCGGGTTGTTGAAGTTGACGCAGTCAACGATCGACGCGCAAAAATTACTCTCGAGCCACTAGAGCGTGGTTTCGGGCATACGTTGGGTAATGCGCTACGGCGCGTGCTGCTCTCCTCGATGCCGGGATATGCCGTTACCGAGGTGGAGATCGAGGGCGTGCTTCACGAGTACACCGCGGTTGAAGGTGTGCAGGAAGACGTTGTCGACATTCTGCTTAACCTCAAAAATCTCGCAGTGCGCTTAGTGGGCCGTGAAGAGGCAACCTTGCGCTTGCATAAAAAAGGGCCTGGTGTAGTAACGGCTGCAGATATTGCCGCAGAAGGCAATGTTGAGGTGAAAAATCCTGAGCTCGTTATCTGCAATCTAACCAAAGCGGGTGAGATTAGCATGACGATTACGGTCAGCAAGGGGCGCGGCTATGAGCCCGCAACCTCGCGCGACGACGACGAAGATCGGGGTACGGGCCGACTGGCACTAGATGCAACTTACAGCCCGGTTCGACGCGTTTCGTACAACGTGGAAAGCGCTCGTGTTGAGCAGCGGACGGATCTCGATAAGCTGGTCATGGACATTGAGACAAGTGGCGTCATCGAACCAGAAGAAGCCATTCGGCTTGCGGCCAGCGTGCTTCGCGATCAACTTTCGGTTTTTGTTGACCTAGAGGGTGGCGAAAGTGAGGTTGAGCCGGTTCGCAAAGAACCAGAGGTTGATCCGGTTTTACTGCGTCCGATCGACGATCTTGAACTGACCGTTCGCTCAGCAAACTGTTTGAAGGCCGAAAGCATCCATTTTGTGGGTGATTTGGTTCAAAAAACGGAAGTCGAGTTGCTCAAGACACCAAATCTTGGCAAAAAGTCATTGAACGAAATCAAAGAAGTGCTTGCTCAGCATGGGCTTCAATTGGGTATGCGGCTCGAGAACTGGCCACCGGCCGGCCTTGAGGATCGCAGCCGTGCGACCGGCTAGGGGAAATTAGTTATGCGTCATCGTAAGTCCGGACGGAAACTGAATCGGAATAGCTCTCATCGCGCCGCTATGTTTAGAAACATGTCAGCGTCGCTTTTCGAGCATGAAGCTATTCGTACAACGCTACCTAAAGCAAAGGAACTGCGCCGGGTTGCCGAGCCACTCATTACATTAGCTGGCACAGATTCTGTCGCTAATCGGCGTCTGGCTTTTTCGCGCCTGCGAAATAAAGAGATGGTCACCAAGCTCTTTGACGAACTTGGACCACGCTATCGCGAACGTCCTGGTGGGTATCTGCGAATCCTCAAAGCGGGCTTTCGTGCGGGTGACAATGCGCCAATGGCATTTGTCGAGCTCGTTGATCGGCCGTTACCAGAAGTTGAAGAGCCAGAGCCTGAGCGCGAAGAGGTAGCAGAAGCCTCGTAATAGGGAGAATGAGCATGAAAGCACCCGTACGTGTTGCGGTAACTGGGGCTGCTGGCCAAATCGGCTACAGCTTGTTATTTCGGATCGCGTCAGGCGATATGTTGGGCCCTGATCAGCCGGTCATATTGCAGTTGCTGGAAGTCTCTCCCGCGATGGATGCGCTTCAAGGCGTGGTGATGGAGCTTGACGACTGCGCCTTCCCATTGGTGGCCGGCATCCAAGCCAGTGACCAGGCGGAAGAGGCCTTTCGTGATGCTGATTACATCCTGCTGGTGGGCGCAAAGCCGCGCGGGCCGGGTATGGAACGCAAAGATCTTCTAGAAGCTAACGCGGCCATTTTCTCGGCACAGGGCAAGGCGATGAATGCCGTAGCCAGCCGTGACGTACGCGTTTTAGCTGTCGGTAACCCGGCCAATACCAATGCGTTAATTGCGATGCGTAATGCACCTGATCTGGATCCTGGTCGCTTCACGGCAATGACACGGCTTGATCATAACCGCGCATTGGCTCAGCTTTCTGGACGTGTGGGCGCCCATGTTAACGACATTACCCGCATGACCGTATGGGGTAATCACTCTGCCACGCAGTATCCCGATATCAGCCATACGTTGGTCAAAGGCAGCCCAGCGGCTGATCAGGTTGATCAAGCATGGCTAGAAGAGACCTTCATTCCCACGGTTCAGCAACGCGGGGCCGCAATCATTAAGGCCCGGGGTCAGTCGAGTGCGGCATCAGCAGCCAGTGCGGCCATTGATCATATGCGGGATTGGACACTGGGTACGCCAGAAGGCGACTGGGTCAGCATGGCCATTCCGTCTGATGGCAGCTATGGCATTGCCGAGGGTTTAATTTACTCATTCCCCGTACGCTGTGTGAATGGCCATTATGAAATTGTGCAGGGCTTAGACGTTGACGATTTCTCGCGTGAGCGCATGCTTGCCACCGAGCAAGAGCTTACCGAGGAGCGCGATGCGGTGGCGCATCTGCTGCCGTAAGCAGCGGCGCTAGAAACCGTCCGGTATGAGAATGGGCCGCCTGAGCAATTTGTTCGGGCGTGCCTTCAGACAGGATCATGCCGCCCCCATCCCCACCCTCTGGCCCAAGATCAATTAACCAATCACAGGTTTTTATGACATCAAGGTTGTGTTCGATCACAACAATGGTGTTGCCATCGTCACGCAGTCTTTCAATAACGCTGAGCAGCTGCGCAATATCGTGAAAATGTAGGCCAGTGGTGGGCTCATCAAGGATATAAAGCGTATTGCCGGTGTCTCGCTTAGATAACTCACGGGCAAGTTTGACGCGCTGTGCTTCACCCCCAGACAGCGTGACAGCATTCTGACCGAGTTTTAGATATCCCAACCCCACATCAATAAGCGTTTGTAGTTTGCGGGCAATCACTGGAATTGCCGCAAAAACCTCAAGCGCATCAACAACCGTAAGATCGAGCACATCCGCGATGTGAAGTCCCCGATAACGCACCTGCAGCGTTTCGCGATTATATCGAGCGCCTTTGCAGACATCGCAGGGAACATAAACATCGGCAAGAAAGTGCATCTCTACGCGTAGCATGCCTTCACCCTGACAGGCGCTACATCGCCCACCACTCACGTTAAAGCTAAATCGCCCCGGGCCATAGCCGCGCGAGCGGGCCTCGGGTGTACCGGCAAACAGCTCCCGAATGGGCGTAAATAACCCCGTATAAGTGGCTGGGTTGGACCGTGGTGTACGCCCAATGGGGCTTTGGTCGATATCCACAACTTTATCGAAATGCTCCAACCCCTCTATACCATCGCATGGAGCAGGCTGCAGCGTGGCGCGATTGAGTGCGCGCGCGGCGGCGGGGTATAGCGTATCGTTAATGAGCGTGGATTTACCTGAGCCAGAAACCCCCGTCACACCAATCAACAAACCGGCAGGAAAAAACGCATCAATGCTTTTTAGGTTATTCCCCCGAGCGCCGCGAATGGTAATGCCTCGGTCTTTTTTGGGCATTCGACGGGCTTGAGGCACTGCAATCGCTTTGCGTCCCGCCAGGTAGTCTCCGGTTAAGGACTCGGGCGTTGCTATTAGGGTGTCAACATCTCCCGCCGCCACCACATGGCCGCCCGCGATACCGGCCCCCGGCCCCATATCAACAATGTAATCGGCGTGGCGAATGGCCTCTTCGTCATGTTCAACAACAATCACGCTATTACCCAGGTCGCGAAGGTGTACGAGCGTTGCTAGCAGTCTTTCGTTATCTCGCTGGTGAAGACCAATCGAGGGTTCATCCAAGACATACATCACACCGACAAGGCCTGCGCCAATTTGACTGGCCAAGCGAATGCGCTGTGCCTCGCCACCCGAAAGGGTATCTGCACTGCGATCTAGCGATAGGTAGTTCAATCCTACATCTGCCAGAAACTGCAGCCGCTGTGTGATCTCCTGCAAAATACCGTGTGCAATGGTCGCTTTTGCGCCGGTTAGCTCAAGCTGATTAAGCTGGATCAGCGCCTGATCAATAGCATAAGCGCTGATCTGCGGAAGGGTTAGATGATCAACCTTTACCGCGCGTGCTGCGGCGTTGAGTCGACTGCCCTGACAATCGGGGCACGTTCGCCGTGTGAGATATTGCGCTAGCTCCTCGCGTACCGCGGCCGAATCGGTCTCACGATAACGGCGCGTCATAATATTCAGCACCCCTTCGAATGGGGGTTCGGTTTGCTGATCGCCAGTCAGAATAATATTGTGAATCGTCTCGGGTAGCTCTTCCCAGGGTGTGTCTACTGAGAAGGAGTGCTGCTCGGCAAGTTCGTTAACCAGCCGACTGTAAAAGGGATTTCTGCGATCCCATCCGCGCACTGCACCGGCGGCTAGTGACAGTGAAGGTTGCGTGACCACGCGTTGCGGGTCAAAGAACTGATCGACGCCCAGCCCATCACAAGTTGGACAGGCAC
This sequence comes from Spiribacter salilacus, assembly GCF_009649225.1. GTDB lineage: Bacteria > Pseudomonadota > Gammaproteobacteria > Nitrococcales > Nitrococcaceae > Spiribacter > Spiribacter salilacus. The sequence continues at coordinate 16,774 of NZ_WJPP01000004.1, forward strand.
CGCGTGGGTTATTAAATGAGAAAATCCGCGGCTCAAGTTCGGTGAGCGAAAAGCCACATTCTGGACAGGCATAGCGGGCAGACAGAATGAGCGGTGTGGCAGTGGTATCGTCAATGTCCATGATTTTGGCAATACCATCGCCTAAAGTTAGACAGGTCTCCAGCGAATCAGCCAAACGCGTGGCTAAATCCGGCCGCACGCGGAAGCGATCAATCACCACCTCTATGGTGTGCTCACGTTTAGGATCGAGCGGCGGCAAGGCGTCAATTTCATAAACTTCACCATCAACACGAACACGAATAAAACCTTGGCTTCGCAATTCAGCAAAAATTTCTTTGTGTTCTCCGCGCCGTCCATCAACGCGCGGTGCAAGCAGCATTAGGCGCTTATCAGCGGGTTGCTCGAGGATACGATCAACCATTTCACTCACGGCAAGGGCATTAAGCGCTACGCCGTGCGTTGGGCAGTGTGGGGTGCCGGCCCGGGCAAAAAGCAGACGCAAGTAGTCATGAATTTCAGTGACCGTTCCCACGGTTGAGCGCGGGTTATGTGAGGTTGCCTTTTGTTCAATCGCAATCGCAGGAGATAGTCCCTCAATACGATCCACATCCGGCTTATCCATTACCGAAAGAAATTGCCGCGCATACGCGGATAATGACTCAACGTATCGCCGCTGGCCCTCTGCATAAAGTGTGTCAAAGGCCAATGAAGATTTCCCTGAGCCAGACAAGCCGGTGATAACAACGAGCTGGTCACGCGGCAGTGCTAAAGAGAGATTCTTTAGATTATGCGTTCGAGCACCTTCGATGAGAATTTTATGCATGGGCGTCCTACTACAAACAATTTGATAGTATACCGCCCCAGTACAACCACGCAGAGACAGGGGAACCCGTGCACGGCAGCAATAAGAAGGGCGGCAGCCGAATGACGGTCGGCGAACGTCGCGCAACGGCAGGTTTGTCGTTCATATTTGGCCTGCGCATGCTCGGGCTTTTTTTGATCCTACCGGTATTTGCGCTATACGGCGCAGAGCTTGATGGCGCAACACCCATGCTGATTGGCCTTGCGATTGGTGCCTATGGGCTGACCCAAGCACTGTTGCAGATTCCTTTTGGCATGCTTTCTGATCGAATTGGCCGGCGCACGGTTATTGTCATTGGATTGGTTATTTTTGCGATTGGCAGTGTGGTGGCGGCTGAGGCCCAAGGTATTGTTGGGGTGATTGTGGGCCGAGCTATTCAGGGCTGCGGAGCCATTGCCGCTGCGGTGATGGCGCTGGCTGCCGACTTAACGCGCGATGAGCAGCGCACCAAAGCGATGGCATTTATTGGTATTAGTGTAGGCGCTGCGTTTTTATTGGCTTTGGTAGCAGGCCCTGCAATTGGTGTTATGGCCGGCTTGAGCGGTATTTTTTGGGCAACAGCGGGTATTGCGCTGATCGCCATCGCTTTGCTTTATCTGGTGGTTCCGGCCGGCGGAGAGCGGGTAGCGCGGCCAGAGGTTACCGCCAACGCAGGAGGGCTGCCCACGGTATTGCGGCATCCCGATCTCTTGCGGTTAGACTTTGGTGTATTAATTTTGCATTTGGTTTTAACCGCCACCTTTGTGGTGATGCCGGTTGTGTTAGAACAGCAGTTAGGCATTGATCGTGCACTTCACTGGCAGGTCTATGTGCCCGTGCTTTTGCTTTCCGTGGCAGGAATGGCATTCATTATTGCGATTGGTGAGCGGCGTAAAATTCTGCATCGTTTACTGGCGGGCGTTGCTGGTTTAGTCATTGTTGCCGATTTGATTTTAGCCGGCTGGAGCAATTGGATGCCGGGGCTGCTTCTAGGATTACTGCTGTTCTTTATTGCGTTCAATACATTAGAGGCAAGCTTGCCCTCCTTGCTGACACGCTTTGCCCCAGAAGGGATGCGGGGTACGGCGCTGGGTGTTTATGCCACGGCGCAATTTCTAGGTGCATTCCTTGGTGGGGTGTTGGGCGGCTGGATTTATGGCGCCTATGATGTGCAGGGCGTTTTTGTTTTTTGTGCGCTTGCGGCGGGCATTTGGTTGTTCTCGGCAGTTGGTCTGAGAACACCGGCGGTTTATCAAAAGGCGGATGCACCGCCATCGGAGGCAGTGTGACGGAATTAACGGATTTAATGCTTGATCCAAAGGCAGCCGCTGAGGCTAAACAGGCTGCTGTGGCTTACCTGGATTGGGATTTGACTGAGCGGCAGCTGTGCGATTTTGAGCTGCTGGCCAACGGTGGTTTTTCGCCGCTAACCGGGTTTTTAGGTAAAGCCGATTATGACCGTGTTGTCGCAGAAATGCGTTTAGCAAACGGTGCGCTCTGGCCCATGCCAATTACCCTAGATGTGACCGAAGCCTTCGCGGAGCAACTTGAAACGGGAACGCGCGTTGCGCTGCGAGACCCCGAAGGCGTGATTCTCGGCATTATCACCGTTGCAGATATTTGGCGTCCCGATCGGTTGATTGAGGCACAGCAGGTGTTTGGCACCACTGATCTAGCCCACCCTGGGGTGGCCTATTTAATGGAGCAATCGCATCCGGTGTATGTGGGTGGGCAAATCGAGGCGCTCGCTTTGCCAATGCATTATGACTTTGGGCATCTACGCTTAACGCCGGCTGAGCTGCGAGCACGCTTTAAACGTGCCGGTTGGCGGCGCGTGGTGGCTTTTCAAACACGCAACCCAATGCATCGGGCACATGTTGAATTGACGTTTTTGGCCGCGCGGCAAACGGAAGCCAACTTGCTGATACATCCGGTGGTGGGCATGACGAAGCCGGGTGATGTTGATCATTACTCCCGCGTGCGCTGCTATGAGCATGTGTTAAAGAAATATCCGGAGCAAACAACCGCGCTATCGCTCCTGCCGCTTGCCATGCGTATGGGTGGGCCAAGAGAGGCGCTGTGGCATGCCTTGATTCGGAAAAATTACGGCTGTACGCATTTAATTGTGGGGCGCGATCATGCCGGCCCGGGTAAAGATAGCCAGGGTGAGGATTTTTACGATCCCTACGCCGCTCAGGAAATGGTGGCGGAGTATGCCGACGAAGCAGGTATCGAAATGGTGCCGTTTCGGATGATGGTGTACGTGCAGGAGCGGGCAGGCTATGCACCGATTGACGAGGTGAATGAAGCCACCGAAACGGTCATGAATATCTCGGGCACAGAGTTTCGCCGTCGCATGCGAGAGGGCTTAGATATTCCGGATTGGTTTGGTTACCCTGAAGTGGTTGCCGAGCTAAGACGAACCTATCCGCCGCGCGCAAAGCAAGGCATTACGCTGTTTTTTACCGGGCTATCTGGTTCGGGCAAGTCTACGATTGCCAATGCGGTGATGGCTAAGCTGATGGAGCGTGGTGGCCGGGCGGTCACGTTGCTTGATGGAGATATTGTGCGAAAGCATCTTTCCAGCGAGCTGGGTTTTTCTAAAGCGGATCGCGATTTGAATATTCGGCGTATCGGCTTTGTGGCCGCCGAAATCTCGCGTAATGGCGGGGTGGCGATTTGTGCGCCGATTGCGCCTTATGCATCGACTCGGCGCGATGTTAGGGCAATGGTAGAGGCGGTGCACGGTGGTTTTGTGGAAATTCATGTGGCAACGCCAATCGAGGAATGTGAGCGGCGCGATCGCAAGGGGCTGTACGCTAAAGCCCGTGCGGGTTTGATTAAAGGATTTACGGGCATTGATGATCCGTATGAAGTTCCTGAGCAGCCAGAGCTAACGCTCGATACGCTGCAGGCCACGCCTGAGGAATTGGCGCAGCAAGTTATTTTGAAGCTTGAGAATTTAGGATTTATCAATTTGCGTTAACCGCTCATCAGAATTCTTCCTCGAGCCGGCCTGAACACGTTACATTAACGATTACAGATTCAACTGGAGATAGTCATGGCGCGCGGTGTAAATAAGGTAATTTTGATTGGCAATTTAGGGGCAGACCCTGAGGTTCGTTACTCGGCAGCAGGCAGTGCGGTAACGAATGCACGGCTTGCAACAACCGATCAGTGGCGTGATAAGCAGTCTGGCGAGCAGCAAGAGCGCACAGAATGGCATCGTGTGGTGTTTTTTGGGCGATTGGCAGAAGTGGCTGGAGAATACCTTAAAAAAGGCTCAAAGGTTTTTGTGGAAGGTCGGCTGCAAACTCGAAAATGGCAGGGGCAAGACGGTCAAGATCGTTACACCACAGAAATTGTGGTGAATGACATGCAAATGCTAGATGGCCGGGGTGATATGGGCGGAAGTAGCAGTGGCGGTGGCAGCTCAGCGAGCCACGAGGCGGCCAGCGCAGCTCCAGATGAAAGCCAAGCAACGGCGCCGGTAGACGATTTTGACGACGATATTCCGTTCTAGGGTGTTTTAATGGCGGTAATGGCGTTTGCCACCGCGCTCACGATGCCGCGCTCATCATTGCCATAGTCATCGGCGGTGATGGGCGCACCAATAATGATGCGAATATGCCCTCGGCGTGGTATCACCGAGCCGATGGGTAGCACGTTTTGGGCCCCTTCTATCCAAACAGGCACCACGGGTACCGGGTGAGCCGCTAATAACCGGCCAATACCGGGTCTGAGTGGCTGCAATACGCCGTCTTCCTGACCGCGTTGTCCTTCAGGAAACCAAATCAGAGAATGGCCACGCTGTAGGCACGCGGCAGCCAGCGCCAAACTGCGCCGGGGAGCGGCACCGGGGTCGATTGGCAAGACACGCGCGACATAGCTGAAGGTTCGCTGCACGGGGCCTTTAAACAGTAATCCAGATAACCCGGCCCAAAAAACTGGCTCAAGTTCTTGGCGGCTTAGTGCAGCGGTCAGCGCAATTGGGTCGTAGGCGCTAACATGACGCGGGGCGATTAAAAATGGCCCACCCTTCGGCAATGCGCCTTCTACCTCGATGCGGGCAAATAAAAAGTTAATCAGTTGGCAGCCAAGTAGGGCAGCGCCAGCCCCGGCGTGGCGTAACGGCCCGCGTGGTGCTAGTGCACGTAAATCGCGCGGCTCAAGTAGTCGTTCTGGGTTAGCTAGTGCCGCGCTCAAGGCCGAGCGTTTTCCATCAGCAGGCGCTTGTTCGCTAGCTTGCTCTGCATTGATACATTCAGAGAGTAAGTCACGCACTGTTTCTACCCGCGCAATGGCGTCGTCTGCAAGTTCAACACCGGCCCGCTCGCTGATGCTGATGCCCAAATCGACCCAGCTAAGGGAATCTAGGCCTAAATCTCGGCTCAGCCGGCTATCGGGCGTTAGTCGATGATCATGGAAGCGCTCGGTAAGCAGCGTCCACGTGGCGTTGGCCGCGGGGTCTGCCAAAAGTGCCCGATCTTCTGGGGCCATTTCCTCAGGCTGAATGGGGGCTTGATTGAGCGTGTTGTTGTTTTGATGGCTGAGCGTTTGGTATAGCGCGGTGAGTTTATGCCGTCGAAGCTTGCCTAAACGTGTGCGGGGTAATGGGTCAGGCGAGCGAGCAAACTGGCGTACCTGATGGTGTGAAGGCAGGGTTTGTATGATCGTATCGGCGGCGGCATCTAATGGGTCTGGGCCATCGGTGGTATCGGGTTCGGGCACCAGAATAGCGACCAGTTGCCCATTGTTATCAAGCACTCCGGCCTCACGAATCATTGGATGGGCGGAAAGCGCGCGCTCTATGCGTTCTGGGTCAATGTTTTCACCGCCAGGTAGAACGATGGTGGCCGACAGTCGGCCACCGAGACGAAGGTAACCATCCTCACCGATTTCACCGGCATCACCCGTTTTAAACCAGCCCTTGTCATCGATGATCGACTCCCGCGGTACCGGATCATTCCAGTAGCCGTTAAACACGTTGGGGCCACGGGCCTGAACTTCACCATCCACAATACGCAGCTCTACATTGGAAAGCGGACGGCCAGCTGTATTGAGTTTGCCCTCACCGGGTGCATTCAGAGTTAGGATCGGCGAGGTTTCTGTTAGGCCATAGCCCGTTGCAATGGTCCAGCCCAAGGCATTGAGTCGGGCACCTAGCTCGGGTGCGAGCGCCGCACCACCGCTAACGGCAAGCCGTAAGCCGGGGGCAAGGCGTTTCATGATGGGGCGAAACAACCAACGGCCGGGGTGCCAGCCAAAGCGTGCGTTGGTTTGGATGCAGGTGTTTAGTAAGCCATGGAAAATCTTTGCCGCCCACGGGCGTTGTTTGGTGATGCGCGCTTCAAGGCGCGCCCAAATCACCTCATACAACCTCGGTACACCCAATAGGATACTGGCATTGCTATCGCGCAGCGCCTCAGCAATTCTTGGCCCAACCAGCGAGCGAGGCAGCACCATCGTGGCCCCGGCAGCCAAGACAGTCAGTAGCCCGATGCTAAACGGGTAAACGTGATGCAGCGGCAGCGGAAGCAGGACACGATCGCTGGCCTTAGCGATATTTTCCTCTAATAGCGCATTCACATTGCTTCTGAGGTTGCCGTGGGTCAGTGGTACCCCTTTGGGTGCGCCCGTCGTGCCTGAGGTGTAAAACAACGCGGCAAGCTGCTCGTCTGCGGGTGCGTGGGAGGCCCTGGTGTGATTAGTGTCGACGTAATCGGAGAGTTTGGTTTCAATTGTTTCGATTTTTAGCCATTGGCAGTCGGGCTGAAAGGGAAGCTCACCGAGGGTCTCTTCGCTCACACAAATAATGGTGGGGGCGGAATCTTTGAGCACATGAGTTAAGTCATCACGGCTCATTTGTGTATCTACGGGCACAATAATGGCGTTGCTGCGCAAGGTGGCAAGCGCAACCACAACCCACTCAATGCTATTGGGCGCAAATAATAAAACACGATCACCCGGTTGAATGCCTAGGGATTCGAGCCAGCGAATCATTGCGCACACATGCTGCTCGAGGGTAACGCGGGTTATTTCTCGGGTCTGCCCTTCGGTGTAGGCGATAACGGCCAGACTTGTGTCAGCTTGGAAAGCGATCGTCATCTTCCCGCCTCTTTTTGCAGCTAAGTTAGCGCATGCCCCGATAAACGGCATGATCGGCAATCGAGAGCATTTGAGTGTCGCCTGCCGTATCGCCATAGGCATACACTGGATGGTAATCCTCGATCGTTAACGCTTCACGCAGGCGATTAATTTTTTCCTGACCGCGGCAGTTAGGCCCGGCCAGATTGCCTGTGATTTTTCCGTCTTTGCGCTCAAGCTCGGTAGCAATCACCTCAATGTTTTCCTGCTCGGCCCAAGGGCGAATCCAATCAACGACCGACGCTGAAACCACAATGACCCGATGACCTGAGCTTTTATGCCAATCGAGTCGCTCTCGCGCCTGAGGGCGCAACAGCTTGGCAAGATGGTTCAGTGCGTAATGCTCCCCAATTGCGCGAAACTCGGCATCGGGCATACCCCCAAAAAAATGCCGTAAGACATGCACCTTGGCAACATCACGATGCACGATGTTTAAGGGCACGCCCAGTAACTGGGGTAGAACCTTTACACCCACAGATACGCAATGGGCAAGGCCAAATTGGCGCACCAGTAAATCACTGAGGGTGTCACGGCGCGTTAGCGTGCCGTCTAGGTCAAAAAGCGCAAGTGGACAATCCGGCTTCATGTTGATTCCAGTTTCGTTAATTCGTCTATTCTGCCCGCTTGCGGTACAGGCTGCATCTTTCCTTTTACTGGTCAGAGGCGCCTATGCCCAGTAAAGTTCGCGTTTAACTATTTGCCATGCGTATAAAGGAGTCAATTCGCTTATGGCCACTCCGCATATTAGTGCCTCTCCCGGTGATTTTGCCGATACCGTTTTAATGCCTGGTGATCCCTTGCGTGCCAAGGTGATTGCAGAGACCTACCTTGAGGATGCTCGAGAAGTTACCGCCACGCGCAATATGTTGGGCTATACCGGTACTTACAAAGGGCAGCCCGTCTCGGTGATGGGGTCTGGGATGGGTATCCCGTCTATGTCGATTTATGCCTTTGAGTTATTCAATGAATATCGCGTTGAAAAGATCATTCGGGTGGGTACCTGCGGGGGCGTTAGCCCTGATGTGGAAGTGAGAGATCTGATTATTGCGATGGGCGCTTCGACAGATTCCAGTGTTAATCGCACACGGTTTGGTGGCTGCGATTTTGCAGCGATTGCCGATTATGGGCTGTTAGAAGCGATGGTTAATACGGCTAAAACCGCTGGGCTTAAAACCCGCGTAGGCAATGTTTTTTCGTCAGAGCTTTTTTATCATCCTAAGCCAGAAATTTTCACCATGATGAAGTCGCACGGTATTTTAGCTGTGGAAATGGAGGCCGCCGGTTTATACGGTGCTGCCGCCGAGGCAGGCAAGCGTGCGGTGAGTATTCTGACCGTTAGCGATCATGTGGTAACGGGTGCGTCGACAAGTGCCGAAGAGCGTCAGAATACTTTTCACGACATGATGCAAGTGGCGCTTGAGGCCGCAAACGCAGTCGACTAGGTGAACGGAGGCATATTGCGATGCGGGTGACTATTTTTGGGACGGGCTATGTTGGCCTAGTGACGGGCGCATGCCTTGCCGAGGTAGGCAATGACGTGATTTGCGTGGATGTCGATGCCGATAAAATCGAGCGACTGAACCATGGTGAAATCCCGATTTATGAACCGGGCCTAGAAATGATCGTGACCCGTAATCACCAAGCGGGGCGGCTGCAGTTTACAACCGACGCCGCGAGTGCGGTTGACCATGGTGAGGTGCAGTTTATTGCCGTGGGCACGCCCCCGGATGAAGATGGGTCTGCCGATTTACAATACGTCTTGGCGGTTGCCGATACGATTGCAACGCATATGAATGACTATACGGTTGTGGTAGATAAATCGACGGTACCCGTCGGTACTGCCGATCGGGTCAGTCAGGCCGTAGCACAGCGTTTAACGGCGCGTGGCGTGGATATTCCATTTGCGGTGGTCTCTAACCCAGAGTTTCTTAAAGAAGGCGCCGCGGTTGAAGACTTTATGAAACCTGAGCGTGTGGTAATTGGCAGTGACGATGAGCAGGCTCTTGAGGTTTTGCGCGCACTGTATTCACCGTTTAACCGTAATCATGACCGGCTTATTACCATGGATGTGCGCTCGGCCGAACTCACTAAATATGCCGCGAATGCCATGCTCGCCACCAAAATCAGTTTTATGAACGAGTTGGCGAACATTGCCGATCGTGTGGGTGCAGATATAGAGCGTGTGCGGGTGGGTATTGGTTCAGATCCACGTATTGGCTATCACTTTATTTATCCCGGTGCAGGCTACGGTGGGTCTTGTTTTCCGAAAGATGTGCAGGCGCTCGGGCGCACTGCGCAGCAAGTTGGGTATGAGCCGGCGCTGCTCAACGCGGTTGAGACGGTAAATGATCGGCAAAAAGGCTACGTGTTTGAGCAGATTCAATCGCATTACAACGGCAATTTAAAAGGCTGCTGCTTTGCGCTTTGGGGCTTGGCGTTTAAACCCAATACGGACGATATGCGTGAGGCGGCAAGCCGGCGGTTAATGGAAGCTTTATGGGCCGAAGGGGCGCAGGTACAAGCTTTTGATCCCAAAGCGTTAGAAGAAACGCAAAGAATTTATAAAGATCAGAGCCAGCTGACACTATGCGAAACGGCAGAGGCAGCGCTCGAAGGGGCTGATGCCCTGGTGATTATGACCGAGTGGAATGTGTTTCGTAGCCCAGACTTTGGGCATATACAAGACACTTTGGCGGCGCCCGTTATCTTTGATGGTCGAAATTTGTACGATCCTGTGGATATGGCAGAGATGGGCTTTCGCTATTACTGCATTGGTCGTCCTTCTATTGATCCGGTAAAGCGCTAATGACCGTTTATCCCGTTATTCTGTCTGGTGGTATTGGTTCACGGCTATGGCCGCTGTCACGTGAGTGCTGGCCAAAGCAATTTTTGGATGTGGCGGCAAGCGGTAGAACGCTCGTTCAGCAGACATTAGACCGTTTAGACGGTGTGGCCGATCTTAAGGCGCCGCTGGTGGTTTGTAATGAAGCCCATCGATTTTTAGTGGCAGAGCAGCTGCGGGATAATCCATTGGGCCCGGCGCGTATTTTGCTTGAGCCGGTGGGGCGTAACACGGCACCTGCGATTGCGGTGGCTGCCCTGCAGGCGCTGCAAGAGGCGCCTGATGCGATTTTGGCGGTATTCCCAGCCGATCATTTGGTGGCCAATCCAGATGCCCTGCGAGCAGCAGTTGAGACCGGAGTGCGCGCTGCCGCTGATGGCTGGCTGGTCACCTTTGGCATTGTTCCTGAGCGCCCTGAAACCGGCTATGGCTATATTGAGGGTGGGGATGCCGTTGAGGCCCACCCGCAGGCGCAGCATGTTAAGCAATTTGTTGAAAAGCCAGATTTAGCCACCGCCAAGGCGTATTTGGAAAATGGCGGTTTTTTCTGGAATAGCGGCATGTTTGTTCTGCAGGCAGCCCGTTATTTAGAAGTGCTAAAAACGCATGCGCCAGATATTTTGCACGCCTGTGAAGCCGCGATGGAGCAAGCCCAGCGCGATTTAGACTTTGTACGCTTAGGTGAAGAGGCCTTTGCCAAATGTCCATCAGAGTCCATTGATATTGCCGTAATGGAAAAAACCGATGCGGCGGTTAGCATTCCGCTGGATGCAGGCTGGAATGACCTGGGCTCCTGGGCTACCTTGATGGATGCGGCAGAGCCGGATGCCAACGGCAATGTGATTTTTGGCGATGTTCTGTTAGAGGATAGTTCAAGCAACTATCTGCGTGCAGAAAGTCGGTTAATTGCCACGGTGGGGTTGAAAGACCATGTGGTGGTTGAAACCGCTGATTCGGTTTTGGTGGCCCCGCGGGATCGGGTGCAAGATGTTAAACAAATTGTGAGTCAATTGCAGCAAATAGGCCGAAGCGAAGCAAGCGAGCACCGTCAGGTGCATCGGCCTTGGGGTAGTTATGAGTCTTTGATCGTTGCGGGCCGGTTTCAGGTTAAACGGATTATTGTGAATCCGGGTTGCCGATTGTCGCTGCAGCAACATCACCACCGAGCAGAACATTGGGTGGTTGTGCGAGGCACGGCAAAGGTCGTACGCGGTGAAGAATCGTTTTTGCTGAGCGAAGATCAGTCCACTTACATCCCCTTGGGAACGGTCCATCGACTGGAAAACCCGGGGATGATTCCGCTGGAGCTTGTCGAGGTGCAGTCAGGCAGCTATTTAGGTGAAGATGACATCACGCGGTTTGAGGATGTCTATGGGCGTTAAAGATCACGTTGTCGCCGCTGCCATCGGCTAGTATTCTTCGCGCTATGACAAAAAAGGTTTACGTTCGCACACACGGCTGCCAAATGAATGAATACGACTCTGCTCGTATGGTTGATATTTTGGGCGCTGAAGGTGGGTATGAGCGGGTGACAACGCCGGAAGCGGCAGATGTTATTTTGCTTAATACCTGTTCAATCCGAGAAAAAGCACAGGAAAAAGTCTTTTCCGAGCTAGGTCGTTGGCGAGAGCTTAAAGTCGAGCGGCCGGATCTGTTAATTGGAGTGGGTGGCTGCGTAGCCAGCCAGGAAGGCGCCGCTATTGTGGAGCGCGCGCCCTTTGTTGATATGGTTTTTGGGCCACAAACGCTGCATCGGCTACCCGATATGGTTAAGCGCGCACAAGCCTCTGGGCGTGCTGTGGTTGATGTCAGCTTTCCTGAAATTGAAAAATTCGATCGTTTGCCAGAGCCAAAAGCTGAAGGGCCAACCGCGTTTGTTTCGATTATGGAAGGTTGTAGTAAGTACTGCAGTTTTTGTGTGGTGCCCTACACGCGCGGCGAAGAAATTAGCCGGCCTTTTGAAAGCGTGCTTGCTGAGTGTGCTGAATTAGCCGAACAAGGCGTGCGTGAAGTCACCCTGCTGGGGCAGAACGTGAATGGTTACGATGGGCTAACCGAGGGTGGGGAGCGTGCTGACTTAGCGCTGCTAATTCACTATGTGGCAGCGATTGAGGGCATCGATCGTATTCGGTTTACCACCTCTCACCCGCTCGACTTCAATCAAGCCCTAGTCGATGCTTATGCCGAGGTGCCCGAGCTGGTTAATCATTTGCATCTACCGGTGCAGTCTGGGTCTAACAATGTGCTTGCACTCATGAAGCGTAATCATACGCGTGAGCATTTTTTAGACTTGGTTAAGCAGTTGCGCGCCGCCCGACCCGATATCACCCTGTCATCCGATTTTATTATTGGCTTTCCTGGCGAGATGAAGCGCGATTTTGAAGACACCATGGATTTGGTGCGCGAAGTGGGCTTTGATCAGTCGTTTAGTTTTATCTACTCAAAACGCCCGGGTACGCCTGCAGCCCAGCTGCCAGACGCCACACCGCGGGAAGAGAAAAAAGAACGCCTACAGCGGCTGCAAGCCCTGCTTGATCAAAATGGGCAGGCGATCAGTCAGGCGATGGTCGGTCAGGTGGAATCAGTACTCGTAGATGGTATCTCGCGGCGCAACGCGCATGAGATTCGTGGGCGCACACAAAATAACCGGGTGGTGAATTTTCCGGGGCATCGCCGATTGATTGGCCATTTTGTAGATGTATTGATTACCGAGGCAATGCCAAATTCGTTACGGGGTGAGCTGGTGACGGCGATGGCTTCATGAAAGTAGATTGCTCCTTTGCACTCGAGCCGGGCAATAACGATCGTCTTGCCAATCTTTGTGGTCAATTCGATGAAAATCTCCGTCAGATTGAGCGCCGCCTAGGGGTTGAAATTGAAAATCGCGGGCATCAATTTAAAGTGTCTGGCGAGGATGTGGCAGCGAATACCGCAGCTGCCGTGGTGCAGGCGCTTTATGACCATACCGCGCATGAAACGATTGGCGCCGACAGTGTGCATCTGCAGCTGCGAGCAGCCGAAAGTGAGCATAACGCCACCGAGGCGGGTATGCCGGCCGTCGCACCGGATGAGGTCAGTATTCGTACGCGTAAAGGGCTGATACGGGGTCGTGGCCCCAATCAACGTGATTATCTGCGTAGCATTCAAACCCATGATTTGAGCTTTGGTATTGGCCCAGCGGGCTCGGGCAAGACCTATTTAGCTGTTGCAAGCGCGGTTGAGGCCCTTGAGCAAGACCATGTGCAACGCTTGGTGCTGGTGCGTCCGGCCGTTGAGGCAGGCGAGCGGCTAGGCTTTTTGCCGGGTGATTTAGCGCAAAAAGTGGATCCCTATCTACGCCCGCTTTACGACGCATTGTTTGAGATGGTGGGCTTTGAGAAAGTTAATAAGCTAATCGAGCGCAACGTGATCGAAGTGGCGCCCCTTGCCTATATGCGCGGGCGCACACTGAATGGGGCATTTATTATTCTTGATGAAGCCCAAAACACCACCGTTGAACAAATGAAAATGTTCTTAACACGCCTAGGCTTTGGCTCAACAGCTGTGGTAACGGGCGATGTGACCCAAGTTGATCTGCCGGCGGGTAAAGCGTCTGGCCTGCGCGATGCAATGGAAGTATTGGCCGATGTAGAGGGTGTTAGCTTCACCAATTTCACAGCGCATGATGTGGTAAGACATGATTTGGTGCAGCGGATAGTGCGGGCGTATGACCGGCGTGAATCCTGATCTGACCATACAGCGTGCTACCCACTTACCAACACCCTCCGATGCCGACTTTGAGGAATGGGTTGCTGCAGCGCTTGAGTCTGCGCCAGTGGCTCATGAGCTCGTGGTCAGGCTGGTGGATGAGGCCGAAAGCCAGGCGCTGAACGATCAGTACCGAGGGCAGGATCGCCCAACGAATGTCTTGTCTTTTCCAACGGATTTACCGCCCGACATTGATTTGTCGCTGCTCGGTGATATTGTGATTTGCGCGCCGGTTGTTGAACGTGAGGCGATTGAGCAGAAAAAGGCGCCAAAGGCCCACTGGGCGCATCTCACCATTCATGGTGTGTTGCACCTGTTGGGATATGATCATCAAGATGATCAGGAGGCAAAACGCATGGAAACAATAGAATGCGCCATCCTAAGCAGCTTGGGCTATGCTAACCCCTATGAGTGATGACCAACCCAGCAGTACCAGCGCCAGTCACCGTGGGTGGCTGGAGAAAATCGGGCAGGCACTCGGTAGCGTAGAGCCTAAAGACCGCGATGGGGTGCTACGCGTTTTGCGTCAAGCCCATGATCGGCGCATTTTAGATGCCGATGCCTTGGCGATGTGCGAGGGCGTGCTGCATGTGGCCGATTTGCAGGCGCGTGACATCATGATCCCGCGCTCGCAAGTTTCTTTGCTGCCGCGATCTGAGTCAGTTTGGGAGCTGCTGCCAACGATTATCGAAAGTGGCCACTCTCGCTTCCCGGTAACGGGCGAAAATCGCGATGATGTGAGCGGCATTTTAATTGCCAAAGACCTGCTGCCGTATCTTGATCCTGAACACGAGCGTGAGTTTCAGCTGCGCGAGCTGCTTCGGCCCGCGTTATTTATTCCAGAAAGCAAACGCATCGATGCCCTATTGAAGCTTTTCCAAGAAAGCCGAAACCATTTGGCAATTGTGGTCGATGAATACGGTGGGCTTGCTGGGATTGTGACGATGGAAGACGTGATCGAGCAGATTGTGGGCGAAATTGATGATGAGCATGATCTGGATGAAGATAACTGGATTTTGAGCAGTGGCGGTGATGGGCGAACGATTGTGCGGGCGCTGACACCGATTGAAATGATCAATGAGCATTTCGGCACCTCATTTAGTGATGATGAGTTTGACACCATCGGCGGGCTTGTCGCCAATGGATTTGGTCATATGCCACGACGTGGCGAGCAGTTGGTCATTGCCTCGTTACACTTTGAAGTGGTGCGAGCAGATAGCCGTCGTATTCACCTACTGGCCGTGCGTGAACAAGCAAAGGAGTAAGCCATGCCAGTCTTGCTGACCTTGGCGATGGCGTTAGTGGCTGGGTTGCTGATGGCGCTTGGCTTTGCCCCTTACAACCAACCTTGGGCTCCTCTGCTGGGGCTTGCCGTGTTGTTCTCTTTAACGGCCATGGCCCCGGGTAAGGGCCGCGTTGCGGCATACGGCTATTTGTTTGGCCTAGGTTATGCCGGCTTGGGGGTTTATTGGATTTACATCAGTATTGCCGATTTTGGTGGTGGGCCGCTAGCTGCTGCGCTGGCCACCAGTACATTAATTGCGGCGTTTGCGTTAATTCCAATGGTGGCATTGCTCTTAGGCCGTTTTGCGGGGCGCCAGTCTTCCTCAATCATGGTTTTGGCTGCTCTGCCTTTCGCTTGGGTTGCTATTGAGTGGCTGAGAAGTTGGTTTTTAACCGGGGCAACGTGGCTCAGCGTCGGTTATAGCCAAATTGACACGCCTCTGTCGGTTTGGGCGCCGGTATTAGGGGTTTATGGCCCCAGTTTGGCAATTGCATTAATGGCTGGGGGGCTAGCCTGGTGGTTCCTTAAACCTCTCTCGTTGCGGTTTATTTGGCCAGTGGCCTTAGCGGCTGTGTTTCTTGTGACGGGTGTCGTATTAGATCGGCCATGGTCGCAACCAAGCGGAGCGCCGCTGCAGGTGGCGTTGATACAGGGTAATGTGCCGCAGGATCAAAAGTGGCGGCCCGAGCAGCGAGCCGACATCTTAGGCCGGTATATGCAGCATACCCGCGCAGCGTTTGGTCATGATTTGATTATTTGGCCAGAAACAGCCGTGCCGGCGATTTATCATCAGGTAGCTGAAGACTGGCTTGAGCCGCTTGCGCGAGATGCCAGTCAGGCAGGTAGTGCGTTGGTTGTTGGCGCGCCAATTGCAGACCCTGCTGGCGATGGGCTGTTTAACGGTATTGTCGCGGTGTCAGATTCACCTCAGTTTTATTACAAACGGCATTTAGTGCCCTTTGGCGAGTATGTGCCGCTTCGAGATTTTGCAGGCGGCTTGTTTGATTTTATCGGCGCACCGCTGGGTGATTTTAATGCCGGTACATCGGCCACTCCACTCTCAGTGGCAGGCCATCAGATTGGTGCCAGCATTTGTTATGAAGTCACTTTTGGTGCGGAGCTACTCGATGGGTTGCCAGATGCAGAGATTCTGCTCAATGTGAGTAACGATGCGTGGTTTGGTGAGTCGGCGGCACCATGGCAACACCTGCAAATGGCCAGGATGCGAGCGTTAGAAACGGCGCGCCCCATGCTGCGTGCTACCAATACGGGAGTTAGCGCCATCATTGATCAGCAGGGGCAGATCCAAGCACAAACGGGATTGTTTGAAGAGAGCGTCCTGCAGGGTCAGGTAGTGCCGCATACCGGGGGTACTCCTTATATGCGTTGGAGCGATTGGCCCATTGCGATCGGTTCGTTGCTAGGTCTGCTTATTGCCGGATCTGGGCGCCGTCGGGGTTATCGATTATTTCATGATGTTTGATGTAATCATGCGGCGGTGCAGTACCATACGCCTATCGGTTTGACAGGAGAGCAGCAATGACAGATTCCGACGAGCATAAACAAAAAGAGCTTCACGGCTATGAGCAAATGCTCGAGCGCCTGCGTGAGCGGTTTGGCGAGACGACGGGCGATGCGCTAAAAGCGGTTCGAGAACAAGCGATCGAGCTGGGTGAACTCACCCGCGAGCAAGCCGAGCGCGTGGCAGAAGCGCTACAGCGTGACCTTGAGGATGCGGCTGAGTATGTGGCTCGTGAGCGCGGTACTTATGCAGACTGGCTGCATATGGATTTGCAGTTGGTGGAGCATTGGATTTGGGATCGTTTCTCGTCGGTGGCTGATCAAACACGCTTACAGTGGATGGACCTTCAGCGTGAGCTAACCGCCGCATCCCGGTATCATACGGGTGAAATTACCGGGCCTGGCGCGCTTGTTTGTCGCGAATGCGGAGAAGTGCTGCATTTTGCCCGCGCAGGGCATATTCCGCCCTGCCCACGTTGTCATGGAACGCGCTTTGAGCGCGCCTCACGGCAACAAAACCACCAGTCTTAAAATTAGAAAGCGTTCATGGAAAAGCAATTTGATCCGGCCCAGATAGAAACCATCGCACAGGGTTACTGGGATAGCGCGGAAACATTCCGCGTGACTGAAGACCCCAATCGGCCCAAGTATTACTGCCTTTCAATGCTGCCGTATCCCAGTGGGCGACTGCATATGGGGCATGTGCGCAATTACACCATTGGAGATGTGATTAGCCGGTTTCAGCGGATGCAGGGCAAAAATGTGTTGCAGCCGATGGGTTGGGATGCGTTTGGATTGCCTGCCGAAAACGCGGCCATTAAACGTGGTGTGGCGCCGGCGGGTTGGACTTATGAAAATATCGCGCACATGCGTCGGCAGTTGCAGCGCATGGGTTATGGCTATGATTGGCGCCGTGAAGTCACTACCTGCTCACCCGATTATTACCGCTGGGAGCAGCTCATGTTTACCGAGCTCTTCCGTAAAGGGCTGGTGTATCGAGCGCAGTCTGTTGTGAATTGGGATCCAGTTGATCAAACCGTATTGGCTAACGAGCAGGTTGTTGATGGGCGGGGTTGGCGCTCAGGGGCGCCGGTCGAGCGGCGTGAAATTCCTCAATGGTTTGTGCGCATCACCGACTATGCAGACGAACTGCTCGAGGAGTTGGATCAACTACCCGGCTGGCCAGATGCGGTTAAAACGATGCAACGCAACTGGATTGGGCGCTCTGAGGGCGTGGAACTTGATTTTGCGTTAGCCGACGAAGCGGGTGCCGCGCTGCGGGTGTATACCACGCGTCCAGATACCCTCTACGGCGCCACGTATATGGCGGTGGCGGCAGATCATCCCGTGGCCATGGCGGCGGCCGAGAAAAACCCCAAACTAGCGCAGTTTTTAACCGAAATTCGACAAGGCGCGGTCACTGAAGAGGCGCTTGAGAAACTCGAGAAAAAAGGCATGCCGCTGGGCATTGAGGCGATCAACCCCTTATCGGGTGAGCGCATTCCAGTGTGGGTCGCTAATTTCGTGCTGATGGGCTATGGCACCGGTGCGATTATGGCGGTGCCCGCTCATGATGTGCGCGACCATGAGTTTGCAACGCGCTATGGCCTGCCCATTCGGCAGTCAGTTGGCCCTGCAGATGGCTCAGAGATCGATGTACAGGCAGCGCCATGGGTGGCTAAAGATGGGCTGATAACCGTTAACTCTGGGCCCTTTACGGGGCTTGATTTCCCCACTGCATTTGCGCAGATCAGCGATCATTTACAGGCTCAGGGTATTGGCGAGCGGCGAATTAATTATCGTTTGCGCGATTGGGGCGTGTCCCGCCAGCGGTATTGGGGTTGCCCCATTCCCATGATCCATTGTTCGCAATGCGGGCCGGTGCCGGTACCCAAAGAAGACCTTCCGGTCACATTGCCCGAAGCGGTCGAGTTTACGGGTATTCAATCGCCCCTTAAAACCGATGCTGAGTGGCGCAAAACGCAATGCCCGACTTGCGGCGGGCAGGCTGAGCGAGAAACGGATACCTTCGATACCTTTGTTGAGTCATCGTGGTATTACGCGCGTTATTGTTGCCCAGATGCCAATGCGATGCTAGATGAGCGTGCTGACTATTGGCTGCCGGTTGATCAGTACATTGGCGGCATTGAGCATGCCGTGATGCATCTGTTGTATTTCCGGTTTTGGCATAAATTGATGCGTGATCTGGGATATGTCTCGAGTAATGAGCCAGCCAGTAATCTGCTGTGTCAGGGCATGGTACTGGCCGAGGCTTATTATCAAGATAGCGCAGAGCAGGGCCGTGAATGGATTGCGCCAGCCGAGGTTAGCGTAGAGCGAGACGCGAAGGGTCGCGCTACCGGTGCAAAACGGCGTAGCGATGGCTCAGAGGTGGTCGCAACGGGCTGGACAACCATGTCTAAGTCAAAGAATAACGGCGAAGACCCAGAATCTCTGGTCGATCGGTTTGGTGCAGACACAGTACGGCTTTTTACGATGTTTGCAGCCCCCCCTGATCAGGCGCTTGAATGGCAAGATAGTGGGGTTGAGGGCGCAGCGCGGTTTTTACGGCGTTTATATGCCCAGGTGCTAGAGCATGTAGAAGCTGGGAGCGTGCCGGTTGCGCAGTCCAAGGATTTGGATGATGAAGGACGTGAGCTACGGCGGAAGCTGCATGCCACTATTAGCAAGGTGACCGACGATGTGGGGCGCCGCTACACCTTTAATACGGCAATTGCCGCCATTATGGAGTTGTGTAACGCGCTGGGGCGCTACGAGGCAGTTAACGAGCCTGCGCGTGGACTTCGGCAAGAGGCATTAGAAGCCGTAGTGCTAATGTTACAACCGATTACTCCACATTTATCGCATTATCTTTGGCAGGCGTTGGGGCATGCCGGCGCAGCGGTTGATCAGCCTTGGCCTGAGGTTGATGAGCAGGCGCTTGAGCAAGATGAGGTTGATTTGGTGCTACAGGTTAATGGCAAACTGCGTGGTCGGATGCGAATGTCTGCCAATGCGGATGAAGCAGCCATTCGTGAAGCGGCGCTGGCGGACAAAAACGTTCAGCGATTTTTGGAAGGGCTGACTGTGCAACGCGTCATTGTGGTGCCGGGTCGGCTTGTTAACGTGGTGGCAAAAGCATGAATAAATTATCCCGGCACATTTTAACGCCTTGGGTTATTGGGTTGCTGTCGATTGTGTTAGCGGGTTGCGGCTGGCAACTACGCGGCGCAATTGGTGGTGGGTTTCAAGATGTTCCCATCGCGCTAGCAGGTGATACCGATAATCAGTTTTTTGCTGAAGTTTCGGATGAACTGCGCAATTTGGGCGCCATCATGGTGAATGACCGCGGTGCAGCACAGGCGGTGGTGGTGATTGATCGTGCTGAGGCCACCAGAACCACTGTGGCAACCGATGCTGACGGTTTTGCGACGGAATATGAGTTAACGTATCGGCTGACTTTCCATGTCGAAGCGGGTGGGTTGGGCGATGCAGATCGCTTCTCGGGGGCATCGCAAACGATTCGCAATACCGAGTCGTATCCGGTCGATCCCAACGACCTTTTAGCGGTTGAAGCTGAGGAAGAGCGTATCGAGGAAGACTTACGCGCGATGTCAATCCGCCTCATGCTCTCCCGAGTGAGTCGCGCGCTCTAAGCGCGCTGTATGGCTGAGCTTCGCCCAGAGCAACTACCACGCGCCCTAGAGCGAGGTTTGTCGGCTGCCTATTTGGTAGCGGGTGAAGAGCCACTATTAATTGAAGAGTCACTGGATCTGATTCGTGCGCAAGCGCGAGCTGCCGGTTTTACCGGCAGAGAAGTCTTTCATGTCGAAACCGGTTTTGATTGGCAGCGACTCACGCATGCGGCCAACAGCTTGTCTTTATTTAGCGATCAGCGATTACTTGAGTTGCGTTTGCCAACCGCCCGCCCCGGCAAAGAGGGTGCTGCGGTGCTAAAAGAACTCGCAGAACGCCCCATGCAAGACACGCTATTGCTGGTGATTTGTGGTCGGCTTGAGCCAGCGCAGCGCCGCGCATCCTGGGTAAAAGCGCTCAGCGAGCAGGGTGTAATGGTGCAGGCAGCTAAGTTGCGGCGCGATCAGCTTGATCAGTGGGTTGCGAACCGAGCTCGCGAGCGCGGCTTAAAATTAGAGCCTGCGGCAGCCAGGTTGCTGGCCGAACGCAATGAAGGCAATTTACTGGCCCTTGCGCAGGAAATTGACAAGCTATTGTTACTGGCTGGCGACCAAGCAGAGCAAACGGCGCTGGGCTTAGAGGCCGTGCGCGAAGCCGTTGCGGATAGTGCCCGATATGCCATATTTGATTTGCCAGAGGCTGTTATTCAAGGAGATGTGCTGCGGGCGCAACGCATTGTTGAGCGGCTGCGGGCCGAAGGGGAAGAGGCGGTTTTAGTATTATGGGGTGTGGCGCGTGAGCTGCGAGTGCTTGCAGATTTGCAAGCAACCTTCGCGCAACGCGGTGATATGGCCGCGGTACTGCGGCGGCATCGGGTGTGGCGAAATCGTGAAAGCCGAATGCAAGCGTTGGCACAGGGCGGTTCAGCCGGTCGTTGGCAGACGCTTTTGGCCCGCGCGGCGGCGGTCGATCGAATCGTTAAAGGCGCTCAGCCCGGAAGCGCGTGGGATGAACTGCTAGAATTAAGCACAGATGCAGCCCGTATGGCGGGTATGGCGGTAGCAAACAGGAATCAGGCATGAGTGATATTCAACGCGAAGTAGAACAACTCGGCGTTCGTGCACGAGCCGCCGGTCGAGTGCTGGCAACCAGCGAGGGGCAACATCGCGATAAAGCCCTTCTAGCAATGGCAGCGGAGCTGCGCCGTTCGGCGGAAACGCTGATGCAGGCCAATCAGAAGGATTTGGCTGCAGGGCAGCAAGCCGGGCTGGATGCCGCACTACTTGATCGGCTCACACTCAATTCGGAGCGAATTGAGGCGATGGCTGCCGGGCTAGAGCAAATTGCTTCACTGCCAGACCCCATTGGTGAAATTACCGCTTTAAAGCCGATGCCCTCAGGTATTCGTGTAGGGCAAATGCGGGTGCCCTTGGGCGTTGTCGCGATCATTTACGAATCCCGCCCAAACGTGACGGCAGATGCCGCAGGGCTCTGCCTTAAAGCCGGCAATGCTTGTATTTTGCGAGGGGGCTCAGAGTCTTTGCAATCCAATCAGGCGATTGCTAAGTGCATCAATCAGGCGTTGGCAACGGCCGGTTTGCCTGCAGAGGCCGTGCAAGTGGTGCAAACGGCAGATCGTGAAGCGGTGGGGGCCCTGATTACCCTGTCAGAGTATGTTGATGTTTTGGTGCCGCGTGGCGGCAAAGGGCTGATTAAGCGAATCAGTGAGCAGGCCACCGTGCCGGTCATTAAACACCTTGATGGAGTGTGTCACTGTTACATCGATGCCGGTGCAGATCTGGATATGGCCGAGCGCATCGTGATGAATGCGAAAACTCAGCGCTATGGCACCTGTAATACCCTAGAAACCTTATTGGTCGATACAGCCGTTGCCAAAACATTCTTACCGCAAATCGTCGAGCGGATGAGCGCGGCCGGTGTCGAATTGCGTGGTTGTTCGCAAACGGTGGCCATTAGCCCCACGGTGGCGCCGGCCACTGAAGAGGATTGGGATACGGAATACCTAGCCCCCATCCTATCCATTCGCGTTGTTGATGGGCTTGATGCGGCGATGGCGCATATCGAGCAGCATGGCTCTGGACACACCGATGCGATTGTGACCAACGATTACCAGCGCTCGCAGCGCTTCCTGCGTGCTGTCGACTCCAGCTCGGTGATGGTGAATGCGTCAACGCGATTTGCGGATGGCGCAGAGTACGGTTTGGGCGCAGAAATTGGCATTAGCACCGATAAGCTACATGCCCGCGGGCCGGTTGGATTAGAGGGTCTAACCACAAGGAAATATATTGTGTTGGGCGATGGACATATTCGCCAATGATTGGATTGCTTGGTGGCACTTTTGATCCCGTACACTTTGGTCATCTGCGCCCCGCCATTGAGTTGCTCGAGGCGTTGTCGCTAACAGAGGTCCGTTTGGTGCCCGGTCGGCTCCCACCGCATCGCCCCCAGCCCCGTTTAACACCAGCCCGCCGCCGGCAGCTTTTGCAGATGGCGGTGGCGGATATTCCTGGCCTTGTTGTGGATGGACGAGAGCTTGATCGTATTGGCCCGTCATATACTGTCGATACGTTGCGCGCGATTCGTGATGAGGTTGGACCAACCGAGCCCATTTGCTTTGCATTGGGCAGTGATGCGTTCTGCCATCTAATGAGTTGGCATCAATGGACATCGCTAACGCAGTATGCGCATTTGGTCATTTTGACCCGTGCAGGGCATGGCGGCGGCATGCCGGCAGCGCTTAACGACTGGGTAGCAAGGTATGCGGTGCAGTCTGCATCGGTTTTGCGTGCTGAGCCGGCTGGTCGGGTGTATCGGCAACCGGTAGCGCGACTGGAAATTTCTGCAACCAGCATTCGTCAGTTGTTCGCCCAAGGGCGCTCAGCGCGCGGGCTCATGCCGGATGTTGTTTGGAATGAGCTGGCAGGTAGCGGCGAATATGGGTATCCACAGGTAAGTACATGAAAAAACTCCAAGCGGTTGTAGAAGAAGCACTCACGGATATGAAGGCAGAAGCGGTGCAGGTTATTGACGTGCATGAGCAAACGGCAATTACCGATGCCATGGCATTTGCTACCGGGAATTCAAGGCGGCATGTCCGCTCTATTGCAAATGAAGTGGTAGACGCCAGTACAAAGGCAGGTTTTAAGCCGCTCGGCGTCGAGGGGCTGGAGACCAACGAGTGGGTATTGGTTGATTTGGGCGATGTCGTGGTTCACATCATGCTTGAGGATGTGCGAGATTTTTATCGCTTGGAGCGCATCTGGGGCGTTGAGTGAGAAAAACTGATGCGCCTCAAGATTATTACGGTGGGCCGACGGCCGCCACGTTGGGTTCAGGCAGGGTTTGATGAGTTCGCAAGCCGTATGCCACGTCATTTACCCTTAGAGCTGGTAGAGATCGCACCGGGTGCGGCACGGCGCAGTGGTGATGTGGAACGAGCCCGTGAACAGGAGGCCGACGCGTTACTTGCCGCGGCCGGCTCTGCTCGCATCATCGCGTTGGATGAACGCGGCGCGGCGTGGACCACACGCGATCTGGCTGGGCGCCTTGAAGGATTTATGCAAGGCGGTGGCGATGTCGCTTTTTTAGTGGGAGGTGCTGATGGCCTTGCCGATCGCTGTCGAGCGCAAGCAGTGCATACTTGGTCATTATCTGCGCTCACTCTGCCCCATTTGTTGGTGCGGGTTGTTTTGGCCGAGCAACTCTATCGGGCCTTTACCTTACTGGATGGCCACCCCTATCATCGAGACTGACCCTGAGGAGTCTGTATTTTATGGATATAGATCTTTTTCTTGCTTCGGCATCGCCTCGCAGAAAGTCACTGCTAGAGCGTATTGGCGTGCGTTTTCATGTGTTGGCGCAAGATATCGATGAACAACCGAATGAGGATGAGGCTCCCGAGGTGTTCGCCATTCGCTTAGCGCTAGAAAAGGCGCGTGCAGGGCTTGCCGCACGTCCAAAGGGTCAGTATGCGCCGGTTTTGGGCGCAGATACCGTGGTAGCCGTGGATGAGTCACTGCTCGGTAAGCCCAAAGATAAAGCCGAGGGGCTCGCCATGCTCGAGCGCTTATCGGGTCGCAGCCATCGTGTATTAACCGGCGTTGCGCTGGTGGATGGCGATCGAGAATCAACGCGTTTGTCGATCAGTTATGTGCAGTTTCGCCCCATCGAGCATGCAGAGGCGGTGCGTTATTGGGAGACGGGTGAGCCTCTTGGTAAGGCCGGTGGGTATGCCATTCAGGGCCTTGGCGGTGTGTTTGCTGAGCAGTTAGAAGGCAGCTACACCGGGGTGATGGGTTTGCCCTTGTTTGAAACGCACGACTTGTTATCTGAATTTGAGATTGATTATCAGTCTCATTGGCCAATCGGGCAGTGAGCCAAGAACTGCTGATCAATGTGACGCCGCGTGAAACGCGGGTTGCGTTAGTCGATAACGGTAGCCTGCAAGAGGTCTATATTGAGCGGGCACGTCGCCGAGGTTTAGTGGGCAATATCTATTTGGGAGAAGTCTCGCGCGTGTTGCCCGGTATGCAGGCAGCTTTCGTGGATATCGGCTTATCAAGAACGGCATTTTTGCACGCCTCAGATATCGCAGCGGCTGAGGGGCTTTTTGACAGTAAACCCCGGCAGACGCTGCCTATTCAGCAGTTGCTTAAAGAACAGCAGCGCGTTTTGGTTAAAGTTATAAAAGACCCGATGGGAAGTAAAGGCGCGCGGCTCACCACCCAAATTAGTATCCCTTCTCGGCATCTTGTTTTTTTGGCCAATAACCCGGTGGTCGGTATTTCAGGGCGGATTGAGGCCGAAGATGAGCGCGAGCGGTTAAAGCAGTTTGCTGAGCAGTTCTTAACGCAGCACCCCGATCATGGCGTCATTATGCGGACAGCCGCAGAGGGTGTTTCTGAGCCTGAATTGGCGCGCGATTGGGCGTTTTTAGCGCGGGTGTGGTCTGCAATTGCCAAGCGCGCAGTGGATGCCCAGCCCGGTACGCTGGTGCATGAAGACCTGCCCCTACTCTTGCGCATTTTGCGCGATCTACCCGGCGAAGATATTGAGCATGTGCGCATAGACTCAGCCGAAAATCATGCGCGGGCCGATGCGTTTTGCCGATCCTTTCTCCCGGAAACCGGATCACGGTTGGTTTATTACCCGGGAGAGCGGCCATTATTTGATTTGTATGGTGTTGAGGATGAAATTCAGCGTGCCCTGCAGCGACGTGTGTCTTTAAAATCCGGCGGCTATGTGGTGATCGATCAAACCGAAGCGATGACCACGGTTGATGTGAATACGGGGGGGTATGTTGGGCATCGAAACTTAGAAGAAACGATCTTTAAAACCAACCTTGAGGCGGCGCAAGCGATTGTGCGCCAACTGCGGCTGCGAAATCTTGGCGGCATTATTATTGTCGATTTTATCGACATGGAAGATAGCGAGCATCAGCGGCAAGTATTGCGGGCCCTTGAGAAAGGGCTTGAGCGGGATCCAGCACGCACGCGTATTAGCGGTGTCTCGGCCCTAGGCTTGGTAGAAATTACCCGACAGCGCACGCGGGAGTCTTTGCAGCATTTGCTATGTGATACCTGTTCGGTATGCGCAGGGCGGGGCTATTTAAAAAGCCCCGAGACGGTCGTTTATGAGATAGCACGCGAGATTTTGCGTGAAGTCAGACAGTTTGATGTGGAGCGATTGCTGGTCTTAGCCGCCCAAGAAGTGGTTGATTTGGCAATGGACGAGGAAAGCGACAGCTTTGCCGAGCTGGAGCAGTTTATTGGTCGTCCCGTTCAATTTCAGGCCGAGCCGCTTTATACCCCGGAGCAATTTGATGTTGTTCTCATGTAACGCCGAGCGTGTTCGTGCCGGCGTCTTATGGCTATTCATCGGGTTGTTGATTGTTGCTGCCGTTAGCCTTAGCGCGGTGCGTTTTTTTTTAGTGGCCGCGCCCAACCTGGGTGAGCGCATTGAGCAAAGGCTCAGTGAACAGCTAGGCGTGCCCCTTGAAGTTGATCAGATAGATGCCACCCTTAGCGGTCTTCGCCCTAGTTTAACGCTGATGGGCGTTAGCGCGGGTATTGGATCAGAGCAGATTGAAGTTGAACAAGTAACGGTCAGTCTTGCGCCCTGGGATTCTTTTCGCGCGAAAGATTGGCAGCTGCATGCCTTAGCCGTGCAGGGGCTGCAGATTGAGATAGACCGGAATAAAGCAGGCCGCTGGTCAGTGTCCGGCCTAAGGTCTGGTGGTGTGGAGCCTCGGCTGCGTACCCTGCCAGTCAATCGGTTGTTACTCACTGATAGTCAGGTTGTTGTTAAAGATCAAATTTTGGGTGTTGAGCAAGTGTTTGCTAACGCGGCGCTGCGCTGGCGCCAGCAGCGCGATGGGGAGTGGCGATTTGCATTGGATAGTCGCACCGAGTCGCAGCGCCTACAGGCGGTGCTGTCCATTAAGGAAGCGGTGGGGCGAGCATTGATTCGCTTTGAGCAGATTGAACTTGCGCCGTTGTTTGAGGGGCTGAATCCGCAATCTCGGCTGGATGGCCAAGTTTGGCTTACGCTGGACGAAGCAGGCGTGCAGACAGCAACCGCTGAGGTGGCAGGAGATCAGCTAGGGTTACTGGGTGGTGGGTTAGACAGTGGCGCGGTTTCTTTACGCTGGTTGCGTGAGCGCTCGGGTTGGCGAGCGGCGATTTGGCCAGAGCGCCTGCAAGGGCAGGATGGAACAACCCATGCGCTGAGCCCGATTGTTCTTGGGCAGAAAACAAGTGATGCGCCAGTCATTGGGCGTATCGAACAAGGCACTGTCGGTGCATTGGGTGAGCTGCTGAATGCGCAAGTTGAACAACCGGCTTTTGTGAGCGGTGACTTTAGTGAACTTGAATGGGCGTACCACGATGCAAGCCACTGGTATGCCACAACCCAGCTAAACGACGTTGCGCTCAGTCTTGAGTATGCCGCTTTTCTCAAAGGCCCCTTAGCGGTGGATCAGGTTAATGGCGGTGTTCGTTTACAAAGTGATGGGCAAGATCCCGCCCAACAGAGTTTGTATTTTGACGAGCTTGCTGCGCGTGTGGAAGGCACGCAGGCATCAATCGACGGACATATTGAGTTTGCCAACAGTGCAAGCGGTGTCTACGTAGATCTGCAGGCCGATGCCAAAGCGGCTCAGATGGCAATGGTGCGACAGCATTTACCGGCTTCGATTATGGATCCGCGTTTGGTCGATTGGTTGAATCGAGCTTTGGTTGATGGAGTTATGACTCGCGCATCAATGCGTTTAGAGGGTTCGATGCAGGATTTCCCCTTTGACCAAGGGCAGGGTGAGTTTACGTTGCGCCTGGCAGCAGACGATCTGACCTTTCGTTTCAATCGTGAGTGGCCAGCCTTTGAAAATACCAGTGCGGAGCTGACTTTTTTGGGGCGGCAGCTGCAAATAGCCGCGTCAGAGGGGCAAATTGATGGCATAGCGCTCAAGGAAGCAACGGGCCGTATTTCGGATCTTTGGCGCCCGCAGCTTAATGTTGATTTATCATTCAATGGTCCCGCGGCTGCGATGCTTGATGTGGTCAAAACGGCCCCTCTTTTGCCATCGGCTAAGTGGTTAGATCAGGTTGTGTTAGACGGCGAACCGACCCTGGATTTAGCGCTTTTTTTCCCTTTTCAACGCCAACCGATGCAAGTTGATGGGCGATTGCGTTTTACTGACGGTGGGCTTGCGTTGAGTCGACCTGCGTTACAGGTTGACGATATTGCCGGCGAGCTGAGTTTTGACCAAGACGGGGTGGCCTGGGATGAGCTGAGCGGCCAGATAGACGATGCAAAGGTAACCAGTCAGGCCAGCACGCGCGGTGAGGGAGACGCTGCGGTCATGGAAATTACCGCGCAGGGCGATCTGAGTCTTGATCAGTTACCGGGTATGGCAATGCTGGCAGATCGTGCCAATGGCACTGCCCAATGGCAGGCAGATTGGGTGTTGCCGGGTTTTTCAGTGCCACGCGCCGAGCGGGCAACGGCAATGCAAATGCGCATCGCATCGCCACTTGAGGGTATTGCGTTAGATTTGCCGCTGGGGCTGTCTAAAACAGCGGGCGCAACCAAGCCCACCGTTTATACATTGCGGTTACAGCGCTCTGGTGATCAAGATATTTCGCTGAAAGTTGCTGATCAACTACAGGTTCTCCTTAATCGTAAAGCGAACGGACAACGACGTGCTGCTGTTCATTTTGGTGCGTTTGATGACGATCGTATCGACTCATCACTTGCTTTGCCTGAGGCTCAAGGCACCACGATAGGAGGGCAGATTTCAAGCCTACGTGCGGCTGATTTAGGACTGTTGGGTAGCCACCAAGCCAACTCTGAGGCAGAGCAGACAGAGACATTAATTCCGATGCCGCTGCAAGAATTAGCGGTTGCGGTTGATACGTTGCGAGTGGGGCGTTGGCAGTCTGGGCCGTTCCGCCTGCGCGCCCAAGGAAACAGTGAGGATTTTTTTGCAGAGCTTAGCGGTGATATCGATGGCTCTGTGCGGTATCGGCAGGTGGATGGGTTGCCGAGAGTTATTGCGCGTTTTGCAAGGATAAACGCAGAGGCACAGCCCACGATATCGCCGCCGAAAAGAGCAGCACAAGACCAACCCGAAAGCCTTTCGCCATTGCCGAATCTAGATTTGACTATTGATGAGCTGCGCATTGCCGAGGGATCAATGGGTGCGCTTGATTTAACGCTCGAGCCGATGGGGGGTGGGAGCCAAGGTCAGCTAACATTGCGTGGCGGTATCCATGATTTATCCGCCCAATTAGTTGAAACCTTGCAAGAAGACAGGGCAAGCAGCGAAGTTGAATTTACGCTGGCAACCGAGGATGCAGGTGGTTTTCTCCAGCAGATGGGCTTTGGGCCTGTGCTGAGCAAGGGTCAAGGCGATGCCGCTGGTGAGGTCTCGTGGGCCGGTCGCTTATGGGCCCCTGACCTCCCCTCATTAGCCGGACAGTTAAGTCTTGATCTTGCAGGTGGTTCATTGCCAGCGGTTGAGCCTGGGCCAGGGCGAGCAATTGGACTATTCAGTCTGTCGGTTCTTCCCCGTCGGCTTGGGCTGGATTTTGACGATGTGGTGGGTGCGGGTTTACGGTTCGATCAGTTAGCCGGTAGCTGGCAGATCGATCAGGGCATTCTGAGCACCGAGCAATTTCAGTTGGGTGGGCCATCGCTGGATTTAACGCTAACAGGAACCAACGACCTAGTACGGCGTGAATATGATCAGCAGGTTGTGGTGGTTCCGCGTGTTTCTTCAACCTTTGCGTTGTTAGGTGGGCTTGCTGGCGGCCCTGCCGCGGCCGCGTTATTGTTTTTAACACAAGGCATGTTGGAACCCGGTATTTCTCGTTTAACGCGTATTGAATATGCCATTCAGGGCCCTTGGGCAGAGCCGGAGTTCGATTTACTCGATAGCGACGGGGTAATGGAGAGCGAGCAGAATGAGGGATAGGGCGCACGAGGGTTTTATTGCAGCAGCGGTGCAAATGGTCTCTGGCGATCAGGTTGATACCAACTTAACGATAGCCACCGATTTGATCGCTCAAGCGGCTGATGCCGGCGCAAAGCTGGTGGTTTTGCCTGAGAATTTTGCGTTTATGGGCCGTTATGAAGGGGCCGTTAGAGGGGTTGCTGAGCCGCCCGATGGGGCCGGTCAGATCCAGCAGTTTCTAGCGGCTCAGGCCCTTGCCCATGGCTTGGTGCTAGTGGGGGGCAGTGTGCCGCTTTCAAGCACTGAAACCGATAAAATTTTTTCATCATCCTTGGTTTATGGGCCAGATGGCCGGTGTATGGCGCGCTATGACAAATTACATTTGTTTGATGTACAGGTGGGCGATCAGGAGGGGTATAAAGAGTCGGCAACCTTTACCGCGGGTAATGCCGTCGTCACCGTGGATACACCCTTCGCGCAGCTGGGGCTGAGCATTTGTTATGACCTACGCTTTCCTGAGCTCTACCGGCAGTTAACCCAGCGTGGCGCAGAGCTTTTGTTAGTGCCTTCCGCATTTACGGCAACAACGGGGGCTGCGCATTGGTCTGCGTTATTGAAGGCCAGAGCGGTTGAGAACTTAAGCCATGTCGTTGCGCCCAACCAGGGCGGAGTGCATGCCAGTGGTCGGGCAACCTATGGGCACAGTATGATGATTGACCCATGGGGACGCGTGCTGGCTTGCCAAACCGATACAGGCGCCGGTGTCATAACGGCAAAGATTGACCTTGCTGAGCAGCAGGCTGTGCGCCAGCAATTTCCAGCACTTAGTCATGCACGGATTGGTATTGCGGACATGAATGCTGAATAACCTGAGGTGGTGCCTTAGGCGTTTTGGCATCGATGCGAAGCAGACTCAAACAACCACCCCACAGACAGCCGGTGTCCAGTGCGATATAGCCCGGGCCCTCACGAAAACCAAGCGTTGACCAATGCCCGGTGACAATGGTTGTTTGCTCTGGGTTGAGATGATTGCCGGGTGCGGCGTACCAAGGGTAATGGTCGGCAGGCGCCATTTCAGGCGCGCCTTTGGCTTTTAGTAGTAATCGCCCATCTTGGCTGCAATAGCGCATGCGCGTTAAAGCATTAACGATGAAACGTAATTGCTCATCGGCCGTATGTGTATCACTCCAAGTATCGGGGCTGTTGCCGTAGAGCACTTTAAGCGCGGTGCGGTAGTCTGGCCCTTGCAGCCGATTTTCCGCCTGCTGGGCCCGCCGAGTTGTCTCATCAAGATCCCAAATGGGGGGCATTCCTGCATGGATGATGGTGTAAGGCAGCTTGGGCAGGCGAAGCAGTAACGGGCGATGACGCAACCAAGTCAGTAATTTCGGCCCCTGTGGGGCTTGCAACAGTGAGTCGAGTTCGTCGTCAGGGCGCCGTGGTGCGAGCCCCTCAGCAACCGCAATGGCGTTGAGGTCATGATTGCCGAGCACCGCGTTGGCAGCATCTCCAAGCTGCTCAATGAAGGTCAGCGTTTCTAACGGCTGCGGTCCGCGTCCAATCAAATCGCCGGTTAGCCAGAGCCGATCAAAGGCCGGGTCAAACTGGACGGTGTTTAAAAGCGCTTGCAGTGGCTCGAGACAGGCATGCACGTCGCCCACAATGTAGTGATAGCGGGTCATATCTCTTTTACCGCGGCTCGCATAATCGCGAGCTGACCAAAGCCAACGGGATCAATTTGCTCAGCACGTATGCTGGGATCAATTCCGCTGGCTGAGATTTGTTCAGCAGTTAGAATGCCGGTTAATGCGTTGCGTAAGGTCTTTCTGCGCTGGCCAAAGGCTTGTTTTACCACCTCGGCCAAGGCATCGGGGGGCACGCCGGCTAGGGGTGGCGCTTTGAGTGGCAGCAGTCGTACAAAGGTTGAGTGCACTTGCGGCGCTGGCCGAAACGCCTCAGGGGGTACCGACAGAACAGGCCGCACCTGGCAGCGATATTGCAGCATCACCGATAGCCGACCATAAATGCCACTGCCCGGTTCTGCGGCCATGCGATCGACCACTTCTTTTTGTAATAGCAGATGCAAATCGGCCACGTTGTCTAACGATTCAGTTAGATGGAACAGCAACGGTGTTGAAAGGTTGTAAGGCAGATTGCCGACAATGCGCAGGGGGTGGGCGGCATCAAGTTCGGTAAGCGTTGCGATAGGATGTTGTAGAGCATCGTCAGTGGTGACCACCAATTGCCCAGTGGCGGCCTCTGGCCATGTTTTTAGCCGCGCGGCCAGATCCCGGTCAATTTCAATGGCGCTCAGCTTGACACCAGCATCTAATAACGGACGGGTTAGCGCCCCTTCGCCAGGCCCAATCTCAAGAAACGGCTGGCCGGGTTGTGGCTGAATGACCATCGCCATTTGCTGAATGATGCTGGGGTCGGAAAGAAAATTTTGACCAAATCGACGGCGTGCGCGATGACTCATGGACGCAGACATCCTGTTAGCCGAATGGCCTCTTCAATAGCGGCTATTAAGCTGCCTGCGCTTGCTTGGCCTGATCCGGCCAGATCAAGTGCTGTGCCATGGTCAACGGAAGTTCGAATAATCGGTAAACCCAGCGTGATGTTAACAGCATGCCCAAACCCGACATGCTTGAGTACAGGCAACCCTTGATCGTGATACATCGCCAATACAGCATCTGCCGTTGCTAAATGCGGTGGTGTAAATAGTGTATCGGCGGGTAGTGGTCCGATAAGGTTCATTCCCTCCGCTCGGAGTTTATCAAGCACAGGAGTAATGATGTTTTGCTCCTCATCACCCAGATGACCTTGCTCGCCGGCATGCGGGTTGAGGCCCGCCACCAAAATTGTGGGATGCAGGATGGCATAACGATCAGTCAAATCGGCAGCCAAGATTCTTAGGATGCGCTCCAGACGCTCTGCAGTAACCAGATCTGCCACTTTGCGAAGGGGGACATGGGTGGTTAGTAGGGCAACGCGTAGCTGGCCGGCCGCAAGCATCATCACGGGTAGGGGGGCGGCAGTCAGATTCGCTAGGTATTCGGTGTGCCCTGTGAAAGGAATGCCGGCATCGTTAATGACGCCCTTATGCACAGGGCCGGTGACCATGGCGCTAAATTGGCCATTCAGGCAGCCCTCAGCCGCAATGCGTAAGGTTTCAAGCACATACGCGGCATTGGCCGGGTTTAAGGTGCCCGGTATAACGGGCTTAGCTACCTGCACGGGCAAACACTCCAGCGTGCCTGGCGCGGGCAGCGGGTCTATCGAAGCAAAGGGCACACTAGGGCAGCCGGCTTGCCTAAGAACTTGAGGGTCTGCAATGGCCACAAGCCGCACGTTAGGGTACCGCGGTGCTAGGTCTTTAAGCAGCTCAGGCCCAATCCCTGCGGGCTCACCCGGGGTGACGGCAATGCAGGGGCGAGTCGGCATTACAGCGTATCGAGTCGAATCTCGACATAAGCTTCTTCGCGAAGCTCACGCAGCCAAAGCTCGGTTTCCTCTTCTTCTTTGCTGCGCCGTACCGATTCGGCGGCTTCTTCGCGCGCCATGCTCTCGCTTGCGTCGACTTCTCGGCGATCGAGCACCTCTACAATATGCCAGCCCGCGCTGGTTCGGAAAGGCTCGCTGAGCTCACCAGGTGATAGTCGGGTTACTTCATCAGCAAACTCAGGCAACATGCTGGCAGGGTCAAACCAGCCAAGCTCACCGCCGTTACTGGCGCTACCAACATCGTCAGAGTTGGCACGGGCAAGCTCGGCAAAGTCAGCACCGTTAGCAATGCGAAGATGCAGACTTTCAGCGCGAAGCCGAGCATCGGTATTAGTCACAATTTCGTCAGGCGAGATCAGGATATGCCGGGCTTTGGTTTGCTCAACAATGCGCAAGTCGCCATCCCGTTTATCGCTGATCCGCAGAATCTGAAACCCACTGGGTGTGCGTATAACCGGGCTGATATCGCCTGCCTCCAGCCCACTCAGGGCCTCGTTAATGGCAGACGGAAGTTGCGAGGCAAGACGCCAGCCAAGGTCTCCACCGTTGAGTGCATTGCTAGCATCGGACTCTGCAGCAGCCAGGCTGGAGAAATCGGCACCATCGAGCAATTGCTCGCGGATCGATTCTGCACGCGCGCGCGCCTCATCAATTGTATCGGCGGATGCCGCTTCGGGCACACCAATTAGAATTTGCCCAAGCCGTAGCTCATCGCCGCGCCCGCCTGAGCGTTCCATAAACTGCTCAATTTCTTGCTCTGTTACATCAATACGTTGGGACATGACTTGTTGACGTAAGCGACTAATCACAATTTCGCGACGAATTTGCTCGCGAAACTCGGCCATGTTTAAACCTTCAGTGGCCAGCGCATCACGCAGTCCGGTTAGGCTCAGGTTGTTGTTTTCTGCAACGCGGCGCACGGCGGCATCTAGCGTTGTACTATCAACCTGAATACCCAGTCGCTCGGCTTGATTGAGCTGCAGCTGCTGCGTGATGAGCCGCTCGAGAACCTGTCGACGCAGTTCGTCATCGGGTGGCATTTGAACGCCACGCTCTTGTAGCTCTAGACGCACGGCAACCTGTTCGGCTTCGAGTTCTGAAGACAGAATGACCGTGTCGTTGACCACTGCCACGATGCGCTCCAGCAAGACCTCTTCGGCCTGTGCGGATAAAGCACTAAAGACTAGCAGCCACGCCGCTAAAACTGCTCGTCGCATGAACCCTCTCCCATCAAATCAATAACCAAATGAATTGGGGCCATAGCCATCAATTTCATTACGCAAGAAGCCAACAACGCTATCGCCAAAGCCAGCAAGCCCTTTGAGCTCAATTTCCAGCATGATTTCTTTGCCTAAATCAGCGCCACTAGAAAATGGGTTTCGCTCTATTTGCTCACGCTGGACTAAGCGTACGGCATAGCAACAGCCATCTTGTTGAATGCCAAAGAATCGCTGACGGACCTCGTCATCAATAAAATCTTGTGTGATGCCGCCAAATACGCGCCAGTGCGCATTGATTGGAGTGGCAAAACTTAGCTCACCTTGATCCAGTACACGCTCACCGTCAACGTCTCTCTGCCTTAGCGCCACGTTGACGACCTGAGTGTGGGTACCTTGCCAGCGTAACAGCGTACGCAGCCCGGTATTACCGCTATCCTCTGGGTCCCAGCGGTAGTCGGCCTCCGCGCTAAAGCCCTGCGGGAGGTTTAACGTGAGCTCAAGGACAACCTCTGATTCGTCACGCTCGGGTTCGCCATCGGCCGCCGTTGTTCGATCGGATAGATAAAAAATTTGCCCACCCGAAAAGCGAAGATACTCCTCTCCGGTGCCCTCATCGAGATATCGTGTGGTGGCGCCAACGCTAAGGCGATCACCATCTTCTACGCGGTCAGGGCCGCTGAAGGCATTATCGCGAAACAGCCGGCTAAAGCTGATTCCAGAACCACCGGTGTCAAAGTTTGGCAGGTCTTCTTGATCTTCGGTGGGCGCGCCACGAAAGAAAACACGGGGTTCAAGCGTTTGATAAACCCCTGCAAATGAGTTGGCCTGACGCTCAAAAAACATGCCCGAGTCAACGGTATAGACGGGCATAGATCGGGTGGGTGAGCCATCAGCACCGGGCTCAGTCCCGGTTAAATCATAGGCGGTGTAGCGCCACGCCAAAGCGGGCTCAACATAATAGCCAAGCGTTCGCCAGGGCAGCGAAAGCCGAGGCGTCATATCAATGCGCCTGCCTTGAACGCGTGAGGAATCTGGATGATCAAACTCTGTGATTTCGGCATTAAAGGTGTAGTCCAACAGCCCTGTATCCTGCGTTGGATCGTACCCAAAGCGAATGCGGGGGACGCGCGCGTAAGGTTGGTTAAATTCACTAATTCGATTATCGACTTGTTGCCAAGATTGCGCGTCAATTGAAGAAGAGAATCCATAATCGGACCAAGATAAGGACGCATCGCTTAAGAGAAACCGTGAGGCCCGATAGTCCACGTTATCGCCAAAGTCATTACTAAAAGCCACATCACTAACGCGGCGCTGATTGAGGTTGCCGCGAATACTGCTACCGATGCTGAGCCGATGTGACTGATTAATCGCCCAGCGGTCATCTCCGTAGATATCGTCAGACGGTAGGTAACCGCCACTAATTTCACCCTCAAGCGTTTCTTCTAAATAGCGAAACTCGCCATCGAGCAGTGCGCCACGGTCGGCATACCAAATTGGTGTAATGGTGGCGTCGCGGTTGGGTGCGATATTCCAGTACCACGGCAGCGCAAGGGTTAAACCATTTTCGGTGGAATCAGCGAGGGTGGGTGCCAAAAAGCCAGTCATCCGCTCGCTACCCACGGGAAAGCGCAAATACGGCGTATAAAACACCGGCACGTCATACAATGAAATAACGGTATTCCATGCCTGTCCTTGCCGAGTTTCATTATCAATACTCGCGCGTGCCGCGCTCATTTGCCAGATTTCTGCATCGGGATTGCAGGTGCTTAGCGTAAGCCGCTCGTAACGCGTTCGCATGACATCCTCGCGTACTACGGCATCAGCGGTGCCTTGCATGTGACCAATATTGATTCGATATTCCGAAACTTCTTCAAATCGTCCTCGATCATCATCCAGCCAATAGCTAGCGCGCTCACCGGCAATCAAAAGGTCCGTCTCAAGTAAAGACACATTCCCTGTAGCATCCACCCGAGTGGTGTCTCGGTTATATGTGAGTTGCTCACTGCGAATTGATTGATCCGCCCGCTGCAACTGAGCATTACCGATAAGCTGATAAACCGGAGGCTCGTTGGAGAATTCACTACGATCCGCCGTAGCTACGATGGGTGTATCGGGGGCATCACGTTCAGCCGGGTTGCCATCAACCGGTGGCAGCAGAGGGGCGCCGCAAAGGGCCCATCGCCCACTTTGTTGGGCTGTGGCAGGGCTGGCAAGTGCAATGAGCACAAGTACGATGAAAAGCTGTTTTATTGTCATTCGTTTCAATGTTCTGACCTGATTTTGCTCGTGGGGCAGATCGTTCGCAGATGAAAGGGTAACCTAAGGTCCGCGTCAGGGGCAGTAGGCAATCAAAATTGAGTCAATTATCCACGATAAATAGAGAATCTGTAATTATAGATTGGTTAAATTCGCTGGGCTTTGAAAACCCCATGATTCAACCAATGACCGGTGATGCCGGAGCGCGCCGATATTATCGGTTACTTATGTCGGGGCAGGAGACGCGGGTGGTTATGGATGCACCCGATCAAATTGAATCTTGCCGGGCCTATCTAAAAGTGGGTCAGTTAATGATTGAGGCGGGCCTGCACGTGCCGCAGGTGTATGCCGTTGATCTTCGCAAAGGCTTGATATTGCTGGAAGATCTGGGCTCTAAAAGCTTCCTTGATGTATTTTTGAGTGGTGATCGATCGCCAGATGAGCTGATCAAAGCGGCATTAAATGCATTAGTGCAATGGCAGGTGATATCCCAACCTGAGGGCTTGGAGGTATTCGATGCCGCGAAAATGCGCAGCGAATTAGATCTTTTCCCCAATTGGTATGTGCGTCATGCACAGCAGCATGAGCCAAACGATGCATGGTTTGAGCGCTGGAGTATGGCATGCAATAAATTATTGGAATTGCTGGCAAAACAGCCTCAGGCCTACGTGCATCGAGACTTTATGAGCCGGAATCTATTGATTAGCGAACCGATGCCGGGCGTGATTGACTTTCAAGACGCCTGCATCGGACCCGTCACCTATGATGTGCTCAGCCTGTTGCGAGATGCCTTTTGGAGTTTTTCTGAAGCGGATGAACAAACTTATTTGGATTATTACGCTCAGCGCTGTGCGTCCATGGGCGTTACTCTGCCGCCCAACTTGCCGCAGGCGGTAGATGTGATGGGCGTGCAGCGGCATTTTAAGGTGTTGGGGATATTTGCTCGGTTATGCTATCGCGATGGTAAGCCGCATTATCTAGACGATGCGCCTCGATTTTTTAATTACCTAAACCGCGAGCTACAGGCAGACCCAGCGCTCGAAGCGTTTGCCGAACTGCTCGCCGAGTTGCCATGAACGCCATGATTTTAGCGGCAGGCCGTGGAGAGCGAATGCGGCCATTATCCGATCACTGTCCAAAGCCTTTGTTGATGGCAGGGGGTAAGACCTTGCTCGAATGGCATTTGCAGCGCCTAAAAGCCGCTGGCTGCCAGCAGGTTGTGATTAATATCGCCTGGCTGGGTGAAAAAGTCCGATCTCATTTGAACGCGATCGATTGGGATGGCATGGATATCGTGATTTCCGATGAGGGTGAGCAAGCATTGGAGACGGCAGGTGGGGTAATGCGAGCACTGCCTTTGTTGGGTGATGCGCCCTTTTGGTTGGTGAACGGTGATGTCTGGAGCGATTTTGATTTACGACAGTTGCCGATGCCCACCGCAAGGTCTGCAAGCCTTGCGGTGGTCGATAACCCACCCCATCACCCGCAGGGCGATTTTGTGATTGAGCAGGGGCGATTAAAAAATTCAGGCGCGGGTCAGCGTGTGACGTATGCGGGGTTGGGTTACTTTCACCCGAGTTTTTTTGATGGTCAGTCTGGTGGGGTGAAGCCGTTAGGCCCCTTGCTGCGCGAGGCCGCTGAGAAAGCGCAGTTGGCGGGTGTTCTGCATCAGGGGCGTTGGTGTGATGTGGGTACGCCTGCCCGATTAGCAGCTTTAGATGCATCGCTTAGCTTAGTTTGAAGCAGGCTCACGAGTTCGGTTGCTGCCTGTTTAGGCGTTTTCTGGACATTAAGACTCGCTAAATCAATAACCGCCATATCCGGATAACCGCAGGGGTTGATGCGAGTAAACGGCTCGAGATCCATATCGATATTGACTGCTAAGCCATGGTAGCTGCAGCCGCGACGAATCCGCAGACCCAGGGCGGCAATTTTTGCATCACCCACGTACACGCCCGGCGCGTCGGCACGCGGAGCCGCCGCGATACCAAAGTTAGCAAGCCAATCTACAACCGTATGCTCGAGTAAAGTAACGAATGCTCGGGCCCCAAGCCGATAACGTTTGAGCTGCAATAGGGGGTAGATCACTACTTGCCCTGGGCCGTGGTAGGTAACTTGACCACCGCGATCCGTTTTAATAACGGGGATATCGCCTGGGGCTAGCACATGCTCACTGCGGCCCGCTTGACCAAGCGTGAAAACACGCGAATGCTCAAGCCACCAGATTTCATCGGGTGTGGTGTCGTCTCGCTCATCGGTGAACCGGCGCATTGCCTGCCAGGTTGGCGCATAATCGACCTGCCCCAGCGCCCTGACATGAATGCGCGGTGGGTCTATCACAGCGCGGCGAGTATCGCCTGATGAGATTGGAGCTCTGCGTACATCTCATCAAGCTGAGTGCGGCTTTCTGCAATAATCGTAACGGTGACCGATAGAAAACGGCCGTTGCGACTGGGCCGTACTTGAACATCCTTTGTGTCGGTATTCGGCGCATGCCGGCTTACAATGCGCCAAACCGTTTGCTCGATGTTCGCATCGGCTCTGCCCATCGCTTTAACGGGGTAGCGGCATGGGAAATCGATCGGTGAGGCGTTGCTGCTGTCTATTCCATCCACTGCAGAACACCATCAATGGCGCGCTTGATAATACCGGCTTGCTCAATGGCCTGAAGCGCAATCACATCTGTTTCTACGAGTACCTCATCATCTAGCGTGACCCGCAAGCGACCAAGGGCCTGGCCTGCCGCAACGGGCGCTTCAATGGATGAATTTACCTCGATACTGGCATTGAGGTTGTCGTAACTGCGGGTGGGGATGAGGACGTTGATATCTGTCTCGACGCCTAAATCGACCAACTCTGTAACGCCTTTCCAAACCCGGGCCTGCTCAACGGGTTGTCCGGCCGCATAAAGGGTATGACTTTCAAAGAATCGGTAGCCATAGTTGAGCAAGGCCTGCGACTGTTCAATACGGTCATTGGGGCTATCAGCGGCCATGACTACCGATATTAGACGCATACCTTCACGCTCAGCCGAGGTTGCCAGGCAGTATCCCGCCGCCTCGGTATAGCCAGTTTTCACCCCATCAACGCTGGGGTCTCTCCAGAGCATTCGATTGCGGTTGAATTGCTCAATTTCGTTCCAAGTGAATACGCGCTCTGAGTATAGTTCGTAGTATTCAGGAAAACGCTGAATAAGCGCTCGAACCAAAATGGCAGTATCTGCTGCAGACGAGTAATGATCGGGAGATGGCAGCCCAGCCGCATTTGTGTAATTGGTCTGCGTCATGCCAAGCTCGGCTGCATACTGATTCATGACGGCTGCAAAGGTTTCTTCAGTACCGGCAATATGCTCAGCGAGTGCAACACTGGCATCGTTGCCGGATTGAATGATCATGCCGCGCAGTAGATTTTCGACCGAGACTCGATCGCCCACCTCGATGAACATGCGCGAGCCGGTTGCCCGCCAGGCCTTTTCGCTGATAAGCACCTCATCGTTGAGGTTGAGGTTACCAGCAGCCAGCTCACTAAAGACCACAAACGCCGTCATGATCTTAGTCAGACTGGCAGGGTCGCGCGGGTCGTTGCTGTTTTGGTCAACCAGTAATTCACCAGAGCCAAAGTCCATCAAGATATAGGAATCTGAGGCAAGGCTTGGTGGCGCCGGAATGGGGATGCTTTGGGTTTGCGCCGTGGCCGATAAGCTGACCAAAGTCAGCAATACAACACCGAGCATTGTTTGGGTTAAGCGGCGCAAGGTCATGGACGAGTTCCTGATTCGTTGGAGACAACAACATGGCCCATGCCAAAGCGTGAGCCGGCCAGTTCATTGGTTACCTTATCCACAGCGGCCACACCGTGTAGTGGCCCTAAGCGAACCCGATGCAAACCATCAGCACCGCTTTCTACCACAGCGGGTGCGGAGAGCCCTGCGCGGGTTAGTTGTTGCTGTAGTTCAGCGGCGTTATTGGCGCTACCGAAGGCAGCCAGCTGTAGATAGTAAACCTCATTTGAGGGTTCATCGGCGGTTGCCGTGGTTTCGGGTGAGAGCGCACGAATTTCCACTGGGGCAGTGCCTTTTTCCATCATGCCGAGCTTAGCTGCCGCGGCATAGGATAAGTCAATAATGCGATCACCCACGAATGGTCCACGGTCATTCACTTTCACGACGATTCGCTGCCCGGTTTCAAGGTGTCTAACCTCAACCCAAGTTGGCAGGGGCAGATGCTTGTGCGCCGCGGTCATCGCGTACATATCGTAGGCCTCGCCACTTGAAGTACGCTCGCCATGAAAATTTTTGCCGTACCAAGAGGCGGTGCCACGCTCTCGATGGCCCTCAGCGCTATCCATTACGCGGTAAACTTTGCCAAACACCTCATACTCACGGGGGTTACCGTAACGGGAGCGTGCCGCAACCTGAGGAACAGCATCTGGAATGGCGCTGGGGTCTGCAATGTGGCTGCCGGGTCCATCGCCCACTGCGCGGCCGAGTTCTGGGCCGGGGGTGCTACACCCAACAATCAGCAATGCCGCAAAAAAGGGGATTCCCTTGATGAAATGACGATTACTCATTGACTGGCCTCTTTAATTGCCTCGGCAAGCTGGAAAACTGCCATCGCATAAAGTGGACTGTGATTATACCGGGTAATGGTGTAGAAGTTTTCAAATGTTACCCAATATTCCGATTTGCTTTCTCCCTCTAGCTCAAGCAGCCTGACGGCGAGCTCATCGGCCAGCATTTTATCAAAAATTACGCCTGCCCCACGTAAGTCAGCCACGGTATGTTGGGGCTTCTGAAGACCGGGCATCAGTAACGTTTGCCACGCATCCCCTTCAACGCGAGCTGGTAATGCCACGCTTTCACCCGCCTGCCAGCGGTGTTCGGCAAAGTAATTTGCAACGCTGCCAATGGCATCTGCCATGTCAGAAAATAAATCTCGTTGTCCACTTTTACTGAAATCAACGGCATAAGCACGGTAACTGCTGCTGATAAACTGCGATACGCCCATCGCACCGGCATATGAGCCCTTGGGCTCTGCCGGGTTAAAGCCTTCTTCGGCGCTGAGTAACAAAAACGCCTCTAATTCGCGCTGAAAAAAATCTTGGCGAGACGGATAAGAAAAGCCGAGGGTTCTGAGCGCATCAATAACGCGATAGCGCCCACGATAGCGCCCGTAAAAAGTCTCAACCCCAATTACCGCGGTGATGATCTCTGGGGGCACGCCAAATTCTGCCTGCGCGCGCGATAAGATGTCTTGATGCGTTTGATAAAAATCAACACCCTTTTCAATGCGCTCTTGCGTGACGAATATCTCACGATATCGATGCCATGGCAGGGCCTCGGCAGGCCGTGTTATTGCATCGATAATATCCTGACGATACTCCGCATCTTTAAGCAGTAAC
This sequence comes from Spiribacter salilacus, assembly GCF_009649225.1. GTDB lineage: Bacteria > Pseudomonadota > Gammaproteobacteria > Nitrococcales > Nitrococcaceae > Spiribacter > Spiribacter salilacus. Next base: position 58,645 of record NZ_WJPP01000004.1, read on the forward strand.
GCCTCAATTTGACTAGATTCCATGCCGTGCCGTTTTTGCATTTCTGTAGCGAATGCTTGGATGGCCTCGGTGTCATCAGGTTGAGCAATGGCTGTTGCAAACCAGAACAAGAGTAGCGGGGTAATAAACAGGCGATAGTGCGTGTTCAAGTGGACCACATCCGGCGGTGAGAATGAATAGCCATGAGAATACCGAACCCGGCCATCAGCGTCACTATTGATGAGCCGCCATAGCTAATTAACGGCAGTGGCAAGCCCACAACCGGCAGTACGCCAGAAACCATACCCATATTGACAAAGCAGTAAACTAAAAATGTCATCGTAATGCCGCCTGCGAGTAGGCGTGAGAAATTATCCTGCGCTTGATACGCAATCCATAAGCCGCGGCAGATAATGGCCAGATAGAGGGTCATTAAGGCAATCACCCCTAAAAAGCCAAATTCCTCAGCAAATACGGAAAACACGAAGTCTGTATGCCGCTCGGGAATAAAATCGAGATGCGCCTGTGTGCCATTTAGCCAGCCTTTGCCAAAGAGCCCGCCTGAGCCAATGGCAATTTGCGATTGAATGATGTTGTATCCGGCACCTAATGGATCTCGGTTAGGATCAAGAAAGGTTAAAACCCGTGCGCGCTGATAGGCCTGCATGCCAAAAACCCAAAAAACAGGTGCGATGGCTGCAATGAGCCCAAATAGCAGTAGCAAATACCGCCAGCGAAGCCCAGCCAGAAATAGCACGCTTGCACCCGCAGCCCCAACCACTAAAGCAGTACCTAAATCGGGTTGTAAGCCAATTAAACCGACCGGGATGGCAATGAGCAGTAATCCAGCAGCCGTTATGCGAAAAGTGGGTGGAATCGGTGTACGGGCTAAAAACCAGGCCATCATCAGGGGCAGGGCAAGCTTCATGATTTCTGAGGGCTGAAATTGAACAATGCCAAGATCCAGCCAGCGCCGAGCGCCGCCGCCGAATTGGCCCATCACCAGTACCGCAATTAAAAAAACGAGGATAATGCCAAACAGCACGGGTGCCCAAGGTGCTAATCGCGCTGGGGGGATTTGCGCAAAAACCGTCATAATGACAAGGCCAAGCCCAACCCGAATAATATGCCCCTTAACGGGTTCGATTTCGCCGCCAAATGCGCTGTAAAGCACTACCACACCGATACCAGCCAACAGCGCCAGTAGGGTCAGCAAGAGCATATCTAGGTGTAGCACTCGCTGGATTAAATGCGTAGAGGCAGCGCGCGCGGTTTGGTTAATTGGGCTGGAGGCTAAGCTCATTCGTTTCCTCCAAGTGAGTAAGCCAAGTATCAATCACACTGGCGGCCATGGGTGCTGCGGTTGAACTGCCGCTGCCCCCGTTTTCTACGAGCACGGCCACGGCAATGCGTGGATCGTCGGCAGGCGCAAAGGCAATAAACACCGCGTGATCGCGAAATTGTTCGGCAATTGCGTCTTCATCATATTCTTCATCTGGGCCAAGCCCAATGACCTGCGATGTTCCCGTTTTGCCGGCAATCTCATAAGGTAAATCTGCGCCGATTGCGCGTGCTGTGCCGAGTCTGCCGTGTACGGTCTCCACCATCGAATCAATTGCCAGTTGCCAAAGGCGTTCATCCTCAAGAGTTAAGGGTTCAAGTTGTGGGGTAGGCGGCGCAGCATCATCAGATAGCAGCAGATGCGGTTGGATGGGCCGGCCGCGATTAGCCATCATCGAGGCGGCAGCCGCCAGCTGGACGGGAGTACTCAGCATAAACCCTTGGCCAATGCCGACATTGAGTGTTTCACCCGGAAACCAGACTTCGCCTAATCGACTTTGTTTCCACTCGGTAGACGGCATGATGCCGGGTCGTTCGCTGGGAAGATCAACGCCGGTTGCTTGCCCAAAGCCAAATTGGGTCATCCACTCATGCATCAGATCGATGCCCATGCGATGCGCAAGTTCATAAAAGTAGATATCGCAGGATTGCGCAACGGATTGGGTAAAACCAATACGCCCATGCCCGCCGGGGCGCCAGTCTCGCCACGTACGAGATACGTTGGGTAGGTTGTAGGTGCCTGTGCAATTGAGGGTTTCATTGATGCCCATGTTTTCTGTGGCAAGGCCTGCCAGCCCAAGGAACGGTTTAGTCACCGAGCCGGGTGGGTAGCGGCCACTGACCGCTCGATTGAAAAGGGGCTGACCCGGTGCGTTTGCCAGCGCTTGAAAAGTTGCTTGGTCGAGTCCGCTAACCATCTGGTTGGGGTTAAAGACCGGCTGACTTGCCAGTGCTAGAACAGCACCAGTCTGCGGCTCAAGCGCAATAATGGCACCACGCCAATTTTCTAGCGCCGCTTCCGCGGCTTGTTGCAATTCCATGTCCAACGTGAGCTGGATGTCTTCGCCCGATTGAGGAAGATCCTGATGCAAGACTTGTAATGGACGTCCGGTGGCATTGGTTTCAATTTGAGCAATGCCTAAACGCCCGTGTAGGCGATCTTCGTAAGCTTTTTCGATGCCCGTTTTCCCCACAATGCTGGCATTGCGATAGCGCGTGCGATCGCTATCGCGGAGTTCTTCTTCGTTAATTCGACTGACATAGCCGATCACATGGCTAGCCGAGGCGCCAAACGGGTAGTGCCGAGTTAAATGGGGTTGAACTTCGACGCCCGGAAAGCGGTGTCGGTCATTGGCTAATCGCGCGACTTCGATGTCCGTTAAGTCGAATTTGAGCGTCACTTCCTGAAACGACCGACTGTTGGCTCGCGCTTGATGAAATCTTTCTAAATCTTTTGGGGTTAATTCAACAATACCGCCGAGTTGCTGGAGCAAGTTATCGATGTCGTTAACCTGCTCTGGAACAATGATGAGGTTAAAGGCAGGCCGATTTTCCGCTAACACTTGACCCCGGCGGTCAGTAATAATGCCGCGCGGCGGGTCAATGGGTGCAAGGCGAATTCGATTGTCCTGCGAGCGAGCCGAATACCGATCATATTCAACCAGTTGCAATGTGGCCATACGGCCCACTAATACCGCGGCAACAACCAATGCCAAGCAGATCACTAGAATAATGCGCCCTTGTACCCACCGGCGCTCCTCCGCAAAGTTACGCAGGAAATCGAGTTTCATCTATTGCACCTGAAAACGTCGGCGTACGGCGCGCAGCAGCAAAAAGATTAAAGGCCAAATGAGCGTGCTGGTGATTGCCGGTGTCCAAAATTGCCAACCCACATCGGCACTGCCCATTACACCGCGAATCCACAATAACAGCATGCGATTAATGAGTAGTAATACAAACACGGTGATCATTTGTTGCCAAATGGGTACCAGCCGCATGCGCTGATAAAGCTGAATAGTCAAGTAAACAATCAGCGCAAAAATAAGCCCATGCGCGCCGAGCACGGTGGCCTGCAGAACATCTTGTAAAATGCCGACACACCAGGCAATGCCCACGCCTACTCGGTTAGGCAGCGCCAGCGCCCAGTAGATTAATACTAGCGCAGTCCACTCTGGCCGCCATGGAGAAATGATTTCCGGCAGTGGCATGATCGTGAGAATCAGGGCCAATAAAACGGTCACAAAAATGACCCAGCCGCCGCGATGGCGCGCTTCACTCATCGGGTGTATCTCCAATGAGCAATACCTGGCGTGCGCGGTCTAATGCAGCAAGTGGGGCGAGCTCAATAGTCAGGAAGGGCTGTCCGGTTTCATGGCTGATGCGGCGCACTTTGCCAACCGGATAACCACTTGGAAAACGCCCACCCAGCCCGGAAGTCACAACGAGGTCGCCCACCTTAATATCAGCGTTGCGAGGCAGACTTTGAATGGTGAGCTGATCGATTGCCCCTGTGCCAACAGCAATGCCCCTCAATCCATTGCGATTCACTTGGACGGGCGTGGCATGGCTTGGGTCACTAATAAGGCGAACGGTAGCGCTCAGTGGCCCAATTTTATCGACTTGGCCAATGATGCCGCTTTCGTCAATAACGGGTTGTCCAACGTAAACGCCTTGTCTCGATCCTTTGTCAATTTCAATCAGATGACTGAACGGGTCGAGGTCAATGCGAAATAACTCGGCAATCAGCACCGGTCTTTCGATTTCATAAGACGAATCCAGCAACCGGCGTAGCCGAATATTCTCAACTTCAAGCGCATCAAATCTTTGCAACCGCGCCTGAAAAATTTGTTGACGATCTTTGAGGCGCTGATTTTCGGCAATTAAGGCGCGCCGAGACGCCAGATTTTCATCCATACGCTCGGTTAAAGTGGCGGGCAAGCTGGCAATGACCCTCACCGGATGCACCAACGCTGAAAGCGCCTGTCGACCCGGTTCAAATAAATCCAACCGATGATCCACCGTCATCAATGTGAGGGAAACCAGCGCCAATAACAGCAAGCGCGCTGTGGTGGAGGGGCCATGTATAAATAAGGGCTTGATAGCGGGTGAACCTCCGGACAATGTCCGCTAGCGTTTACTCGCTTGTGAACAGATCGGCGCCTTTTTCATCCATCATTTCGAGGGCTCGACCACCACCGCGAGCAACGCAGGTGAGTGGGTCCTCTGCAATAATCACGGGCAGACCGGTCTCTTCCATTAACAAGCGATCGAGATTTCTTAAGAGCGCACCACCACCCGTCAATACAATGCCGCGCTCAGCAACGTCGGCACCTAGCTCAGGCGGTGTTTGCTCTAAAGCTGTTTTTACTGCCCCCACAATACCAGCCAGTGGCTCTTGTAGGGCTTCAAGCATCTCGTTGCTGTTTAGCGTAAAACTCCGTGGGATGCCTTGGGCTAAGTTGCGCCCTTTAATTTCAAGCTCGCGCACCTCGTTACCCGGGAAGGCTTGCCCAATTTCATGTTTAATGCGCTCAGCCGTGGCCTCACCTATTAAAATGCCGTAGTTGCGACGCACATAGTTAACAATCGATTCATCAAATTTATCGCCGCCAATGCGCACCGAAGCCGAGTAGACAATACCGTTGAGTGACAGAACGGCCACCTCTGAGGTGCCGCCGCCAATGTCGAGCACCATTGAGCCGCGCGCCTCACTAACGGGCATGTTCGCGCCAATGGCGGCTGCCATTGGCTCTTCAATCAAATAAACTTCTCGGGCTCCCGCGCCGGCTGCTGATTCTCTAATAGCGCGGCGCTCAACCTGTGTAGACCCGCAAGGCACACAAACCAAAACACGCGGGCTGGGGCGGAAAAAGCGTGCCTCATGCACCTTTTTTATAAAATGCTGCAGCATTTTTTCGGTGACAGTGAAATCGGCGATAACGCCGTCTTTCAGTGGGCGAATGGCTTTAATTGTGCCGGGTGTTCTACCCAGCATCAGTTTTGCTTCTCGTCCGACTGCAGCAATAGTTTTGGGGCCACCATCCCGGTCTTGACGAATAGCGACAACCGATGGCTCGTCAAGCACAATGGATTGACCACGTGAATAAATGAGGGTGTTTGCTGTTCCTAGATCAATTGAAAGATCTGTGGAAAAAATACCTCGTATGCCCTTGAACATGCACTAATCCAGCCGGTTAGAAAAGATCGCTCAATTTATCAACGCGCGGGGGTTTGGGCAAGCCGGAGTGTATGCTATTTTTCCGCCTTTACTGAATTTTACTGGATAAGGAGTAGTTCATGTCGATCGATGCCGCCCAAGTGGGGCAGATCGCGCATTTGGCAAGGCTTGCTGTAGACGAACAGGAATCCGAAGCGCATGCCCGCAACTTGTCGGATATTCTGGCCTTTGTCGATCGGTTGGCAGAGGTCGATAGCAAAGATGTGGAGCCGATGGCGCATCCTCTCGAGATGACTCAACGTTTGCGGCCAGATCAAGTCAGTGAGCCCAACGAGCGTGAGCGCTTCCAAGCACTGGCACCTAGTGTGAGTGATGGCTGCTACCTCGTTCCCCGCGTTATCGAATAATTTGGCTGTACAAGCCATATCAGGACCTGATTATCATGCATGACCGTACGATTGCCGAGTTATCGGCTGCCTTGCAAAAAGGAGACTGCTCGAGCGTAGAGCTTGTTAGCGCCACGCTAAAAGCCATAGAAGACGCTGAAGCGCTGAACGCTTTTATAACGGTACTACCGGAGCAAGCACTCGAGGCCGCGGCAAAAGCCGATCAACTTCGAGCAAAAGGCCAAGCGGGCCCTCTAACCGGCATTCCCATTGCGCATAAAGATATCTTTTGCACGCATGATGTGCGCACCAGCTGTGCCAGTCGAATGCTTGATAATTTTGCTCCGCCTTACGATGCATTTGTGGTCGAGCAGCTGCAGGCTGCCGGTACCATCTGTGTGGGCAAGACCAATATGGATGAGTTTGCGATGGGCTCGTCTAATGAAACGAGTTGGTATGGCCCGGTGCGTAACCCGTGGGATCAAACGCGGGTGCCCGGTGGCTCTTCGGGTGGGTCTGCAGCAGCCGTGGCAGCCCGTCTTGTACCGGCAGCTACAGGTACCGATACCGGTGGGTCAATTCGGCAGCCTGCTGCGTTAACCGGAATTTGCGGTCTAAAACCCACCTATGGACGTATTTCTCGATACGGCATGATCGCCTTTGCTTCCAGTCTTGACCAGGCCGGGCCGATGGCAACAACCGCTGAAGATCTGGCGATGATGTTGCAGGCAATGGCAGGTTTTGATTCACGTGACTCCACCTGCGTTGATCAGCCGGTGCCAAACTATCAACAAGCCCTTAAGCCGGGTGCATTAAAAGGCTTGCGTGTCGGCTTACCCAAAGAGTATTTCAATGCCGAAGGGGTGGCGCCGGGCGTGCAGGCCGCTATGGAGGCGGCAATTACAACCATGCGCGAGGCGGGTGCGGAGCTTGTAGAAATTTCGCTACCCAACACCGAGCTTGCGGTACCGGTGTACTACGTGATTGCACCAGCCGAAGCGTCTTCAAATTTGTCACGCTTTGATGGCGTGCGCTATGGCTATCGATGTGAAAATCCCGTTGATCTTGAAGATTTGTATAAGCGCAGTCGCGGTGAAGGTTTTGGTGAAGAGGTCAAGCGGCGCATTATGATTGGCACGTATGCCCTGTCGGCCGGTTATTTTGATGCGTACTACCTCAAAGCTCAGCAGGTTCGGCGAATGATTCGTGATGACTTTACCCGAGCGTTTGCTGATGTAGATGTGATTGCTGGCCCAACGGCACCCTCAACCGCGTTTAGTGTGGGTGAAAAGTCAGATGATCCGGTCCAGATGTACCTATCCGACATCTTTACGATTGCCGTAAACCTGGCCGGTTTGCCGGCACTGTCGATACCGGCTGGCTTAGATAACGGATTGCCGGTGGGTTTGCAGCTTATCGGGCAGTATTTTGATGAGGGCCGACTTTTAGCGGCGGCTCATGATTTCCAACAGCATTCCGACTGGCATACGCGCCGGCCGGCAATGGATAGGTAGGGCAAGACCATGCAGTGGGAAGCAGTAATCGGGCTGGAGTTGCATGCGCAGCTGGCCACTAAAACCAAAATTTTCTCTGGCGCGGCCACAGCATACGGCGCAGAGCCAAATGTGCAGGCCTGTGCGATTGATTTGGGTATGCCAGGCGTTTTGCCGGTGCTTAATGAACGCGCGGTTCGGTATGCCGTTCGCTTGGGCCTAGCACTTGACGCTGAGGTTGCAGGGCGCTCTGTGTTTGCGCGCAAAAATTATTTTTATCCAGATCTGCCCAAGGGTTATCAGATTTCTCAGTATGAGCTGCCAGTGGTGGGGCAAGGGCATCTGGATATCGATTTAGAGGATGGCTCGATTAAGCGAATTGGTGTTACGCGCGCCCACTTGGAAGAAGACGCGGGCAAAAGCCTTCATGAAGGCTTTGTTGGCATGAGTGGCATCGATTTAAACCGTGCCGGTACGCCTTTGCTTGAGATTGTGTCCGAGCCTGATTTGCGCAGCGCACGTGAGGCGGTGGCCTACATGAAAAAGATGCATGCCTTGGTGCGATATCTTGAGATTTGCGATGGCAATATGCAGGAAGGCAGCTTTCGGTGTGATGCCAATGTATCGGTGCGGCCGGTGGGCACAGAGAAATTTGGGACCCGAACAGAAATTAAAAACCTAAATTCGTTTCGGTTTGTTGATCGCGCAATTAACTACGAGATAGAGCGCCAAATTGAGGTGCTCGAGGCTGGCGGTGAGATTGTTCAGGAAACCCGGTTATTTGACTCTGACCGGGGCGAAACGCGGCCGATGCGCAGCAAAGAAGAAGCCAACGACTATCGGTATTTTCCTGATCCTGATCTGCTTCCCCTAGAGATTGATTCGGCCTTTATTGATGAGGTAAGAGCGGAGTTGCCTGAGCTACCGGATGTTCGCCGGCAGCGGTTTGTGGAGCAATACGGTCTGTCGAACTATGACGCCGGCGTTCTGACCGCCAGTCGTGAGTTGGCCGACTTTTTTGAGATCGTTGCCGCGCAAGCAGACGCAAAGTTAGCGGCCAATTGGGTGATGGGTGATTTCTCAGCAGCGCTTAACCGCACGGGCGTTGAGCTCAATACCAGCCCGATCAGTGCGCAGGCATTAGGCGCGCTAGTTGCTCGTATTACGGATAACACCATCTCTGGAAAAATTGCCAAAGAGGTCTTTGAAGTGATGTGGGAAACCGGGCAAGAGGCCGATGCGATTATTGCAGAGCGTGGACTGGAGCAGGTGACCGATGCCGGTGCGATTGAGGCGGTAATTGATGAGGTCATTGCCGCTAATCCCGGCCAATTGGAACAATACCGAGCCGGCAAGACCAAATTAATGGGCTTTTTTGTGGGGCAAACCATGAAAGCGTCAGGCGGGAAAGCCAACCCACAACAGGTGAATGAAATTTTAAAGCGAAAGCTGGATGGCTGAGAAAGACGAGTCAGATCAGCTGCAACGCTTTATTTTTGACCAGGCCGATGTGCGTGGGCAGTTTGTTCAGCTGCGTGAAACCACTCAAGAGGTGATGCATCGTGGCGGCTACCCGCCGGGGGTTCAGAGGCTGATTGGTGAGGGGCTGGCGGCAGCAACGCTACTAGCGGCCACCTTAAAATATCCGAGCGCCCTGACTTTGCAGTTGCAGTCTAACGGGCCGATGGCCCTACTCTTAATACAGGCGCGTAGCGACGGCGGACTTAGAGCGATGGCGCGCTTTAATGGCGAAGTGCCCGATGGCGCGCCTTTGTCTGTGCAGGCGCCCGAGGGCACTTTGGCTATAACGATTGAGCCAGACGCCGAGCCAGATCGTTATCAGGGCATTGTGGATGTGGGCGGAGGCACGCTTGCCCAAGCGCTAGAGCGGTATTTTCTAGAATCTGAGCAGCTTTTAACGCGGGTTTGGTTAGCGGCTGAGGGAGATGCAGCAGCTGGCCTTTTACTGCAACGTTTGCCCGGTCAGCCCGGGCATGATGAAGACGCATGGGATCGGGCAGGCCACCTTGCCGCCACGGTTCAGCCAGAAGAGCTTTTGCAGTTGCCACCGCTCACTTTGCTACAGCGTCTTTTCCATGAAGAGACGATTCGCTTGTTTGACCCACTGTCGTACCGATTTCAGTGTCGCTGCTCCGAGGAGCGCGTTGCCGCAATGCTGTTGAGCCTTGGCGAAGAAGAGATTCGGGAAACCTTGGCTGAAGAGGGGCAGGTTGAGGTGCGATGTGAGTTCTGTAATGCCCTTTACCCGTTCGATGAAGTCGATGTCGAAGCGTTATTGACCAGTCCGATTGCGCGTGCCCCAGATAGTCAGCGCTCTCACTGACAAACCGGGCAGTTTGGATCGCGTTGTAAGTTCATTCGCCGCCAGGTCTGGGTAAGCGCATCAACCACCAGCAGTCGGCTGTTGAGCGGCTCACCTAAGCCACTCAGTACCTTAACGGCCTCAACGGCTTGCAGGCTGCCCATTACGCCAGTAAGCGGGCCTAGCACCCCGGTTTCGCTGCAGCTTTGTGCCTCTTCGCCTGTATCAGCAAATACGCATCGATAGCAGGGGCCGTCTAAGTCAGGTCGAAAGACGCCAATTTGTCCATCCAGTCCAATAACGGCGGCTGAAACGAGCGGTTTAGATGCAGCAACACAGGCAGCATTCACCGCAAAGCGGGTGGCAAAGTTATCGCTGCCGTCTAATACGATATCCACGGTTGCTACTAACTCATGCAAGCGCTCAGCGGTAAGCCGTTCGTTAAGCGTGATGAGCTCTATTTGATCGTTAAGCGCCGCTAGCCGTTGGCGCGCTGAATCGGTCTTTGGGCGTCCTACATCCTGCGTGCCATGCAAGATTTGGCGCTGTAGGTTGGTGAGATCCACCACATCATCATCCGCCAAGATCAGCGTGCCAACGCCAGCTGCAGCCAAGTATAGCGAGGCGGGTGAGCCGAGCCCGCCAAGCCCAATGATCAAAGCGCGACTATCGAGTAGGCGATCTTGGCCTTCAAGGTCAAAGCCGCGAACCATGATCTGACGGCTATACCGCAAAAGTGCTTCATCCTTCACTGCGCTCGTCCCCCTGTAATACGTTCTTGGCCGGCAAGGTCATAACGGGTTTCAATGTTAACCAGATCATGTGCTGCCATTAAGTCACGAACAGCCTTGGCTTGCTGATAGCCATGCTCCACCCAGAGTCGCCCCCTTGCGTTGAGTCTAGCCGCGGCGCCTGCAATGATTTGCCTGAGCGCTGATAATCCATCAGTGCCTGAAGTTAGGGCGAGCGACGGTTCAAATTGGACATCACCCTGCTGCAATTCGGGTTCATTCAACCCCATATAAGGTGGATTGGATACGATTAGATCATATCGGTATTGGGCAACCGGTTCGTACCAATCGCCAGTAAAAAATGAAATGTGCTCAACCTTTAGTGCCTGTGCGTTTTGCTGAGCAATGGCCAGCGCCTCGGTACTGTAATCCACCGCATGAATGGTGCTCTCTGGCCAAGCGCGTGCCAGCGCAATGGCAATGCAGCCACTGCCAGTGCCAAGGTCAAGGACACGGTCGGCCGGTTGCTCAAGAGCAGCCTCAACTAAATGTTCAGTTTCTGGGCGAGGGATTAGCACGCACGGTGCGACTTTAAGGGTGAAATCAATAAAGTCTCTTTGACCGAGCAGATGGGCAATGGGCTCGCCACGTTGGCGGCGATCTAGTAAAGCACTAAATTGCTCGTCTTCAACATAACTAAGTAGTCGCTCGCCAAAAGCCAGGATTTGGCTGCGTGATAGGCCGGTTGCTGCCGCGAGCAAGCAGTCTACGTCTAATCGAGCAGACGATTGTTGCCCTTTTAGTGCCAGCAGGCCGGCTTGACGGGCTTGCGCCAGCGTGCGCGTGGCGCTCACTTCAAGCCAGCAGCCCGCAACGTGATCGCGCGTTCCTCCAGCATGATCGGAATGCCGTCGTCGATCCGATAAATGCGCTCGTCGTTAGCGGTGATTAGGCCTTCAGACAATGGATTCTCTACTATTGTGTCGTCTTGATAATGCACTTCACCGGTTTCGATGCGCGCATTGAGTGCGGATAACTCGTCTCGCCGAAGCATCCGTACCGGTTGCTTGGTAACCGGGCAACAAAGAACATCGAGTAGTTTTCTATCAATTCCCATAGTGGCAATAGAATACCATGCGATAGCCAATTTCAATGTGTCGAGCTAACATGACGGCTGGAGTGAATTTTTATCAATTAACGATGTGGGATCAGTGATGAGCGAAGCCCCGATCGACAATATTAATGTGATTGCCCAAGAACCTTTGCCAACACCGGCTGAAATGAAAGCGCGTTTTCCGCTGACGGAAACGGCACGTGCAACCGTAGAGTCTGGGCGTAAGACGGTGGAGGCCATCTTAGATGGCACTGATCCGCGGTTACTCGTGGTGATTGGCCCCTGCTCTGTGCACGACACCGAGGCAGCGATTGACTACGCCAAGCGGCTTAAAGCGCTGCATGATGAGCTAGGCGAGTCTCTGTATATCGTGATGCGCGTGTACTTTGAGAAGCCTCGCACCACCGTTGGGTGGAAAGGGCTTATTAACGATCCTTACATGGATGATAGCTTTGATATCGAAGAGGGCATTGCCAGAGCTCGGCAGTTATTACTGACCTTAGCGGAAATGGGGTTGCCCACGGGTACGGAAGCGCTTGATCCGATTACGCCGCAGTATTTGGGAGATTTGATTAGCTGGACGGCCATTGGTGCGCGCACCACTGAGTCACAAACGCATCGCGAAATGGCAAGTGGCCTATCAACGGCGGTTGGATTCAAAAATGGCACCGACGGAAATCTGGAAGTGGCAATTAATGCATTGCGTTCTGCCTCCAGTCCGCACAGCTTTTTAGGTATTACCCAGCAAGAGGGGCGCTCGGCCATTATTCGCACGGCGGGTAACCGGTACGGCCACATGGTGCTGCGGGGTGGGCGGCAGCCGAATTATGACTCAGTCAGCGTCGCCCTATCAGAAAAAGCGCTCGATGATGCCGGCTTGCCCACCAAGTTAATGGTGGATTGCAGTCATGCAAATTCCAATAAAGATCCCGCGCTTCAGCCATTGGTTATGGAAAACTTAGTCAACCAAATCATCGAGGGTAATCGCTCGATTGTGGCGGTGATGATTGAAAGCAATATCGGATGGGGTGCCCAAAAGCTGACAGAGGATCTGTCTGCGCTCGAGTATGGAGTATCCATTACCGATGGGTGTATTGACTGGCCAACAACGGAAAAGCTACTAAAAGACGCTGCGCAGCGGCTGCATCAGCCGTTATTAGCCAGAGTTAGTTAATTTTGGGCTTGACCTGAGGCTCGTTGAAGGGTTGAATCATCGACCGATTCAATGGAGGTGGATAATGACCGACAAGGCAACGCTCCCGGTTCGTGGCATTGAGCCGTACGCGCCAAAAAAAGGCGAGGAGTACATGAATGAGGCACAACTGGCTCATTTTCAAGCAATTCTAGAAGCGTGGAAAAAGCAGCTTCAAGATGAAGTGGAGCGCACGGTCAGTCATATGCGCGACGATGCAAGCCACTATGCGGACCCAGCTGATCGGGCAACGCAAGAAGAAGAGTTTGCCCTCGAGCTACGAACGCGTGATCGTGAGCGTAAGCTAATTCGCAAGATTGATCAGACAATGGATCGCATTCGTATGGACGATTACGGCTATTGCGACCAATGCGGCGTCGAGATCGGTTTACGTCGGCTAGAGGCGCGCCCTACAGCCACCTTGTGTGTGGATTGTAAAACGCTCGAAGAACTGCGCGAAAAACAACGCGTTGCTTAATTGCCGCGTTAGCCGTCGTCGGCTAACGCGGCAAGCTGATCAGCCTGATATTCACTGATAAGCGGGTCGATGATGGGGTCAAGTTGCCCCATCAAAATCTCGTCGAGTTTATATAAAGTCAGATTGATTCGATGATCAGTGACGCGACCCTGCGGAAAGTTATACGTGCGAATGCGCTCTGAGCGATCGCCACTACCCACTAATAGTTTTCGGGTTTCGCTACGCTCACTTGCCGCAGCCTCACGCTCTTGATCCATCAATCGGGCTTGTAATAAGGAAAGCGCCTTGGCTCGATTCTTATGCTGTGATCTTTCATCCTGACATTCCACAACAACACCGGTTGGTAGGTGCGTGATGCGCACGGCAGAGTCAGTTTTGTTCACATGCTGCCCGCCGGCGCCCGAGGCGCGAAAGGTATCAATGCGCAGCTCTGCCGGGTTTATTTCAATTTCATCGAGTGCTTCAGCCTCTGGTAGCACCGCAACGGTGCAGGCAGAGGTATGAATGCGTCCCTGCGATTCGGTGGTTGGTACGCGCTGTACGCGATGTGCACCAGACTCAAACTTAAGCCGGGAATACACACGATCACCGGCAATACGCGCAACCACCTCTCGATAGCCGCCTTGCTCACCGTCGCTTTCACTAATGATTTCCGTTTTCCAGCCAAGCTGTTCGGCATAGCGTAAATACATACGTAATAAATCGCCGGCAAACAAAGCAGCCTCATCGCCCCCAGTGCCTGCCCGAATTTCTAAAAAGGTATTCCGGGCATCGTTGGGGTCTTCTGGCAGCATGAGAACTTTGAGTTGCGCTTCGAGCTCTTCAAGTGCTGCTGATGCCGTGTTGGCCTCTTCTTCAGCCAATTCTCGAAGTTCTGGATCCTTTTCTGCCAGCATGGTTTGTGCATTCTTTAGCGCTGCTTCGTGGTGAGAGAAGTCAGCAAGCGTACGTGTTACTGGCTCAAGGCGTGCGTATTCGCGCGAAAGCCGAGTGAACTGGTTGGAATCAGCGATGATGCTAGGGTCTGCTAACAGCCCTTCAATTTCTTGGTGACGTTCAGCCAGTCTTTCGAGTTTGCGCCGAAGCGAGTCTTTCATTCCGTATCCTTTTCATCGCTGTCTTCGAGGCCCAATAGCCAGCGACTTTGCTGAATGATGGCTGGATCCCCTGTACGTGCCGCTTGTCGTAACCCCACTGTCGGAACGTGTAATAGCTTGCGGGTCAGCCGATGTGCCAAAATCTCGAGTACGCGCTCAGCCGGTTGCCCGGCAGCTAGGCTTCGGCGTGCCTGCTCTAGCGCGAACTCTCGTTCTCGCTCGCCGTGTTGCCTGAAACGCCGAATGGTACTAACCGCATCGAGTGTGCGAACCCAGTCCATAAATCGGTCGGTTTGTGTTTCGACCAGAGCTTCAGCGGCTTCAGCCGCCGCAGCGCGCGATCGCATGTTACGTTCAACCACGCCGCGTAAGTCGTCGATGCTATACAAAAAGACGTCGTCGAGTTGCTCAATGGCAGGGTCGATATCTCGCGGCACGGCAAGATCCACCATAAAAATAGGCCGTCGGCGCCGGTGTTTTAAAGCTTCCTTAACGGCGGCCAGTTCAACAACCGGCTGTTCACTTGCCGTACAGGATACAACGATATCCACCTTAGCAAGATGCGAGGGAATTTCTTCAAGCGTTAATGCTGAGCCGGCGTGAAGACTAGCCAACCGCTCAGCTCGCTCTCGGCTGCGATTGGCAATGAATAAGCCTTTAACGGGCTGTTCATGAAAATGCCGCGCAGTCAGCTCAATCATTTCGCCAGCGCCGATAAGTAGCGCTGCGCTCGACTCTAGCCCACCAAATATTTGCCGGGCTAGCGTAACAGCAGCAAAAGCAACCGACACAGGATAAGCACCAATATCGGTTTCTGTGCGCACACGTTTGGCAACGGCAAAGGCGTGCTGAAAGAGTCTTTGTAGGATCTGGCCGAGCAATCCAGCGCGTGCTGCGGAATGATAGGCCAGTTTTGCTTGTCCAAGGATCTGTGGCTCGCCTAGCACTAAAGAGTCTAGGCCAGCGCCAACGCGCAATAAATGCCGAATGGCATCGCGCCCCTCATGCACATAAAGGTAGGGTGTGAGCCATTCAGGGTCTAGGCCCTGTTCAGCTTCTAGCCAGCGTTGCAGAATAGCGGGAGTGGCCTCGGGTGCTAGTACGGCGTGGATTTCGGTGCGGTTGCATGTCGAAATAACAGCCGCCTCGCACACCCCCGGGCGCCGTGCCAATGCGCTCAGTGCCGCATCCAGGCGATCGGTTGATATAACAACGCGCTCGCGAACCGGCACCGGTGCTGTTTTGTGATTTAGGCCAAGAGTGACAACAGGCATTGAGTTTGAGTAACTGGCACTATGAAACTGAAATAATCACACTATGTTATCCGTCTTCGGTGCTTTTTAGCTAACACGAGAAT
Source organism: Spiribacter salilacus (assembly GCF_009649225.1). Classification (GTDB taxonomy): domain Bacteria; phylum Pseudomonadota; class Gammaproteobacteria; order Nitrococcales; family Nitrococcaceae; genus Spiribacter; species Spiribacter salilacus. Next base: position 74,313 of record NZ_WJPP01000004.1, read on the forward strand.
TTTGATGGAACGTTTTTGTCCCGCAGGCTACCTGAAATGGCTCACTTTATGTGGGATTGTGCTGCTGACTGGGTGCGCCAGTTCATCGCTGTCTGAATCAGATAGTAGGGCGCTTGCAGCTGATCTTCGATGGGTGGAATCTGAAGACTTAAGCCCGATTTCAGACGATGCGCTGCTCACTAAAATTTTGCTAGCAGAAATGGCGTTAGCTCGGGGCCAGACAAACACGGCGATTGAGTCATACGCAACTGCTGCCGCGCAAAGTGAAGATGTTCAAGTTGTGCGGCGTGCAGTAGAGGTTGCGCTGCGCGAGGATGATTATGAGGTGGCGATGGCGGCAACAAAACGCTGGCTATCGCTAGCCCCTGACAGTGTAGATGCACGCCAGCTGTTGGGTGTTTTGACGATTCAGCAGGGTAATCTTGAGGGCGCTTACTCCATTTTAAGTCAAAATCTCCCGGCCGAGCAGTCAGAGCGTGATGCCTTGATTGGTCGGCTTGGCAGCCTGCTTATGCAGCCCAATATGCCGGATGAAGCATTGGCTTTGATGCAGCGATTAGCGGCAGAACAGCCTAGCTCCGCGGCGGCGCAATTAGCGCTAGCCCGTCTTGCTCTATCGCGTGAAGCGCTATCGATAGCGCGCGAAGCGGTTGAGCAAGCCCTGTCATTGCGTCCTGATTGGGTTACTGCGCGTTTGGTTAGGGTGGATGTGCTACTGATGCAGGAACAAAGCGCATTGGCATTGGCGGCATATCGAAGCTTAATAGAGGATGGTGTCAGCTCCTCAGAAATTATGACCAACGCCGCTATGCTGGCGATGCAAGCGGGCGATCTGCGTTACGCAGGACAGTTGCTGCGTGCCCTTAAGAAGCAGCCAGGCCAAGCCGATCAGGCAAATTTTTGGCTGGGTCAGTTGGCAGAGCAAGGCGCGGTTTGGACTGAAGCGTTGCGCTATTATCGAAATGTTCGTGGTTTGCTGCAGGGTGAGGCAATGATGCGTATTGCCTGGATTCTGGCCCGCCAGGAGCGATTTGATCAAGCCTATGAAGAGCTCAGTGCGGTGCGCTCAGAACATCCGGAGCTGGCCGCTAGCGCATGGCGCAGTGAGGGCGAGATGCTGCGAATGCAGGATGAGCCAGGGGCAGCTTTGCAGGTATTTAACGCAGCCTTGCTCGCGCATCCGGATGATTTAGATCTTCGCTATAGCCGTGCCCTTGTCCTCGTGATGCTAGATGCGGTGGAACCCGCCATTGAGGCATTGGAAGAAATTCTTGCGGTTGATCCGAACAACCCGGCGGCACTGAATGCACTGGGATATACCCTGGTTGATCAAACGGATCGAATTGACGAAGGTGCTGCCATGATTGAGCGTGCTTACGAAGCAGCACCGGATGATCCCGCTGTGATCGATAGCATGGGGTGGGCTGCTTTTCGCCAAGGCGATCCGGAGCGCGCGCTGAGCTACCTAGAAAGGGCGTATGCGCTTGCATCAGATGATCCAGAAATTTCCGCCCATTTGGGTGAAGTTCTATGGGTCCTGGGGCAACGCGCCAGAGCAAGAGAAATTTGGGCGCCCGTGCTGGTAACACATCCCGACCATCCTGTGTTGCGTGAAACCACGCAAAGGCTCGATCCATGAGGTGGGTTCTAGCGCTTTTGCCGCTACTACTGTTGGCGGGTTGTGCCACAAAGCCGCCAATGCCCATGGAAGAGCAGATAGAGGTGCTAGATTTAGATCAATGGTCTGCGCCAGCGCGCCCAGCGCACTGGACCTTGACGGGGCGTGCAGCACTTGAGGCAGGTGATGAGGCCGGGAGCGCCAGTGTGCAATGGGCGCAGTCAGCCGATCAGTATCGGCTAGCGTTACGAGGGACCTTAGGCGTTGGGAATTTGGATTTACGCCGCGATAACGACGAAGTGGTGCTAAAAACGGGTGATGGCAAGACGTATGTCGCACGGGATGCACGTGAGTTGTTACAGGCGGTAACGGGCGTGGATTGGCCGGTGGAAATTTTGCGCTATTGGGTGACAGGGCATGCAGCGCCGTGGTTATCGGGGCAGGCGCGGGTTAACGCGTCTGGGCAGTTGATTGAGCTGCGCCAAAATGACTGGGTGATTCAATATGATCGCTATCAAGTGATTAATGGTTATGAGTTGCCCGGTCGGATTTGGGCTGAGGGTGAAGGGTCAAAAGTACGGCTTGCGGTAAGAAATTGGACGATCGAAGAATGAGCGGAGTCTCACACGCTTGGCCGGCGCCGGCCAAAATCAATCGTTTTTTGCATATCACAGGGCGTCGCCCCGATGGCTACCATACGTTGCAAACCGCGTTTCAATTTGCCGAGCCGGTTGATGAATTAACCTTTACGCTGACCGAGCATTCGGCCGTAGAAAGAACGGGCGGAATAGCTAATTTACCGCCAGCACAAGATTTAGTGGTAAAGGCAGCCGAGTTACTCCGCGGCAAAGCGGGCATTACCAAGGGCGTGAGTATTCACGTGGAAAAGCGTATTCCTATTGGGGGTGGCTTAGGAGGCGGAAGCTCGAATGCCGCGACTACCTTGGTGGCATTGAACCATTTATGGGGCTGCGAGCTTACCCCCAAAGACTTAATGACCTTGGCTTTGCAACTAGGCGCAGATGTGCCGGTGTTTGTGGGCGGGGTTGCTGCTTGGGCCGACGGTGTGGGGGAAGTATTGACTCCGCTTAGTATGAATCAGCCCTGGCTGCTAATGGTAAATCCGGGGGTTAATGTACAAACAGCAGTTGTTTTTCATGACAGTAAATTGACACGCAATACTGCAGAGTTAACAATACGCGCCGTTGGGGATGAAGGCATGCGCAACGATTGTGAGCCGGTAGTTCGGCGGTTGTACCCCAAAATTGCCGCAGTGCTTGATGAGCTCGGTCGGTTGGGGGCCGCAAAGCTCACTGGAACGGGGGGTTGTGCGTTTGCCGAGTATCCGTCGCAGTCTGCGGCTGAGGCCGCGCAGCGACAACTGAGTAAAGGCCTAGATAGCTGGGTCTGCAGAGCGAAGAATCGCTCGCCGCTCTGCGATCGACTAGCGATCGAGGGCATTGACAACTGGGGCGTAGCCAAGCGGTAAGGCACGGGGTTTTGATCCCCGCATGCGCAGGTTCGAATCCTGCCGCCCCAGCCATTTTTCAGATAGGTCGACGCGGGGCTCACCACGATGGAAAACGGAAGCATGATGCTCTTCAGCGGGAATGCAAATCCCGCATTGGCCCATGCAATTGCTGCACATCTTAAGATTCGTGTTGGCGATGCGTTAGTTACCGGCTTTAGTGACGGTGAAGTACAGGTCGAAATTAATGAGCACGTGCGCGGCCACGATGTTTTCATTATTCAGCCAACTTGCCAGCCAACCAACGATAACCTGATGGAATTACTCGTGATCGCGGATGCGCTGAGACGCTCTTCAGCAGCACGGATTACGGCGGTCATTCCCTATTACGGATACGCGCGACAAGACCGGCGTCAGCGCTCACAACGTGTACCCATTACCGCAAAGCTAGTTGCCGATATGATCACCACGGCCGGTATCAATCGGGTGGTCACTGTCGATTTGCATGCCGATCAGATTCAGGGTTTTTTCAATATTCCCGTCGACAATGTCTACGCATCACCCGTTCTATTGGGTGATATTTGGCGTCAGACTTACGCCGATAAAATCGTTGTATCCCCTGATGTGGGTGGTGTTCTGCGTGCTCGCGCGGTGGCCCGACGGCTTGATAATGCAGACCTTGCCATCATCGATAAACGCCGGCCGAGAGCGAATGAGCTTGAGGTAATGAATATTATTGGGGATGTCCAGGATAAGACCTGTATCATTGTCGACGATATTATTGATACGGCCGGCACGCTCTGCCAAGCGGCAACGGCGCTGAAAGAGCGGGGTGCAGGCAAGGTGGTTGCGTACATTACTCATCCGGTATTATCGGGGCCCGCCATTAGCCGTATCGAGGAAAGTCATCTTGATCAAGTGGTGGTAACGGATAGCATTCCGTTGTCAGAGGCTGGTCAAGCCTGTGACCGAATTCGTCAGCTTTCGCTGGCAGAAATGCTCGCCGAGACGATGCGGCGGGTTAATAATGATGAGTCGGTTAGCGAGTTATTTGTTGACTGATCGTTGAAGCGTCATCTCTGGTCGCGGGGGTGACAGCCGCCATGGGCGGTTTTATTTTTTAATTGGAGTAACGACACATGACGGTTGAACTTAAGCTGGATGCAACCGTTCGCGAAGATCAGGGGAAGGGTGCGAGCCGCCGCCTGCGTCAAGCGAAGCAAATCCCAGGTATTATGTATGGTGCCGGTAAGGCGCCTGTTTCTCTAACGTTTAATGAGGAGCAGGTCTTACGGCTGTTGCGTGAAGAAGGATTTTTCTCGCAAATCCTCGATGTAAAAGTTAAGGGTAAGCGAGTCGAGAAAGCGATCTTAAAGGATATGCAACGTCATCCATTTAAGCCGCTTGTCACGCACATGGATTTATTGCGCATTAAGGCTGGCGAGAAAATGCGTCAGACCGTGCCTCTGCACTTTTTGAACGAAGAGACCGCGAAAGGCGTGAAGCTGGGTGGTGGCGTGGTGCATCACGATGCCATTGAGGTGGAAGTGGAATGTTTGCCAGATGATCTGCCTGGTTCGATTGATGTCGATGTGGCAGAGCTAGAACTGGGTCATTCGATTCATTTGTCTGATCTCACGCCGCCAGAAGGCGTGGCTTTCACGGCACTTGACCCCGAGCATGACCACGATCCGGTATTGGTTAGCATTAATGCACCACGCGTAGTCTCTGAGGAAGAAGACGAGGCGGGTGACTCGGATGAGGCAGCCGACGATAGTGCCGGTGAATCTGCTGACGACAGCGAGTAAGCCAGCGCTGATGGAACGCACGCGGTGAACATGGCCGCGGCGTTTCAACTGATTGTAGGTCTGGGCAACCCCGGATCACGTTATGAAGGGACCCGGCATAATGCCGGGTTCTGGTTTGTAGCGGCATTGGCAGCGCAGCAGGGCGTTAGTCTGCGGGAATCCAGCAAATTTTATGGTTGGCATGGCCAATGGGCCAGCGAGCAGGGTGTTGTGCATCTTTTGTGCCCATCAACCTTCATGAATCATAGCGGCCGGTCGGTTAGTGCAATCGTGAATTTTTATCGGTTGGCTCGCCCTAATGTGCTTGTTGTACATGATGAAATTGACCTTGCGCCGGGTGTTTTGCGGCTTAAGGAAAATGGCGGGCACGGGGGGCACAATGGGCTGCGCGATATTGTTTCGGCGCTGGGCGGTTCGGACTTTCGTCGCCTACGCATCGGTGTTGGGCATCCAGGGAGTAGTGACTTGGTGGTGCCGTATGTGCTCGGAGAACCAGGGCGCGAGGAAAAAGCCGTCATTCAGTCAGGCATCGAGGCCGGGTTGGCCTGTGTGCCCGATTTGATATCAGGGCAGTGGGCGCAGGCGCAACAGACGCTGCATCGGCGTCTCTAAGGAGCAAAGATGGGATTTAAATGCGGAATTGTTGGCCTGCCAAACGTGGGCAAGTCTACGCTTTTTAATGCGCTGACGCGTAACGAAATCCCAGCGGAAAATTATCCGTTTTGTACGATTGATCCAAACGTCGGGATTGTTGCGGTGCCTGACCCACGCTTGTCGCAGTTGGCCGCTCTCATTAAGCCGGAGAGCGTGATTCCAACCACGATGGAGTTTGTCGATATTGCCGGCCTTGTTGCCGGCGCCTCACGCGGTGAAGGGCTGGGCAATCAGTTTTTGGGGAATATTCGCGAAACCGATGCCATTGCGCATGTGGTGCGTTGTTTTGAAAGCGACGATGTGCATCATGTAGAAGGCCGTGTCAGTCCAGTTGCCGATATCGAAACGATTAATACCGAATTGCTACTGGCCGATCTTGACTCGGTGGAGCGGGCTATAGAACGCCAAACAAGGCGAGCCAAGGCCGTTGATAAGGTAGCCATTGCGGCACGCGACGCCCTGAAGCAGATTGAGGCAGCACTAAACGAAGGCGTACCCGTGCGTGCGCAGTCGCTAGATGAAACGGCACAGGAGGCCATTGCTGAGCTGCATTTGCTGACCGCGAAGCCGGTTTTGTATGTGGCCAATGTAGCTGAAGATGGTTTTTCAGATAATGCGCTGCTCGATAGCGTGCAGGCCTTGGCAGATAAGGAAGGCGCCCCCGTGGTGCCATTATCGGCCGCCATCGAGGCGGAGCTCGCCCAACTAGAGCCTGATGAGCAAGCAGAGCTGCTTGAAGTCTATGGTTTATCTGAGCCCGGTTTGAATCGCTTGATTCGGAGTGGGTATGGGTTGTTGCAGCTGCTGACCTTCTTTACAGCGGGCCCTAAGGAAGTACGCGCATGGACGGTAGGAGAGGGTGCCACCGCGCCACAAGCTGCTGGGCGTATTCATACGGATTTTGAAAGGGGTTTTATTCGTGCCGAGGTCATCAGCTTTGATGATTACATTGCAGCGGGCAGCGAGCAGGCTGTAAAAGAGGCCGGGCGCATGCGCTTGGAGGGTAAAGACTATCGCATGCAGGAAGGCGATATTTGCCATTTTCGGTTCAACGTCTAAAGCGCGAGTTGACAGTACCCGTTAGGCTCTGGATACTTGCGTCCTTCTTATTTGGCTACGTAGCTCAGCTGGTTAGAGCACATCACTCATAATGATGGGGTCGGTGGTTCGAATCCACCCGTAGCCACCATTTTAGCAACGCTTATTCGGGCAACTCGTTAAAGCCAGATTCTACGAGCGCTTTAAGCGCTGCGGCGGCCGCTTCGGCATCAGCACCGGTTGCGCTGACTCGAAGTTCGCCGCCTTGGCTGGCGGCTAGCATCATTAATCCTAAGATACTTTTTGCATTAGCTACCTGCTGATTATGAGCGATCGTGATTTCAGCACTAAAAGAGGTGGCGGCTGCAACAAGCTTTGCGGCAGCGCGCGCATGCAAGCCGCGTTGGTTAACGATAGCGACGTTGATTTCAATGCACGGGGGCATGTTGAGGAGTAGCCAAAGTAATTCCATCTTCGGCAATGGATAACGCCTTGGCAGCCAAACTATGCGGGCTCAGTGAGGGATAACTCATCACACGCAGTAGCATTGGCAAATTAAGCCCAGTGACCACCGGTGCTTGCTGTTGCTCACCCACCGCAACCGCGATGTTGCAGGGTGTCGCGCCATACGCATCTGTGAGTATCAGTACACCGTCGTACTCCGCTGAAAGCTGATCAGCGGTTTCTAGCGCGCGCTGACGGGCTCTTCCCACGGATTCATTGAGACCTGGCTCAATACATGCCATTGATAGTGGCGGATCGCCCATGATTTCTTCAACGGTCTGCCGCATGGCAGCGCCAAGACCTTGATGGGTGATCAGCAAAATTGCAACGTTCATGGCAGCTCTCGATGCCTAACAGACACCGCAATATGCCCTGACTCTAACTGTTTGGCTAGCCGTTCCACCAAATAAACCGATCGATGTTGGCCGCCGGTACAACCGATGGCAATGGTGAGATAGCTGCGATTTTCCGCTTCAAAGACAGGCAGCCACTCTTTTAAAAATCCGAGCACCTGGCTTTCGTAGCGGCCGACCATGGCATTTCCTGCCAAATACTCCACCACCGGTGCATCTTTACCCGTCATCGCTCTGAGTGCCGCCTGCCAATGCGGGTTAGGCAGACAACGGCTATCAAACACAAAATCTGCATCCGGCGGGGTGCCATGCTTAAAACCAAAAGACTGCAGTAACACAGAGAGTGTGTTGGGGCTTTGCACAAGCCGTTGTCTTACGATTTGTCGCAGCTCGTGCAGTGTTGTGTGCGTGGTGTCCAGCGTCAAATCAGCGCGACCATGAAGCGGCATCAATAAGTCTCGCTCGCCCTGAATGGCCTCGGCAAGGGGGGTGTCTGAGTTGCTTAATGGGTGGCGGCGGCGTGTTTCGGAGAAGCGCTTCAACAAAGTAGGCGTGTCTGCATCTAAAAAAACGATTTCTAATTGAAGCCCTTGGGCTTTGAGTTCATCCAATATTTCTGGAATTCGTGCAAGCTCACTGGGTCGGTTACGCGCATCGATACCCACCGCGTAAGGATTCTCGTCACCCGCCTGCATTAGGTGGGCACCAAACTGTTGCAGTAAGGCGGCTGGAAGGTTGTCGATGCAGTAAAAGCCGCAGTCCTCAAGCGTTGCCAGCGCTACACTTTTGCCGGAGCCAGAAAGGCCACTGATAATGACTAATCGCATGTTGCGTGCCTTGCCATAAGTTTTTCGGTTGCGGTTTTTCCAGGCCTGCCCTGACGCCATTCTTGAGCTGCAATCATGATGAGCGACGCCAACGGACGTGTGGATGAGAACTGAAGGGTCGGAATCGTCAGTCCATGATACGCCACAGGGCACCATTCCTCTATAAGCTGACCGGGCTGTTGTCCGCCTAACTCTATGTGCACTCGCAGTTCAACATCCGTGATTTTAACCAGTGATTTATGACCAAAATGTGTTGCCACGTCGATAATGCCAATGCCACGCAAAAACAGTAAACCGCGTGCGGCCGGCGGCGAAGAACCCTTGGGCATGCCAGTATTGGATTGCGTTACGATAACCGCATCATCTGCGACGAGTTGTTGATTTGCCTTGAGCAGAGCCAAGGCGGTATCGCTTTTACCCGCTCCGGCATCTCCGGTAATAAGAATGCCCACGCCATGCACCCGCATAAGCGTGCCGGAGACTTGTTGGGTTAACCCGTATTTTGGCTCTGCCATTCAATGAGGCTGCCATACAGATCGGTATTGGACCGGCAGGCGCGTAACCGGGCACAAAATGCGGTGTCCCGAAACATCTCAGCAAGGCGAGCTAAGATGCGCAGATGTTCATCATTACTGCTCTCAGGGACCAGTAAAGCGAATATCAGATCGACAGGCTCTTTATCGACGGCATCAAAATCGATGGGCTTATCCAGTCGGATGACGGCCGCCCGTGGCGTTTCGATTGAAGCTCCACGGCTATGCGGCAGCGCCACGCCATGCCCCAACCCTGTGCTCCCTAAGCGCTCGCGCAGCGTTAGGCCCTCGAATATTGTACGGGTGCTTGCGGCATCCAAATCGTCAGTCAGTAATTCACTGAGCAGTTCTAGGCTGCGCTTTTTACTTGTGACGTCAACACCGCAGCGCACCCGTTGTGAATCGATAAGCGTTCCAAGTTCCATATTTACCTAAGGCTCTAAGGTTGGTCCAACACTGCCTTCGGCGCGATGGTGGTCGGTGCGCTTTTCCTTGTGCTTCACCACTTGCCGATCCAGTTTGTCGATCAGTAAGTCAATGGCCGCGTACATGTCCGCTCCCGTGGCATCGGCAAACAAACGCGCCCCACTAAGGGCAACAGTTGCTTCTGCTTTCTGCTCACTGCGCTCAACCGTGAGAATGACATGTACATCGACAACGTTGTCAAAATGTCGCTCCAGGCGCTGAAATTTCTCGGCGACATAATCGCGCAGCGCGTCCGTTACGTCTACATGATGACCGGTAACGTCAATTTTCATAGTAACTCCTTAGCCTCGTTTTCGCTCGGTTGAAGAGGGAATGCCCATGGCTTCTCGGTATTTGGCAACGGTACGTCGAGCAACATGAATGCCTTCTTCTTGCAGAATGTTTGCCAGTTTTGAGTCGCTTAGGGGCTGCTGTGATTTTTCTTGACCAATCAGACGGCGTAGTTTTGCCCTGATTGCTGTTGCTGAGCATGCGCCTCCATCCGCGGTTTGCACATGGCTGGAGAAAAAATACTTAAATTCAAGTGTGCCCTGCGGCGTGTACATGTACTTTTGGTTGGTAATGCGAGAGACCGTTGACTCATGCATATCGATTACCTCCGCCACTTCACGGAGCACAAGGGGCTGCATAGATTCTTCGCCATGCTCAAAAAATGCTTGCTGGCGCTCAACGATGCAGCGTGCCACTTTGAGCAGGGTTTCATCCCGCGAATGTAAGCTTTTAATCAGCCATCTGGCTTCTTGCAGATGCTGTCGCATAAGATTGTTATCGGCACTGTCATCCGCACGTTTAATCATGCCCGCGTAGTAATTGTTTACGCGAAGCCGGGGAGATGCCTCCGGGTTTATCTCAACATTCCAGCGATGATTTTGTTTTCGCACAAAGCAATCAGGCACGACATATTCGGTGCGGGTCTCACTAAATTGCGACCCTGGATGTGGATCCATTTGCTGAATGAGGGTAATTGCACCCTGAAGGGTGTCTTCAGTCACATTCAACTGTTGCTGAAGTTGCTCGAGTTGCTGTTGGCCTAATAGCGCGAGGTGTTCGGTGACGAGCGTGACGGCCTCGCTGCGATAAGGCGTTGACTCAGGCAGTGCCTCTAGCTGAATGCGTAGCGCTTCTTGAGGGCTGCGGGCACCCACCCCAAGCGGGTCAAGATGCTGGATAAAGGCAAGTACCGCGGTCAGTTCGTCAAATTCCACCGCAAAATCGATGGGCAGTGTCGTCGCAATTTCTTCTAAAGGCTCACTGAGATAGCCATTTTCGTTAATTGCATCGAGCACCGCATCAGCAATCGTGAGATCACGTTCGCTCAGCCCGGATAGGGTTAGCTGCCAGCGTAAATGTTCGGTTAGTGACGGCGCAGGTGCCGCTGTGTTCTCCAGTGAATCGATGTCGTGAGATGGTCGGTCGTAGACGGGCCAGCTATCTTGACCTGGCAGCGATTCGCCCATCGTGGCTGCATCAGGTGCGTCTGTTCCTAGGGGGGCCTCTGATGGATCAGTGATGCGTGGGGGTAATTCTTCTGGCGCGTTGTTGTCGAGCACGTGCGCTTCTTCTTCGGCTTCCAACATCAGGTTGGATTCAAGCGCTTCACGAATTTCAAGATTCAGCTCCGCTGCGGGCAACTGCAGTAGGCGAATGGCCTGCTGTAGTTGCGGCGTCATTGTCAGTTGCTGACCAAGCCGGAGCTGTAGGGCGTGTTTCATAGTGTCCAGAGTAACTCCGCCAACGTGAGTTCGGCTAGTCTTAGAGCTGGAAATCCTCTCCAAGATAAACCGCCCTAACTTGAGGGTCTTGCAGGATCTCGGCAGGCTTGCCTTCGCTAATCACCTTTCCGGCACTCAGAATATAAGCGCGATCCACCAGACCTAGTGTTTCGCGCACGTTATGGTCGGTAATCAGCACGCCAATACCCCGTTCAGCTAAATGGCGGACAATGCTTTTGATATCGCCTACTGAAATGGGATCGACGCCAGCGAAGGGCTCGTCTAACAAAATAAAACGTGGATTAGCCGCCAGTGCACGAGCAATTTCAACCCGGCGCCGTTCACCACCAGATAGGCTGATGCCTTGCTGAGTGCGCAGATGCGCGATATTAAACTCGGTGAGCAACGCATCGGCTTGCTGCAGGCGTTCTTGTCTATTGAGGTCTTTACGGGTTTCTAAAATAGCGAGCAGGTTGTCAATTACAGATAACCGACGAAAAACAGAGGCTTCCTGAGGAAGATAGCCAATGCCAAGGCGCGCACGCACATGCATCGGCTCTTTGGTGATGTCGCGATAATTAAGCTCAATGCGCCCTTGGTCAGAACCGATGAGCCCCACGATCATATAAAAACTGGTGGTTTTCCCGGCGCCATTTGGCCCAAGCAGGCCAACAATTTCGCCCGCGCTAACACGCACGCTGACATCATCAACAACCGCAAGGCCGCGATACCTTTTTACGAGGCCATCAGCCTGTAATACCTTAGCGCTCATTCCTCAGACTCTTGCTCCGGAAAGACGGTAACGTTGACACGTCCCGAACCGCCTGCCGAACTCCCGTCAGCAACAGTTCTTCCTTCGGCAACAAAGTGTGTAATGGTCTCTCCAGTGACTTCGTTGTCGCCCTGCCACAGCCGCCCGCCAGAGCGCAAAATAATGCGCTCAGGATTGGCCGCGTAATATTCCATGATGGGCGATTCAGCTCGGCGAGGCGCTCCGCCATCGAGTGGTATATCCCGATAGGTTGCAGGATTTCCCTCAACTTCAATGCGTTGCAGTTCGCGCTCGGAGTCTGTGTAGACGCGCATTACATCACCAGTGATACGCGTATCGTCGCGAGTAAGCACGACGTTACCTCGGTAAATGCTTAAGCCATCGGCATCACTCACCTCGGCTGTGTCAGCCTCAAGCTGCACGGGGCCACGCGTTTGTGCATGGGTGGTTAAACTCATGATGGCAAGTAAAGAAAAAACGAGAATTTGTGCCATTAGGCAAAGCGTTCTAGTCATGTTGTCCTCTTGCTTCATTCAGCAGCTCAGTGCGTTTTTCATCAAGCCAGGCGCGTGCACCAATGGCCGTAATCTCATAGGTTGGGCCGGTTAGGCGAACCGGATCGTTTGTTTCTGCATATTGTGCTTTGGGTTGCAGAAAAAAGCGCTCGCTTGTTAGTTGTCGGGTACCTTCGGGAAGCACCTGAGTCAGTTTGACATTGCCAATAAGCTCGGCTTCTTCGCCACCTGCCCAGCTTTGCCCAATGTCTGCGCTGCCTACCCATGCGGGCTCGTCCTCGGGGTACATGTGCCATTGTGGCTCGTCAATCTGCCACAGGTCTTGGTTTTCAAAATAACGCCCGATGGGTGCTTCTAGTTGAAACTCGGCAACGCCCTTATCGTTGGTACGTAAAATGACAAAATCAGTGGCATAAGCCGTAAGCAGATCTTCTGTCGATTCATCTGCCGGTTCAAGGGCTACCTCGCGCTCCCCAAAACCCCACCATGTCACGGCTAGCATGAACACCAACGCGGCAAATGCGATCATATGTCTAGTCATTACACAACGCCAGCTCGCAATAAGTCGTGCATGTTTAATGCGCCAACCAGGCGGCTATCAGCATCCGCAACTAGCAGTGCGTTAATGCGCTTTTCTTCCATCATGGCTAACGCTTCGGCCGCTAGCTGCTGACGTTCTACGTGACGTGGGTTCGGTGTCATAACCGCCTCGATGGGTGTTTGATGAACATCCACGTTCTTATCAAGCGCGCGGCGTAAGTCACCATCGGTAAAAATACCGAGAATACGTTGGTCATGATCAACAATGGCGGTCATGCCCAGCCCATATCGCGTCATTTCGACCAGCGCATCGGCAAGGCCCGTGCCAGGGTAAACTTGAGGCGTATCGGCGCTGGGGTGCATAAGATCTTCGATTCGCAGCAAAAGGCGGCGGCCTAACCGCCCGCCTGGGTGCGATAGGGCAAAGTCTTCGGCGGTAAAACCCCGGGCTTCGAGCAGTGCAATCGCCAGCGCATCACCCATCGCTAAACTCGCAGTGGTGCTAGCCGTGGGGGCAAGCCCCAGTGGGCAGGCTTCGCGATCTACTGCTACATCAAGATGCACACTCGCTGCGCGAGCGAGTGTTGAACTTGGGTTGCCGGTAATGGCAACCAATGGGATTTGCCGGCGTTTGATAAGCGGAAGCAGTTGATTAACTTCGTCTGTTTCTCCGGAATTCGACAGGGCGATGAGCGTATCGTCAGCGGTGATCATCCCCAAGTCACCATGCCCGGCTTCTCCGGGGTGAACAAAAAATGCGGGTGTGCCGGTGCTAGCTAGGGTGGCGGCTAATTTGCTGCCGATATGGCCGGACTTCCCCATGCCAATTACCACAACGCGCCCTTCGCACTGCAGTAACAAGCGGCAGGCCACAACGAATTGATCATCGATTCGATTTGTCAGTGCGGCAACTGCCGCCGCCTCGGTTTCGATCACAGCACGACCGAGTTTAATGAGGTCTTCGTCCTTGACTGATTCTGTATTCAAACAATCACTCCCCAACTAAGAACAGCAGCGCCTGATAGATTACGTAGCCACCTAATAAGATGGCGGCGTCTGCCCGTCCGAGTTGTCCGCGTTGGCCAAATCGGCGCCCCAGCACGAGTATGGCTAATAAAAACACCACCATGATGCCGTAGTCTCGGATCAGACTCACGCCCGAAAAAGAAAATGGCTGCACCAGTGCGGCAATTCCTAGCACGCCAAGCAGGTTGAAAATACAAGACCCAATGATGTTGCCAATCGCAAGATCGTTATGCCCACGACGCACGCTGGCAATACCCGCTGCCAGCTCGGGCAGGCTGGTGCCGATTGCTACAATGGATAAGCCAATCACGAGCTCACTCACGCCAATCAAGCGCGCAAGCCCGCTGGCGGACCAAACAAGCCCTTGCGAGCTGATTAACAATACGGTGAGCCCGCCTACTAGCCAAAATAATAAAATGCGCATGGGCTGTTCGGCGGTGGCCGGGTTTTCCAGTTGCGCGTCTTGCACCATGTCTGCATGCCCTCGTTTTGCCTCAATAAAAAGCCAAATCAAAACACCAACCATGCCGGTTAGCAGCACAACCCCATCTAGGCGGGAAAAGTGCTGATTGACCATTAAGAGCGCAACGCCGGCTGTTACGAGTAGTAGCAGACGGTATTCCCGCTCCAGTATGCGCTGAGGCAGTAATATCGGGGCGATAAGGGCGGTAATGCCAAGAATAAGCCCAATATTCGCGATATTGGAACCAAGCGCATTGCCAAGTGCAATGCCTGGGCTGCCCTCGTAGGCCGCCAAAGCAGACACCATCATTTCTGGCAAAGAGGTGCCAATGCCAATCACAAAAATGCCAATGAGTAACGAAGAGACACCGAGTCGGCCCGCTGCCGTGGCCGCCGCATCAATAAATCGATCGGCGCTCCACGTTAGAAAGCCCAGCGAGCCGACTAACACAACCAGTAACAGGGGCAGTTGAGTGTTAAACAAAAAATACGCTCCTTGATGCGTTTGCGCACCATACTGCCTGATCGGTATTTGACGCTACTGTCAGCGTGGCTGATACTCCATCCGCATGGCTCGCTCAGCAACAATTACACCATTAATTGATATTAAGGGATTAGTTTTTTCCCGTGGGCAGCGGCGTTTGTTTAGCGGAATTGATATTACCGTTGAGCAAGGCGAGGTCGTGGCAATTATGGGGCCCAGCGGAACGGGAAAGACAACCCTTTTGCGACTCATTGGCGGGCAGCTTCGGGCTGATGCGGGATCCGTTAAAGTTGCTGGTGAAGAGGTTGGCGAGCTTTCGCGCCGTGATCTTTATCGACTGCGGCGACGAATGGGTGTGCTGTTTCAAAGCGGGGCGCTGTTCACCGACATGACTTGCTATGAGAACGTGGCATTCCCATTAAGAGAGCACACGAATTTGCCTGAGGCACTCATTTATCATGTGGTGTTGATGAAGTTACAAACGGTGGGGTTGCGCGGCGCGCGAGATCTTTACCCCGCGGAGCTATCTGGCGGTATGGCGCGGCGCGTTTCACTTGCGCGGGCCTTAGCGATGGATCCTGAGCTGATGCTTTACGATGAGCCTTTTGCTGGGCAAGACCCCATCTCGATGGGAGCCTTAACGCAGGCAATTCGCCAGCTCAATGATGCGCTTGGTATCACCAGTATCATCGTTTCTCACGACGTGGGGGAAACACTCAGCATTGCCGATCGAGTGTATGTGATTTCTGAGGAGCAGGTGGTTGCTTGCGGCACGCCTGATGAGCTGAAAAATAGCGATTCAGCGTGGGTTCAGCAATTTATTCAGGCACTGCCAGATGGGCCGGTGCCGTTTCATTATCCGGCAGCTGATTTGGATGATGAGTTGCGCTCAAGGCCGTATAAATGACGGGTTTATTGCAGCGTTTAGGGGCCGCAACCCTTAACAACGTGGCAACTTTAGGTCGGGCTGCCTGTTTTTTTGGGCGAATTTTGCGTGGCCTTGATGAACTGGCTCGCCGCCCCGGGTTGCTGGTGCATCAGGTTTATTCAGTTGGCGTTTTAACGCTAGTTATTATTGTCGTTTCAGGCCTGTTTGTGGGCATGGTGCTTGGGCTACAAGGCTATTACACGCTGGTCGATTTTGGTGCTGAAGAGTCGCTCGGCGTGCTAGTGGCGCTCACACTCACTCGAGAGCTAGGCCCTGTTGTTACCGCCCTGTTATTTGCTGGGCGGGCGGGCTCGGCGCTAACGGCTGAGATCGGATTAATGAAGGCAACCGAACAGCTTGCTGGCATGGAGATGATGGCGGTTGATCCTGAAAGACGGGTGATGGCCCCGCGTTTGATTGCCGCGGTGATCTCTTTACCATTGCTTGCCACATTATTTACGTTGCTCGCCATTTTTGGCGCTTATGGCGTTGCCACGGCCATGCTCGGTATTGATGGTGGTGCATTTTGGTCGCAAATGCAGGCACAGGTTAGTTTTACTGATGATGTGCTCAATGGCCTGATTAAAAGCGTTGCCTTTGGTGTGGTTGCCGGGTGGATAGCCGTTTTTAACGGCTACGATTGCATGCCGACCTCGCAGGGCGTTAGTCGGGCGACGACAAGAACGGTGGTGGTGACGTCACTCATCGTATTGGGTCTGGATTTTGTGCTCACGGCACTGATGTTTGATTAACGGAGGGTTTATCCGGTGGTTAATACACGGAGTATCGAGATAGCAGTAGGCGCCTTCGTTGTTGCAGGATGTGCGGCGCTGTTTGTGTTGGCCATGCAGGTGAGCAATATCACCGCTTTCCAGCGGGCTGAAGGCTATACAGTTGTCGGTTATTTTCAAAACGTTGGCGGGTTGCGTGAGCGCGCGCCGGTCAGTCTCGGTGGTGTTCAAATTGGTCGGGTTACGGCTATTGAGCTAGACCAGTCTCGGCTAGAAGCGCGTGTCGAGATGACTATCTCAGCCGATTATGATGATTTGCCGAGTGACTCATCAGGCAGCATCCGTACATCGGGTTTGTTGGGCGAGCAGTATGTCTCGTTAGAGCCGGGCGGCATGCCAGATGCGCTTAAAGAGGGATCTGAACTGCTGGTTACGCAATCGGCGTTGGTGTTAGAAGATGTGGTGGGCCGATTCATCTTTAATCAGTCGGCAGGCGATGAAAGTGAGTGACACGCTTGCGCTTGAGAAGGCCTCAGCAGGGCGATTTGTGTTGCGGGGTGATCTGCGTGCAGACAACGTGGCGGCGCTACTACCCCAACTGCCGGTAACCGCAGATCGCTGCAAGCTCGATTTGGCTCAAGTTAAAAATGTTGATAGCGCTGGACTGGCTCTATTGCTGGAATGGCAGTTGCGATTACAGGCAGCGGGTGGCGGTCTTTTGTTGCAAAGTGCGCCGGATCAGCTGATTCGACTCGCTCAAATCAGCAGCGTTGATACAATACTGGGACTGTCAATTAACGACTCACGGGATGCTAAAGAAAATGATGGAGCCTGATGCGATTCGTGCCTTGTTGGAGGCCGGCTTAAATAGCGCACAAGTTGAGGTGATTGGTGATGGGCGGCATTTCCAGGCCCGCATCATTTCACCTGATTTTGAAAACCTTCCTTTAATTAAGCGGCATCGAATGGTTTATGACCTATTGCAAGCGCATATCGACAGTGATGTGTTGCATGCGATCTCGATGCGTACATTAACGCCTGCGCAAGCCGCGGCAGAACAGGACTGATTGAGTGGAAAAACTGCTTATTCGCGGTGGCAGACGCATCGATGGAGATATTCGGATCTCAGGTGCAAAAAACGCTGCCTTGCCGATCATGGCTGCGACCCTGCTGGCTGATGGCCCAAGTGTGATCGGTAATATCCCAGACTTGCATGACATCACGACCACCATGGAGCTTTTGGGTCGGATGGGTGTAGGGCTAACGGTTGATGAGCGGATGCAGGTCGAAATTGATCCGAGCACGATTAATAACTGTCACGCGCCGTATGAACTGGTCAAAACCATGCGCGCTTCTATTTTGGTTTTAGGGCCGTTACTTGCACGCTATGGCGAAGCCGACGTCTCTTTACCCGGCGGCTGCGCAATTGGAACTCGGCCGGTCAATCTTCATGTTGAGGGTCTACGTGCGCTTGGCGCGGAGATCGTGGTTGAAAACGGTTATATCCGTGCACGCTGCAAGCGGCTTAAAGGGGCGCGGCTGGTGATGGATCTGGTCACAGTCACCGGCACAGAAAACCTGATGATGGCGGCCACTCTAGCTGAGGGCACGACAGTTATTGAAAACGCCGCGCGCGAACCCGAAGTGGTGGACCTGGCCAATTGCCTGAATGCGATGGGTGCTCGGGTCAGTGGCGCGGGCACGGATAGCATCACCATTGAGGGCGTTAAACGAATGCATGGCGCGCATTATCGGGTGCTGCCAGATCGTATTGAAACGGGCACTTTTTTAGTGGCTGCGGCGATGACTAGTGGACGAATTTGGGTTAAAGATACCGCCCCGCGATTGCTAGATTCGGTGATTGGCAAGCTGCGTGAAGCAGGGGCTGAGATAGAGACCGGTGATGATTGGATTAAGCTGGATATGCAAGGGCGAAGAGCACAGTCCGTTAGCGTAAGAACAGCCCCTTACCCGGCGTTTCCAACGGATATGCAGGCGCAGTTTTGTGCCATGAACGCGGTGGCCAACGGCGTTGGAATGGTCACCGAAACGGTCTTTGAAAATCGCTTTATGCATGTTCAAGAAATTCAGCGGATGGGCGCTGATGTCCGGCTTGAAGGGCACACCGCCATTAGCACAGGTGTGGAGCGGTTAACCGGCGCACCGGTGATGGCAACAGATTTGCGTGCCTCAGCCAGTCTTGTTTTAGCGGGTTTGGTGGGTGAGGGTGAGACGCAGGTCGATCGGATCTATCACATCGATCGCGGCTACGAATGTATCGAGGAAAAGCTGGCGCAGCTCGGTGCCGACATTCAGCGTATGCCAGGAGAACCGTCTCGTGCCGCAAGCTGAGCCAATCACCCTTGCCTTATCGAAAGGCCGCATCCTAGAGCAGACGTTGCCACTGCTGGCACCGTTAGGCATTGAACCGCTGGAAGACCCTGAAAAGAGCCGGCAATTGCTTATTCCAACGCGCCGTGACGATGTTCGCCTGATTATCGTGCGGGCTACCGATGTGCCGACGTATGTCGCTTACGGTGGTGCCGACCTGGGCGTAGCGGGCAAAGACGTACTGATGGAACAGGGTGGCCATGGGCTATACGAGCCTGTAGATCTGCGTATTGCGCGATGTCGGCTTATGGTGGCAGGCCCGCCAGACACCGACCTTGAACGTCGTCGACTGCGAGTGGCCACTAAATTCGTCAATATCACCCGGCGTTATTTTGCCGCTCGGGGCAGGCAGGTCGATTTAATTAAGCTGTATGGTTCGATGGAGCTTGCACCCATGGTTGGGCTAGCCGATGTGATTGTGGACCTGGTCGATACGGGGAACACCCTAAAAGCGAACGGGTTGGCGCCTTTAGAATGTATTGCGGATATAAGCGCGCGGCTTGTGGTCAATAAGACATCGATGAAACTGCGCCATCAGGCGCTCAAGCCAATGATCAGTCAAATCGCAGAAAGTGTGGAGTAAGCGTTGGATATTCGCAGACTAAGTACAACCCAGCCAGATTTTCAGGCACAGCTTGCCGCGTTAACGAACTGGGATGATGGCGCCACTCATGCGGTGGAGTCTGCTGTTTCCGATATTTTAAAACGCGTGCGGAGCGAGGGTGATCAGGCGTTGTTGTATTACAGCAAGACGCTGGATAACTACCCGGTCGATACCGTTGCCCAGCTTGAGGTTAGCCAAGCGCGTTGCCAGGCCGCGCTCGAAGCGCTCGATCCGGCTGATCGTGAGGCGCTTGAGCAGGCGGCGGCGCGCGTGCGTGACTACCATCAGCATCAGCGCACCACGTCTTGGCAGCGTGAGGAGTCTGACGGCACCGTGTTAGGCCAGCAGGTCACGCCGCTTGAGCGTGTGGGTATTTATGTGCCGGGCGGCAAGGCGGCATACCCCTCGTCAGTGCTGATGAACGCCATTCCCGCTGATGTGGCGGGGGTGGGCGAGATTGTGATGGTAGCGCCGGCACCTGGGGGTGAGATCAGCCCCATGGTACTAGCGGCTGCGGCGGTTGCCCGGGTAGATCGATTATTTCTTTTAGGTGGTGCGCATGCAATTGCGGCCTTGGCCTATGGCACGAAAACCGTGCCTGCGGTCGATAAAATTGTTGGCCCTGGTAATGCCTATGTGGCAGAGGCAAAGCGTCGAGTTTTTGGCCATGTTGGTATTGATATGGTGGCAGGGCCTTCAGAGATTTTGGTTATCTGTGATGGGCAGACGGATCCAGAGTGGACGGCAATGGATCTTTTCTCTCAGGCCGAACACGATGAAGATGCGCGTGCCTTATTGGTATGCCCCGAGGCGCGTTACCTAGATGATGTGCAAGCTACGATGGAGCGTTTGCTGCCGCAAATGGAGCGCTCCGAAATTATTCGTGAGTCCTTATCTCGGCGGGGTGCGTTAATTTGCGTGAGAGATTTGGCTGAAGCAGCTGAGGTTGCCAATGCGATTGCCCCCGAGCATCTTGAGTTATCGGTTATCGAGCCTGAGCGCTTGGCAGCCAGAATCCACCATGCCGGTGCCATCTTTTTAGGTCGCTATACACCAGAGGCGATTGGCGATTATTGTGCTGGGCCAAGTCATGTTTTGCCGACTTCGCGCACCGCTCGGTTTGCCTCGCCATTGGGTGTGTATGACTTTCAGAAGGTCACTAGCCTAATTCACTGCAGTGAAGCGGGCGCAGATTCCCTCAGTCGAATTGCCGCGCGTCTTGCGTATGCTGAAGGCCTTACTGCGCATGCTCGCTCCGCTGAGTATCGTCAAAAGTAGGCGCCTTATCGGGGTTGTTGCAGCTGAGTGGGGCGCTCGCCGATGGTGATTTCCCATTCAAGCGTCTCGCCATCACGTAGTCCACTGAGTACCAAGTTGCTACCGGGTTTTTTGGCAGCCACCCGGTTGAGCAAATCGTTAACATCCTCAATTCGCTGATCGTCTAAATGGGTGATGAGATCATCAGCAGTCAGCCCTGCCTGATCCGCAGGGCCCTGCGGCATGACACCGGCCACCAAGACGCCAGTCGTGGGGTCAAGCACATCTTGAATTTGGACGCCGATCCAGCCGCGAACAACGCGGCCGTTCTCGATAATTCCATTCAACACATTGGCCGCTAAATCGGCGGGAATCGCAAACCCAATACCCATTGAACCGCCCGATTGACTGAAGATGGCGGTATTAATGCCGATAATTTCACCGCTGGCATTAACGAGTGCTCCGCCCGAATTTCCAGGGTTAATGGCCGCATCGGTTTGAATGAAATTCTCAAACGTAGTCAGGCCAAGCTGTGATCGACCGGTGGCGCTGATAATGCCCTGCGTTACCGTTTGCCCAACCCCAAACGGATTACCGATGGCAAACACCACATCACCCACCCGCAGTTGGGTGGAAGTTGAAAGGCTGGCATTTGGCAAATTAGCCAGCTCAATCTTTAAGACGGCAAGGTCTGACTCAGGATCGGAGCCCACCAGCGTTGCCGCTGTATCTCGCCCGTCGGCAAGTAACACCTGAATTTGCTCAGCACCCGTTACAACATGGTAATTCGTCAGTATATGGCCATCATTGCTCAAAATAACGCCTGAGCCCAGTGAGGTATTAAGACGCGGATCATCGAGTAAGGGGCCGCCACGAAAGAACTCATCCAATGCCGGATCATCAGAGATGGCATTGCGCGGATCGCGGCTGCGAGTGGCGGTATAGATATTGACAACAGAGGGTGCGGCTAAGGCAACCGCATCCGCATAGGAGAGCGGCTCTGCAGAAGGCTCTGTGTCTGGGTTGCGCTCGAGCAGCTGAGGGGCAAACCAGACCAAGGTAACGGCTACAACGGTGCCAACCAATGCGTAACTTAAGACAAACCGAATGAAAGAGCGTGTTGTCATCCCATATACTCACAGCGAAAAGGTCTGAGGAAACGTAATGGTACAGCTTACGACACTCACTGATTATCTTGCTGAAATTTTGCAGCCAGAGACCGTTGAGGATTACTGCCCGAATGGCTTGCAGGTGGAGGGGCGTGCCGCAGTCCAACGCCTGGTAACGGGGGTAACGGCCAGTCAGCGGTTTATTGACGCGGCAATTGAGGCAAAGGCGGATGCTATCCTCGTTCATCATGGTTTTTTCTGGAAAGGCGAGCCGGCCCCAATTACCGGCATGAAAGGCCAACGCTTGCAGCGATTAATTCGGGCTGATGTTTCGGTGCTGGCTTATCATTTGCCGCTTGATATTCATCGTCGTTTTGGCAATAACGCCTGTCTTGCTGAAGGGCTGGGGATTCGCGTTGAGCCACCCCTCAGCGCGGGGGGTGTGCCAGATTTGTTATGGCATGGCCGATTGGCAGCGCCGGTAACGCCGGCCGAGCTTGCCGACAGGCTTCAATTGCACCTTAATCGCTTGCCGCTACGCATCGCTTCAGAGCCAAAGCAGATTCAACATATCGCTTGGTGCAGTGGCGGTGGGCAAAAGTTTCTGCCCGCGGCGGCGGCATTGGGTGTGCAGGCGTATATTAGCGGCGAGATTTCTGAGCCGACCACCCATGAAGCCCGAGAGCTGGGCGTTCACTATTTTGCGGCAGGGCATCATGCAACAGAGCGCGGTGGCGTGCAGGCGTTGGGTGCGCATTTGGCTGAGCAT
Organism: Spiribacter salilacus; assembly: GCF_009649225.1. Classification (GTDB taxonomy): domain Bacteria; phylum Pseudomonadota; class Gammaproteobacteria; order Nitrococcales; family Nitrococcaceae; genus Spiribacter; species Spiribacter salilacus. Next base: position 96,902 of record NZ_WJPP01000004.1, read on the forward strand.
TTCGGGATTGATCATCAGTTTATTGATGATGACAATCCGGCATAACGAAAACGTGGGTTCATAAGGCGGTTTGGCTTGACGGGAAGGGCTGAATGTTAGATTCTATGGGGCGAAAAAGGGCGTCTAAGTAGGGCCCTTTCAAGCGGTGTTTTGGCAGCTAACAAAGCGCCTTGCACTATAGATTAGTACCCATGCAGGGGAAGGTTGATGTCCCAAGAAGGCGCAAATAAGAGTCGTCGTCGTTTTTTAACTGGTGCCGTCTCAGTAGTCGGTGGTGCCGGTGCAGCTGCTGTGGCTGTGCCATTTCTTGCTTACTGGAATCCTAGCGCAACAACGCGCGCGGCGGGTGCCCCGGTGGAGGTAGACACAAGCACGTTAGAGCCTGGCCAGCGCGTAGATACCTCGTGGCGCGGGCAGCCCGTATGGGTCATTCGCCGATCTGAAAAGGCCATTGAGAATTTAAATGAGTTAGAGCCTCAGCTGCGCGACCCCAATTCTGATGTTGAGTCGCAGCAGCCTGCTTACGCGCGCAACATCCATCGTTCCATCGACCCTGAGTTTTTGGTCGTGGTGCCAATTTGCACGCATTTAGGATGTATTCCGTCCTTTATGCCGCAGCCAGGGTCACTCAGTGCAGACTGGCTGGGTGGTTTTTTCTGCCCATGCCATGGGTCGCGCTTTGACATGGCTGGGCGGGTTTACTCCGGTGTGCCCGCACCCACTAATCTCCCGATCCCACCATATCGCATGGCTGAGGACGGTCTTATCGTCATTGGCGAGGATGAGGAGGCTGCATAGCATGAGCGACGCAACAACAACGAAAGCAACGGGCGGCCTATTAGGCTGGGTAGATGCACGCTTTCCTCTGACCAAGATGTGGAATGAGCACATCGCCGAGTACTACGCGCCCAAAAACTTCAACTTTTGGTATTACTTCGGTTCGCTTGCTCTGATTGTGTTGGTCAACCAGTTGCTAACGGGTATTTGGTTGACGATGAACTACAACCCCTCGGCTGAGGGGGCGTTTGCTTCTGTTGAGTACATCATGCGTGATGTGGAATGGGGTTGGCTGATTCGGTACATGCACTCGACGGGCGCCTCTGCATTTTTTGTGGTGGTGTACCTGCATATGTTTCGAGCGCTGATGTACGGCTCGTATCAAAAGCCGCGTGAACTTATTTGGATCTTCGGCATGATTATTTATCTGCTGTTAATGGCCGAAGCATTTATGGGTTACCTGCTGCCCTGGGGCCAGATGTCGTTTTGGGGTGCTCAGGTCATCATTTCCTTATTTGGTGCTATTCCCGGCGTGGGTGAGCAACTAGCGCTATGGATTCGTGGCGATTACAACATTTCGGGCGTTACCTTAAACCGATTCTTCGCGCTGCACGTGGTGGCCCTACCCCTGGCACTCGTTGGCTTAGTGGTTTTCCATATTCTCGCTTTGCATGAGGTGGGTTCTAACAACCCAGACGGCGTTGATATCAAGAAAAACAAAGATGCAAGCGGCAAGCCGAAAGATGGTATTCCGTTCCATCCGTACTACACGGTTAAAGATACTTTCGGGTTAGGTGTGTTTTTGATTTTCTTTGCCGCTGTTGTGTTCTTTGCGCCAGAGATGGGTGGGTTATTCCTAGAGCCACCCAATTTTGAGCCGGCAAACCCACTGCAAACACCAGAGCACATTGCACCTGTATGGTATTTCACCGCGTTCTATTCCGTCTTGCGTGCGGTGCCAGATAAGTTCGGCGGCGTGGTATTGATGGGCCTAGCCATCTTTATGCTATTCCTGTTGCCTTGGATTGATCGCGGAAAAGTGCGCTCCATCCGGTATCGCGGTTTGGGTCATAAAATTGCGCTGGGGCTTTTTGCTGCCGCCTTTGTCATCCTGAGCTACTTGGGTCTTAAGGCCCCGTCAGACATTATTGTCGGGCTCACGGTTACCCTGTGGGCGCAGATTTGGACAGCTGTGTATTTTGGCTTCTTTGTGTTCTTGTACGTTTATACGGCGTTCGGATTTGAGCGAACCAAGCCAGTGCCGGAGAGAGTGACCGACTGATGAAAAAAACCGCTCTAGCTTTACTGTTACTGCTTGCCTCTGGCGTGGCTTTTGGGGCTGGTGGATATGCAGACCTGATGAAAGCACGGGTCGACGTATCCGATGAAGCGTCTTTGCAAAGAGGTGCGGCCTTATTTACCAATCTTTGCATCAGTTGCCATTCTGCCAAGTATGTACGCTGGAATGCCCTGCCAGATGCCTTGGGCGTTTCGATGGAGATGGTGGAAGATAACCTGATCTACGGCTCTTATCAGGAAGGCAATATGATGCGGGCTGCCATGCGTGAGGCCGATGCTGAGCGCTGGTTTGGGGCCGCGGCGCCCGATTTATCGTTAACAGCGCGTTCGCGTGGTGCTGATTGGGTTTACACCTATTTGAATAGTTTTTATCGTGATCCCGACGCCAGTTCAGGGTGGAACAACACGCTGCTTGTGAATTCTTCCATGCCGCACGTGATGTGGACGCTGCAAGGTGTGCCAGAAGCCAAGTTCGAAGAAGTGGGGGATGAAATCCAAGTGGCCGGCATTCGGGTGCCAGAACAGCAGGCCGGTATGCTTTCAGAAGAAGAATTTCACCAGGCTACTCGAGATATCACAAACTTTATGGCCTTTTTGGCTGAACCGGTGCGCGCCAAACGGCAGGAAATTGGCGTTTGGGTAATTGGGTTTTTGGTGATCTTCACTTTCCTTGCGTATCTGTTAAAGCGCGAATACTGGAGGGATATCCACTGAGTCGCTCTAGCCAGCAGCCAGCTGAGGCCGTAGTCTCCCTCAGCCAGCGGTCTACGATGGGACTGTATACAGATGCCGCAAGCGCAGATAGCCATCGGGTGCGCCTTGTGCTTGCTGAAAAGGGTATCTCGGTTGAGATTGTCGAGGTATCTCCAACCGGCCCACAGCCAGAAGATTTGCTTTGGCTGAATCCCTACGGCGAAACGCCAACGCTGGTTGACCGAGAGCTTGCTTTATACGATGCGCGCGTGATTTGTGAGTATTTAGATGAGCGATTTCCGCATCCACCACTCATGCCCATCGATCCGGTTTCTCGGGCCAAAGCAAAACTAGTGATTTCTCGGGTTGAGCGTGATTGGTATCGGCTTCTTGAATTACTTGAGCGGCAGGATAAGCGTAAGCGGCCTGCGGCTCGACGTGAATTGTCAGAGGGGCTTACGGCAAGCGCAGATATTTTTGAAACGGGCACCCCGTTTTTTCTGAGTGAAGAGCTCAGCATGATGGATTGTGCACTAGCGCCCTTGCTATGGCGGTTGCCATTTTATGGTGTTGATCTGCCTGAAGAAGCTGCGCCCATTGTGGCTTACGGTGAGCGATTATTTGAGCGAGAAGCCTTTCAGCTCAGTCTCACGGAGGCCGAGCGGGCAATGCGGCCTGCCTGATGACGCCCAGCCGTCCTTATTTGCTCCGCGCACTGCATGAATGGATCGTTGATAACGGTCTTACCCCGCATTTATTGATTAACGTGATGGGAGAAGGCGTTAATGCGCCGCAAGAGTTTGCGGAGGGCGGCAGGTTGGTTTTGAATATCTCCCCAAGTGCCGTTGGCAGTCTTACGCTTGGCAATGAGTTCGTCGAACTCAGTGCCCGCTTCGGTGGCGTCCCGCACCAGGTGACCGTGCCGATTGCGGAGGTACTTGCTATTTATGCGCGTGAAAACGGCCGTGGCATGGTGTTTAGCGAAGAAGAGGGTGACCCACCGCCACCCGCGCCGAGTCGCCCCGGGTTACGCGTTGTTAAATAATGTTCTGTCGATTAAATCGCACAGGCAATGAATAACCACCAAATGAATCTCTTGAATACGCGCCGTTATGTTTGAAGGGGCCCGTATTTCAACGTCTTCATCCCCAAGTTTAAGCGCCATCGCCCCCCCATCACGGCCGGTAAGGGCAACTACGCTGGCGCCGCGTTCATGGGCAGCCTCGATTGCCCGCAATACATTGGCGCTATTACCGCTGGTGCTAATCGCAAGAATGACATCCCCTGGGTGTGCTAGCGCTGAAATTTGGCGGGCAAAAATCTCTTCAAAGCGATAATCATTAGCAATTGAAGTAACGGTTGAGCTATCCGTGGTTAGCGCAATGGCGGGTAATCCAGGGCGTTCCATCTCAAAGCGGTTTAGTAGTTCAGAGGAAAAATGTTGAGCGTCTCCTGCTGATCCCCCATTGCCGCAGCTTAAAATACGCCCATCGCTCTGTAGACAATGGGCCATCAAATGCCCCGCGGCCGCAATGGCAGGACTCAGCTGTTCCATCGCTTGAGTTTTGGCCTGAATGCTTTCGCGAAAAATGTGTTGAATTCGATCGGTATCTTTCATGGCCCCTCCCGGCTCACCTAGTCATCTGCTCTGAATGCATCCGCAATCCAGTTGATTTGCCCTTGGCCATCAATTGCCACCACGTCGAAACGGGCCGGCATATCGTACCGCTGGCGCTGCAAATAGGCACTAGCTGCAGCGATTAATCGCTGACGTTTGCTGCGCGTAATACTTTCTATGCCATCGCCATAGGCCGTGTTGCTTCGCGCACGCACCTCGACAAACACGAGTTCATCGGCATGTTGCATGATGAGATCAATTTCGCCGCGACGAATTTGAAAGTTTCTTGTGATCAATGTTAGCCCCTGCTGCTCAAGATGCTGTAGCGCTTGATCTTCGGCCTGGTCGCCGATTGCTCTGGGTAATTGTGTCATGGGAGTTGATCGAGAAGGCGTGAAAGCGTGCCGTTACGAACCTCAACCGGTTCAAGCCGACGCTGGATAATGCCTTGTTTGTTAACGTGTAATGAGCCCGTGGCACCCGAGTAGTTCAGGCCAGGCTGCTCCTTGAGGATGTGAATGAGTTTCGCTAAGTGCAAGGCGTCGATACCAAGCGCCTCGAGCCGACCAATTTGATTGGCCTCCTGTCCCTCGCTGACAAGCTCAGCATAGGCAGCGGCCGCTGATGCCGGCATCGCGTTGGGAATGAGCCAAGGCATTTCAGCAAAAATTAGGCCTTCAAAGTCACTCTCAACATCTCCGCTACCACCGGGAAATGCCGATGCGGGCGCAAGGACGGGAAGATCAAGTCCATCGTGGAAACGAATTTGTGGAATGAGTACCTGAGCCGCGTTCGGCCTGGCCGCAATAAAAAGCGCGTCGGCATCGCTGCGTCGTTTTGGCTCGGTCTTCAGTCGAATATTAAGCAACGATTCAAGGCGCTCGGTTCGTTGGTCGGCATCATCAATATTCAATATTGCTCGTATTGGCCCAGATAGGTCATCTTGGTTGCTTGGGTAGCGCTGCGTCTCAAGCGCTGTGCCTCCGCCCTCGTGCAAGGCGCTAACAAACGCATCGGTCACACGTTCGCTCCATTCATCATCGCCTGCCAAAATAGCGATTTGTTGATAACCGAGCGCGAGGGCAGTAGACGCGGTGGCTGCTGCTTCATCCTCGGGCGCTAACCCAAATTGGAAAACGTTTGGAGACGGGCTTGAAGATGGCGGGTCGATGCGATTAAGCGCAAGCAACGGCGTGGTGATTTCTGCCCCGCTTAGCACAGATTCCACGGCGGTTTTGCTCAATGGCCCAAGCACGATTTCTGCACCACCGGCAACGGCTTCTCGGTAGCCTGCGGCCGGGGCGAGGCCATTTGCTCCAACATCAATAAAGCGAATGGCTATGGGTCTTTGTTCTGCATTGCTGCTGTAGTAGGCGGCTAAGAATCCCATTTGAATGCGGCGACTAGGGCCAGATAGATCACCGCTGAGCGGCAGCAACAGGGCAACCTGCTTGACGGGGGCATACGCGTAGCGATGCATGGCCTGGATACGGGTAATTAAAAGCTCGCTCACTCCTTTGGTATTGCCTTGCTCACGCCATTCGGCGATGCCTTGTGCGGCGCCGTCAAGTGCTAATAATCGGGGTCGGACGGCCAGCGCTAGTGCTTGCCAAGCTGACAAATCGGCCGGCCAGGTTTCTGATTCGGCCTGCATGAGCTGGTCTAAAGGGATTGCCTGTAAATCTTTCCAGAGCAGCGCCTCAGCGCGCAGACGCTGCTGGGGAGAACGTGCCGCTTGCAATGCCTCCCACTGAGAGCGTAGCGCCTGATCAGTTTGTCCACGATCTCGCTGTGCGGCCGCAATGCTTGCCCAGTAGCGTCCTTGTAAGCGCGCTGGCAGTTGACCATCGAGTCGATTGGCAAGCGTTTGCAACTGCTGGTCGGCGGATGACTCATTCGCTAAGATTTGCGCTTCTAGCAAGAGGTCTTCTGAGCGCGCGCCTCTGAATTCCTGAGCTGCCATACGCAGTAGGGTGATGGCGGCGCTCAGATCATCGTTGCTAAGCGCAACTTCCGCTGCCGTGATGCGCGGAGAATCAGCCGGGTCGCGCGGCCCCTCTCGCTCTTGCATGCTAAGCGGCGCACAAGCAGAAATGCCAAGTACTATGGCTAGTGCAAAGGCAAAATAACGTGTGCAGCGCAGGAGAGACAAAGGCGAACCTCGCGACGGTCTTTACAGCCGAGTAAACTCGACATTCTTAGTCAAGTATCGAGCGGCTGGAGTAACGGTGTCAAACCAATCTGGATGTCTGTACGTGGTGGCAACACCCATCGGTAATCTCGGCGATATGAGTCCTCGGGCTATCGAGGTGTTAAATCATGTGGCCGTGATCGCTGCTGAGGATACACGCCATACCGGCCGTCTGCTCGAGCAGTTCGATTGCCGGACACCTCAATTATCGTTGCATGAGCACAACGAAGCGAGTCGGGTGCAACGATTACTGGAACGTCTGCAAGCGGGCGATGATATTGCGCTTGTCAGCGACGCGGGTACGCCGTTAATCAGTGACCCGGGGTATCGTTTAGTTCGCGCCGCGCGGGAAGCTGGCCTGACAGTGCTAGCGGTGCCGGGGCCATCAAGTATAACCGCTGCTCTATCCGTCGCCGGTTTGCCCACTGATCGGTTTTGGTTTGAGGGCTTTCTGCCCGCACGCTCCTCGGCACGACGCCGTCGGCTTGAGGCGTTAGCGGATGTCTCCGGAACCCTCGTGTTTTTTGAGGCGGGGCGACGGCTTGGTGCCACGCTGAGTGAAATGGCTGAGGTGTTTGGAGGCTCTCGTGAGGCGGCCGTGGCAAGGGAGTTAACCAAGCGATTTGAAACAACCCAAATGGATACCCTAGCGCAATTAGTTGATTGGCAGGCGGCCGATGCCAACCAAGCGCGGGGTGAGTTTGTTGTGATGGTAGCGCCAGCAGCAACTGAGGTTGCTGATTCAGCCGATACACAATCGCCACTGGATGTTGATCGGCTGCTCAAGCTGCTACGGCAGGAGGGGTTAGGGGCGAAAGCGGCAGCGCGGGTTGCTGCAGCGCTTAGTGGGCAGAGCGTTAATGCTCTTTACGCTAGAGCAACAGATGCATCAACGCCGAAATAGGGTATCCTAAAGGCGGAAGTTGGCTGGGCGATCGCTGCACTCTTTTGGGTGTGGAGGAAAGTCCGGGCTCCACTGGGCAGAGTGCCAGGTAACGCCTGGGCGGCGTGAGCCGACGGAAAGTGCCACAGAGATCAGACCGCCGATGGCGTTGCGATAGCTTCGCACAGGTAAGGGTGAAAAGGTGCGGTAAGAGCGCACCGCGCGCATGGCAACATGTCGCGGCACGGTAAACCCCACTCGGAGCAAGACCAAATAGGGGAGCAGACGTGTGGCCCGCGCGGCTCCCGGGTAGGTCGCTTGAGGTTTGTGGTGACATAAATCCAAGAGGAATGATCGTCCTCGACAGAACCCGGCTTACAGGCCAACTTCTTTTTCTTTTAATGCGAATTCTCGCAAATCTTCCTAAATTGATGTTTTAAAAACGGTATTTATCTACCGTTGTGTAGCTGTTCTACCTGCTTTTATTTAGGCGCTAAGTTCTTGTGCGCCAAGCAAAAATTTCTTTTTTAACGGCTTGACGCGATGAGAATTGCTGTCTAGAGTGTGCCCTTAAGTGGGAAAAAGTGGTGAAAAATGGTTTTTTTAGGATTTAACGGGTGAATAAGGGGCGATTGTGTTTCGCGGTGTCACCCAAATAACGCTGGATGCTAAAGGCCGCATGGCCTTTCCAAGCCGCTATAGAGAGCGGCTTCAGGCGTTGTGCGATGGTCAATTGGTGGTGACCGTCGATAGAGACTATTGCTTGCTCGTCTACCCGTTGCCCGAGTGGGAGCATATTGAGCAGAAGCTTGTGCGCTTGCCGAGCCTTAATCGCACGGCGCGCCGACTTCAAAGATTGCTGATCGGGCATGCCACTGAATGCCAACTTGATGGTAATGGTCGAATTTTACTGCCGCCTCCGTTGCGCGACTTTGCAGGTTTGGAAAAAAGAACGGTGCTCATTGGTCAGGGCAACAAGTTTGAGCTTTGGGATGAGGCCACGTGGTCAGGTTTACGAGAGCAGTGGTTAGCGGAGACAGCGGAGGCGGAAGAGCTGCCCGGTGATCTTGAGTCATTGTCACTCTAGGAGGCCGTTATTTTGATCGAAGTCGGGTCCCATCAGTCGGTCATGCAGGAGCAGGTGATTCATCACCTAGCTTTGCGCCCGGGTGGTCTTTATGTCGATGGGACTTATGGCCGCGGGGGTCATGCAGCAGCCATTCTCGATGCCTTGGATGAAACTGCGCAGGTGTGGCTGGTTGATCGAGATCCTGAGGCGATTGCCATCGCGCGTGATCGTCATGCCAATGATTCACGTTGTCATATCTGCCAAGCCAACTTCTCTGAATTAGGTGATCGGCTGCGTGCCGCGCAGCTGGAAGGCCATGTAAACGGCATTTTGCTTGATTTGGGTGTTTCATCGCCTCAATTAGATCAGGCAAATCGCGGCTTTAGCTTTATGCGCGCCGGCCCGCTCGATATGCGAATGGATAACACGCAAGGCGAAACAGCCGCTCAGTGGTTAGCGCATGTTGATGAGCGCGCATTGGTTGGCGTGTTACGTGAATATGGCGAAGAGCGTTATGCCAAACGGATCGCCGCGGCAATTTGTCAGGCTCGTAACGAGGGTGATTTGCCTGAAGATACGCTGGCGCTCGCCAAGCTGATTGCCACTGCAGTGCCGCGTAGTGAGCCAGGCAAGCACCCGGCAACCCGCTCTTTTCAGGCCATCCGAATTTTTATTAATGGTGAACTTGAGGCGCTAGATGCGCTGCTTGGCGATGTTTGTGCGCTGCTTGCGCCTGAGGGCCGTTTGGTTGTTATTAGCTTTCACTCTTTGGAAGACCGCCGGGTAAAACGCTTTATTCAGCGCAATAGCCAAGTGGGTGATCTACCGCCGGGCGCCGGAATGGTGCCCCCTGAGAAGCGTCCACGGTTGCGTCGCATTGGACGTGCCTATCGGCCAGATCCCGAAGAAACCGTGACCAACCCGCGGGCGCGCAGCGCCGTTTTACGCGTGGCGGAGCGACTCTCATGAGTGGCCACATGACTTTATGGGTATTCGCATTGGCGGTGGCAGTTATCGTTTCTGCTTTACTGGTTGCCGAAAGCAAACATAACACCCGCGTGCTTTTCCAAGAGATTGAACAGTTACGTGACGAGCGTGATGCCCTAAACGTGGAGTGGAGTCGACTGCGTTTGGAGCAAGGTGCATTAGCAACGCACTCACGGGTTGAAGCCATTGCCCGCGACGAGCTAGGCCTGATCCGGCCTGATGCCAGTGAGATTGTTTTGATTCGGTTGGATCAGAATGTATCAGCAGGGGTGGGTAATGAGTAACCAGCGCCTACAACCGCGTGCCTGGCGGCGTTGGCTGGTGATTGTTGGGCTAATGTTGCTGCCGCTTGTGCTTTTGGGCCGTGCGGTCACATTGCAATTATATGAGGGCGCCTTTTTACAAGGGCAGGGTGATCAGCGCCACCTTCGTGTAGAAACTTTAGTGGCTAATCGTGGCGTGATTTACGACCGCAATGGCGAATCGCTTGCAATTAGCGCACCCGTGCAGTCGATTTGGGCCAATCCTCAAGTGTTGTTGGATGAAAATGCAGACGCATCCATTTCTGCGGTAGCTGAATTGGTTGGGCTCGATGCGAGAGTTCTGGAGCAAACGTTAACGAGTCGTGCCAATAGAGAGTTTGTTTACATTCGGCGGCATATCTCTCCGGAGTTAGCCGAGCAGGTGGTAGCGCTGGAGATTCCGGGTGTGCATTTGCAGCGGGAATATCGGCGCTTTTATCCAGCAGGCGAAGTGACAGGGCATGTGCTTGGCTTTACTGATGTTGACGATAAAGGCCAAAGCGGCGTTGAGTATGCCTACAACGATTGGTTAAGTGGGGTTGCCGGCGCTAAGCGGGTTTTGCGTGATCGCTATGGCCGCAACATTGAAGATGTTGAGCTCTTACGCGATGCGCGACCGGGCAAAGATCTCCACTTAAGTATTGATCAGCGCCTGCAATATATCGCTTACCGAGAGCTGAAAGCTGCCGTTGAGCGGCGTTCTGCCCGAGGGGGTTCAGTCGTTTTAATGGATGTCCATAGTGGCGAAATTTTGGCGATGGTTAACCAGCCTGCGTTCAATCCTAATCGCCGCTCAGACATTGTGGCCGAACGCTACCGAAATCGGGCTGTAACGGATGTTTTTGAGCCCGGCTCGGTGATGAAACCGCTGGCAGTCGCGGCTGCATTAGCGGGTGGCAAATATACGCCGGAAACGGAGATTGACACCGCCCCCGGATACTTGCGGGTTGCGGGCAACGATGTCAGAGACATTCGAGATTTTGGCACCTTAACGGTGCGTGGCATTTTGCAAAAGTCCAGCAATGTTGGGGTTGCTCAAATGGCACTTGAACTTGAGCAAGGCCGACATTGGCAGCTATTAGCTGATTTGGGGTTTGGGCAATCAACGGGTGTGAATTTTCCGGGTGAGGCATCGGGGCATTTAACAGCAATACCAACGGAGCGGCCTTTTGAAAAAGCCACTTTGGCGTTTGGATACGGCTTATCGGTAACCACTCTCCAGTTGGCACGTGCTTATGCGGCAATTGCAGCTGATGGCCGCTTGCCAACGCCAACATTGCTGGCCAATGCGCCGGCGGTGGAGGGGCCTGTTGTTCTGGACCCGCGTGTTGCGAAAGCGCTGCGCGCCATGATGGTGGATGTGACATTGCCGGGTGGTACGGCCACTCAGGCGGCTATTCCCGGTTATCAAGTTTCCGGTAAAACGGGTACGAGTCGGAAAATTGGGCCGGAGGGTTATGCCAAAGGTCGTTATGTCTCTACCTTTGCCGGTATCGCGCCAGCAAGCAACCCGCGGTTCGTTGCCGTAGTGACCATCGACGAGCCGGATCCGTCTGAATACTATGCGGGTCCCGTCGCTGGGCCGGTGTTTCGTGCGCTGATGAGTGATGCGTTGCGCCTTTATCGTCTATCCCCAGACGCCATGTTGGAGCGAAAGAGCTAATGGCGGGCGGTATGACAATGGAAGCGCTGCTTGCACCCTGGGGCATTCATGCGCCAGCGCACCCGGTTGTTGGTTTGGCGATGGACTCGCGAGAGGTGGTCTCTGGCGGCGTTTTCTTGGCGGCGGCGGGAGAGCAGGGGCATGGCCTCGAGCATCTCGACGCTGCAATAGCCGCTGGCGCGCAATTGGTGGTTTATGAGCCATCACCCCAATGGGACGATGCAGCGCTGACGGCAATTTGTGCGAGTGCGGATGTGCATTTGGCCAAACTGCCTGACTTGCATTCTCATGTTAGCGAGATAGCTGCCAAATATTGTGGTTACCCCGGCAATGCGCTGCGGGTTATTGGTGTGACCGGTACCGATGGTAAAACGTCGGTTGTGCATTATGTGGCGCAACTGCTGAGCGCGCTAGGCATTCAATGTGGCGTATTGGGCACGTTAGGGTGCGGCTTACTTGGGCAGCTCAAGCCAACGCGACATACCACGGCCGACCCGGTGAGTGTGCAGCAGCAGCTGCAAACGCTGGTGCAGGCTGGCGCAAAGGCCGTTGCGATGGAGGTGTCCTCCCATGCTTTGGCACAGGGGCGAGTGGCTGCAGTGCCTTTCCATACGGCTGTATTGACTTACCTCGGCCGAGATCATCTGGATTATCACGGTAGTCTTGAAGCCTATGCCGCCGCTAAGCGGAAGCTGTTTTTATGGCCTAGTTTGGTTTGCCGGATTATCAATATGGATGATGCCTTTGGTGTTGGATTAGCCGCGCTGAATGATGATGTGGAGGTGACCCGTTATGGCAGGGGCTCGAATAACGAATGGCAAGTTTGTGGCGTTGAGCCCACCGCTGATGGCTTATCGGTGCAGCTGCGGCATGCCGGCATAACGCATTCATTACGGTTGCCCTTAATGGGTTCATTCAATGCGGCCAATGTTACGGCAGCGATAGCAGCAGCTGGTTGGGAGCAGTCAGCCGAAGATGTCCTGCATGCAACGTCGGCCATTCGCGCTGTGCCGGGGCGGATGGAGCGATTCATCGGTGCTGATGGGCCATTGGTTGTTGTGGATTACGCTCACACCCCCGGGGCGTTGGAGTCGGTGCTCAACGCATTGCGCCAGCATACAACCGGTCAGCTTTGGTGCGTGTTTGGTTGTGGTGGTGATCGCGACGCTGGTAAACGTGCCCTAATGGGCGAGGTGGCATCGCGCTTGGCGGATCAGGTTGTCGTGACCAATGATAATCCGCGCAGCGAGCCTCCAGAGGCGATTGTCGAAGAGATCTGTGCCGGGATTTCTGATCCAGCCGGCGTACGTGTCGAATTAGATCGTGCTAGCGCCATTGCTAATGTGATTAAGCAAGCAAATGCCAAAGATGTGGTGCTTGTAGCAGGCAAAGGCCATGAGAGTGTGCAATGGCTTGGTCAACAAGCGGTGCCGTTTTCGGATCGTGAGCAGGTTGAACAGCAATTGCTACGGAGGGCTGGCTGATGGATGCCGTTGCACTCCAATCATTAGCGGCAGAGTTAGGCGGACGCTGCATTGGCCCGCGGGTTGTCGTCTCAGGCGTTGGTATCGATAGCCGGTCCTTAACCGCAGGCGATCTATTTATAGCGCTGCCGGGCAGTCAAGCGGATGGGCATGATTTTGTTTCGGCTGCTGCCGCCGCCGGTGCTGCAGCAGTCATGGTCACTCGTGAGGTAGACACAGATCTAACGCAATGGGTGGTCGAGGATACGCGCCGCTCACTGGTTGAGCTGGCGTGTTGGATTCGTTCGCAAAGCCAGGCGCTAACGATTGGCATTACCGGCAGTAATGGCAAAACAACAGTCAAAGAGATGGTTTCGGCGATCCTTAAACAGGTGGGATCGACCCATGCAAGCCAAGGGAATTTTAATAACGAGCTGGGTGTGCCGTTAACGCTTTGTGGCCTTAAGGCTGAACATCAATATGCCGTGGTTGAAATGGGTTGTGCACGGCCCGGCGATATTGGTTTGCTAGCGAGTTGGGCACGCCCCCGAGTCGGCTTAGTCAATAACGTGGGGCCGGCTCACCTAGCCGGTTTTGGCAGCGTCTCTGCGATTGCGGCAGGCAAAGGCGAGTTATTCGAAGCGCTGCCGGCTGAGGGTTGCGCCATTATTAACGCAGATGATCCGTTTGCGAGCTTTTGGGAGCAACAGGCCGCGCATTGCCACATCCTGCGTTTTTCCTTAGAGGGGCTGCCAGCCGATGTGGTGGGCTCGATTAGTGAAGACAATCAGCTACAGATTCAGTTACCGGGCCAGTCAGAACCTTTTTCGGTGCACGTTCCATTGGCGGGCCGACACAACAAGCTCAATGCCCTTGCTGCTGCCAGTGTTGCCGCCGCGATGGATATACCTGTCGATGCCATCGTTCGGGGCCTAGAGGGTGTATCTGCGGTGGCAGGCCGTTTAGTTGCACGCCCGGGAATTGCCGGGTCGGAGCTGATTGATGACACCTATAACGCGAATCCGGCTTCGCTAACGGCGGCAATGGAGACGGTGACCGCGCAATACGACGGTCCGGTTTGGCTGGTTTTAGGCGATATGGCGGAGCTTGGCCCTGATGCGGAAGCGCTGCATGCCGCCGCGGGCCGTGAAGCACGCACCTTAGGATTTGAGCGGCTATACGCATTGGGGCCGTTAAGTGCGCATGCGGCCGAGGCATTTGGATCGCAAGCGACGTGTTTTAGTGATCAAGAAGCCTTGATTAACGCCGTTGCCAACGCGTTGGAAGACGGAGTGCGGGTGCTGGTGAAAGGGTCTCGCTCGGCACGAATGGAACGAGTCATAGAGGCATTAGGGCAGTCATGTTGATCCTACTAACCGAATGGCTTACCGCGCACTTCACCGTTTTTAATGTGGTGCAGTATCAGACCTTTCGCGCCATTTTGGGCACCTTAACCGCTTTAGGTATCGGGCTGTTAGTGGGGCCTTGGTTAATTCGAACACTTGAGCGGCGTCAGGTTGGCCAGCATGTCCGCCAGGAAGGGCCAGTCAGTCATTATTCAAAAGCAGGCACGCCCACAATGGGTGGTGCGTTGATCTTGGTTGGTATTTCCGTTTCCACACTGCTTTGGGGTGATTTGAGCAATCGATTTGTTTGGGTTGTGTTACTGACGACGCTGGCGTTCGGCGCGATTGGTGGGTACGACGATTGGCTGAAAATTAGAGAAAAAAGAAGCGAAGGCTTAAGTGCAAAAATGAAGTTTGCGGCCCAATCGGTGGTGGGGCTTTTTGCTGGGCTCGTTCTTTATTTGAGCGCTGTCGCACCCGTTGAAACGGCGTTAATCGTGCCATTTTTTAAAGAATTGGTGATCCCGCTGGGGTGGTGGTTTATTCCGCTGACATGGCTGGTTGTGGTGGGCGCTTCCAACGCGGTGAACTTGACCGATGGCCTTGATGGGCTAGCAGTTATGCCAACGGTGCTGGTTGGTGGAGGCCTTGGTATTTTTGCCTACGCTAGCGGTAATGCGCTGTTTTCTGACTATTTGGGTATTCCCTTCGTGGCGGGTGCGGGGGAGTTGATTGTCTTTGTTGGTGCACTGATTGGCGCTGGGCTGGCGTTCTTATGGTTTAACACCTACCCCGCGCAGGTCTTTATGGGCGACATTGGTGCCCTTTCGCTTGGCGCTGCACTTGGCATGGTGGCCGTCGTTGTACGCCAAGAGCTCGTGCTATTCATTATGGGCGGCGTGTTCGTTGTAGAAACGCTGTCGGTCATGCTGCAGGTGTTTTGGTACCAGCGAACGGGTCGGCGCATCTTTCGGATGGCGCCTTTACACCATCATTTTGAGTTAAAGGGTTGGCCTGAGCCCAGAGTGATTGTGCGCTTTTGGATAGCCACGGTCATTTTGGTGTTGGTTGGCCTAGCGACGTTGAAGTTGCGGTGATGGAGGTGGCAGTGGTCGAAAAGCCGGCATACGACGCAGTCATCTTAGGGCTTGGACAGTCAGGAATGGCCTGTGCTCGGTATTTGCTCGCCGGAGGCCGAGATTTTGCCGTGATGGATACGCGCCCTAATCCCCCCGGCTTGGCAGAGCTACAATCGCGTAGCGCCGATGTGCCTATTGTTACTGGACGATTCGATGCGCAGATGTTGGCCAATGCTGAGCAAATAATATTGAGCCCCGGTGTTGACCCCCGGCAACCGGAGGTCCAAGCGGCAGCTCAGCGCGGCCAGTCTATTGTGGGTGAAATCGAGCTTTTCGCTCAGGCAGTCTCTGCACCGGTTATTGCGATTACCGGCTCTAATGGGAAAAGCACGGTCACCTCGATCGTTGGCGAGATGGCCAGATGTGCAGGTAAAGCCGTTGCTGTAGGCGGCAATTTAAGTCCGCCAGCGCTTGATTTGTTAATGACACAGCCCGATGCAGATCTCTATGTGCTCGAGCTGTCGAGTTTTCAGCTGGAAACCACCGCCTCGTTGGCACCCTTGGTGGGTGCGGTGCTTAATCTAACGGCTGATCACTTAGATCGATACGATGCGATGCGTGACTATGCCGCGGCAAAGGCACGCATTTTGACTCATGCGCAGCATGCGGTGCTTAACGCGCAAGATCTGGCGGTAACCGCGATGGCGCCTGCGGAATTGCCGATTACCTGGTTTGGTGAGCAAACCGGAGATTACCATCTGCTGACGCTTGAGGATGGCGACTGGCTTTGTCGAGGGGCAACACCCTTGGTGGCGGCTTCAAGCCTTCCATTGGTCGGCCGGCACAACCTGCAAAACGCGCTGGCTGCATTGGCGATTGGTTCAGCAGCCGGATGGCCTGATGCCGCCATGATCTCAGCTTTAAAAACCTTCCGTGGTCTGCCACATCGCAGCGAGAGTTTGGGCTGGCATGCCGATCGATTGTGGATTAATGACTCCAAGGCAACCAATGTGGGTGCGGCAGTTGCCGGCATTCAGGGGCTCGGTCGTCCCATGGTGTTACTGGCAGGTGGAGACGGGAAGGGGCAGGACTTTAGGCCTTTAGCGGCTGGTTTACCGTCTGAGACGCGAGCGGCTGTTGTCTATGGTGCAGCCGCCGGTGTGCTGGTGCAGGCACTTGCGCCGCATGTGGTCGTGCAGCGGGTGGAATCATTAGCCGATGCGGTAGTTGCGGCACTACGCCTTTCTGAGCGTGGCGATGTGATTGCGTTGGCGCCTGCGTGCGCAAGTTTGGATCAATTTGCCGATTATCAAGACCGCGGACGACAGTTCAGCGCCCTGGTTGAGCAGGTGGGTCAAAATGGCTGAGGCCATGCGTTATCCACGGTTAGAGGCCTTATTAGGCCGTCGGACACCATTCGGTGCCGATCATGATCGCCTTTTGATCCTCGCCATTGGGCTGTTGCTCGGCATTGGCATCGTCATGATGGGCTCGGCTTCGCTTGCCATTGGAGAAGAGGAGGCCAATCAGGCCACTTATTTTCTGGTTCGCCAGCTGTTGTTTTTATTGCCAGCCGGGTTAGCGCTAACTGCTGCGTTGTTAATGCCGTTGGATAGATTGCGGCAATGGGCGCCAGTGATATTGCTGGGGTCAATATTTTTATTGGTGTTGGTGCTGTTGCCGGGCGTTGGCAGAGAGATTAACGGGGCAACGCGCTGGTTACCCGTTGGCATCATTAATTTGCAAGTTTCAGAAGTGGCGAGAGTCGGGTTCATCGTCTATCTGGCCGCGCATTTAGTGCGTCAGGGAGAAAAAGGCGCGCTATCGGTCGGGGCATTAGTGGCTCCCGCAGTGGTAATAACAATGGCCGGAGTTCTATTGCTCGCACAGCCTGACTTTGGCGCACTGGTTGTGCTGGCCGTCACGTTGGGCAGCATGTTGTTTGTGGCTGGCGTTTCGTTAGGCGTTTTCTTGTTGTTGGCGATTGTTGTGGTTGCGCTTGGCTCGGTATTGGTGGTTTCTGCACCGTATCGTCTAGAGCGTTTGACCGCTTTCCGCGATCCTTGGGCCGATCCTTTTGATACCGGCTTTCAGTTATCGCAGTCGCTAATTGCGGTGGGCCGAGGAGAATGGTTGGGAGTGGGTCTCGGCAATAGCGTGCAAAAGCTTTTTTATCTTCCAGAGGCGCATACCGACTTTTTGTTTGCCGTGCTGGCCGAGGAATTCGGTTTGCTTGGCATGCTTGTGGTGATTGGGCTTTATGCCTTTTTGGTGGTGCGTATTTGTGCCATTGGTTCGGCCAGCTTTCAAGCAGAGCGTCCGTTTGGCGGCCTGCTTGCCTATGGGGTGGCTGTTAGTTTGGGCTTCCAAGCCTTCGTCAATATGGGCGTTAACTTGGGTTTGCTGCCAACCAAAGGCCTAACGCTCCCGCTGATGAGTTACGGGGGCAGTAGTTTGGTCATGACTGCTGCGGCCTTGGGTCTGGTTTTGCGTGTGGATTACGAGCGACGAGTCAGTCAGCGGGCGGCAAGTACTTTGAGCCGCCGGAGGTCGAGATGAACGCCCGGCCTGTCATGATTGCAGCCGGCGGCACGGGTGGCCATGTCTACCCTGGGCTGGCAGTGGCTGATGCGCTTAAAGCGCGGGACATACCCGTGATCTGGGTCGGTACGCCGTATGGCCTAGAAGCACGCGTGATACCGGAGGCCGGCGTGCCATTCGCGCCGCTAGCGATTCGGGGTTTACGGGGTAATGGTTTGTTGGGGTGGCTAATGGCGCCGTGGCGGATATCACGCGCACTGCTCGGTGCAATGCTGTTGCTTCGCCGCTATCAACCCCGTGTTGTTTTGGGATTGGGCGGCTATGTGGCAGGCCCGGTAGGTTTGGCCGCATGGTTGCTGCGCCGGCCGCTTGTGATTCATGAGCAAAATGCAATTGCAGGAATGACCAATCGCTGGTTATCACGCTTAGCTGTGCGCGTTCTAACGGGTTTAGGCGCCGAGTTTCCGAAGGCTCGTGATGTGTTGGATACCGGCAATCCAATTCGGCGTGAGTTAACACAAGATGATGACCCAGCTGTGCGCTATGCCGCTCGTAATGACCTATCGCCGCGGGTGCTGGTTTTAGGCGGCAGCCTTGGCGCGCGCAGCTTAAATCAGGTGATGCCCGCTGCGTTTGCCAAATGGCCGGCCGATCAGCGCCCTGAGATTATTCATCAAGCCGGCGAAAGAACGATTGGCGACGCACGCACGGCTTATGCAGAGGCTGGTGTAAACGCCGATGTGCGCGTGTTTATTGCAGATATGCAGACCGTTTATGCCTGGGCTGATTTGGTGGTTTGTCGCGCTGGGGCACTGACGGTCTCAGAACTGGCGGCGGTGGGCGTGCCTGCCTTGCTTGTGCCTTTCCCTTACGCGGTAGACGATCATCAAACCGCGAATGCGCAGTTTTTGGTGAATGCAAAGGCGGCGGAATTAATGCCAGATGCTGAGCTTGAGCCCGAGGCCGTGTTTAACCGGTTGCAGCCGTTGTTAGCTGATCGAAGCCAGTTAGCGGAAATGGCTGGTCGGGCAAAGCGCTTGGCGCAGCCAGCGGCGGCTGATCAGGTTGTTGAGCAATGTTTGGCGGTGGCGGCATGAAGGCGCCAATGTCTTATCAGGTTGAGCAGGGCGCCCCTGGTGCGATGGGCCAGGTGCGGCGCCTGCACTTTGTGGGTATTGGTGGTGCCGGCATGGGTGGAATTGCTGAGGTGTTATTAAACCTTGGCTACACAGTATCTGGCAGTGACCTTAAAGAAAACGCGGTGACTGAGCGGCTCAGTGAGCTAGGCGCCAAGGTATTTATTGGTCATGATGCCGCGCAGCTGGAAGGCGCAGATGCCCTTGTGATTTCTACCGCTGTGGGTGATGAAAACCCTGAAGTGGCCGCGGCGCGGGCGCAGCGAATTCCTGTGGTTCGGCGTGCTGAGATGCTGGCAGAGCTTATGCGCTTCCGCTTTGGCATTGCAGTGGCGGGCACGCATGGCAAAACGACAACAACCAGTTTAATCGCCAGCATTTTGGGTGAGGCTGATTTAGACCCCACCTTTGTTATTGGGGGCCGGCTCAATAGTGCGGCGAGTCACGCACGCCTCGGCAGCGGGCGTTATTTGGTGGCAGAGGCTGATGAAAGCGACGCCTCTTTCCTGCATCTCAACCCCATGATGGCCGTGATCACCAATGTGGATGCAGATCACCTCGATACCTATGGCGGAGACTTTGATCGCTTGCGCGCCACCTTTGTGGAATTTATTCATCACCTGCCATTTTATGGACTGGCAGTGGTGTGTGAAGACGATCCTGTCCTAAAAGCCATGCTGGGTGAGTTAGCCCGCCCCACGACAACCTATGGGTTTAGTGCTGATGCGGATATTCAAGCTACGGCGTTGAGCGCCAAAGGCTCGCAAACCCAGTTTATTGTGGTCAGCGAAGGCTATGCCGATCTGTCTGTGACGCTGAATCTGCCAGGTCGGCATAACGTGCTCAATGCATTGGCGGCGATCGGTATTGCGCGTGCGCTGGGTGTTGATGATGCACCGATCCAGCGCGCGTTAGAGTCCTTTTCGGGAATTGGCCGGCGTTTTCAGCCCATTGGCGATCTGCCTGTTGCCGGTGGGCATGCGGCTTTGCTTGATGACTACGCTCATCATCCACGCGAAATTGCCGCTGTGATTGAAGCGGTACGAAGCGGATGGCCGGGGCAGCGCTTAGTGGTTGCTTTCCAGCCCCATCGGTATACCCGCACGCGCGACTTATTTGATGATTTTGTGCGGGTGTTAAGCGATACCGATTTGCTATTGGTGACCGATGTGTATTCGGCCGGCGAGGCACCCATTCCTGGTGCGGATACGCCCGCTTTATGCCGTGCGATTCGGCAGCGCGGGCAAGTAGACCCCGTTTTAGTGCGAGGTATTGATGAGCTGCGCAGCGTGATGCCGGGCTTATTGCGCGCGAACGATATTGTGTTGTCACTGGGGGCCGGCAGCATTGGCCAGGCCTTGCCTGCTTTGCTGGCTGATTCGGAGGCGTCGCCATGACTGCTTTACGCGGCCGTTTGCAGCGCAACGTAAGCCTAGACCGGCTAACTAGCTGGCGCGTGGGTGGCCTTGCCGAACGGGTCTATGAGCCGGCTGATGTGGATGATTTAAGTGCATTCCTAATGAGCACAGAGGCGGTTGACCCATTGCTGTGGCTGGGGCTCGGCAGCAATGTCCTCATTCGTGATGGCGGCTTTCATGGATCAGTCATTCGTTTACACCGTGGCTTGGCGAATATCGTTGACCTCGGCAATGGTCGGATAAGAGTGGACGCCGGAGTGCCCTGCGCGCGCGTGGCCAAATGGTGTGGTCAGCAAGGATTGATTGGCGCGGAGTTTATGGCTGGCATTCCTGGCACCGTTGGTGGTGCGTTGGCGATGAATGCAGGTGCCTGGGGTGGTGAGACATGGCCGCTGGTTGAATCGGTGGAGGTGATGAATCGAGGCGGGCAGCGCCAGGAGCGCTTGCCGCAAGACTACCAGGTGGGCTATCGCGAGGTGACCGGTTACGACAACGAATGGTTTACCGCGGCCACGCTGCGATTAACCCCGGGTGGCGACCCCGACGCGTTACAGGCAAAAGTTCGGGGTCTGCTCGCAGAGCGGGCGGAGCGACAGCCTACCGGCATTGCTAGCGGCGGTTCTGTTTTCCGTAACCCACCTGGTGATTATGCCGCGCGGCTGATTGAGGCGGTTGGCCTAAAGGGTACCGCGCGGGGCGGTGCGCGCATTTCAGAAAAACACGCCAACTTTATCGTGAATGAAGGGCAAGCATCAGCGGCTGATATCGAGGCGCTGATTGCATTGGCGAAGCAGGCCGTCAAAGCGCAGTTTGATATTGAGCTTGAGCCAGAGGTTCGAATTATCGGGGAGGTTGGTTATGTCCATTAATTTACCAACCGACACACCCACACCGGCAGAGATGGGTCGGGTTGCCGTGCTCATGGGCGGACATTCTGCTGAGCGAGAAATCTCCTTGGCGAGTGGTCAAGCTTGCTTGCATGCCCTACATGAAAAAGGGGTGATCGCGGAAGCTTTCGATCCATCGCAGCGCGCGCTAGAAGAAATCAAAGCATTTGATCGGGCGTTTATTGCCCTGCATGGCCCGGGTGGAGAAGACGGTGCGATTCAAGGTGCGCTAGAGAGCCTTGGTGTGCCGTATACCGGCAGCGGTGTTCTTGGCTCTGCGCTTGGCATGGATAAATTGCGCAGCAAACAAATATGGCGCGCTATTGGGTTGCCGACACCTGCTTGGTATGTGCTCCGTTCACGTGATGAATTTCAGCTTGCCGTTGAGGGGTTGGGTTTTCCGCTTTTCGTGAAACCGCTCAAAGAGGGCTCTAGCTTGGGTACCCAAAGAGTCAACTCTATGGATGCGCTGGATAGTGCGTGGGCGGGAGCGAGCGCGTTTGGCGATGAGGTACTGGTTGAACGTTGCATTGAGGGCGCCGAATACACAGTAAGCATTCTTGAGGGTCAGGCATTACCGAGTATTCGAATTGAGGTGACCAGTCAGTTCTATGATTTTGCTGCGAAATATCGGGATGACAGCACCCGCATGCATATCCCAAGTGGGCTGAGTGCAGAGCGGGAGCAAACCATCAGCCAATTAGCGCTAGCTGCTTTTAATGCGATTGATGCGAGCGGTTGGGGTCGAGTGGATGTCATGGCAGATGCTGCAGGCCAGTTTTGGCTACTCGAAGTCAATACAGTCCCGGGTATGACTGATCACTCGCTGGTGCCGGCAGCGGCACAGGCTCAAGGAATAAGCATGTCAGAGCTGGTATGGCGGATATTGCTGACGAGTGGGAGGCATGATTTCAAATGATAGGCAGACTTTCATTGGGTGTGATGCTGTTCGGTCTGCTGGCCGGAGGCTACTGGCTGAGTACGCAGTGGGCCGAGTCTCCGCCGCTGCCAATTCAAACCGTCCGCTTCGATGGCGAGCTTGCACATCTGCGTCAAGAGGATTTGCGCGCTGCCGTTCTGCCCAATTTAGGGGGCGGCCTGCTGGGTTCAGACGTGCTCTCCATACGTCAGTCCTTAGAGGCCCTAGCTTGGGTACAGCAAGCGTCTGTTCGACGCGTGTGGCCGGATGCATTGGAAGTTCACATTGTCGAGCAACGCCCCATTGCGCAATGGGGCGAGGGTGCTTTGCTAAACGCGCAGGCGCGGGTGTTTCGGCCCCGCCGTTTGCCCGAGGGTCTGCCCGCCCTAGCTGGCCCGCCCAGCAGCGCCGAGCGGGTGTTAACGCGGTTTCAGGAAATACGCGCGTTACTGCAGCCGGTGGACATACAAGTCATTGGCCTGAAGTTAGACGAACGACGGGCTTGGACGGTGGTTTTAGACAACGGTGGCTTGATTCGGCTGGGCCGGCAAGACACCGAAGAGCGGTTAGCGCGCTTTATCGCAGCCTGGCCACAAGTCGAAGATTTGCCCGAGCAGATGTTGTCTGTGGCGGATCTTCGTTACCCCAATGGATTTGCTCTGCTTTGGCAGCCCGAGGAAACAGTCGATGACACGTAAACCTGAGCGCAACCTGCTGGTTGGATTGGATATTGGCACTTCAAAGGTAGTTGCCATTGTTGGTGAACTGCAAAGCGACGGTACGGTTGAGATTATCGGTATTGGTTCCAACCCATCGCGCGGCTTAAAAAAAGGGGTGGTGGTCAATATTGAGTCGACGGTCCAGTCAATTCAGCGCGCCGTTGAAGAGGCAGAGCTGATGGCAGGTTGCCAAATTCATTCGGTGTATGCGGGCATTGCCGGCAGTCACGTTCGCTCTTTGAACTCGCACGGCATCGTGGCTATTCGTGATAAAGAAGTGGCCCAGGGCGATGTGGATCGCGTGTTAGATGCGGCGCGGGCAGTGGCAATACCGGCTGATCAGAAGATCCTGCATCTCCTGCCTCAGGAATACATCATCGATAGCCAGGAAGGGATTCGCGAGCCAATTGGCATGTCAGGCGTTCGGCTTGAGGCGCGGGTTCACATGGTGACTGGCGCGGTCAGCGCGGCTCAGAACATTATTAAGTGCATTCGCCGCTGCGGGCTTGAAGTGGATGACGTCATTCTCGAGCAGCTGGCCTCTAGCCATGCCGTCTTAACCGATGATGAGAAAGAACTGGGCGTTTGCCTGGTCGATATCGGTGGCGGCACAACCGATATTGCGGTCTTTACCGAAGGCGCCATTCGACATACCGCCGTCATCCCGATTGCGGGCGATCAGGTAACCAATGACATTGCGGTTGCTCTGCGCACGCCAACGCAGCATGCCGAAGAAATTAAAATGCGTTACGCCTGTGCGCTATCGCAACTTGCCGGTACCGAAGAAACGATCGAGGTGCCGTCGGTTGGTGAGCGTGCAGCGCGAAGGCTGTCTCGCCAAACACTCGCGGAAGTCGTCGAACCCCGTTACGAGGAGCTCATGACGCTGGTGCAAGCGGAGCTTCGGCGCAGCGGTTTTGAAGACTTAACGGCGGCCGGAATCGTTCTAACGGGTGGTAGCTCCAAGATGGAAGGCGCCATTGAGCTAGCCGAAGAGATTTTCCACATGCCCGTGCGGCTGGGCATTCCGCAAAACATGACCGGGCTAACCGATGTGGTTCGTAATCCCATTTATGCCACTGGCGTGGGGTTATTGCACTTTAGTCGGTTGCACGGCAGTGAGCCGCATCAGGAATTAACGGCATCAGAGAAAAGTTTCAATGCGTTATGGGGACGCATGCGTGATTGGTTTAAAGGTAATTTTTAGGGTCTCTTGAGGAGGTTTGACAATGTTTGAGCTAATGGATTCATTCAACCAAAATGCGGTGATTAAGGTCATTGGTGTAGGCGGTGGCGGCGGTAATGCCGTTCAGCACATGGTGGCTGCCGATATCGATGGGGTCGATTTCATCTGTGCAAACACAGATGCACAGGCCCTCAAAAACAGCGCTGCTCGCACGGCGTTGCAGTTGGGTCAGGAGATCACCAAAGGGCTCGGTGCAGGCGCCAACCCTGAGGTAGGACGCGACGCGGCAGAGGACGACCGTGAGCGGATTGCCGAAGTGCTGCAAGGGGCCGATATGGTCTTTATAACAGCGGGTATGGGCGGTGGCACGGGCACTGGAGCGGCCCCTGTTGTGGCGCAGATTGCCAAGGAGCTCGGCATTCTGACTGTTGCCGTCGTCACCAAGCCATTCCCGTTTGAGGGAAGTCGACGGATGAATATCGCCGAAGAAGGTATTCGTGAACTGGCTCGGGATGTGGATTCGCTGATTACGATTCCTAACGAGAAGTTGTTGGCAGTGCTAGGGAGTGAGCTAACGCTTTTAAATGCGTTTAAGTCTGCCAACGATGTGCTGCTTGGCGCGGTTAAGGGTATTGCTGAGCTGATCACTCGGCCTGGTTTGATTAACGTCGACTTTGCTGACGTCAGAACGGTCATGTCTGAAATGGGCATGGCTGTGATGGGATCGGGTGAAGCAAGTGGTCAGAACCGTGCGCGTGACGCGGCGGAACGTGCCATCGCTTGCCCACTGCTGGAAGATGCCAACATTGCTGGTGCGCGTGGCGTGTTGGTGAATGTTACTGCCGGGCTTGATCTGTCGATTGGTGAGTTTGATGAGGTTGGCAACGCGGTGAAGGACTTTGCATCAGAAGATGCCACGGTTGTTGTCGGTACCGTTATTGATCCAGAGCTTGAAGGTGAGTTGAGGGTGACTGTTGTTGCAACCGGGCTGCCTTCAGCGCAGGCGGCGGCTGCACCGTCAGAGTCTGTGCGTACGCCACGTTTGGTGAGTCGGGGGAACCCCGCGCCCGCACCGGCTGCTGAGAGTGAGCCACGTCGGCAAGTTGCTGCGGGTGGGGCAGCGCCGGCCGTTGACAATGACATGGAATATCTGGATATTCCGGCGTTTTTGCGGCGGCAGGCAGACTAAAGGATTGTCTGCTAAACTATGGAAAGAAATGATTCGACAACGCACATTAAAGAATAGCATCCGGGCAACCGGGGTCGGCTTGCACACGGGGGAAAAGGTCTACCTAACCCTAAGGCCTGCTCCCCCAAACACCGGCATCCGGTTCTGCCGGGTCGATTTAGACCCGGTGGTAGAAATACCCGCGCATCCTGACAATGTGGGTGACACGGTGCTATCAACGTGCTTGAGTAAAGACGGTGTTCGGGTTGCAACGGTAGAGCATCTGCTCTCTGCCATGGCAGGCCTGGGCATCGATAATGCGTATGTCGATTTATCCGCACCAGAAGTACCCATCATGGATGGTAGCGCGGGGCCGTTTGTATTTTTGATTCGCTCTGCCGGTACGCTTGAGCAAGACGCGCCAAAGCGATTTGTTCGCATCATTAAGCCGTTAAAGATTGAAGATGCCGACGGTAAGTCGGTGGCTCTAGAGCCGCATGATGGGTTCAAAGTCAGCTATACGCTAGATTTTGACCACCCGGTATTTAAGTCAGGGGCACGTACGGCCGAGGTCGATTTCTCCTCAACTTCTTTTGTTAAAGAGGTTAGCCGGGCGCGCACCTTTGGTTTTATGCGAGATATTGAATATCTTCGGGCAAACAACCTTGCCTTAGGGGGTAGTCTTGATAACGCCATTGTTGTCGATGATTATCGGGTTCTAAACGAAGATGGCCTGCGTTATCAAGATGAATTTGCCAAACATAAAATCTTAGACGCCATTGGTGATCTCTATCAGCTTAATCGCAGTTTGATTGGTGCTTTTCATGGCTATAAATCCGGTCATGAAATGAACAATCGAATTTTGCTTGAGCTACTGAAACGTCAAGATGCGTGGGAAGAAGTCACCTTTGAGGATGATGAAGCGGAAGTGCCAATCGCTTACGATCAGCCGGTGCCTGCGGTTTAATTCTCTTCTCTAAAGCGTCGCCCATGTGCGGCAAGTTTACTGAGTGCTTCTTGTAACCGCGGGTCAGCCATGCCATTGGCGGCCGTCTCTAAGTAATCAATGGTTGCATCACTCATTTGCGGGGCGCTGCCTTTTGTCTGCTGGGCAGACGGCGCAACAATACGTAGCTTAAATGATTGGGGTTTTTGGCCGATAAGTGCCTCTGCCGCATTCAGTAAATTGCGTTGATGTCCGCGCAATAGGGTTCCCCATGCCGCACTGGTTGTAACGACTACGAGCTGTTGTTGGTTGAGGGCCGCTAGCGACCATTGAGACTGCAGCCGTGCGGGTAAAACGCTCTGCAGATGCTGTTCAGCTTTTTGTAGCGTGCGGGCTTGAGCCGTGATTTGTTGTAAACGATCAGGCGCTTGATCAAGAATTCGGTGCACGCGCTTTGGGTGTCCGCTCATTTTTTCTGTCATCTCGTTGCCTGCTGAATTCGTTCTGATGCGTTATAGTAACGCGTCTTCTTAATGTGGAATGCCAACCGGATCTCATCATGCTAAATGCAATTGGAAAAAAGATCTTTGGTAGCCGTAATGACCGGCTGGTAAAGAAGCTACAACGCCAGGTTTCGCGAATTAACGAGTTAGAGCCAGATCTTCAGGCTTTGTCCGATGACGCGTTTCCCGATAAAACTGCCGAGCTTCGGTCTCGTGTTGCTGCCGGTGAAACCCTAGATTCATTGCTGCCTGAAGCGTTCGCATTGGTTCGTGAGGCAGCACAGCGCACGCTAGGCATGCGCCATTTTGATGTGCAAATGATTGGCGGCATGGTGTTGCACCAAGGCCGTATTGCCGAAATGAAAACGGGTGAGGGAAAAACGCTGGTGGCAACGCTAGCGGCCTATCTCAATGCGCTGCCCGGTGAGGGTGTCCATGTTATTACCGTTAACGACTATCTGGCCCGCCGTGATGCCGAATGGATGGGGCAGGTTTATCGATTTCTTGGGTTAGAGGTGGGTGTTGTTGTGCCGGGCATGGATGGCCCGAGTAAGCGCGCTGCCTATCAGGCCGATATTACTTACGGTACCAATAATGAATTTGGTTTCGACTACTTGCGCGACAACATGGCGCTGCGTGCTGGTGATCGAATGCAACGGGGGCGGTACTTTGCCATTGTGGATGAGGTGGACTCCATCCTGATTGATGAGGCCAGAACACCACTGATTATTTCTGGGCGCGCCGAGCAATCGAGCGAGCTGTATTTGAAGATGAACCAATTAGTGCCGAAGCTGGTGGCGCAGGAAGAAGAAGAGGGGCCCGGTGATTATCATCTTGATGAAAAAGCTCGTCAGGCCTTTTTGACAGAGGATGGGCAAGAGCGTGCCGAAGACTTGCTGCGGCAGGCTGGCATGCTGGGTGAGGATGAATCCTTATACGACACGCGTAATATCGCAATGGTGCATCATCTCAATGCCGCACTGCGCGCGCATACGCTGTATCAGCGAGATGTGCATTATTTGGTGCGGGATAACCAGATCGTCATCGTCGATGAATTTACCGGTCGTGCGATGCCAGGGCGGCGCTGGTCTGAGGGTTTGCATCAGGCCATTGAGGCTAAGGAAGGCGTTGAGATTCAGGCAGAAAATCAAACGCTAGCCTCGATTACCTTCCAGAACTATTTTCGGATGTACAACAAGCTAGCGGGGATGACCGGTACCGCCGATACCGAAGCCTATGAGTTTCAGCATATCTATGGCCTGGAAGTGGCGGTAATTCCTACCCATCGTCCGATGGTGCGCGCCGATCATCACGATTTGGTCTTTTTAAATCAGGAAGATAAATACGCCGCTATCATTGAAGACATTCAAGACTGTAATAAACGCGGCCAGCCGGTGCTGGTCGGTACAACGTCTATTGAAAGCTCGGAGCGTATTTCCTCGGCGTTAACCAAAGCCAAAATTGCCCATGAAGTGCTGAATGCTAAACAGCATGAGCGCGAGGCAGGCATCATTGCAGACGCCGGCAAGCCCGGGGCGGTAACAATTGCAACCAATATGGCCGGCCGTGGCACCGATATCGTGTTGGGTGGTAATGCAGAAGGCGATGAGGAAGGTTGGCAGGCACGTCATGACGCGGTTATCGAAGCGGGTGGCTTGCACGTTATTGGTACCGAGCGGCATGAATCGCGGCGCATTGATAATCAGCTGCGGGGGCGCTCGGGGCGGCAGGGCGATCCAGGTTCTACCCGATTTTTCCTCTCCCTCGATGATAGCCTTTTGCGGATTTTTGCCTCAGATCGTGTATCAGGAATGATGCAGCGGCTGGGGATGCAACCGGGAGAAGCTATCGAAAGTGGCATGGTCTCTCGTGTAATTGAAAATGCGCAGCGTAAAGTGGAAGCGCATAACTTTGATATTCGTAAACACCTGTTGGACTTTGATGATGTCGCCAACGATCAGCGGCGGGTAATTTATGCCCAGCGTGATGAGCTGCTGGAGTCAGAGGATATCTCCGGCACCGTGGTGGATATGCAAAACGATGTGCTTGAAGCTTTAGTTGCTGAGCACATGCCGCCCGGTACGATTGAGGATCAATGGGATGTGCCGGCACTTGAAGAGTCGCTACAAGGCCAATTTGGCATAGCCCTACCGGTGGCACAATGGCTTGAAGAAGATGATGAGCTGGATCGAGATGGTGTTACTGAGCGACTCGAAACAGAAGTTGCAGCACGCTACACCGCAAAAGAAGAAGAAGTGTCTGCTATTGGTGTGAATATGCGAGAGGTTGAGAAAAGCTTCCTCTTACAAGTGCTCGATAATCAGTGGAAAGAGCATTTGGCGGCAATGGATTTCCTGCGTCAAGGCATTGGTTTGCGTGGAATGGCGCAACGTAATCCGAAGCAAGAATTTAAAAAAGAAGCGTTTGAGATGTTTAGCGAGATGCTAGATGGCATTAAGCGGGAAACCATTCGCATCTTGTTTAATGTCAATGTGCGCGGTCCGGAAGACACGCAGGCGGCTGAAGCAGAAAGAGCCGCGCAACAGGCGCGTTCGATGCAGTTCCAACATGCCTCTAGCGATGCGCTGGCACAAGATGAAAGCGCGTCGTCGCCGGCTGCAGGGGGTGGCAAGGAGCGTCAGCCATTTATTCGGGGCCAGCGAAAAGTTGGCCGCAATGAGCCTTGCCCTTGCGGATCCGGTAAAAAGTATAAAGCTTGTCATGGGCGTCTCGATGGCGGTGGGTGAATCACCGCTGCCACCGCTACATCCGGTGGCGGGGGTGCGTCTTGCAACGGTAATGGCTGGCATCCGCCGCGCTGAAGAGCCAGATTTAGTGCTAATTGAATTAGCGAAAGACTCGAGTGTGGCGGCCGTATTTACGCGCAATCGTTTCCGAGCTGCGCCCGTGCGGTTGGCAGAAACCCATTTACAGAATTCGCCAAGCCGCTACTTAGTGATTAATACCGGTAATGCTAACGCGGGCACAGGCGCAGCGGGCAATCAAGCCGCTCTAAAAACCTGTCAGGCCGTCGCAGATGTTGCGGGATGTGAGCCAGAGCAGGTCCTGCCCTATTCAACGGGTGTAATTGGTGAGCTCTTGCCTGTTACCCCCCTAATTGAGGCGCTGCCCGATGCTTATCAGAAGTTAGCCGATGATGGGTGGGCAGCGGCTGCCGATGGCATCCGTACCACCGATTTGCGCCCGAAAGGGCGTAGCGTACAAGTGGATCTTTCAGCGGGCCCCGTAACTATCACGGGTATTGCGAAGGGCTCGGGCATGATTCGGCCTGATATGGCCACGATGCTGGCTTTTGTGGCTACCGATGCAGCGGTTGAGGGCTCGCTATTGCGTCAGTTATTAACCACTGCGGTTGGTAAAAGCTTTAATCGAATTACGGTGGATGGTGATACTTCCACCAATGACGCCTGCACGTTAATGGCTACAGGCGCCTCGGGTATCGCTTTGGACTCTGCCTCGCCAGATCTGGGTTCATTTGCCGCCGCACTGAATCAACTATGTATTGAGCTGGCTCAAGAAGTTGTGGCAGATGGCGAGGGTGCAACCAAGTTAGTGAGCATTCTTGTGTCAGGGGCGCGCTCTGAGGCAGAGGCTGAGGCTGTGGGATTTGTGGTGGCAGAGTCGCCCTTGGTTAAAACTGCGTTATTTGCGAGCGATCCAAATTGGGGTCGAATTCTTGCGGCGGTGGGTCGAGCGCCTATTGATAACTTGGATGTTGGCCGAGTTGCCATTTCGATTAGTGGTTACCCAATTGCGATTGCAGGGGGGCTTGCTGATACCTACGAAGAACCCGTAGTGGCCAGGGCTATGCAAGAAGACCACCTCACCGTTGAGATCAACCTAGGCCGTGGCGATGCACAAGCGACGGTGTGGACGTGTGACCTTTCTTATGAGTATGTCCGCATTAATGCGGAGTACCGTAGCTGATAATGTCATCGCTTCCGCACTGGCTGGTTGCCGTGGGGGTGCTGCAGGATAAAACCGGCGCGGTACTCATTACCCAACGCGACCTAAAGCGACACCAAGGTGGGCGCTGGGAGTTTCCCGGTGGAAAGGTAGAGCCCGGCGAATCTGTTTTAGATGGCCTTGCCCGAGAGCTCAATGAAGAATTGGGTATTACTATTGGTCAAACCCAGCCTTTGATACGAATCCCTTTTGAATACCCTGAGTGTCGGGTCACCTTGGCGGTTATCAGGGTGCAAGAATGGCAGGGTCAGGCGCATGGTCGAGAAAATCAGCCCCTGCGGTGGTGCCCGATATCAGAACTGGATGTGCAAGCATTTCCAGCTGCTAACTCGCCCATCATTACAGCGCTAAAATTGCCGCCCTTTTACGTCATTACGCCAGATTGTGGTTCGCGTGCCGAGTGGCCAGCCTGGCTGGAGCGGTTAGAGCGTGTGCTTGCTAACGGCGCTAAGCTCATTCAGTTGCGCGTCTCTTTGCCCCCCAGTGAGCAGGCCGCATTAGCCCGTCTAGCCCTTGAATGCTGCCATCGGGCAAATGCAGAGTTGTTAATTAATCGAAATGCCGAGTTGGCGGAGCAGATTGGGGCGGACGGCGTGCATTTATCCGCAGCTCAGCTAAACACGCTGTCGCAGCGGCCGCTGCCTGATGCGGCATGGGTGGCTGCGTCTTGTCATAATACAGATGAATTGGCTGCCGCAGCAAAGCTGGGCGTGGATTTTGGTGTGCTCAGTCCTGTGCGCCCGACAAGCAGTCATCCTCATGCTCAGCCGATTGGCTGGGCCGGTTTTGGTCGATTGGCAGCTAAAGCGCCGTTTCCACTGTATGCGCTGGGCGGAATGAGCCCGAACGATCTTGCGAGTGCGAGGCAATTGGGTGGGCAGGGGGTGGCCGGTATTAGCGGCTTTGGATAACGCAGCGCTCTAGAATAAAGGGCACATCGTGGTCGACTTGTTTGGGTCGTTCTCCATGCGAGGGCTGATGTAAAAATCGAATCGTGCAAAAGTGACGGCTGCCGCTGATTTCAGGGAAGCATTGGGTCGTACGATCCATGCGCACCCGTAGCATCTGTATAGCGGTGTTGGGATCTAACTTGGCGTTATAGCTACCACCGGCGGCAACTTCATCAATAGGATCGGCACTTTGCCTTAATACTCGAAGGACCAGAGCAGAGCCTTCAGAAATAGCCTCAAAGCCACTAAGCCATTCTTTTATTAGCGCCTGCCGTTCGGTAACTGGCGACTGTAGCCAAAGATGATAGCCGGGTAGATCAAACGCACAGGTTCCACCCAGTACCCCCGCTCGCTGGCTGATTGCCGTTAGAAAGGCATTGTCACGCATCGAGGCAGGTAGCCCGGGAGGCGCCTCGCGAAGCGCTTTGCTCACACGATCTGCTTGTTCGAGCACCGTTTGCAGCTGTTGACCTTTAACACCGGGCAGACCGCGCAGTTGCGAAAGGGTTGAGCGTTGGCGCTCTAGCTCTTTTTGCAATTCGGCGCGAACATCACTGCGGGTTAGTAGATCAATAATATCAAGCAGCGCATCGACGGCCGTGCGCGCATGCCATTCGCTGTTGCCAGTTTTGCCAAACTCCACGCGCTCGAAGAGAAAATTTAGGCGCAGCAGGGTTCGAATCCGCTCGTTGAGTGGGTATTCATAGGTAATTAAATCTTTGGTCGGATTACCTGCCATAGTCTGCATTGTCACTCAGGCCTATGCCGTGAGCAAATTCCGGTTAGGTTGTAGTGAGACTCAGGTACTTGTTATGCAGCGCTAAAATCTCATTGTCTAAACTTTCTAGAGCAGCATCGTTATGGATAACGTCATCGGCTTTGGTCAGTCGGCTTGATCGGTCTGCCTGGCTGTTAATTATCGCTTGCGCTTTTTCAGCAGAAATGCCGTCGCGCTGCATTAAGCGGGCCTTTTGCGTGCTTTCGGGTGCATCAATAACCAAAACCCGATCGACAAGCCGATCCCAGCCTTTTTCAATTAACAAGGGCACTACCAAGACTACATACTTTGCGTCAGCCGCGGCAATTCGGTTAAGTGCTAAGTCACGGATGGCAGGATGAGTGATTGCTTCGAGATCAGCGCGCGCTTGAGCGTCTTCAAAAATAAGATTACGCAATGCACGGCGGTTTAATTGCCCGGTAGCGTCTAACACAGAGTTGCCAAAGCGCGCTTTAATAGCATTAAGGGCGGGCATCCCGGGCGCAACGACTTCGCGGGCAATCGCATCAGTATCGATAACAGGAACGCCGAGTTGTGAAAAACCCTCAGCGACCGAGCTCTTTCCGCTTGCGATCCCACCGGTTAGTCCAATGACAAGGGGCTTACCCATACGCTCAATTAACTCCATGAAAACGGAAAGACTAACGCGATCCAGCCGGCGCCGGCTAGCCAAGGTCCAAACGGCATTGGGTCTTTTCGGCCAGCCTTACCAAGCGCCATCCGCATAATCGCAAATAGGGCGCCTCCGCTTGCGGCTAACATAAGCACAAACGGCAACGCCCCAGCGCCTAGCCATGCCCCTAGCATGGCAAGCAGTTTAAAGTCGCCATTTCCCATACCGAATTCACCCGTTAGCAGATGGTGTAGGGCATTCATTGACCATAAAATCAGATACCCGATAGCACTGCCAAGAATGGCTTCTGTGGGTGTTAGTGAGCCTGGTCCCACTGCAAACAGCAGGCCCGCCCATAAGCCAGTTAGCGTTAAGCAGTCTGGCAAAATAAAATGCGCCTGATCAATGGCCGCTAGGGTAATTAACCCGGCGCTAACTGCCATGAGGCAGACCCCGATGATGTCAGCGTCTAATTGCCAAGCAACGATGCCAAAGCTTGTGGCGGTGAGCAGTTCAACGAATGGATAGCGCAAAGAAATTGAGCCATGGCAGCTATGACAGCGACCGTGGCGCTTTATCCATCCAATTACGGGCAGGTTGTCATGCCAACGCAGGCGATCTTTGCACTGTGGGCAGTGGGAGGCTGGCCAGAGAATGCCGGGTGGGGCATCTTTATTATCACCGCCGGCCCATTGATGTTGCAGTTGGGCGGGTAGTCGATAGATAACAACATTTAAA
Source organism: Spiribacter salilacus (assembly GCF_009649225.1). Taxonomy (GTDB): domain Bacteria; phylum Pseudomonadota; class Gammaproteobacteria; order Nitrococcales; family Nitrococcaceae; genus Spiribacter; species Spiribacter salilacus. The sequence goes on from NZ_WJPP01000004.1 coordinate 130,761, forward strand.
AAGCTGCCAATCAGTAACCCTAAAATAAAGCTGACAACGCTGCTCAAAATACCCCTCCCATCTGAAAAACGGGCAGGTACATCGCCAACACCAGCCCGCCAACAACCACACCAAGAAAAACCATGAGTAACGGTTCGATCATGGCGCCAAGAGAATCAACGGTGGCCTCTACGGCTGCTTCTTCCTGACTTGCAACGCGTTCGAGCATTTCACCAAGTGCGCCGGTTTCCTCACCAACGGCAATCATTTGAGTTACGTGAATTGGGAAGGCGTGGGTGTCTGCCAAAGCAGTGGCTAGACCCTGGCCGCCGGTAATTTGCGCTTGCACCTGTTCGGTGATTTTTAAGAAGTAGCGATTGCTGGTTGCGTCGGCAGCGCCCGGAAGCGCTTCTGAAAGAGGCATTCCGGCCTGCAACATTAGCCCAAGCGTGCGGGTGAGGCGGGCGATCAGGGCCCGTTGTTGAAAGGCACCAAAAAGCGGAATACGCAGCTTAAGCTTATCGATAACTAAAGAGAGTCCGGGCAGGTGTTTGCCTAAGCGCAAACTGAGCATGAAACAGAGTCCAATGCCAATGCCGAGCTGCCAGCCTCCCGATTTAAGCCACTCTGAGGCACTAAGCACCCGGGCGGTAACCATTGGGAGCTCTGCGCCAAAATCGCCAAACATCTCAGCAAAACGCGGTACCACAAATAGCAGCAATGCAAGGCTGACCGCACTGGCAACGGCCAAAACCAGTAAGGGGTAGCGCATGGCGCGGCTAACCTTTTGTCGCAGCAGAGCTTGTTGTTCTGCATGATGTGCCACGCGGCTGAGCAGCGGTTCTAGCGCGCTTGCCTGCTCGCCGGCGTCAATCAGATTGCAGGTAATTGCATCAAAGAGCCGGGGGTGGGCGCGCAGGCTAACGGCCAGTGGTTGACCTGAGGCAATCTGGGCAATTACCTCGTCCATTGCTTGAGCTAATCCCCGATGCTGTGTCGTACTGCGAATAATTGCCAGTGCTTGTACCAGTGGGATTGCGGCGTTGCTTAGGGTGGCAAGTTGTCGCAGCATTTGAGGGACCTGCTTGCTGCCACCCGATTCGGCATTGGCTTTAGCGAATCGTCCGAAAGCTTCAGGAATGCGTAATTGTCGATAAGGAATGACACGCGCGTTGATTAATTGGGCGCGCAGCTGATGCCCATCAGTAGCCCAATTGAGGCCGTATCGCAACTTGCCATGTTGATCGATGCCGTACCAAAGGAAATAGCAACGCATCTTTAAGACTCGTTCGTGATTCGCAGAACTTCGGAATGGTTTGTGAGTCCCTCGCTTACTTTTCGATTGCCCGCGCTACGTAGGTCTTCTGCGGGTACAGGCGCTGTGCCCGCTAAAATTGCCTGGCATGCACTCGCATCCATTGGTAAGAGTTGGTAGATCCCAATCCGACCCCGATACCCCCCGGTGCACTGAGCACAACCTGCATGCTCGGGGCCGCAGGCAGGGCAAAGCCGGCGGACGAGCCGCTGAGCGATAATTAGGTTGACCGAGGCCACGATATTCCAGGGCTCAATGCCCATGTTTAATAGGCGTGTAATGGCACTGGGGGCGTCGTTGGTATGCAAGGTTGATAGAACAAGATGCCCGGTTTGCGCTGCCTTGATGGCAATGTCTGCCGTTTCTCGATCACGAATTTCTCCTACCATAATCACGTCAGGATCTTGGCGCAGGAAAGCCCGCAACGTGCGTGGAAAATCAAGCCCTGCTTTGGGGTTAATACCGACTTGATTTACGCCGGGCAGATTAATTTCCACAGGATCTTCGACGGTCAGGATGTTGCGCTCAGAACTGTTAAGGCGCCTTAATCCGCTATAAAGCGTGACTGTCTTGCCAGAGCCAGTGGGTCCAGTCACTAAAATCATGCCATGCGGGCGATCTATAGCGGTGATGTAGGTAGCAAGTTGCTCAGGATCCAGCCCCAGAGAGTCGAGCGCAGGGGCGTTATCAGCCGTTGAAAGCAGCCTTAAAACCAGCTTTTCTCCATAAAGGGTGGGGCATATGCTAACCCGAAAGTCCACATTGTCTCCCGCATCATTTTGTAATCGCAGGCGACCATCTTGAGGCAGTCTGCGCTCAGCAATATCAAGCCTCGCCATTACCTTAATGCGGGCGGCAATACGGCCTGCCATGGTGATCGGCGGTGTTGCAACCTCGTGCAAAATGCCATCCTGACGAAAGCGGATACGGCAGACGCCCTCAAATGGTTCGATGTGAATATCAGACGCAACATCATCAATGGCCTGCTGTAGTAAGCGATTTACAAAGCGAATAACCGGCGTGTCGTCATCGCGATCATCATGAACTTCTGTTGCGATGCTGGGCGTACTGGTTTCAAAGCCATGATCAACGCGACCCAGTGCAGCGGCAATCTGTGCGCTCAGGGCGTCATCAGCCACGATCATCGGCTCAGTGGGTACGCCGGTCTGAAAGCTAATTTCGTCTAATGACGCGAGTTCGGTTGGGTCAGAGATCGCAACCTGCAGACTGCCATCAGTTTGCGTTAATGGAAGAACATGCAAGCGCCGAATGAGCGCGGGATCAACCTGATTGACTGCCTTCTGCTGGGCTTGCCATTGATATCCCGATAGTAGTGGGAGATCAAATTCTTCAGCAATGAGGCGGGCTAATGGCGCGGGTGGCAGTAATGCTTCATCAAGCAGGTAGCGGATGAAAGAGCTGCTATTGCGCTCGGCGGTAGCAAGTGCCTCGTCACAACTCGCTGCATCTAAAAGACCAGCAGCGATAAGTCGCGTGGCAAGCTGGGGGCGTTCTGGTTTTGGCATGCGCCCAGCAAAACATGCTGAGGCTATCGTTACTGTGGACTGGTTCGCAGTCTAAAGCGGGCATTCACCCATAATGAGCCACCGATGATGGCGCCACCGAGTGCTAAGCGGAGCAGATCGACGTCGCGATTCCAAATGACTAAATTCACGATCAAGCCAGCGGGAACTAAGGCATTGTTCATTACGGCAAGTGTACCCGCGTCAACTCGACGCGCGCCCTGATTCCAAAAATACAATCCGGCCCCAGAGGCGGCGATGCCGAGCCATAGCAGCACACCCCACTGAGTCAGGGTGGTTGGCATCATCTGCGTATTTCCGAAAATAAAAAAGCTGGGCCCTGCAATCAGGAGGGCGCCGATATAAAAGTAAAAAAAGTGGTGGTAGGCCGGGCCCGTGTTGGGGTGTTTTCTGAGCAAATGCTTGTAGCCCACCTGACCTGCTGCAAACGCAAAATTTGCTAATTGAATTAACACAAACCCAATAAAAAAGTCTTCGGTGATACCGTCGTAGCGAATAACCGCTGCGCCGCCCACCGCAATGAGCGCTGCCAGAAGAGAGACAGGCGAGAAACGGCGGAACAAAGAGTCGTCAATTAACGCCACATAAATGGGCGTAGTGATGGTAAATAACAAGATTTCTGGCACGCTCAAATACCCAAATGCGCGGTATAGGCAGAGGTAAGTCACGCCAAACTGCAGCACACCAACCAGTGTGACACCGCTGATGAGGGTACGCGGAAGCCCACGGAATTTGGTGAGGGGTAAAAAGAGCAGCCCTGCCAGAATAACCCGGCTCAGTACGGCAAAGTCACTATCGACATGGCCTGCTAAGTATTCCCCAATTAAGCTGAAGGAAAACGCCCAAAGCAGGGTGACAAAGATCAAGTAATTCATAAGCAGCGGTCCTCACCGACGGGCGAATAACTCTCTTGCGGCTGTTTCGCCGGCTGGTTTTAATCTCAGCAGGTTACCATTTTTTTCAATGAGGGCTTGCTCAAGCGCGCGTTTGATAACGGCATTGGCGTGAGGTTGAGGCCAGTTTAAATGTTGAGTTAGCGCAGCTTGGGTGTTCTCTTCGTCAACTTGAGCCGTATTCTGATGAGTTAGAAGGTGTGCAAGCATGACCCGGCAGTCATGCTCAAGTCGCGCTTTTCTTCGACGTAACAACTGCGCTAGCAAGCCTTGTTGCGGGGCAAGCAATAATGTGGCTGCAAACCATACCCCGGTCATGCTGGCCATCATGCCGGCAATCGAAACATTCCAGTAGACCGCCAGTGCATAGCCTGAGACGCAGGCAGCAGTGGAAAGCCCGATCGCTAGGCAAACCATTAACCACAGGCGTCGTGTAAGGAGATAAGCCGTGGCGGGTGGCACGATGACAAAGGCTACAAATAAAATAGCGCCGACGGCATCAAAGGCAGCCACCGCGGTAACGCTGGTTAAGGTCATTAATGCGTAGTAAAGGGTGCTGGGGAATAATCCAAGCGCTGCGGCGAGCGCGGGATCAAAGGTGGCAAGCTTGAGTGAATGCCAGAAAATGCCCACAAACAGCAAATTGGCAATTAATACAAGACTCAGTGTGATGATCGATAGGGGAATTTCCCAACCGGCCAGTGGAACAGTGTTTAACCAAACAAATCCAATCTCACCCAGCAAAATCGTATCGGTATGGATATGAACCTCGCGTGCGTATAACGCGATTAATAAAACACCAGCGGCAAAGAGGGCTGGAAAGACAAGACCAATGGCTGCATCCATCCTGACTAGTTGCGACTGCGCTAGCCACTGCGTTAATAAAACCGTTAGTACGCCTGCGAGTGCAGCACCTAGTATAGGGATAGGCCCAGATACCTGGCGTGTTACCAGCCAGACTAAAATAATGCCTAAAACAATCGAGTGACTAATAGCATCTGACATCATAGCGCTGCCGCGGAGCACTAAAAATGTGCCAAGCAGAGCCGCGGAGGCCGATGCGAGCACGCCCGTTAGGATAATGCTGGCCGTGATCATCCGCGTTTGACTCCGCGAATTGGAAATTTTCGGCGCTTTGCGTCATGCGGCACTGTCACCGCAGGCAGCCTTTTGGTGAGTCGACGTCGGGCCCGTGCTTGCCAGAGAATGCCGCGTTGCGGTGCGATGAGCAAAGAGATCAGCACAATGCCGGTAATGATCAAAACAACAACAGGCCCAGTAGCAAGCCCACGGCCTGTTGCGCTCACCAACGCCCCTCCAGCGCCTGCCACCGCGCCAAGCAGGCCAGCCAGCATCACCATGCTGCTTAAGGATCGGGTCCATTGCCGAGCGGCGGCGGCTGGTGCGATGAGGAGTGCCACCATCAGAATAACGCCCACCAACTGCAACCCAAGGACAACGGCAATTGCAACGATCAGGGTTAACGCGCCCTCAAGGGCCAATACAGGCAAACCCAACACCTGAGCTGATGCCGGATCGAAGCTAACTAACTTAAATTCTTTCCAAAACAGTAATACCACCCCCAGCAATAGGGTGCCGGTACCAATCATCAAGGAAATATCCCCTTTGGTGATAGCAGCGGCTTGGCCAAATAAGAAACTGCTTAACCCAGCGCTACCGACACTGCCTTGTGCCTGAATCAGGGTGAGGAGCACGGTGCCAATCGCAAAAAACACACTCAGTGCGATGCCTAGTGCAGCATCGGTTTTGAGTCGAGTGCGTTTAGTGATGAGCATGACGCTTAGGGCAGCCAGCGTTCCGGTGACTAGAGCGCCGGGTAATAGCAGGCTTAACTGCCGCTCCCCTGCAATGAGATACCCAATGCACACGCCCGGTAGGGCGGCATGACTTAAGGTGTCGCCAAGCAGGCTTTGTTGGCGCAGAACAGCAAAGCTGCCAAGAATCCCGCTCATTGCACCAAGTAGCGCGGCCCCTAAGACCACAAGCTGCACAATTTGGCTGCCCAGTAAATCTTGCAGAAAACTCATGGGCTCAAGCGACGGCCATAGGTGGCGCGGAGGTTTTCTTCAGTAAATATTTCATTAAGCGGGCCTTGAGCGACAACCTGAACATTAAGCATTACTAGCCAGTCGAAATGGGCCTGCACATTTGTTAAGTCGTGATGCACAACAATCAGTGTTTTGCCGCGATCACGCAGTCGCTTCATCAGCTCAAGAATAATATTTTCAGTGGTAACATCAACGCCCGCGGTGGGTTCATCCAAAATAATGATCGGCGTGTTTTGCACCAAAGCACGCGCAATAAAAACCCGTTGCTGCTGGCCGCCCGAAAGCTCGCTAATTTGGCGTTCAGCAAATGCCTCCATGCCTACTTCTTGTAGCGCTGCCAACGCGCGCGCGCGGTGTTCACGGTTGGGGCGTTTAAACCAGCCAAGTTCGCCATATAGGCCCATTTCTACAACATCCCCCGCTGTGGTGGGGAAATCCCAATCCACACTTTGACGTTGCGGCGAGTAAGCAATCGCTTGACGCATTTCGCTCAAAGGCCGGCCTAGGAAACGAATATGCCCCGCTACCGGTTTGAGCAAACCAAGGACGGCTTTTAACAGGGTCGATTTACCCGCCCCATTGGGGCCGATAACCGCAGCCATAACGCCCGGTGGGATATCCATATCGATATCCCAGAGAACAGGCGTTGCACCATAGGTGACCGTTAGATCCTCTACGTGCAGCGCAAACCCGGGCTCGTGTGTATCTACTTGTTCCAACGTGTTGCCCATTCAGTGAGTTCTGACGGCCAAGGGGCAAGAGTGCCGCCAAGAGCGACCGTAATTTGTTGAGTATTAGCGCGGAGCATGCCGATGTAGGTGCCTTCGGCGCTATTTGATTCACCTAATGAATCTGAGAAAAGCGTGCCGCCAATCACTACCTCATGTCCCATGGCGGTAGCTTCGGCGACTAGCGCTTCAATGGTGCGTGGGCTAATCGTGCTTTCCACAAAAACAGCCGGCACTGCATTGTCTACAACAAATTGAGCGACGGCACGAATATCGCCAATACTCGCCTCTGACTCTGTGCTAATACCTTCTATGGCCTCGCTAGCAGTAATGGAGTACGCCTCGGCATAGTAGTAAAACGCATCGTGGGCAGTCACAAGCATTCTTTGCTTCTCTGGGATGCTGCCAATGGAGGTTTTGATCCAGTCATCTAGGGCAGCGAGTTGCGTTTGGTAAGTGATGGCATTTGCCATCATCGTTTCTGCGCAATCAGGCCGCTGCTCAGCAATTGCCTCGGCGATAACCGGTGCAATTTGACCCCAGCGGTTCGCATCCATCCATAAATGGGGATCGAGTGTGCCCGGTGCTTCTAATAACAAATCTGTTGAATCGTAAGTGGCTCTGGCCAGCCCTACCGTGGGTGTGCGTCTTGAGAAATTTTCTAGAATCCCACCCAAACGCTCTTCCAGTGTTTTGTCGACGTAAAAGATGAGTTCTGCGGTATCCAGAGCTCTAACCGCGCGGGGTGTTGCCTCATAATAATGCGGGTCGGTGCCGGGTGGGAGCAATGTTTCAACTGCTGCGCAATCACCGGCGACTTGTTGTGCGATATCGCCGATCATGCCCACTGTGGCTAGGACGCGTAGTGGACGATTTTCGGTGGCTGTTGAAGTCAGGCTGAAACCCAAAAGCCCGATAACGATCGCAATAGTAAACGACAAGCGCCAAGCAGCCGCATGCATGGAGAAATCCTATAAGCTATAAAGTTAGTTTAAGCTAACTCAGTTTGCATGGGATGACAATAGTCGCTACGCTTAATTTTATGACACAGGAAAAAGTCTCTCTGCCAGATGCTCAGGCGCATGCGGCGCAATACGCTTCTGTTCGCCGCGCCCATGAAACGGAACTCATGGAAGACTATGTCGAGCTAATCAGTGAATTGCTCGAGACCATGGGGGAGGCGCGATCAGTCGATGTCGCAACGCGTATGGGTGTGAGTAAGGCGACGGTGGCTAACATGATTAAGCGTCTTATTGAGCGGGGATTGGTGGAAGCCGTCCCTTATCGATCGCTGTTCTTAACGGATGCTGGCTGGGCAATGGCTAAGCATTCGCGGGAGCGTCATGCTGTAGTATTCGGATTTTTACGCACGTTGGGCGTTAGTGAAAAAGTGGCACGTTTAGATGCAGAGGGCATTGAGCATCATGTTAGCGAGGAGACACTAGCCCTAATGCGCGAGTTTATTGCGCGGTAGCTGGATGTCATGGTTCCGTAACCTCATTGTCTTTATACTGCAAGGCGGTGGTATTGTCGTGTGAAAAGGGAGCAATTCGGTGGCAACCATTTTGCTGGTAGAAGATGAATCTGCGATTCGGGAGATGGTCGCGATGGCGCTCGAGCGCGCGGGGCATCGTGTTAGGCATGCAGAATCATCAGAAGACGCAGACGCCGCGATTCGTTTAAGCAAGCCAGACCTCATCTTGCTCGACTGGATGTTGCCAGGGGAAAGCGGTATCGATTTTGCGCGTCGCCTAAAACGTGAGCCCAACCGGCGTGAGATCCCGATCATTCTCTTAACTGCTCGTGGCGAAGAATCTGATCGCATTAAAGGGCTTGATTCTGGTGCTGACGACTACGTCGCAAAGCCATTCTCACCACGTGAACTTGTTGCTAGGGTTAAAGCGGTTTTGCGTCGCGTTCAGCCAACCACCGCTGAGGAGCCTATCGCCGTACGTGGCCTCGTACTTGACCCAGTCAGTCACCGTGTTAGCGGCAATCAAGAAAAAGTGGTGATGGGGCCTACCGAATTCCGCCTTTTGCATTTTTTTATGACGCATCCAGATCGTGTGTTCAATCGTGCTCAACTTCTCGATAATGTATGGGGTGCGAATGTTTATGTTGAGGAGCGTACGGTTGATGTTCACGTTCGTCGTTTGCGAAAGGCGCTCTCCCCAACAGGGCATGATGATCTCGTGCAAACAGTGCGCGGCGCAGGTTATCGCTTCTCTGCTAGTTAAGAGACAGATGACATGCTAATTAGTAATCCTTGGCCGGCTGTCATTGCGCGCAGTGCCGGCGGGGCAATGCTTTTTTTACTGATCGGGTTGGTAACTGGAAAGCTCCTTTGGGCAGTCGCGATCGGTGCCGTAACCCTGCTTGCCTATAATTTGCTTCAGCTCTATCGCCTTGAGTCGTGGCTGCGTTTGTCTCGCAAGCGAAGACCGCCGAGGGCAGGTGGACTTTGGGGTAATATTTTTGATGGCCTCGATCGACGCCATCAGCGCCAGCGTGAGCGTCGTTATCGGTTGGTTCGTCTGCTGCGGCGTTTCCGTGAGAGTGTGGATGCGATGCCGGATGGCACGATCGTGCTGACCGGTGCCGGCGAGATGGAATGGTGGAACCATCTCGCATCGGGCTATTTAGGTTTGCAATGGCCGCAAGACCGCGGTCAGCGAATTGCCAATTTGATTCGGCACCCCGACTTTGCCAGCTATTTGGAAAGTGGAGACTCAAGCGCGGCCGTTAAAATTCCATCGCCACAGGATTCTCGGCGGACGCTGGAAATTCGAATTGTGCCGTATGGCCAAGATCAGCAGCTGTTGTTGGCGCGGGATATCTCAGAGCTGCATCGGCTTGAGACCATGCGCCAAGATTTTGTTGCCAATATCAGTCATGAGCTACGTACGCCGTTAACCGTGCTGCGCGGGATGTCTGAGCAGCTCAGTGAGATGGACGACCTTGGGCCAGAGGATCTAGAGCGTCCGCTTGTACTCATGGAGCAGCAGATTGAGCGTATGACGCGTTTGGTAGACGATCTGCTCCTGCTTTCGCGGCTTGAGACTGAGGCTCCTTCAACACCCCGATCCTTAATTAATTTTAATGACATGCTCGAAGATTTGGTGGAAGAAGCCCGCGCGATGAGCAGTGGGGCGCATGTGATTACACTGACAGTCGATCATGGACTGACTGTGGCGGGTGATGAGGAAGAGCTGCGAAGCGCATTTTCTAATTTATTGGGCAATGCGGTGAAATACACCGAAAGTGGTGGCCGCATTGATGTGCGGTGGTTTGAAGCAGCAGGCGGTGCTTGTTTAACGGTGGCAGACACGGGTCGGGGGATTCCGTTGCATCATTTGCCACGCCTGACAGAGCGTTTTTATCGGGTTGACAGTGGTCGCGCCTCCCGTAACGGGGGGACGGGCTTGGGGCTTGCCATTGTTAAGCATGTGCTTTCACGTCATTCAGCTCGTCTTGAAGTAACGAGTGAGGTGGGCGAGGGGAGTACTTTCTCGGCAATTTTCCCGGTTTACGAACGCTTGGATGAAGCCTCCGGGGTAATGAAAACCGGTCAGCACTAATCCTCACGGTTTGGGTCATCGTCTTGTCATATTTCTCCTCTAGTCTTCGTCGAGCATTAACCTTAAAGCATTAACGAGGAGTTACCTCATGAAGACTTGGAAGACATCCGCCCTTGCCGTTGCAGCGGCTGTTGGCATGACCGCCGTCACCGCCGTTGAAGCGCGTGATCAAATTCGTATTGTTGGCTCCAGCACGGTTTATCCGTTTGCCAGCTATGTTGTTGAAGAGTTTGGTGCTACCACCAACTTCCAGACCCCTGTTATCGAGTCCACCGGTTCTGGCGGTGGTTTGCGTCTTTTCTGTGAAGGCGTTGGTGTTAACACCCCAGACATTTCAAACGCTTCACGTCGGATGAAGCCAAGCGAGTTTGATCGCTGCATGGAAAATGGTGTCACGGATATCACCGAAGCGAAAATTGGTTCTGATGGCATCGTTATTGCCCAGAGTGCTGACAACGAGAAGCTTGATCTGACTCTAGAGCACGTCCTGAAGGCCGTGGCGGCTCAGGTTCCACAGAACGGTGAAATGGTTGATAACCCCTACACCAACTGGAATCAGATTGACGCCAGCCTGCCTGATCGTCGAATTGAGATTCTTGGCCCGCCAACCACCTCTGGTACGCGTGACGCGTTTGAAGAGCTGGCAATGGAAAAAGTATCTGCCAAGTACGGCTTTCCAGAAGAGTACACCGACATTCGTGCCGACGGCGTTTACGTGGATTCTGGTGAGAACGATAACCTGATCGTGCAGCGGATTCGTGAAAACAAAGATGCGATGGGTGTCTTCGGTTACAGTTTCTTAGCTGAGAACGCCGATACGCTGAACGCTGCTTCCCTTGATGGCGTTGAGCCAACGGTGGAGAACATCTCCAGGGGCGACTATCCCGTAGCCCGTAGCCTGTGGTTCTACATTAAAGAAGCCCACGAAGGTGTGGTACCAGGCATTGATGAGTACGTCAGCCTGTTTATGGACGACATCATGATTGGGTCAGATGGCCTACTGATTGATGAGGGCTTGATTCCCCTGCCGGCCGCTGAGGCTGCCGAGTGGCGTGACCGGGTCGCAAACCGCGTTAACGTAGAGCGCAGCGACCTAGAGTAAGGCGTTGCAATCCTCACCCTGTTCGGTGACGATTCGCCTTTAATCGATAGCCGTCTCCCATGTGGAGGCGGCTATTCCTGAATTAAGAAAGTCAGAGACATCGAGGTAGCCTAGTGGGAATTGGACTCACAACGTTATTGCTGCTTGCCGCACTTATACCGCTAGGTCTGCTGGCGTATAGGCTGGGTCGAGGCAAAGCGCTAGCGACGATGGCCTCTGGCATTGCCATGCATTCTCGGCCTCAGCAGTACGGTTGGTACTCGGTGGTGTGGATGGGGCTCCCAGCGCTAGGTGTGGCTATTGCAGCGGCATTACTCAGCGTTTTCGGTTTGATTGCGCCATCCCGCGAGCTGGTTTTAATTGTTTCTCTTGCCGTTGCAGCCATCGGGCTGGCGCATGGACTGCGTGCGATTCGCCCTGAAGTTCGGGCGCGCAATGCATTGGATCGGGTAATTCGCCTGCTGCTATTGGGCGCGGCGTTAATTTCTATTATTACAACGGTCTCAATCGTTTTATCCGTGGTTTTTGAAGCGATGCGCTTCTTCCGCGAGGTGAGTGTTTGGGAATTTGTGACCGGTACGGTTTGGTCCCCTGGTGATACCTTTTTAGAAGCTGCCGGCCGGGGTGATGAAGTTGGCGAGGGTACGTCGTTCTTTGGCTCGGTACCGTTATTTGCGGGCACGTTTATGGTAACGGCCATTGCGATGGCAACCGCACTGCCCATTGGACTGTTATCCGCCATATTTATGTCGGAATATGCCACCCATCGCCAACGCGGCATGGCAAAGCCTATTCTGGAAATTTTGGCCGGTATTCCAACGGTGGTTTATGGGTTCTTTGCCGCCATTACGGTAACTCCCATCGTGGTGGATATTGCCAATTTCTTCGGCCTCGATGCCTCTTATAGCAATATCCTTTCGCCTGGGATTGTTATGGGTATCATGATCATCCCCTTTATCTCGTCACTGTCAGATGACGTCATTAATAGTATTCCGCAGACACTGCGCGAAGGCGCCTATGCGCTCGGCACAACAAAGTCTGAAACCATTCGGCAAGTGATTTTGCCGGCGGCGTTGCCAGGCGTGATTTCCGCCTTTCTGTTAGGGGTCTCGCGAGCCCTAGGAGAGACGATGATTGTGGTGATGGCCGCCGGCGTGCGACCCAACCTGACATGGAACCCGCTAGAGGATATGACAACGGTTACCGTGAGTATTGTTTACTCGCTAACCGGCGATTTGGCCTTTGATAGCCCCCAGACACTTTCGGCATTTGCTTTGGGTCTGGTGCTCTTTACCGTTACGTTAATGCTGAACTTGGTGTCCACCTATTTGGTGCGCCGATTCAAGCAGCGCTACGACTAAATGGGACGCGAAGATATGCAGCGACGACTGACTGGATCTGCTAACGACCCGCGCATTAAGGCGCGCTATCGTGGCGAGAAACGCTTTAAGGCCTATACCGTCACGGCGTTGTTTGTGGCGTTTGCCATTATTATTGCGTTTTTTACCGACATTATCAGCCAAGGCTACACGGCCTTTTGGCGCACCGAGGTTAATGTCACCATCGATTACAACGAGCGGGCTGAGCGCATCGGCCGTTTTGCGCTTGCCGAGGACATGCGTGAGATTGTCTCGCGGGGTGCAGTGCGCTCAATTCCGCTTGATATACGAAATAACCCTGAGTTAGCGGGGACGACACGCCAAGAATGGGTGCCCACGTACAGCCGCATTGATCAATATTTTAAAGGTAATGAAGAGTTGCCTCCTGAGATGGCGGCTCAAGTTGAAGAGCTGATGGAAGCCGGCGTTATTCGTACCACCTTTAACTGGGCGTTTTTTACTGCGGGTGATTCCAAGCTGCCAGAACTTGCGGGCATATTTTCGGCGGTGGTGGGCTCAATTTTTGTTTTGTTTGTCACTCTAATTTTTGCTTTCCCGATTGGGGTTATGTCGGCGATCTACTTAGAGGAATTTGCGCCTGACAACAAGCTGACGCAGCTTATTGAGGTCAATATCAATAATCTTGCGGCGGTGCCGTCTATTATCTTCGGTCTGCTCGGTTTAGCGGTGTTTATTAATACCTTTGGAGCGCCGCGCTCTTCGGCATTGGTTGGTGGCCTTACGTTGGGCTTGATGACACTGCCAATTATCATCATCAGCACGCGTGCCGCATTGCGTGCGGTGCCCGATCCGATTCGCTTAGGTGCTTTTGCGATGGGCTGTTCACGCTGGCAGGTGGTGCGAGATCATGTGTTGCCGCTGTCTCTGCCGGGCATATTGACTGGAACGATTATCGGTCTGGCGCAGGCGATGGGTGAGACAGCGCCATTGATCATCGTTGGTATGATCGCCTACATTCCCGAGGCGCCCGGCAGTATTTTTGAGTCGGCAACCGTGTTGCCAGCACAGATCTTTACGTGGGCCAGTGAGCCGCGAAAAGCCTTTGTAGAGAAAACCGCTGCGGGTATCATCGTATTACTCGCCGTGCTTCTTACACTTAACGCAGCTGCGGTATTCCTGCGGCGCAAGTTTGAACGTCGCTGGTAGCGGCGGGCGAGGGATTCATGGAAACTGAAGTCAAAACAAAAACGGCAACAGGGGCGCACACCATGGCCCAAAATGCGGATGGCAGCCCAATGACGGCAGAGCAAAAACAGCCCACAGTCAAGATGAGCGCGCGTGACCTCAACCTTTGGTACGGCGATACGCAAGCGCTGTATGACATCAATCTTGATTGTTATTCACGTGAGGTAACGGCGCTCATCGGGCCATCCGGTTGTGGTAAATCCACATTTCTGCGCTGCCTGAATCGAATGAATGATCTTATCCCGCAGGTCCGCCTGCAGGGGGATGTCACCTTAGATGGTGAGGATATTTATGATCATTCCGTCGATGTGGTTCAGTTACGGACTTTTATCGGGATGGTATTCCAAAAGCCCAATCCCTTTCCAAAGAGCATTTACGAGAATATTGCTTACGCGCCTCGTTTGCATGGTACAGGTACCTCTCGCTCTGAGCTTGATGACTTGGTGGAGTCGTCACTCAAACGCGCGGGGCTATGGAATGAGGTAGCGGATCGTTTGGATACGCCAGGCACAGAACTCTCTGGCGGTCAGCAGCAGCGCTTGTGCATTGCGCGTGCTATCGCGGTGAATCCAGAAGTGATTTTGATGGATGAGCCGGCCTCAGCGCTTGATCCGTTGGCAACCGCGACGGTTGAAGCACTGATTCATGAATTAAAAGACAACTACACCATTGTGATCGTAACGCATAACCTGCAGCAGGCAGCGCGTGTGGCGGGATACACGGCATTTTTCCACATGGGTAAAGTGGTGGAGTTTAACGATACCGATACGCTGTTCACTAACCCCAAAGAACAGCGCACTGAAGACTACATCACCGGCCGATTCGGCTAAGCTGTCAGGAGCGACAAGCGCCATGGATAAAAAAGGGTTCTCGCAACACATTTCGCGCCAGTACAACGAAGATCTCGAGCAGATCATCACGGGTGTGATGACCATGGGTGGCTTGGTTGAGCAGCAGCTAGAAGCGGCGCTTGATGCCCTAGTTAATGGCGATCAGGCGCAGGGCGAGAAAGTGGTTACGTCCGACTACCGAATCAATGCCATGGAAGTGGAGCTGGATGAGGCCTGCACCAATGTGCTAGCCCGACGTCAGCCAGCCGCAAGTGATCTTCGGTTAATTGTTGCAGTCATTAAGGCTATTACTGATTTAGAACGCATTGGTGATGAGGCCGAGCGTGTGGGGCGCATGGCGTTGCATCTGTTAGAAGAAGATCGCCAGCGCAGCCCCATGGCGGAAATTGCCGCGTTGGGGGATCAGGTTAAGACCATGCTACGTGGCGCCTTGGATGCGTTTACGCGAATGGATGCTGAACAAGCGGTTCGAGTGGCTCAAGAAGATATTAAAGCGGATGCTCAATACGACTCGATTATTCGGCATTTAATGAAATATCTAGAAGATAACCCCAAGTCTGTGCCGCCAGTATTGGATATCGTTTGGGCAACACGGTCGCTTGAGCGGATTGGTGATCGCTCACGTAATATTTGCGAGTACGTGATCTACTTTGTACGTGGCAAAGACGTGCGGCATACCAGTTTTGAGCAGATGGCTGCTGAAGCCACGGGTGACCGTCGCTAAGTTAGGAATATGGTCGGGGTGAGAGGATTCGAACCTCCGGCCCCTGCCTCCCGAAGACAGTGCTCTACCAAGCTGAGCTACACCCCGCATCTCAGAGGGAGCGAGTATAGGCAATCGCCTAGCTCTGCGCAATTAAACTAACGGTTAGTAGCTCCGGGTAACGGAGAACGTCGCCAGCGAAGCCAGTGCGGTGCTAAAACCGTTTTCTGGCAGCTTCTCCAGCGCTTGTGTGGCCAGCGCGGCCTCTTGTTCTGCGAGACCCCTCACGTACTCAATCGAACGAGTCGCAGCCAGCGCATCAGCCACACGATCAGAATAATCTTGGCCGCCGGTTTCAATGGCTTGACGTAACATTTCACGCGTTGTTACGTCACTATGCTGTAAGCAGTGGATCAGTGGCAGCGTGGGTTTGCCCTCGGCAAGGTCATCACCAATATTTTTGCCGATGGCTTGCGCATTGCCGTCGTAGTCGAGCGCGTCATCAGCAAGCTGAAAAGCGGTGCCAAGATGCCGGCCATACGCGGCCGCTGCTTGGGTGGCCTGTTGCGCTTCAGACCCCAAGGCCAGGCGCGCAGCAAGTTCGCAGCCGGCCTCAAACAGGACGGCTGTCTTTCGGTAAATCACTTCACGGTAGCGGTCTTCTGATACATCCGGGTCATGAACATGCATGAGCTGCATGACTTCACCTTCTGCAATGCGGTTTGTGGTGCGGGAGAACGTGGCCATTGTGGGCATATCATCTAATGCCACCATCATTTCGAATGCACGTGTGTAGAGAAAATCACCGACTAAAACACTCGCCTCATTGCCCCAGAGCGCATTGGCCGTTTGTCGACCTCGCCGGACCTCGGATTCGTCAACCACATCATCGTGAAGCAACGTGGCGGTATGAATCATCTCTACGATGGCGCCCAACAAGGCATGCTGATCGCTGCCTGCCGGATGGCCGCAGGCCCGCGCCATAATAAGCACCACCATGGGGCGTAACCGTTTGCCGCCGCCGCCAACAATGTAGTTACCCAATTGATTAATAAGGGCAACGTCTGATTCTAGGCGCTTACGAATGATACGATCGACAATAGCCATGTCGTCGGCAACGAGTGCGCGAAGCGGAGCGATATCCATGCCGAGTGTCTCGTCGATGGGTGAAAGCGGCATGCTAGGAACCCGTTGCTGGCATGTCAAGGTAATTTGATCGAATTACATTGACGTAAAGGGCCTATCCGGCTAGACTTTCGCGGCTTTGGATAAACCGTTTGGAGTCTTAATTAGATGTACGCAGTAATTAAAACAGGTGGCAAGCAGTATCGGGTTGCCGAAGGGGACCTACTGCGTATCGAAAAATTACCTGCCGAGGCGGGTGAAACGGTCAAATTTGACGATGTGCTCTTGGTGGCAGACGGAGATGACGTTAAAGTCGGCACGCCGCGCCTAGAGGGCAGCAGCGTATCTGCTGAGGTGGTCGCCCAAGGGCGCGCGCGCAAGGTAGAGATTATCAAGTTCAAGCGGCGTAAAGATTATCAGCGCCATCACGGGCATCGGCAGACGTTCACTGAGGTGCGCATCACCGGTATCCAGGCAAGCTGAGCTTAGGCGTTAACGGAGGCAGAACTCATGGCACATAAAAAGGCAGGCGGCAGTACTCGTAACGGTCGCGACTCGCAATCCAAGCGCCTAGGCGTTAAACGCTTTGGTGGGCAATCGGTAATCGCGGGCAACATTATTATTCGCCAACGCGGCACGCACTTCCATCCCGGCGAAAACGTAGGTATGGGCACTGACCACACCTTGTTTGCTAAGATTGATGGGCAGGTTGTGTTTCGGCGCAAGGGTCCAAATAATCGGCGCTATGTGAGCATTCAGCCAGCGGGCTGATCAACGCTCAGGCGTCTACCCCAGCCCCGCCTAGAGCGGGGTTTTTTATTTAGGCAGGCCATAAGCCATGAAATTCGTCGATGAGGCAAGCATTCGAGTCACTGCAGGTGATGGCGGTAATGGCTGTGTGAGTTTTCGTCGCGAAAAATTCATTCCCCGTGGCGGCCCCGATGGGGGAGATGGTGGCGATGGTGGCAGTGTTTGGCTAGAGGCAGACTCCGGTCTAAATACACTGGTTGATTTTCGTCATCGGCGCCGTTTTGCTGCCGAGCGTGGTCATGGGGGGCAGGGGCGACAAATGGCTGGCCGCGCGGGCGAAGATATTGTTGTGCAGGTCCCGATTGGCACGGTTATTCGTAACCTAGAAACAGGTGAAACGCTGGGCGATCTCACCGCGCATGGGCAGCGGATTTGTGTGGCGAAGGGTGGCCGTGGCGGTATCGGTAATACCCATTTTAAGAGCTCCACCAACCGTGCGCCGCGGCAATCGATACCCGGCACCCCAGGCGAGCAGCGTGAGCTGCAGCTAGAGCTCCAGCTATTAGCTGATGTTGGGCTGCTTGGGTTGCCAAACGCGGGCAAGTCTACATTTTTACGTGCAGTCTCTGCCGCTCGCCCACGCGTCGCCGACTATCCATTTACCACGTTATACCCCGGCTTAGGTGTTGTCAGCCTTGGCTTAGGAAGTAGTTTTACCGTGGCAGATATTCCAGGCCTCATTGAGGGTGCTGCTGGGGGGGCCGGTCTTGGTACTCGTTTCCTACGCCACCTTGAGCGCACGCGTTTATTGCTGCATTTAGTGGATGCGGCTGGCGTCTATGAAGAGCGTGATTTGGCTGATGAGGTAACAATGGTGGCAGGCGAGCTGAAAAATTATAGCGCTCAGTTGGCCGCACGCGAGCGGTGGTTGGTGCTCAATAAAGCTGATCTTTTCCCCACCGATGTGCGCGATGCGATGGTGAGTGATTTAAAAGCGCAACTAGACTGGCAAGGGCCGATTTATTTTATTTCGGCAGAAACTGGCGAAGGCACAGATACGCTTTGCCAAGCGGTAATGCAGCACCTTACTGAGTTAGACGAGGATAACGCCGATGAGCGCGCGTAGCGAGCTGCGCCTCACCCGTCGCTGGGTGATTAAAGTGGGTAGTGCACTGGTCACGGATAATGGGCAGGGGCTTGATCATGATCGCATTCATGATTGGGTTCGGCAGATGGTTGATGTGCAGTCTCAAGGGGTTGAAATCGTTCTTGTCTCATCCGGGTCGGTGGCAGAGGGTGTGCAGCGGTTGGGTTGGAAGAGCCGGCCTAAAGCGCTGCATCAGCTTCAGGCCGCTGCAGCCGTAGGGCAAATGGGATTGGTGCAGGCGTATGAGTCAGAGTTTCAAGGTTTTGGGCTTAAGACTGCTCAGGTGCTGTTAACGCACGAAGATCTTGCGGATCGGCAGCGCTATTTGAATGCCCGCTCCACATTGCGTGCGCTAATGGATTTAAACGTTATCCCGGTGGTAAACGAAAACGACACGATCGCAACGGATGAAATTCGCTTTGGCGATAACGACACGCTTGCAGCTTTAGTGAGTAACCTGATCGAAGCGGACTTACTCGTCATTCTGACTGATCAAGATGGTTTGTACGAGGCCGATCCGCGCACCCATCCAAATGCACCGCTTGTTACCGAAGCACAAGCCAGCGATCCGGCGCTTGAGGCGATGTGTTCCGATGCGCCCGGCGTGCTAGGCAGCGGAGGCATGCGCGCGAAAGTATTAGCAGCAAGGCGTGCGGCAAGGGCAGGGGCGGCCACCTTAATCGCCTCAGGGCGCGATACAGGCGTGTTGCAGGGCATTATGAATGGTACGGCTGCGGGTACCCTGCTCACGCCGTCTCAGGCGCGTCTAGCCGCGCGTAAGCAATGGCTGGCAGGCCAGCTTCAGGTGCGTGGGCGGCTATGGATAGACGAGGGCGCTGCGCGGGTCTTACGTGAGCGAGGCCGCAGTCTGCTGGCAGTGGGGGTAACGCGGGTGGATGGACGCTTTCGGCGCGGTGAAATGGTGGCGTGTGTAGACCCAAGTGGGCATGAGCTTGCACGCGGATTGGTTAACTACGACTCTGATGCAGCCAGCCGTATTGCGGGTTACCCAAGCGAAACCATAGAAAAGCGGCTCGGTTATGTAACCGAGCCAGAGCTTATCCACCGTGATAACTTGGTGCTAACAGAAAGTTAGCTGAGCGCCTTAATTTGTGCGGCAAGCCGGCTTTTATGACGAGCGGCCTTATTGCGGTGAATTAACCCGCGGGTTGCCATGCGGTCTAAAACCGGAACGGCGGAACCGTAGGCTGCTTCAGCTGCCGCTTTGTCGCCACTTTCAATGGCGGCAATAACTTGCTTGAGCTTGGTGCGCATCATCGAGCGCCGCGCCTGATTATGCTGGCGCTGCTTCTCGGCTTGACGGGCGCGTTTCTTGGCAGAGGCGATATTAGCCAACGTGCTGCTCCTATAGGATGTTCGCGTCTCGAAAAAGAGCGGTAATATGCGCAGAATACCGCCAATTGTCAACCATTACTGCTTAGGATAAGGCGTTTGCGCAAAGGTTTAATCCAGTCTTTGATGACCTTCGGTAGCTGGACTCTGGTCTCCAGGGTGCTGGGTCTAGTGCGCGATATCGTGCTCGGCGTGGTCTTTGGCCCGTCGGCGGCCACTGATGCGTTTTTTGTTGCCTTTAAAATCCCTAATTTTTTGCGGCGGTTATTTGCCGAGGGCGCTTTCCAGCAAGCCTTTGTGCCCGTTCTCTCCGCCACGCGGCATTCAGGGGGTGACGCTGCGGTGCGCGCGTTGTATGCCCGGGTTACCGGTTGCCTTGGCGTGGTTCTGTTGGCACTCACCCTATTAGCAATGTGGGGCTCGCCGGTACTGATTAATGTGTTTGCCCCTGGTTTTGCTGCAGATAGCGCACAGCTTGCATTAGCCGGCGATTTGTTACGCTTAACGTTTCCGTATTTGTTGCTCATTGCGCTCACCGCTGCGGCGGGGGCGGTGCTAAATACCTATGATAGTTTTGGTCCGCCCGCATTTGCCCCTGTTTTACTCAATCTTTGCTTGATTGGGGCGGCGCTTTATTTGGCGCCCCGCATGGAAATAGGCGTGATGGCCTTGGCGTTAGCCGTGCCGCTAGCGGGTTTATTGCAGTTACTCAGTCAGTTGCCATTCTTGTGGCGCCGCGGTTTGCTCGCTTGGCCGCGTATCGATTGGAACGACGCCGGTGTTCGCCGAATTCTTCGGTTAATGGGGCCTACCGTTTTTAGTACATCGGTTCAGCAAATCAACCTGTTGTTAGATACGATCCTTGCCTCATTTTTGATTGTCGGTTCAATTAGTTGGTTGTATTGGTCAGATCGTCTCATGGAGTTTCCATTGGGCGTATTTGGTATCGCGTTGGCAACGGTGATGTTACCTAGACTGTCGGCTGAGCATGCGGCCAATGATCCGGTGCGCTTTAATTTGACCCTCGATTGGGCGCTACGTGTGAGTTTTGTGCTCATGCTACCGGCTACTGCGGCACTCGTTGTACTGGCAAGCCCCATGCTCGCCACCTTGTTTCAGTACGGCCGTTTCACGCCGGCAGACGTAGCAGCGGCTAGCTGGAGTTTGATGGCCTATGGCATCGGCTTGATGGGTTTTGTTTTGGTTAAGGTGTTGGTACCCGGATATTTTTCGCGCCAAAACACCAAAGGGCCGGTGCGCTGCGCGATTATCGCAATGATCGTTAATATGGTGCTTAGCATTACGCTTGTGTGGTTGCTGTTTGATACAAAGATTGCGCATGCAGGGCTTGCGTTGGCAACGGCTATGGCGGCATGGGTCAATGCCGGTTTGCTCTATCAAGGGTTGCGTCGAGAAGGCGTGCATCAGCCTTTAGCGGGCTGGGGGCGGTTGTTGGGGCAAATTTTACTCGCCACTGGGGTAATGGTGGCGGTGCTGATTGGCCCTGCAAGCCAGCTTGAGTTTTGGTTGGATCAAGGCGTTTTGGGCCGTGTTGTTGCCCTAACAGGAATGATTATTATGGGCGTGGTTGTTTACTTCGGGAGTCTATATGCACTCGGAGTACGGCCGGCTAGCTTGAAGGCACCGAACGCGGGGCATGGCTGAAACCCTGCATGCTGCCGTATACTCTCTTAATTAGAGTTGCTGGTCATTCCGGGGTAATGGATGGAGCTCGTTAGAGGCCGTCACAATCTGCTTGCCCGTCATCGGCCTTGCGTGGCTACCATTGGAAATTTCGATGGCGTTCATCGTGGGCACGGGGCGGTACTCGATGCGCTGCATGCAGCGAGTCGTCGAACAGGGCTGCCTGCCACCGTCGTGGTTTTTGAGCCGCAACCGCGCGAATTTTTTACACCGAATTCTGCGCCAGGCCGTATCACTCGACTGCGCGATAAACTTCGACTGCTCGATGCAGCGGGGGTAGAACGTACCCTTTGCCTGCGCTTTGATGCCAAGCTTGCTCAGCTCTCCGCCGAGCATTTTATCGAAGCGTTATTGCTTGAAGAGCTGGATGTTCGCTTTTTAATGGTGGGTGATGATTTTCGGTTTGGGCACCAGCGGCGTGGAGATTTTGCCATGCTGGAGGCGGCTTCGGCAGCGCATGGGTTTGAGCTCCAGCGCATGCCTACGGTTGAGCATGCTGGAGAGCGAGTGAGCAGTACACGCATTCGTAGCGCATTAGCGGCTGGCAACCTTGACCTCGCTGAGGCCCTGCTGGGCCGGCGTCTGCGCATTTCAGGTCGTGTTGTGCGGGGTCAGGCATTAGGGCGAGAGCTAGGTTGGCCAACCGCTAACCTGCGCTTTGGTCAGCAGCCACCGCCGATGCGCGGCATTTTTAATGTGGCCGTGCATGGACTGGGGCCGGTGCGGCCCGGGGTAGCTAGTTTAGGCACACGCCCCACCGTCAACGGGGTGGAGACGTTGCTCGAAACCTACTTATTAGATTTTCAGGGCGATATTTATGGCCGCTATATTGAAGTGGAGCTGCTTGCCTGGCAGCGGCCTGAAACCCGTTTTGAGAGCTTAGAGATATTACAAGAGAAAATTGCCGCTGACGTAGAGTCAGCTCGTGCCTGGTTTCATGACCATGGCTACTTACCGATGACTAACGCAGGATGATGTCGTGAGCGACTACAAGGAAACTCTTAACCTTCCGCAAACCGATTTTCCGATGCGCGCAGGGCTGGCGAAGCAAGAGCCAGGGCGCCTACAGCGTTGGCAGGAGGAAAAAATTTATGAACGCCTGCGCGCTGCACGCAAAGGTCGGCAAAAATATATTTTGCACGACGGCCCACCCTACGCGAATGGAGACATTCATATTGGCCATGCGGTTAATAAAATCCTCAAAGACATTATCGTAAAAAGTCGCAGCCTTGATGGCTTTGACGCGGTTTATGTGCCCGGGTGGGACTGCCACGGGCTGCCGATTGAGCATAAGGTTGAGCAAAGTTTGGGTAAGGCTGGCGATGACATTTCCGCTAAAGCGTTTCGGGCAGCTTGCCGAACCTTTGCCACTGAGCAGGTTGCTGGCCAGAGCCGTGATTTTCAGCGCCTTGGCGTGCTGGGTGATTGGGAGAACCCCTATCTGACAATGGCGCCACGCACTGAGGCGGCTATTTTGCGCGCGCTGGGTAGTACCGTGCGCCGCGGGCATCTTAAGCGCGGTTATAAGCCCGTGCATTGGTGTGCGGATTGTCAGTCCGCACTGGCTGAGGCAGAGGTGGAATACGAAGACTACGTCTCTCCAGCGGTGGATGTGCGGTTTAAAGCATTGGATGGCGAGGCACTGGCTAGATACTGCGGTGCGGCGGGTGGAGATTTTGCGTCAGCGCCTGTTTCGGTGGTCATTTGGACCACCACGCCATGGACAATTCCTGCTAATCAGGCCGTCGCATTAAACCCAGAATTAGACTATGTGCTGGTCTCTGTAAATCACGGCAAAGAGTATTTGTTGCTGGCCGAGGCACTGCACGAGGTTGCTCTTGAGCGCTACGGGATTGAGCATTACGGCATTGTTGGGCGATGCGTGGGCAAAGCGCTTGAAGGGCTTACTCTGGCTCATCCCTTCCTAAACCGGCACGTGCCGATTATTTTAGGGCAGCATGTAACCACTGAGGCTGGATCAGGTGCTGTGCATACGGCACCCGCGCATGGTGCGGATGACTTTGTTGTAGGGCAGCGCTATGAGCTGCCGCTGCAAAGTTCGGTGGACGACGCAGGAGTTTTTACTGATGGTGAGTTTGCCGGGCAGACCGTTTTTAAAGCCAATAAGCCCATCATTGAGCGGCTTAAGGCAGAAGGCGCGTTGCTACACCACGAGCCATATCACCATAGCTACCCCCATTGTTGGCGGCATAAAACGCCGATTTTATTCCGCGCCACACCACAATGGTTTTTGAATTTGGAAGCGGGTAATACGCGCGAGAAAACTTTAGCCGCTTTACCCACAGTAGATTGGTTTCCTGACTGGGGTGAGGAGCGTATGGCAGCAATGGTGCGCCATCGTCCCGAGTGGTGTATTTCTCGACAGCGCAACTGGGGTGTGCCTATCGCCCTATTCATTGATCGGCAGACGGGTGAGCCACATCCCAATACCGATGCATTAATTGAAGCCGTTGCTGAGCGAATGGAATCAGACGGTATTGATGCTTGGTTTGATCTTGAGCCTGCCGATTTGCTTGGTGATGAGGCAGATCAGTATGAAAAGGTCACCGATATCCTCGACGTTTGGTTTGACTCTGGCACAACGCATGCCGCGGTGTTGCGCGAGCGTGAAGACTTAGCATGGCCGGCTGATCTGTACCTTGAGGGCAGCGATCAGTACCGCGGGTGGTTTCAGTCTTCACTGCTTACATCGATGATGATTAATGGTGAGCCGCCGTATCGCGCCGTGCTGACCCATGGATTTACGGTTGATGAGCACGGCCGGAAAATGTCGAAATCTCGCGGTAATGTTGTGGCTCCCCAAAAGGTGATGAACGCACTGGGCGCAGACATTCTGCGCTTATGGGTGGCCTCGTCTGACTATAGCGGTGAGATTGCCGTATCAGACGATATTCTCAAGCGGACGGCCGATTCTTATCGGCGTTTACGCAATACGGCACGCTTTTTGTTGGCCAACCTTGCAGGCTTCGACCCTAGCACTGATGCGGTGCCCACCGAGCAGTTGCTGCCGCTAGATCGCTGGGTGTTGGATCGTGCGTTACTTTTGCAGGCGCAAATCCAAGCGGATAGTGCGCGCTACGACTTCCACCAGCTGTATCAGCGCGTGCATCATTTTTGCGTCTTGGATTTGGGTGGCTTTTATTTGGATGTGATTAAAGACCGCCAATACACCACCCAAGCCAACAGCCTGGCGAGACGCTCTGCACAAACTGCTCTTTGGCATATTGCCGAGGCACTGGTGCGCTGGCTGATGCCGGTGCTCTCTTTCACCGCCGATGAGATTTGGGAGCACATGCCAGGTAAACGCAGCGGCAGTGTTTTTGAAGCGGAGTGGTATGAAGGGCTGGTTGCATTAGAAGATGCTGAGACGCAGCGCGCTTTTTGGGAAGAAATTTTGCAGCTGCGTGAAGTGGTCGCTAAACGCATTGAAGATTTGCGTAATGAACAAGTGTTAGGAGCCACGTTAGAAGCCGAAATCGATCTGTTCTGCCCTGAGCCATTAGGTGCCCGTTGGGCCGCATTGGGCGATGAGATGCGCTTTTTGCTTATTACCTCGGCCGCCCGGGTGCATCCATTAAATGAAGCCCCAGATGATGCGCAGAGCAATCAGCTAGACGATGGGACGGAGTTTTATTTCACGGTAACACCGAGCCAGCATGCAAAATGCGAGCGTTGCTGGCATCGGCGAGAGGACGTGGGGCAGCACTCAGCCCATCCGAGCTTGTGCGGGCGTTGTGTCAGTAACGTCGCAGGCGAAGGCGAGCAGCGGCAATTCGCATGACCGCCCAACGGGTTGGGTTAGTTTTAGCGGTAGGCATCATTCTGGCCGATCAGCTGAGCAAATGGGCTGCCTTATTTTGGTTGACCCCTTATCAGCCGGTGCCGGTGTTGCCATCGGTTAATTTGTTATTAGCCTTTAACCCCGGGGCGGCATTTAGTTTGCTTGCCCAGGGGTCGGGGTGGCAGCGCTGGCTGTTATCGGCTGTTGCCATTGGCGTTAGCGGCTACTTAGTCTATTGGTTATGGCAACTAACCCCCGCTCAGCGTTGGCAAGGTATGGCGATCGGCCTCGTGCTTGGGGGTGCAATTGGTAACTTAATTGACCGATTGCGCTTGGGGGTTGTGGTCGATTTTATCGATCTTTACTACAGCAATTGGCACTGGCCTGCCTTTAATGTGGCGGACGCTGCCATTACCATAGGTGCCATTCTTATCCTTTATATGTTGATCAGAGATTAGCTTTATGCAAGAAATCAGACTGGCTAACCCCCGCGGATTCTGTGCCGGTGTTGATCGCGCGATCAGTATTGTCGAGCAGGCCCTAGAGGCATTTGGTGCGCCGATCTATGTACGACACGAAGTTGTGCACAACCGCACGGTGGTTGATGATCTTCGCGAACGTGGTGCCATCTTTGTCGAAGAACTCGATGGCGTGCCACCCGGCGCAACCCTAATCTTTTCTGCCCATGGTGTTTCTCAAGCACTACGCGATGAGGCTGCGGCTCGAGAATTGCGCGTTTTTGATGCCACCTGTCCCTTAGTCACCAAGGTGCACATTGAAGTACGCCGACACGCTGAGGAAGGCCGAGAAGTCATTATGATCGGGCACGCCGGCCACCCCGAAGTAGACGGTACGTTGGGGCAGTACATTGGCAAAAAAGCGCATGAAGGTGGGATGCAGCTGGTCGAAACCCCTGAAGATGTTGAGCGATTAGTGGTCAAAGATGCGGAAAATTTGGCCTATGTGAGCCAAACAACGCTGTCGATGGATGATACTGCTGCCGTGATTGGTGCGTTACGAGCGCGTTTTCCCGCGATTAAAGGGCCCAGTAAAGACGATATTTGTTATGCCACGCAAAATCGCCAAGATGCAGTGCGTGAACTGGCAGATGAGGTTGACACAATGATTGTGGTGGGCTCATTTAATAGCTCCAATACACTTCGACTTACTGAACTGGCTTTACGGATGGGCATATCGGCCCATCAAATCGACAGCGCTGAAGACTTGCAGCATGACTGGGTAGCCAACGCGAAAAAAATTGGTGTAACCGCTGGCGCCTCAGCGCCTGAGTCGTTAGTGCACGATGTAATCGATCAACTCGTCGCCTGGGGTGCCGTGCGTCCAGATTTAGGCGGCAAGCATACTGAGGATGTCGTTTTTTCCATGCCCAAAGATTTGCTACGTGCCATTCCAAAGCGTGGAGAAATTCGCCCGGTGGTGGGTGCAGAAGAATCTACCGATTAATCATTCCGCCTCACAGATGCTGGCATTGAGCTGACTTTGCGATTGGATTGTTCGGGGTCGGCCCGTTGCGCTAATCACAATGGCATGTGTAGGTTTTCTGCCCTCTGTTGGGCTTGGCGCACACAGCGTAAAGGTGCCCATCTGCAGGCTACCGCTTGGCCGACGGCTTTCTCCATGCGGTAAATAACTGAGCGCCATTCCAATGCCGCTATTGGCTTTTAGCTGGTGGTCTTTTTTGATCGGTTCAGCCACATGCAAAAGCGGCTCGTTCGCTTCTTGCGTTGCGCTGTGGTTATCGTCCACAAATAAAATCCAGCCTTCACTCCAATCATTGCCGGTTGCTTTCATCGTGACGGGTTTGCCTTGCGTGATCGCGGCATGGCGCGCCGCCCAAATGGAGGCTAAGAGTCGTTCAGATTCAATGACCGGTTTAGCCCGGGTGGTGAGCTCGCTAAATTGTGGTGCTGCTAAAACAGCCGCAATACTCATAATGGCCAGGGCTAGGAGGAGGTCTAGCAAACTAAAGCCTTGGTGATGATGCATGACGATGCCTCTTTGCGCCGGTTATCCGGAAATCTATCGCAGCAATCGCAAGATGATCGCTTTGGCGCGATTAATGGCATCAATCTTCGGTTATGCGTAACAAAACGTTGGGTTTTAGTTTGGTTGAACTGCTGATGGTGACAGCGCTGATCGCCATTTTAGTCATGCTTGCACTGCCAGATTATCGAACCCCCATTACGCGTATAGAGCGTGTTGCGGCGGGTGTTTGTTTGCTTGAAATTGCCACGCGTTTTGAGGGGCAGCGGGCGAGTCAGCAGGGGCAAGCGTCGGTTGAGTTGTATGCCGATGAGGGTGGCTGTGAAGAGGCATTGGTGGGCAGTTATTTATTTGCGGTAAACGGGGCCGGAAGCGCAGATTGGCATATTTCAGCGGAAACGTTGGTAGATAACAGCACCGTTACCGAGCAATGCGAGCGGCTGGTTTTTACGCAGCAAGGCCAGCGTGGGGTGAAAGCGGCGGATGGCACACTGGATTTTAGTGAACAAGCGCTTGATTGTTGGTGATCAGCTTTGGTCTAATACACCACTTTCCTGCCCTTGCCGGCGTAGCTCAGTTGGTAGAGCAACGCATTCGTAATGCGTAGGTCCGCGGTTCGACTCCGTGCGCCGGCACCAATCCTTTACAGCTTAAGTGCCTAAGGTAAGGACCAACACAAGGGCGAGCACTAGCGCTGTCCAGAGTGCCATTGATCCGGTTGCCCAAGTACGTAACAAAGATCCATCGAGGTGTGCCTTGCCCAGTCGGGTCTGGAGTTTGGCTAAAAACCGCATAAATTCTGCGCGCACGTCATGATTTGCCTCCGCAATCATATTGCGGGTATGTATCACTAAACGCCGCCCGGGCCCGCGGTAAAGCCAATCGACATCCAGCGCAATGTAATCCTTGCCACCGGCGTAGCGGATAACCACCACAAACCCAAGCCCAACAAAGAACAAAAGCTGGAGCTCTTTGAGTAAATGGCTGAGCGTGTAGGCGTTGTAATCGACCGGAAAAGGCAAGATCGCATACAGCGCGCCCGGGAAGATGCCGATTAAAAAGCACAGTGCTGCGGCAATGCCCATGGCAATTTGCATGTTAATCGGTGGCTCTTTGGGGCGTAAACCGGAGTCTTTGCCAAAGAAGGTGAAGTAAGGGAGTTTTAGCCCTGTGCTTAAGAACGTGCCGCAGGCTGCTAAAAGCATCAGCAAATAGACAACACCACGGTAGTCAACCGCGGCTGCCTCAACAATCATGGTTTTACTGACAAACCCACTAAAAAGCGGAAATGCTGAAATTGATAAGGCACCGACCATATACAGCAAGAAGGTCATCGGCATGTATCGATACAGCCCGCCTAAATCACTCATGCGTGAACGGCCTGTCATCTGCAATACAGCGCCAGCGCCCATCAGCAATAGCGCTTTATAAAGGATATGCGTAAACGCGTGAGCCGCGGTGCCGTTTAAAGCAAGAGCCGTGCCCATGCCCACGCCGGCCACCATATACCCGACCTGACTAATGATGTGGTAAGACAAAAGTCGGCGAATATCATTAATTAAGGTGGCGTAGATCACGCCATAAAGCGTCATCGCTACGCCAAGCCAGAGTAAAAGCTCAAGCCCAGGATAACCACGCATGAGGGTATAAACGGCAGTCTTTGTGGTCAGGGCGCTAAGAAAAACTGTGCCGGTGACAGTGGCCTCAGGGTAAGCATCAGGTAACCAAGCATGCAGCGGTGGCACGGCAGCGTTAATAAGAAAGGCAATTAAGATAAGCCAGAAGGCCCAGCCATCCACATCAATTTTCTCAAACGCCACTGAGCCGGTTGCCAGGTAGTAGCCAATAACCCCAACAAAGAGCAGCATGCCACCCAGCGCATGAACAAGCAGATAGCGCATGCCCGCCTCATAGGCAATTGGCGTTTTGCGGCGCCAAATGAGCCAAACCGAGGCAATCATCATGATTTCCCAGAACACATACAGCGTGACCAGATCGCCGGCCAGAACCACACCTAGGGCCGAAGCGCCGTATAGCCCGGCGGCGATATGCTGCGCACGGTCTTCAACCTGCAAGGCAAAAATATTGCCGATAATCAGTATTATTCCAATCACATAAGCAAACACGAGGCTGAGTTTATCGACGCGAAGCGGGGTGAGTTCCAGGCCCATAAAGCTCAGGCTTAACTGGCTGCCGGCAGCCAGAGTGGTAATCAGGCCTAGGATGATGGCGGGCAGCGTGACTTGCCATATTTGTCGTGCGCGGCCACGTAGCCATATAAGCGGCAGCATGCCCAGCATTAGCAAAACGGATGGATGTAGCCAATCAATCATCCGTTGCCTCTCCATACCGGGCGTAGTAGTCACGCTTACGATAGACCAGCCAATAGCCCAGTGCTTTTGCTACACCTAAAATGACAAGGCAGGCTAAAAACCCATAAATTGCGGCAAAGCCACCAATGCCATCCCAAAAAAACCGTGAATAAGCGGGTTCTTTAAGCCAATCCACAATGATTAGGCCTGCCATAAATAGTAGTGCGGCAATGCCGAACAGCCGCCGTTTAGCAACTAAGCTTTCTAAGATTTTGGCGGTGAGACTCATGCTGGTGAACCCCTACGGAATAGCCGGTGAGAGCAGGTTGAAGGCAGCGCCCGCTGCAAAGAATAAAACGATCGTACCCAAGGCCGTTAGGCTTAACGGAATCAGGCAAAGCAGCGGTGCCTCTTTGGCTTTAGCAATCTTTTGCTCATCGGCAGGTGGTTTGAGAAACGCCCGCATCACCGGTGGCAGCAGATAGCCAATATTAAGCAAGGTACTCAGCATAAAGGCGCCCACCACCACGTAATGGCCCGCTGACCAGGCACCCGTCACCAAATAAAGCTTGCTCCAAAAGCCACCCGTGGGGGGCAGGCCAATTACGCACAGTGCGCCGATAAAAAAGGCGATCATGGTGACTGGCATGCGCCGGCCGAGTCCATCCATGGCGCTGATCGTTTTAATGCCACTGCCCAGATAAATCGCACCCGCGCAGAAAAATAGCGTGATTTTGCCAAATCCATGCATGAGCATGTGCATGCCACCACCAATGGCGGCAAGGTCTACCGCTAACAGCGCACCCGTCACAATATAGGCAAGCTGGCTGACCGTGGAATAGGCGAGCCGCGCTTTAAGATTATCTTGTTGAATGGCAACTAGTGATGCCGCCAACATCGTAAATACCGCGAGATAAAGCATGAACGGGTGGGTTGCCAGCGTGACGATGTAGTCCAATCCAAAGATATACAGAACAACGGTTAGCACACTGAACACACCCGCTTTGACAACGGCCACGGCATGCAGCAGCGCAGAGACGGGCGTTGGTGCCACCATGGCTGCCGGTAACCATCGATGAAACGGCATGAGCGCGGCTTTGCCGATGCCAAATAACAAAAGCACCAGTAATAGCGCGCCTGCGGCCGGAGAGAGCATTTCGCCGCTAAGAATCCCGCCGCTGGTAAAGCTTAACGTGCCCGTGGCCTGCCAAATCCAAACCATAGCCGGCAGCATCAGCCCAACACTGGTCACCAGTAGCAGAGCAATGTAGGTGCGCGCACCATCGCGGGAGGTTTTATCACCGCTGTGTGCCACTAGGGGATAGGTAGAAATGGAGAGAATTTCGTAAAAGATATACAACGTGAGTAGGTTCTCAGAAAACGCAATGCCTGCCGCTGCGCCAAGCGCGATGGCATAGCAGGCCATAAACCGTCCAATGTTGCTATGTCCAGCATGTTTGAGATACCCCAGCGCATAAGGCGTTGCCAACAGCCACAAGGTAGACGCCAGCAACGCAAACATCATGCCCAGGGGTTTAATGGCAAAGCCGATTTCAAGCCCGGGTAGCAGCGCAACCAAGGCCTGGGTGCCGCCAGCGCCAGCCAGAACATTAGGCAATTGGCCCAAAACCGCAATAAAAAATGGAATGGGCGTTAGCCAACAAAATAAATCGCGGAGAAAGGGACGGCTCGCCGCAAGCGCAATAAGCGCTGCGCCAATAAAGGGAATGAGCACCACGCTCAATGGCGATACGGTGGGTATCCAATCGAGCATTAGGGCAGCCCCCCCACGGGTACACCGAGTATGGCCTGCGCAGCGGCCGTGGCACCGCCAACGGTTAGCCGGGTGTCAATGCCAAAATAAAAATTAGCAAAGACCATCAGCCAAAGGGGGATAAGCAGCGCTGGCGATGCCTCTTGTACCACAGGGCTATCAGCGGGCCGGGGCTGCATCCAAAATAGCTCTATTAGCTTAGCGATGTAGACCACAGCAAGCAGAGACGAAATAAGAATCAGCACCACAATCCAGGTTTGCCCCGCGTCAATCGCGGCGCTGATCAAATACCACTTACTGACAAAGCCAACGGTGGGTGGAATACCAATCAGGCTTAGGCCAGCAAGTGCGAAGCCGGTGAGCGTCCATGGCATCACGCGGCCCAGGCCCCGCATGTCTTCAAGACGAGCGCTACCAATTTGATGGAACACAATGCCAGCCGCCATAAAGAGGGCCCCTTTAATCAAGCCATGATTAAACAGGTGCAAAAAGCTAGCGGTTACTCCAACAACGGTGACAAAGCTGGCGCCAAGCACCATGTAGCCCACTTGTGCCACCGACGAATAGGCGAGTAGGCGCTTAAGGTTTTTCTGAAAGATGGCGATCCATGATCCTGCAAACATCCCGGCAATTGCCAACACAGCAAAAGCGATGGCTAATGGCATTGCGGCATCGCTGTAGTCTGGTGCGAATACGGTAAACACAAAGCGCAGCAAAACATAGAGTGCAACTTTTGTGGCCGTTGCCGCTAAGAATGCCGTTACTAACGAGGGGGCATAGGTATAGGCATTAGGTAGCCAATGGTGCATGGGGAAGAGGGCTAACTTGATAGAAAAGCCCACCACAATAAAGGCAAGGCCCACCTGTGTGGCCCGCGAATCAGCCAGCGCAGGCAGGCGCTCGGCAAGCTCCATCATATTGAGGGTGCCGGTCATGATGTAGAGAAAGCCGATACCAATCAGTAAGAAAGTTGCACCGACTGTTCCCATCATTAAATAACGAAAAGCGGCAACCAGAGCGCGGCGGTCTTGACCGTGCGCGATGAGCGCGTAAGTGGCAAGGGATGAAATTTCAAGGAACACAAAGACGTTAAAAATATCGCCTGTTAGCGTGATACCGAGCAACCCAGCAAAAGCCAGCAAGAAGAGGGCATAAAAGCTGCTTTGCCGCTCAGGTATTTCAACATCGACGGTAGGCTTCCCCCAAGCCAGCATGATGCTGGCCATGCCAGTAATGAGCAATGCCACAAAAGCATTGGCCGCATCAACGCGGTATTCAATGCCAATGGGTGGCTGCCAATTACCAAAGGCATATCTTAGCGTGCCGTTAGTGATTACTTCGGCGAATGTAAAGCCAGCGATGATTAGTGCGGAAGCGGCTGAAAGCATGGCAAGCAGCCATGGCAGCCTTTGCCCGGGCAATAAAATGCAGATGGGCCCCGCAATCAGAGGGATCAATACGATGAACGGCATCCACTCAGTGACGTTCACTATTTATCATCCTCCAGCGTATCGATGGCGTCGTCATCAATCGTGTCAAACGCCTCGTAGATACGAACCGTTAAAGCCAGCCCCACAGCAGTAGTGGCAACGCCAACAACGATGGCGGTAAGGATAAGAACATGGGGGAGCGGATTAGAGTAAAGCGCAATGCCTTCTCGAAGAATTGGCGTTGCTCCGCCGATGACCTTGCCCGCGGAAATAAACAAAATGAAGGCGGCGGTCTGAAAGATGGCAAGCCCAATGATTTTTTTAATCATGTTGCCGCAGACAATCATTCCGTAGTAGCCAATCATCATCAGCAAAATGACCGCCCAATAATTGAAAAAACTCAAAATATTCATTCGTTTCGCTCCGCCGCATCGGTCATTGCGCGGCGCTGCGCAAACATTAAAAAGATCAGCATTACCACCGTTGCGACGGTAATACCCACCCCAAATTCAACTAAAATGATGCCCGCTTGCTGGGCGGCATGAGGGCTTTCGAGGAGCGGGTAAAAATCCAAAAACCGCCCTCCCATCACCACGCCTAGCAGGCCAATAAACGCATACAGCAGCACACCTAGGCTAGCTAGCGCATAGATAACGCGGGTGGGAATAACGCGCAAACCCGTTTCAAGCCCATAGATAAAGACAAATAAAATCCAAGCCGCTGCAAAGAGTACGCCCGCTTGAAACCCGCCGCCTGGGGAATATTCGCCATGAAATTGCACATAAAGGGCAAATAACATAATGAGCGGGATGAGAAACCGTGCCACAACCACCAAAATTGTACTGCGCTTCATGACGAGGAATCCTCTTCAGACGCACGGGTGGTTGATGATTGACGCCGCCGGCGAACCGGCACCGAGAGTAAGGCAAACACCCCAATACCAGCGGTTAAGATAACCACCGCCTCGCCCATGGTATCGATGGAGCGATAGCTGGCCAGCACCGCAGCAACCATATTAGGCACGCCCATATCCGCGTAGGTGTTTTGCGTGTAGTACTGCCCGACATGCACGTGAACCGGGTTATTCGGGTCACCAAAAACGGGCAAGTCAAACGAGGCGTAAACCAAGGCGGCTCCGGTAATAAACACGATGATGAGTGCCGGAATATTATGCCCAAAGAGCCGTTTCTCATGCCTTGGGACTAGTGCCAAAACAGCCAAAATCAAAATCGTACTAATGCCGGCGCCAACAGCAGCTTCGGTTAAAGCCACATCGCCAGCATCCAGCACCGCAAATAGGGCAGCAATGGTCAGCGAGTAGATGGCAAACAATAGGGTGGCTTTGAGCAGATCGCGGGTAAATAACACCGCAAGCGCCACCACCAACAATAAAAGCAGCAAAACGATATCGATTAGGTGTTCGATGACGCACGCTCCTTTGTGGGATCCTCGGAGCCCTGCGGTTTAATGCCTGCTGCTATGGCAGCTCGCACGGTGGCGTGTGATGCGGTGGGCGTTGTGAACAGTAAAAACAGCAGAATCAGTAGTAACTTGATCGTGAGTATCGAGACGCCAGCCTGCAAAATAAGCCCTGCAATGATTAGCAGCGGGGCGATGGTGTCGGTAATGCCCCCCGCATGCAGGCGGGTATACAGGTCGGGAAAACGCACCAGCCCAACCCCACCAACTAAGGCAAATGCTGCCCCTGTTAGTAAAAGGCCGGCTGACAACACATGAATCACGATATCAATCATCGGCCAGATCCTCGGCCGCTGCCAGGTCATGTCGATCAATCAATTTAAGTACGGCGATGACCGCGATAAAGTTGATGAGTGCATAGACCAACGCCACATCAATGAGGTCGTGATTGCCCGTAAAAAGCGTAATTAATGCAATGAGCAAAACGGTTTTTGTACCGAACGCGTTTACCGCCACAATGGTGTCGTAAACCGTTGGCCCTTTTAGGGCACGCCAGAGTGCCAAAGCCATCGTGGTGAAAATCGCTAAGATGGTGGCTAGCAGAATGGGGCTCATTGATTGGGGCCCTCTAACCACTGCACGCGTTTAAGCATATCGCCATTGCGCAGCCCATCGACTGCCTCATCTAACAAGGCATGTGCCTGAATTTCGCCACTACCATCGGTTAGCTCAGTGGTGATGGTGCCCGGGGTGAGTGTGATGGAATTACCGTAGGTAACTAAACCTACGCGAGTGCGAGTTGTAGCCGGAACTTTAATGACGCTTGGTTTGATGCGCTTAGGGTTTATAACCGCTCGCGCCACCATGAGGTTTGCCAAAATAATTTCGCCGATAAGCCAGGTCCAATAGACAGGCAGCCGCCAAGACAGCGTGCCGGGGTCATGCTCAGCGCCTAAGACCTCCATGCGCTCGGTAATCCAGACGACCAAAGCTACCGACGCTGCCCCTAAAATGAGGATAAGCGGCTTATAAACGCCAGACAGACCCAGCCAAAGCAGGGCGAGAACCGTTGCGAGTGCAATAAAGTAACGCATCGGGTGAAATGTACCAAGGTCTGAGGCGGCTCGCCATATTAGAGCGTGATTAGTAGATGCTCCAGCAGAGCCTTTTGGGCATGTAGGCGGTTTTCCGCCTCATCCCAAACGACGCTTTGCGGCCCATCAATAACCTCAGCAGTCACTTCTTCGCCTCGATGCGCCGGTAGGCAATGCATAAAAAGCGCCTTGGGCGAGGCTAGTTGCATCAGCTCAGCATTCACTTGATAAGCAGAGAAGGCCTCAAGACGGGCTTGTTGCTCATCTTCCATACCCATGCTGGCCCACACATCGGTCACGATTAGGTCCGCACCCTCTGCCGCTGCAGCAGGATCCGTTAAATGCTGGCTGCGGGGAAACT
Source organism: Spiribacter salilacus (assembly GCF_009649225.1). Lineage (GTDB taxonomy): Bacteria > Pseudomonadota > Gammaproteobacteria > Nitrococcales > Nitrococcaceae > Spiribacter > Spiribacter salilacus. The sequence goes on from NZ_WJPP01000004.1 coordinate 166,383, forward strand.
CGGCTAAGTCTGCTGGCGCATAGCCGGCTGGGCAACCAATGCGAAGGTTAAATTCCATCATCTCGGCTGCCTGCATCCAAGAGCGGCACATATTGTTGCCATCGCCCATCCAGGCGACCGTGCGCCCCGAAATATCGCGATGATGGCTCTGCCAAGTTTGTAGATCGGCCAACAGCTGGCAGGGATGATGATCATCCGTTAACCCGTTAATTACCGGCACGGCAGAGGCGGCGGCAAAGCGCTCAACATTCTCATGAGCAAAGGTTCGGATCATCACCGCGTCTACCATTCTTGAGAGCACGCGGGCAGTGTCTTCAATGGGCTCACCGCGGCCCAGCTGGCTATCACGAGGCGATAGAAAAATCGCACTACCGCCTAATTGCGCCATACCCGCCTCAAACGATACGCGTGTTCGGGTTGAGGATTTCTCAAAAATCATCCCCAATACCTTGCCGCGCAACGGTTCATGCAGCGCATGATCTCGATGCAAATCGCGCAAAGAATCCGCGCGGCGAAGCAGGGCAGCCAGTTCGTCGCGATCCAAGTCGTTAAGCGTTAAAAAATGTTTGATTGGCATGATTTAGAGTGCCTCAATTAATGGGACTAATGTCGAGACAATTTGGTCTGCCTCTGCATCCGTCAAAATCAGTGGCGGCAGCAAGCGCACCACGTTGCCTGCCGTTACGTTAATTAACAAGTGGGCCTCAAGCGCCTGAGCAACAAGCTCAGCGCAGGGCACGGTGAGTTCAATACCGATCATTAGCCCACGGCCACGAATCTCGCGTACTTTCTCAACGCCTTGTAAACCGTCAGCAAATCCGGCCCGTAAACGCTTGCCGAGTAGGGCTGCGCGCTCGGTAAGATTTTCTTCTGCAATGACTTCGCAGACCGCAAGGCCAGCCGCGCAGGATAAGGGGTTGCCACCAAAGGTAGAGCCATGGCTGCCGGGGCCGAGCACATCGGTGGCAGGCCCGCCAGCGATGCATGCGCCAATAGGCACACCATTAGCCAAGGCCTTAGCCAGTGTGACGACATCGGGCTTGATGCCGGCATGCTGATGCGCAAACCATTGGCCGGTGCGGCCGACCCCCGATTGCACTTCATCCACCATGAGTAGCCAGCCGCGCTCGTCACATAACTCGCGTAGCTTGTTTAAATAATCATCGTCTGGCACCACAATGCCGCCTTCACCTTGAATTGGTTCAACAAAGACAGCTGCGGTTTGATCGCTGCCGGCGGCGGCAACGGCGGGCACATCGTTGTAGGGCACGCGTACAAAGCCCTCAGGCATTGGCCCAAATCCTTCTTGCGCCTTGATATTGCCGGTGGCAGCGAGGGCCGCCAGTGTCCGGCCATGGAAGGCGTTTTCCGCCACAATAATTTCGGGCCGCGTTTTATCGGCAGCATGACCAAAGCGTCGCGCCAGCTTAATGGCAGCCTCATTGGCCTCAGCGCCGCTATTAGAGAAGAAGACCTGCTGTAAACCAGAAAGCGCACAGAGCTTTTCCGCCAGCGCTTCTTGATGCGGAATCCCATAAAGGTTGGAGGTGTGAATCAGTCGTGTAGACTGATCGGCCAATGCAGCAGCCACCCGCGGATGGGCATGGCCCAAGCCGCAGACAGCAATGCCCGAGAGCGCATCAAGATACTGCTCACCTGTGCTGCTCTCGACCCATGCTCCTTTGCCACGCACAAAGGACACAGGAAGGCGTTTATAGGTCGACATGATGGCCGATGACATGGCGAAGACCTCCGAAAAACAAACGGCAGCCTTCGGCTGCCGAGCCGTTCATTATAGGATGAGGCATGGGCTCTCACAAGCCAGTTGATCTACATATGCATAGTACGGCCTCAGATGGGCGGCTTTCCCCCGAGGCATTGGTGGATCGTGTTGTCTCTGCCGGCGTTGAGCTGATGGCGCTAACCGATCATGACACGCTAGAGGGCGTCTCGGCCGCGCAGACGTACGCAGCCGCGCAGGGCATCCGTTGTCTGTCGGGTATTGAGTTGTCTGCGCGCTGGGCCCGGGGAGTGGTCCATATCGTTGGGCTTAACTTTGATGCACAACAGCCTGATCTTCTCGCCGGTGTTGCTCAGCAATTGGCCGCACGCAGGCAGCGAGCTCAGCGTATTGGCGAGCGGCTGGAGCGTGCCGGTTGTAAGGGGATTCTCGCTCGAGTGGTGGATGCGGCAGGCACTAATGGCGCGCCCGGCCGGGCGCATTTTGCGCGGGATTTGGTGGCGCAGGGTTGGGTCAGCGATTTTCAATCGGCGTTTACCCGCTATCTCAAACGCGGCAGGCCGGGTTATTGCGCGGTTGAATGGGCCACGATAGACAATGTGGTGGCGTGGATTCACGCGGCTGGGGGAAAAGCGGTTTTTGCTCATCCACTGCGTTACGGGTTAAGTGGTGGCGCGCTGCGTGCGGTTATTCAGCGCTTTGTTGAATGTGGTGGTGATGCCATTGAGGTGGTGAGTGGGGGCAGTCAGCGCAACGATGTAGAGTCTGCCGCCGCTTTGGCGCGGCGTTTTAAGTTAGCCGCCTCGGTGGGGTCAGACTTTCATGATCCGGCATTTCGCTGGAGCGATGTGGGCCGACTAGCTGCATTACCAAAAGATCTTGATCCGGTGTGGTTAAGCTTATGAATACCCACCCTTTTGCCACGCTTAGCCCTGATCGGTTATTAGATTTGGTGGAGGCATTGGGTCTGCAGCCCGATGGTCGATTATTAGCCTTAAATAGCTACGAAAACCGGGTTTATCAAGTTGGCATCGAAGATAGCGATCCGCTGATTTTGAAGGTGTATCGCCCATCACGCTGGAGCACCGCCGCGCTAGAAGAGGAGCATGGCTTTGCACTGGAGCTGGCTGAACGGGATATCCCGGTGGTGCCACCGTTGATCATCAATGGCAACACGCTGCATGAGCACGCCGGCTTTCATTATGCGTTGTACCCTCGCCGTGGCGGGCATGCGCCCGAGCTTGATGATCCAGATACGCGCGAGTGGCTTGGGCGAATGTTGGGCAGGATTCATGCATTGGGCGCTGTTGAGCCGTTTGCCCATCGCTTATCGCTTGATCCGCAGCGAATGGGTCGTGAGAGTCGGGATCACATCTTGGCCCAAGGGCTAATGCCAGCGCATTTATTACCGGCGTATCAATCGCTAACTGATGATCTGCTGATCGACATTGACGCGGCATTTGCGCGCGCTCAAGGCTATGCTGTGATTCGGCTGCATGGCGATTGTCATCCCGGCAATATTTTATGGACTGACCAGGGTCCGCATTTTGTGGATTTGGATGACTGTATTAATGGGCCGGCGCTGCAGGATTTATGGATGTTGTTATCTGGCGAGCGGGCAGAGCGGGCAATGCAGCTTAGCGACGTGCTGGCCGGCTATGAAGACTTTCATCCTTTTGATTTGCGCGAGCTGCATTTGCTTGAAGCGCTGCGAACCTTGCGACTCATGAGTCATGCCGCATGGCTGGCACGCCGTTGGGATGACCCGGCTTTTCCGCCTGCTTTCCCGTGGTTTGCGTCGGGGCGATTCTGGGAAGATCATATTCTGGCGCTACGAGAGCAGGCCGCGGCCATGCAGGAGCCGCCACTAAGCGTGTAATTGGAGAGTAAGGATGTATTTGGTAATCATTGGGGCAGGTCCGGTTGGCAATAGCTTGGTTGAGCGGGCACTAGAAGCGGGGCATACGGCCGCGGTTGTGGAGCCTGATGCCACATTGGCTCAGGAATGTGCTGAGCAGCATGATGTGTTGGTGCTGGAAATGGCAATTAGCGCAGAAACTGCAGCCGCAGAAAGTCACCTTGCCGATGCAGACGCGGTGATTGCCACAACAGCGGATGACTCCACCAACCTAATGGCTATGTTGTTAGCACAGGAAGCTGGCGTAGAACGGCGTACAAGCACGGTCAACCAGCATAGTCACATGGCAATCTTCCGTCGTTTGGGTGTTCGGGTGCTTGCAGACCCCGAGCGCTTGGTGGCGGAAAACCTGCTTGATATGACGGAGCGTTAAGATTGCGCGAGGTTTTTCGCGGTACCGGCATCCTTTTGCATGTGCCAGCGCTCATGGCGTTGCTTTCTTTGCCCATTGCTTGGTGGTTTGATCAGCTTGGCGGTATTTGGCCGTTACTGATGACTGCAGGTGTGGCGGTAGCACTCGGCCAAGCGCTGGTGTTTTTGGGCCGCGGTGCGAAAACATTTCATCGCTATCAATCCATGCAAATTGCGGCATTTAGCTGGACATTGATCGCTTTGATTGGCGCTTTGCCCTTTTGGCTCGGTGCGCAGATGCCACCGACGAGTGCGCTGTTTGAGTCGATTTCTGGCTTTACCTCTACGGGCCTGACGATTATTGCCGCACCGTCTGAGCTGCCCGCTTATTTGCAATGGTGGCGAAGTTTGACGCAGTGGGTAGGGGGTATAGGCGTGATCTTGCTGCTGATCGCAGTGCTCCCTGCAGAACGCGGCGCATTGAATTTGTACTTCTCTGAAGCTCGGGAAGAGAAAATTCTACCCACCGTTAAAGCCACCGTGCGCATGATTTGGCTGATTTATATCGGCTATACAGTGGCAGGAATTTTGTTGTTATGGCTGGTTGGTGAGCCGCTGTGGCGAGCGATCAATCATGGCATGACGGCCATCGCAACCGGTGGCTTTACAATTACTGATGATAGCCTTGCTAGCACGCCGACGCTTGTTCGATTGGCCTATCTGCCACTCATGATTTTTGGTGCGATTAGCTTTTTGGTGCATTACCGGTTGCTTGTAGAGCGGCAAACGCCCGCGCAGTTATGGCGATTTGATGAAATTCGGATATTGGTTTGGGTGTTGCTACTGGGCGCGGCACTATTGATTGGGCAGCATTGGATAGCGGGTCGATCCGAAGAAACGGTGTCGCTAATCTTTATGTGGGTATCGGCAGTAACAACAGCTGGTTTTGCCACTGAGTCTTTAATGTCATGGTCCGACGCCGCATTACTGCTATTACTCGTTGCTGTTTTAATGGGTGGAATGGCGGGCTCAACGAGCGGCGGTCTTAAACTGCTGCGTGTGGGCATTCTGCTTAAAGATCTGGCCGGGCAGTTGCGTGAGTTTCGTGCCAGTGCCCACGAGGTGGTCATGGTGCGTCACAACGCAGAGCGTGTAACGCCAAAAGCGATGGGCGAGCTGGGTCGCATCGCCGCGCGGTTGGTAGGTGTGTTCATGCTGCTATGGCTGCTCAGTGTTTTTGTGATCTTGCACTTTTTGCCGGCAGGCACGCCGTTGGCATATGTTTTTTTTGAAACCGCCTCGGCATTATTTAATTCTGGATTATCCAGCGGTTTGGTGGGCCCTGAGTTGCCCGCTGCCGCGGTGGTGGTGCTCAGCGTGTTAATGCTGCTCGGTCGGCTTGAGATTTTTCCACTGCTTGTTTTGTTTGCTTGGGCCTTTGGTGGCCGAGTGATGCGCCGGGCCTAAATGTGCGTTGGCCCGCCATAGCTGCCGTGCATATAACTGGTGAGCTCTGCAAGTTCGAGTTCACGGTCTTCCACCACGGCGGCGGTGAGATCACGCACCGAAATCATACCCAGCACCTTGGCGCCGTCCATAACGGGTAAATGGCGTATATTCCGTTCGCTAACAAGCGCCATTGCATCATCAACGGCATTTTCTGGTGCAATCCAATAAACCTCTCGGGTCATCACGGCCTCTAGCGACGTGGTGTCTGGGTCAAGACGGTTCTCCAGCACTCGCCTTAGCACATCACGCTCGGTAAACACGCCGAGTAGCTCTTGCTCAGGGTTCATGACCAAAACAGCACCAATATTGGTTCGATTCATGAGTGCAACGGCATCACTAACGGTTTGATTCGGCCCCAACGCATGCAATGAGCCTGCGCGATTACCTAGTAATTGTCTGATTGTCCGCCGCATAACTGCGCCTCCTCCATGAAACGACAACATACCCTGTCATGTCTTTCACGCGCAAACCGTGTAGCATAGGCGGGATGTCTAAAGAAATCAGAAATCTCCGAAATATCGCCATCATTGCCCACGTTGATCACGGCAAAACCACGCTAGTAGATCGTTTGCTGCAGGAGTCGGGCACGCTTGCTGTGCGCGGTGCCGCGCAAGAACGGGTGATGGATTCTAATGACCTCGAGCGTGAGCGGGGCATTACCATCCTGTCAAAAAACACGGCAATTGAGTGGCAGGGTCTGCACGTGAATATTGTCGACACCCCGGGCCATGCTGACTTCGGTGGCGAAGTAGAGCGTGTGCTTTCGATGGTCGACTCGGTGCTGTTGTTGGTTGATGCCGTTGATGGCCCAATGCCACAAACGCGGTTTGTTACACAAAAGGCACTGGCGCGTGGTCTTAGACCAATTGTTGTCGTTAATAAGGTCGATCGGGATGGTGCACGACCTGACTGGGTGGTTGATCGAACCTTTGATCTTTTCGATAACTTGGGCGCCACGGATGAGCAGCTGGACTTTCCGGTGATTTACGCCTCAGCCCTCAATGGCTACGCAGGCAAAGAATCCACCGTGCGCAGCGGTGATATGACGCCGTTGTTTGAGCTAATTCGAGATACCGTTCCACCCCCCGAAGTGGATGCCGACGGACCGTTTAGAATTCAGGTGATCTCGCTGGATTACAGCAGTTACGTGGGTGTGATTGGTATTGGCCGTATTGAGCGTGGTGAAGTGCGCAGTGGCCAGAATTTGGTGTGTGTAGACCGCGATGGCAAACGCCGTCAGGTGCGCATACTACAAGTACTTGGGTTCTTGGGGCTTGATCGGGTTGAGGTCGAGTCGGCAGGGGCGGGTGACATCATTGCCTTTACCGGTGTCGAGGGAATTAATATCTCCGATACGCTTTGCGATCCCGCCGCCGTCGAGCCGCTACCAGCGCTCACGGTTGATGAACCGACTGTTTCTATGACGTTCCAAGTTAATACCTCTCCGTTTGTGGGTCGAGAAGGAAAATTTGTTACCTCACGGCAGTTACGTGAGCGCTTAATGCGCGAGCTTCAACATAACGTGGCGTTGCGCGTAGAGGATACGAAAGATCCTGAGAAATTTCGTGTCTCCGGTCGTGGTGAGCTGCATTTGGGCATTTTGATTGAGAACATGCGTCGCGAAGGCTACGAGCTGGGCGTCTCACGCCCCGAGGTCATTACCCGAGAGGTGAATGGCCAGCGAGAAGAGCCATATGAGCAGCTAACGGTGGATGTGGCTGATGACTATCAAGGTGCGGTAATGCAGCGCCTTGGAGAGCGAGGCGGTGAGTTGACCGACATGCTGCCGGATGGCCGTGGTCGGGTGCGGCTTGATTATATTATTCCGGCGCGAGGGTTAATTGGATTTAGAACCGAGTTTCTAACTGCTACCTCTGGCACTGGGTTGATGTACCACGTGTTTGATCACTACGGCCCCGTAAAAAGTGGCGATTATGGGCAGCGGGTTAATGGGGTGCTGATTGCAATGGCAACCGGCAAGGCGCTGGGGTATGCCTTATTTAACCTGCAAGAGCGCGGTAAGTTGCTTATCGGCCCTGGCGAGGAAGTCTACGAGGGCATGGTCATTGGGCTGCATAGCCGAGATAACGACTTGATTGTGAACCCGATGAAGGCTAAGCAGTTAACAAATATCCGTGCTGCAGGCTCAGATGAGAATATTATTCTCACGCCGCCCATTCGGCTCTCATTGGAGCAGGCATTAGAATTTATCGATTCTGATGAGTTGGTGGAAGTAACGCCGGCGGCCATTCGGATTCGTAAAAAGCTGCTTTTAGAGCATGAGCGCAAAAAAGCTTCAAGATCGGCCGGCTAGATTATCGATCTCGATTGACGATGTATTCAGCAAGTGCGCGCAGTAAGTCGGCCTGCGCGTCAAAGCTTTGTAACGCCTTGATGGCCTCTTCGCTAAGCGCATGAGCAAACTCCCTTGCGGGCTCTATGCCCATTAATGCCGGATAAGTGGCTTTTTTATGCTGCGCATCAGCACCACTTTGCTTGCCGAGTGCAGTCGCATTGCCTTCAACATCTAAAATGTCGTCCTGCACCTGAAAGGCAAGGCCAATACACTCGCCATAGCGGGTTAGCGCCTCTCGGCTTGCGCGATCCTGCGGGGCACCGCAAAGCGCACCGAGCTGCAGGCTGGCAAGAATTAGCGCCCCGGTTTTATTGCGATGTACATCTTCAAGTTGTGCTGTGTTGAGCGTTTGACCGGCAGCGGCAAGATCCATTGCCTGTCCACCGACCATTCCGCGTGACCCGGCAGCCTGGGCAAGTGTTTTAACCATTTCTAAGCGCACTTCTGTGGCTGGTATGCCCGCATCAGCAATCAGCTGAAATGCCAACGACTGCAGCGCATCACCCACTAAAATTGCGGTTGCTTCATCATAGGCACGATGGCAAGTGGGTTGGCCTCGGCGCAGGTCATCATCGTCCATGGCCGGCAAATCATCGTGCACTAACGAGTAGGCATGAATCATCTCTACCGCGCAGGCAGGCGCATCTAACGTAACTTCATCGGCGCCCATTAAGATGCCGGCCTGATAGACCAGAAATGGCCGAAGCCTTTTACCCGGCGTTAATACGGCATAGCGCATCGCGCTGTGGAGTAATTCAGGAACCAAGGCGGGATCGGGCAGTGCATTATCCAACGCAGTGGTGACGCGCGCTGAGTAGACGGCAAGCGCCTCAGTCAGTGTCAGCGGCATTATCGGCCTGCGCGAATGGCACGGGTTCTGCTTGAGCATTTTTTTCTAGCAGAATTTCAACGCGTTGCTCAGCAGCGGTAAGGGCTTGTTGACTCTCTCGGGTGAGCGCAACTCCTTGCTCAAAGCATTGGAGTGACTGCTCTAACGTTAATTCGCCGCGCTCCATCTGCTCGACCAACCCTTCGAGTGCTTTTAATGCCGCTTCAAAATCAATGTCTTTTTGTTCGGTCGTCTCGTTCATTCGGCAATTTTAGCGAACTGATGCGTTTAACGCACTCGCCGGTTTTCTCGGCACAAGGTAAACTGCTTGAATCATGAATAACCAATACGATGCTGCCGCCATAGAGGTGTTGACCGGGCTTGATCCCGTGCGCCGACGCCCTGGCATGTACACCGACACGACTCGGCCCAATCACTTAGCCCAAGAAGTCATCGATAACAGTGTCGATGAGGCTATTGCCGGCCATTGCCGCAATATCGATGTCACCCTCCATCGCGATGGGTCGCTATCGGTCAGCGATGATGGCCGTGGCATGCCCGTTGATCTGCATCCCGAGGAAAACGCGCCGGGTGTTGAGGTCATCCTCAGTCGCCTGCATGCGGGCGGTAAGTTCTCGCGTGATAGTTATCAGTTCTCCGGCGGGTTGCATGGCGTTGGGGTGTCGGTGGTTAATGCCCTATCTACCCGCTTAGAAGTCACTGTTCGGCGAGATGGCCATGAATGGGAAATGGCATTTGCTAATGGCGATAAAGTCAGCGATTTAACCGCTGTGGGCGAGGTCGGCAAACGCAATACGGGCACACGGCTGCACTTTTGGCCAGATGGTCGTTACTTTGACTCGGTGCGATTTTCGCTGCCACGGCTACGCCACGTTCTGCGCGCAAAAGCCGTGCTCTGCCCGGGTTTAAAAGTTCGGTTTGTTGAAGAGGCCAGCGGTGAAGAAACGGTTTGGCATTATGAGCAAGGTCTCTCCGAATATCTGGCCGGCGCCGTGGGAGATTTTGAGCGCCTTCCAGATCCGCCGTTTCCGGGTGACTTTCGCGCTCAACATGAGGCCGTGGAATGGGCGGTTTGCTGGCTACCTGATGGCGGCGATTTAGTTCAAGAAAGCTATGTCAATTTAATCCCGACGATGCAGGGCGGTACGCATGTTAACGGCCTTCGGACAGGGCTGACCGAGGCATTGCGTGAGTTTTGTGAGTTCCGTAACTTACTGCCGCGTGGTGTGCGCATTGCCCCCGAGGATGTGTGGGAGCGGGTCAGTTTTGTCTTATCGGTCAAGCTTGAAGAGCCTCAGTTTTCGGGGCAAACCAAAGAACGCCTGTCGTCTCGCGAATGCGCCACCTTTGTATCAGGCGTTGTTAAAGATGCGTTTAGCCTTTGGCTTAATGAGCATACGGGAGAAGCCGAGCGGCTGGTCGAGTTAGTGCTGGCCAGTGCCCAGCGGCGGATGCGCGCGGCGCGAACGGTGACTCGAAAGCGGGTGACCCAAGGCCCAGCGCTACCCGGCAAGCTTGCCGATTGTAGTAGCCAGGACCCGGCCTCCAGTGAGCTGTTTTTAGTGGAAGGTGACTCGGCTGGCGGCTCGGCTAAACAAGCACGAAATCGAGAATTTCAGGCGGTCATGCCACTGCGCGGCAAAATTTTGAACACCTGGGAGGTCGACCCCGCCGAGGTGATGGCTTCTCAAGAGGTGCATGACATTGCCGTTGCGCTGGGCATTGAACCTGGCTCAGACGACTTAAGCGGCCTGCGCTATGCAAAAGTCTGTGTGTTAGCAGATGCCGACCCCGATGGGGCGCATATCGCAACATTACTCTGTGCGCTATTTCTTAAACATTTTCCGGCCCTTGTGAAGGCGGGGCATGTGTTCATTGCTATGCCACCGCTGTATCGCATTGATGTGGGTAAAGAGACTTGGTATGCACTTGATGAGCAGGAGCGCCGCGGCGTGATGGATCGGATAGCCGCAGAAAAACGCAAAGGCAAAGTGTCGACCACGCGTTTTAAGGGGCTAGGAGAAATGAATCCGTTGCAACTGCGTGAAACCACCATGGCGCCCGACACACGGCGACTCGTGCAGTTAACAGTCGACTCCCCTGAGGAGACCGACACATTAATGGCCATGCTTTTGTGTAAGCGCTCGGCTTCGCAGCGCCGAGCATGGTTAGAAAGTAAGGGCGATCTTGCCGAGGCACTAATATGAGCGAACCGATACCCCTGCAGGATTTTGAAACTCGGCCCCTGCATGAATTTACCGAAAAAGCGTATCTCGATTATTCGATGTATGTCATTTTGGATCGGGCCCTGCCGCATGTGGGCGATGGCCTAAAGCCAGTCCAGCGGCGCATTGTGTATGCCATGTCTGAGCTGGGTTTATCGGCAGCCTCTAAGCACAAAAAATCGGCGCGTACCGTGGGTGATGTGTTGGGTAAATATCACCCGCATGGTGACTCAGCCTGTTATGAGGCCATGGTTTTGATGGCCCAGTCATTTTCGTATCGGTATCCCCTGGTCGACGGCCAGGGCAACTGGGGTTCACCCGATGATCCCAAGTCGTTTGCGGCCATGCGCTATACCGAGGCGCGTTTGGGCGGATATGCTCAGTTGCTGCTTCAGGAGCTAGGCCAAGGCACAGTTGATTGGCAGCCTAATTTTGATGGCACGCTTGAAGAGCCGGTAACCCTGCCCGCGCGGGTACCGAATGTTCTACTGAATGGCGGTACCGGCATTGCTGTGGGCATGGCAACCGATATCCCACCCCATAATCTGCGCGAGGTGGTTGCGGCGTGTATTCGTCTGCTCGACGAGCCGGATGCCGACGTGGCTGCTCTTTGTGAGCATGTGCAAGGGCCAGACTACCCGACTGAGGCTGAGGTCATCACGCCGGTCAGCGATATTCGCCAGATTTATAAAACAGGCCATGGCGCCCTGCGCCTTCGCGCCCGTTGGGAGAAAGAAGGGCGAGATGTTATTGTTACCGCCCTTCCGCATCAGGTCTCGGGTAGCCGCTTACTCGAGCAGATTGCAGCCCAAATGCAGGCTAAAAAATTGCCGATGGTGGAAGACCTGCGTGATGAGTCTGATCACGAAAATCCAACGCGCCTATTGATCACGTTGCGCTCTAATCGAGTGGATGCCGACGAGGTGATGCAGCATCTGTTTGCCACCACCGATTTAGAAAAGAGTTATCGCGTTAATTTAAATGTGATTGGGCTGGATGGCCGGCCGCGCGTTCGCAATTTGCGTGAGATTTTAACGGAGTGGATTGAGTATCGACGCCGCACGGTTCGTCGACGCTTGGAATGGCGGCTTGAGAAGGTAGAGGCTCGTCTGCATGTGCTCGAAGGGCTGCTCATTGCCTATCTGAATATCGATGAGGTCATTGCGATTATTCGTGAAGCCGAATCGCCCAAACCCGCGCTTGTTGAGCGTTTTGGTTTAAGTGAAACCCAGGCAGAAGCCATTTTAGAGCTGCGCTTGCGCCATCTTGCGCGGCTTGAAGAAATGAAGATCCGCGGTGAGCAGGATGAGCTGGCTAAAGAGCGTGACGGGCTTGCCGCCATTTTAGGCTCTGACAAAAAGCTCACTAAGCTGATTCAGTCAGAATTGCAGGCGGATGCAGAGCAGTACGGGGATGATCGCCGGTCACCACTCGTTCAAAGAGAATCCGCTCGTGCACTGAGCCAACAAGACCTGGTGCCCAGTGAACCCGTTACCATCGTGTTGTCTCGCAAGGGCTGGGCCCGAGCGGCAAAGGGGCATGATGTAGATCCCAGTAAGCTGTCGTATCGTGCTGGTGATGATTTTGCTGATGCTGCCGCAGGCCGCAGCAATCAGTTGGCAGTTTTCCTTGACGATCAGGGCCGCAGCTATAGTCTGCCTGCACACACTCTGCCGTCTGCACGTGGCCAAGGTGAGCCACTCACCGGCCGCTTGCAACCGCCTGAGGGCGCTCGATTTATTTTTGCGCTCTGTGGTGACCCAGCGCGCCGCTTGCTGCTCGCGGGCAGCGATGGTTATGGCTTTATTACCCAACTTTCAGCACTCCATGGTCGCCAAAAAGCCGGCAAGGCTGTGTTGAACTTAGGGACGGGCGCTGAAGTGGTAGCGCCCATGACGCTTCAGGCTGGCGCAGATCGGGTGGCCGTTGCAACCACTGCCGGGCGCTTGTTGATCTTCCCGCTTGATCAAATACCGGAACTTGCGCGCGGAAAAGGGAACAAATTGATCGATATTCCCGCGGCGCGTCGTAAAGACGGTAGCGAACGGGTTGCGGGTTTATGTACTTTAACGGCAGATCAGCCCTTGGTGGTGCAGGCCGGCAAACGCCAGCTCACCCTCAAAGGCGCCGATCTGTCGGGTTATGAAGGTGAGCGGGGGCGACGCGGCCGTGCCTTGCCCCGCGGTTTTCAGCGCGTGGATGCGGTGTATCCACAGATGAAGGAGTAAAGATTCGTGCGGCGGATACTTCTTTTTTTAGGGACTAACATTGCGATTATTGTCGTATTGGGCATCGTCTTACGCCTGCTGGGTGTGGATCGCTTGCTTGAGGCTGATGGCGGCGCTTTAAACTACCAAGCGTTGCTGGTTTTTGCAGCGGTCTTTGGCATGGGCGGTAGCTTTCTATCGCTGGCCATCTCCAAATGGATGGCAAAACGGGCGATGCGCGTTCGCGTGATTGAAAAGCCCGCCAATGCCACCGAACAGTGGCTAATCGACACGGTTCGTGCCCAAGCGCGCAAAGCCGGCATCGGCATGCCCGAGGTGGGTATTTATGATTCACCGCAAGTTAACGCCTTTGCCACCGGTATGAGCCGCAATAACGCCCTCGTTGCCGTTAGCAGCGGGCTCATGCGATCGATGGACCAAGGCGAAGTTGAAGCTGTACTTGCCCATGAAGTTAGCCACATCAGCAACGGCGACATGGTCACACTTGCGCTCATTCAGGGTGTGATTAACACCTTCGTGATTTTCTTTGCCCGCGTGATCGGCCACTTTGTTGATCGTGTGGTTTTCAAAAACGAACGTGGTCATGGCCCCGGTTTTTGGATTGTGACCATCGTTGCCGAAATCCTGCTGGCCATTCTGGCCTCCATTATTGTGATGTGGTTCTCCAGACAGCGTGAATTCCGTGCCGATGCCGGTGCTGCTGATTTGGCCAGTCGCGAAAAGATGATCGCCGCCTTGCGGCGCCTTGGTGGCACCCCACCGGCGGATGATCTGCCGGATCAAATGGCAGCGCTGGGCATTTCTGGCCGTATTGCTCCTGGCGGCATTAAGCGCTTGTTTATGTCTCATCCGCCAATTGAGGAGCGGATTGCGGCATTACGGGGGTTGTAAGCGGGGCTGCTGGGCGCAGGGTTTAGGTTTAAAGGCCGCGGTGGTACTGCGCTTAGGATTTGGGTGCAAAGGCCGCGGTGGTGCTGCCCTTAGGATTTGGGTGCAAAGGCCGTGGTGGTACTGCCCTCAAGGCTTCAGCGGCAGGCAGGCTGCTTTGACCGTGGGTTCAATAGGCAGGGCCTGCCGAGGCGCCTTGCGAGCAGCACCACCCCGGCCTTTGAATCGAGCGCCTTTAGAGCAGCACCACCCCGGCCTTTGATCATGCCGATGCACGAGCAAACTGATGCACAAACAACCCCCGGCCAGCCCATTAAGCCTCCCACCACACCACCGGCACCTTCCAAGGCGCCCCCGCTACTTCGCGAACTAGCCGAGGCAGGAGGTAGCCGGGCACCTGAGCGGCCAGCCTTTGCATGAGGCGATGGGCCTCCTGCTCGGGGAGGTCAAAGTGAGCGGCGCCCTGCACGCGATCAAGAAGGTGAAGATAGTAAGGTTGAATATTAAGCTCAAAAAGTCGTTCGCTTAGGGCGGCCAGCGTGTCGGCGTTGTCGTTGATGCCACGCAGCAAAACACTTTGATTGTAAAGCGGAATGCCTGCTTCGGTGAGGCGTTGCATGGCGTTGGCAACGGGGTCATCGAGTTCGTTAGGGTGGTTAGCGTGAATAACCATGACGGGTTTGAAGGGGTGGTTGGTTAGCCAGCCAATGAGCTCATCGGTGATTCGGCTGGGGATGACGATGGGCAGGCGGGTGTGTATGCGTAGGCGGCGGACTTGGGGCAGGGTGGCCAGCTTGTTCGCAAGCTCGCTGAGGCGGCGGTCGTTGAGGCTGAGGGGGTCGCCGCCGCTTAGCAGGACTTCGTGAATGCTGGGGTTGTTGCGCAGATAATCCAGAGCTTGTTGCCATTGGCGGGTGCTGGCATTCGATTGGGCATAGGGGAAGTGGCGGCGAAAGCAGTAGCGGCAGTTGATGGCGCAGGCGCCGGTGGTGATGAGCAGGGCGCGGCCGGTGTATTTGTGGATGACGCCGCCGTTGTGCAGGCTGGCGTTGTCGCCAACGGGGTCTGCGGTAAAGCCAGTAGACGGCAGGGTTTCGATGCCAAGCGGCAGCACCTGTTGCAGTAGTGGGTCGGCCGGATCAGCCTTTTTAATGCGCGCCAGGTAGGCGGGCGGCACGCGTAGTGGGAATAATTTGGCAGCAGCGCGCGCGGGTTCCAATAGCGCCTGATCGAGGCCTAAGTGCTTGATTAGCATGGCGGGGTCGGTGATGGCGGACTGCCATTCCTGTTGCCATTGCGTGGTGGTCATGTTCTATCCCTCGGGGTTTTCCGTTAGCATGCTGCGGCATCGATACAGGAATAGGAAGCACATGGCTAGCTACAGCACTAATCAGTTTAAATCAGGCCTTAAAATTATGCTGGACGGCGATCCGTTTAGCATTGTTGAGAATGAGTTTGTGAAACCCGGCAAAGGTCAGGCCTTTAATCGGGTGAAGGTTCGTAATCTTAAAACGGGCAAGGTCATTGATCGTACCTTCAAGTCGGGTGAAACCGTGGAAGGTGCGGATGTGATGGAAACGGAAATGCAGTTTTTGTATTCCGACGGTGAGTTCTTTCACTTTATGAACCAAGACACCTACGAGCAGCATGCTGCGCCAGCGGCGGCGGTTGGAGACTCAGCAAAGTGGTTAAAGGAGCAAGATTTGTGCAGCGTGACGTTGTACAACGGCCAACCATTGTCCGTTGAGCCGCCTCCGCATGTGGTGCTGCAGGTTGCACAGACTGACCCAGGTTTGAAAGGTGATACGAGCAGTGGCGGTAATAAGCCCGCTACGCTTGAGACAGGCGCTGTGGTTCAGGTGCCATTGTTTATTCAAGAGGGCGAGATGTTGCGGATTGATACGCGCTCTGGTGAGTACGTTTCTCGAGCACGTGACTGATTCGAGCTGGATGCCCTCGGCGTCGGTGGAGGTGCTTCGGCGCCGTGCGGCGCAGTTGGCGGCTATTAGGCAGTTTTTTGCCACGCGTGATGTGGTTGAGGTCGAAACCCCTACGCTGGCTGCTGCGGGTGTAACCGCTCCGCACATCGATGGTTTGCGTGAGGTATCCACGGGGTATTGGCTGCAGACTTCGCCAGAATACGCCATGAAACGGTTATTGGCCGCGGGTATGGGCGATTGCTATCAGTTGGCAAGAGCGTTTCGGGCGGGTGAGCAGGGTCGGTATCACAATCCAGAATTTACGCTGCTGGAGTGGTACCGCGTGGGCTGGAGCGGCACGGCCCTCATGGCAGAGGTTCAAGCGTTGGTGGATGAAGTGCTTGGTCAGGCGCCCGTCCACGCCATGGCCTATAGCGAAGCTTTTGTGGCCGCGGGCCTGCCTGATCCATTAATCGCCAGTGATGATGAGCTTGAGCAGGCGGCCTGTGCTGCGGTCGGTCAACTGCCGGATGGGCTTAATTGTGATGGCCACTTGGATTTGTTACTCGATGCAGTGGTCATCCCATCGCTGCCGTCACGCTGTTTTTTAACCCATTATCCCGCCGCTCAGGCTGCTTTAGCGCAATTAGATGAGGGCGATGCCCGCGTGGCTCATCGGTTTGAGTTTTTTTGTGATGGTGTTGAGCTGGCGAATGGATTTGTTGAGTTGACGGATGCGATCGTGCAGCGGCAGCGGTTTGTAGAAGATCAAATTCAGCGGCAGGCGGCGGGGCTTAAGGTGGTTGCCATCGATGAGCGCTTGCTGGCTGCTTTACAGGCAGGGCTGCCGGCTTGCGCGGGTGTGGCGCTGGGAGTGGATCGTTTGCTGATGCTTGCTGAGGGTGCCCATTCAATTGCTCAGGTGATGGCCTTCGATTGGGGGCGTGCCTGATTGCCCAAGCCGGCCGATAGGCATGCCGAGTCTAACCGGTGCATCAACGCTCAGCCCGGCATCCCAAATGACTTGGTTTTTCTCAAACAGCAGGATAATGGTTGAGCCTAAATTAAACCGGCCAATCTCATCGCCAGCGGCAAATCCCACCGGGTGTTGCCGATAATCCCAACTGCGAATGCGCTCACCACGTGGAGGGGTGATTTCGCCTTCCCACACCGTTTCGATACTCCCGACGCCGATGGCGCCAACGAAAATCAGCATGAACCGCCCGGCGGCGCTACTGAACTCGCAAATCACGCGTTCGTTGCGGGCAAATAGCCC
This sequence comes from Spiribacter salilacus, assembly GCF_009649225.1. Classification (GTDB taxonomy): domain Bacteria; phylum Pseudomonadota; class Gammaproteobacteria; order Nitrococcales; family Nitrococcaceae; genus Spiribacter; species Spiribacter salilacus. Next base: position 183,644 of record NZ_WJPP01000004.1, read on the forward strand.
GGGCAGATGTTGCACCACGGGCTTTGAGACACCGTAAAGCCGTCCGGGCACATGGAGCATACGCTGCAGGGTCCCGTTAATCGGCAGATGGACCCGATGATAATCGCTGGGAGAGAGATAAAGCGTGGCGAAGTGACCATCCACAAAGGGTTTGGCGAGGGTGTCATCGCCGGCCAGCAGTGCTTGTAGTGAGTAATCAACGCCTTTGGCCTGAAGTAACCGATTGCCGGATAAGTTGCCAAATTCGCTGACGGCACCATCGACTGGGCTGATGATGCGATCAGGCGCTGTGGCTAGGGGGCGTGCATCGTCGCGCAGTTCGCGAGTAAAAAAGGCATTAAAAGAGGGATACTCGGCCGGGTCGCTTGCGCGGGCTTCTGTTAGATCAACGGGGTAAAGCCGAATAAAGCTGCCAATTAACAGCCGTTTCCAGGGTGACCAGCGCCAACGTGCCAACGCGTGGATTACACGAGAAATGCCATGTTGCGGCAGCAGCCCGAGAACGCTAACAAATAAACGGCTGATCACTATCGTGTGGCTCCTGTAATACGCAGAAAGTCGTTAACCATTGCGCTGCGCCCATGGGGTGGGTTCCAAACCGCCTTCATGCCGCCTGAAGGGTCGATTAATAGTACCGCAGCACTATGGTCTACGGCGTATTGGCCGTCTTCATCCGGTTCATGCAACGTGTAAGAAATACCGAGGCTAGCCGTAAGCGTATCGATGGCGTCGCGAGTGCCGGTGGCACCGCGAATGTTGGGGTGAAAGTGCTCAACATATTGTTTGAGCAGAGCGGGGCTGTCGCGATTTGGGTCGACGGAAACAAAGAGCACCTCGGGCACCGCTTCGGGCGCTTGTTCTTCAAGATCCACCAACACGCCGGTGAGTTGTGCCAATGTCATGGGGCAAACATCAGGGCAAGAGGTAAAACCGAAAAAGAGCAATTGCCAGTCTTGTGCAAGCGCTTCGGTTGGCAGTGGGGCGCCATCATGGTCGACTAAGGTGACATCGGGTAACGGGCGCGACTCTGGCAGCACCGTGCCGCTATACGGAGCATTAGCGGCTTTCTGACGCGCCAACTCGTTCAGTAGCAGTTGCCCGCCACCGACCACCACCAAGGCACTCAGCACAAGTACACCAAGGAACAAAAACAGACGATTTTTTCGCATCCGCCCATTATGCCATTAGAATTGGGCAATGAAGATCGAACTCCCCCAAGAATTACTCACTTTGCTGGATATTATTCGGTGGTCGGCCAGTCAATTTGAAGCGGCCGAGCTGCATTTTGGTCATGGCACCGATAATGCGCTGGATGAGGCGGCCGCCTTGGCATTAGGTATTTTGCGCTTGCCGGCGGACTTGCCGGCGGTTTGGTTGCAAAGCCGAGTGTCGCAGGCAGAGCGTTTGGCATTAGAAAAGGCGTTAGAGGCGCGCATCTCTGAGCGTAAACCCGTGCCTTATATTCTGGGTGAGGCCTGGTTTTGTGGACTATCATTTAAAGTAGACGAGCGCGTTTTGATTCCGCGCTCCCCGGTTGCTGAGCTAATCGAGGCTGGTTTTGCGCCTTGGCTAGAGGCCGAATCAATGACTCAGGTGGTGGATGTGGGCACGGGCAGTGGCTGTATTGCAATTGCTTGTGCGCTGGCTTTGCCGAATGCACAGGTCATAGCAACGGATATTTCTGCTGATGCGCTGGCGGTGGCCAAGCAGAATGTGGCCCACCATGGGGTGGCCGATCAGCTGCAGTTATTGCATTCGAATTTGCTAGTCGAGCTTCCGGAATCGGGCACAATCGATTTGATAATCAGTAATCCGCCGTATGTTGATGCGGCGGCCATGGCAGCCTTGCCGCCAGAATACCGGCATGAGCCGGCGTCTGCACTGGCTGCAGGAGACGATGGGCTGGATATTGTGCGGCGATTGTTGCCGCAGGCAGCGCATCGATTGAACGATCACGGTATCCTGATTGTTGAAATTGGTCATGGTGCCGCTGCCTTTGAGGCGGCGTTCCCAAATTTATCCGTTACCTGGATAGATTTTGAACGGGGTGGCACTGGAGTTTTTATTGTGGATGCGGCCACATTGCGTAATGCGTTTTTGACGGAGTAAGCGAGTAAGCATGTCTGGGAATACGTTAGGTCGATTGTTTTCGGTAACCACCTTTGGCGAGAGTCATGGGCCTGCGCTGGGTGCAATTGTGGATGGCTGCCCGCCCGGGTTAGCTTTAAGCGAGCAAGACTTACAAGGTGACTTAGATCGGCGACGGCCAGGCACCTCTCGGCATACCTCGCAGCGACGTGAAACCGATGAAGTGCGGATTTTATCTGGCGTTTTTGAAGGAAAGACAACCGGCGCACCCATTGGGCTGCTCATTGAGAATATGGATCAGCGCTCACGCGATTACTCCAAAATCGCCGATGTGTTTCGCCCCGGTCATGCCGACTACACCTATTGGCAAAAGTTTGGCATCCGCGATTATCGCGGTGGCGGTCGGTCGTCTGCGCGTGAGACGGCGCTGCGGGTTGCCGCTGGTGGTATCGCTAGAAAGTTTTTACACGAGCGACTGGGCGTGCAGATTCGGGGCTGGTTAACGCAGCTGGGCCCGATTCACTTGAATTTAGAAGATTGGGGTGAGGTGGATAACAATCCGTTCTTCTGTGGCGAGCCATCACGAATTCCAGAGCTAGAAGCGTATATGGATGCGCTGCGCAAAGAGGGCGACTCGGTGGGCGCCGCCGTGGGTGTGTTGGCGCGCGGTGTGCCGCCAGGTTTGGGAGAGCCCATATTCGATCGGCTTGATGCTGATTTGGCGCATGCGCTGATGAGCATTAACGCGGTGAAGGGTGTGGAGATTGGTGCGGGGTTTGCCAGTGCCGGTCAAAAAGGCACCGAGCATCGTGATGAAATAACGCCTGAGGGGTTTTTGTCGAATAACGCGGGCGGCACTTTGGGGGGTATTTCCACCGGCCAAGATATCGTCGCTAAAATCGCACTCAAGCCCACTTCTAGCATTCGTTTGCCTGGGCAGTCAGTCGACATTCATGGCAAGGCGGTTGAAGTGGTTACCACCGGGCGGCACGATCCTTGTGTGGGTATTCGGGCAACACCGATTGCCGAGGCGATGATGGCCATCGTGCTGTTGGATCATTACTTACGGCATCGGGGTCAAAACGCAGATGTTAACTCAGGCACCCCTGTGATACCTGCGCAGCCTTCTTCGTCTAACCCCTAATGTCAGTGCGCCTGCCATACGGGCGTATTTCGGCGTTTTATTTTGCTTTTTTCGCCGTACTCGGTGTGCTGTCTCCGTATTGGGGGCCGTATCTAAAAGGGCGAGGGTTTGAAGCCGCTGAAATCGGCACGCTCATTGCCTTATTGCATGTCACTAAAATTATCGCGCCCAACTTATGGGGGTGGCTGGCAGATACTAGCGGCCGGCGTATGGCGATTATTCGTTTGTCCTGTATCGCCGCGCTGTTTGGCTTTTCGGGTGTTCTAGTACCCGGCGGGTTTTGGTGGATGGCAGCGGTGATGGTGGCGTTTAGTTTTTTTTGGAATGCCGCGTTACCGCAGTTTGAAGCCAATACGTTTAATCATTTGGGTGAGCACACGCATCAGTATGCGCGGATTCGGCTGTGGGGCACCGTTGGTTTTATGGTGGCAGTGTTGGCTGTTGGCGAGGGGATTGATCAGTACGGGATTGATATTCTCCCAAGCGTTTTGCTGGGGCTATTTTTACTGCTCGCATTAATCAGTCTGTTGGTACCGCAAGCCAGTGAGCAGCAAACCAAAACCCATTCGGGCGCATTTAAAGCGGTTTTCTTACAGCCGGCGGTTATTGGTTTGCTGGTGGCGTGTTTTTTGATGCAAGTCAGTCATGGTCCTTTTTATGCGTTTTACAGTATTTTTCTGCAGGATTATGGCTATTCCAGCACCGCTATTGGCGCATTATGGGCGGTTGCGTTAATTGCTGAGATTGGGGTGTTTTTCCTCATGCCTCGCTGGCTGCCGCACTTAAGCCCGCAGCGGGTGTTAATGTTGGTGATGGGTTTGGCTGCGGTGCGATGGCTGTTAGTGGCGTTTTTTCCAGCGTCCATCCCGCTGCAAGTGCTTGCACAGCTGATGCATGCGGGCACTTATGGTGCTTATCACGCGGTGGCGATCAGTCTGGTTAATCGTTATTTTGAAGGCGGGTTGCAGGGCCGCGGGCAAGCGCTTTATAGCAGCATGACCTTTGGTGCGGGCATTGCTGTGGGCAGCTTTGTTGGTGGGCAGTTATGGGAAGCGGTTGGTGGGGTTTGGACCTTCGCGCTATCGGCAGGGGTGGCTTTTGTTGCCATGCTGATCGTCCAGTGGGCGCTGTCCGCGTATAATCATCGTCAATACGATCGCAGGGTTAGTTAAGAGGTAACACGATAATGGCGGGCAAAACACTCTACGACAAGCTTTGGGAAGCCCATGTCGTCAGGGATAACGGCGATGGAACAGCGCTGCTGTATATCGACCGACAGTTGGTACATGAGGTGACATCACCGCAGGCATTTGCCGGCTTACGCTTGGCAAATCGGCCGGTATGGCGCGTGGCAGCTAACTTAGCCGTGGTTGATCATAATGTGCCGACCACTGATCGCGATAAGGGTATCGCCGATCCTGTTTCAGCCATTCAAATTGATACGCTCGATCAGAACTGCCGCGACTATGGCATTGTGCAGTTTGGTCTGCATGATCGGCGGCAGGGCATTGTTCATGTTATTGGGCCTGAGCAGGGTGCAACCCAGCCGGGCATGACCGTGGTGTGCGGTGATTCCCATACCTCAACGCATGGCGCCTTTGGTGCGCTTGCCTTTGGCATAGGCACTAGCGAGGTTGAGCATGCGCTGGCCACCCAAACAGTGGTTCAGGCGCGCTCAAAGCGCATGTTGATTCGCGTTGATGGTCAAGTGGGGCCAGGCGTAACGGCAAAAGACATCATGCTCGCGATTATTGGGCATATTGGCACGGCGGGCGGCACGGGCTATGCCATCGAATACGGTGGTGAGGCTATTCGTGCACTATCGATGGCTGGTCGGATGACCATTTGCAATATGTCGATCGAGGCCGGTGCGCGCTGCGGCATGGTGGCGGTGGATGACACTACCATTGAGTATTTCCGTGATCGTCCTTTCTCGCCTAAAGGTGAATTGTGGGATCAGGCCGTGGGTTATTGGCGCACATTGGTGAGTGATGATGATGCTGTGTTTGACCGCGTGGTTACCTTAAATGCGGCCGATATCAAACCGCAGGTTTCTTGGGGAACATCTCCAGAGATGGTGCTGCCGGTAGATGCCAGTGTGCCAAATCCAAAAGACGAAGCTGATGAAACACGCCGAGCAGGCATGGAAAGAGCATTAGAGTACATGGGGCTTACGCCGGGCACGCCAATCCGCGATATCAAGCTCGATAAGATCTTTATCGGCTCGTGTACAAATTCGCGTATTGAAGATTTACGGGCGGCTGCCGCTGTCGTGCGTGGTAAGCGTGTTGCGGAAAACATTCAAGAAGCGATGGTGGTGCCTGGTTCGGGGCTTGTGAAATGGCAGGCCGAGCAAGAGGGCTTGGATGAGGTGTTTAAGGCCGCGGGCTTTGAATGGCGGGATGCCGGCTGCTCGATGTGTTTGGGGATGAACCCCGACAAACTGAGCCCGGGAGAGCGCTGCGCCTCCACCTCTAATCGTAACTTTGAAGGCCGGCAGGGTCAGGGCGGGCGAACGCATTTGGTAAGCCCTGAGATGGCTGCCGCGGCGGCTGTTGCCGGGCATTTTGTAGATATTAGGGAGCTTGAGCAGTGACAATGGAACCCCTTACGCAAGTGACAGGATTAGTTGCGCCATTGGATCGGTCGAACGTCGATACGGATGCGATTATCCCCAAGCAGTTTTTGAAATCGATTGAGCGAACAGGCTTTGGCCCTAATCTGTTTGATGAGTGGCGCTATTTAGACGCTGGCGAGCCGGGGCAGGACTGCACCAATCGCCCCCTCAATCCCGATTTTGTGCTGAATCAACCGCGTTATCAGGGTGCCCGTATTCTGCTTGCGCGAGAGAATTTTGGCTGTGGCTCATCGCGCGAGCATGCGCCATGGGCGCTGGCAGGCTATGGCTTTCGGGTGCTAATTGCTCCAAGTTTTGCGGATATCTTCTACAACAACTGCTCAAAAAATGGTTTGCTGCCTGTGGTATTACCTGCCGATGTGGTGCAGCAACTCTTTGAGGCGACGTGGGAAAACGAGGGTTATTCGCTCACGGTTGATTTGCCCGCACAGCAGGTCATTACACCAGATGGCGAGCAGTATGCTTTTGAGATTGATCCGCATCGTAAGCACATGTTGGTTGAGGGGCTTGATGAGATTGGCCTGACGCTTGAGCATGCCGATGAAATTAAAGCCTATGAGGCGCGTCAGCGGCAGCGCACGCCGTGGCTCTTTACCGACTTGGAGCCGAGCTAATGCATCGCGTTTTGCTGCTGCCAGGGGATCATATTGGCCCCGAAATTATGGCTGAAGCACGTAAGGTTATTGACGTGCTGGTGGCTGAGTTTGGCTTTTCGGTGGAGTGTGAGACCGCGCATCTGGGCGGTTGCGGTGTAGATGCCGAAGGCGCGCCTTTGCCTGAAAGCACTTTGCGCTTGGCTAAAGCCTCTGATGCCATGCTACTTGGCGCCGTGGGCGGCCCGGAATGGGATGGAATCGAGCGTGAGCTCAGGCCTGAGCGGGGTTTATTAGGCATTCGCGCGGCAATGGGGCTATTTGCCAACTTACGGCCTGCTATTTTGTTTCCTGAGCTGGCTGCGGCATCTAGCTTGCGCCCAGAAGTTGTTTCAGATCTGAATATTTTAATTGTACGTGAGCTCACGGGCGGTATTTATTTCGGCTCACCGCGGGGTGTTGAGCAGCGTGCTGATGGGGTGCGCGAGGGGTTTAACACCTTGCGGTATGACGAGAATGAAATTCGTCGCATTGGCGAGGTTGCATTTGCGGCGGCACAACGTCGGGGCGGCCAAGTTTGCTCCGTAGATAAGGCCAATGTGTTGGAATCGAGCGAGCTGTGGCGAGAGGTTATGACGGATTTGGCTAGCAATTATCCGGATGTCACCTTAAGCCATATGTACGTTGATAATGCGGCGATGCAGTTAGTAAGAGCGCCAAAGCAGTTCGATGTGATGGTTACTGGCAACTTATTTGGCGATATTTTATCGGACTGTGCCGCGATGCTGACCGGATCGATCGGGATGTTGCCGTCGGCATCATTAGACGAGCAGGGCCGGGGGCTTTATGAGCCAGTGCATGGTTCAGCGCCAGATATTTCGGGTCAGGGCGTGGCTAATCCGTTAGCAACGCTATTGTCATTAGCCATGATGCTGCGGCATAGCCTTGATGAGGCAGCTCTGGCAGATCATGTCGAGCAAGCGGTACGCAGCGTGCTGCAACAGGGTTTAAGAACGGCCGATATTGCGCCGCAGGGCACCTCGGCTGTGGGTACTCGGGCCATGGGTGATGCGGTGGTTGAGGCGCTGCGCGCTCGCGCGGCTTAATTGGAGGATTTATGTTGAAGGTTGGGTTTGTTGGTTGGCGTGGCATGGTCGGCTCCGTGTTGATGGAGCGGATGCGCGCTGAGCACGATTTTAATGATATCGAGCCGTTGTTTTTCTCAACCTCGCAAACCGGAAGTGCCGGGCCGGATGTTGGCAAGCCAGTGCCGGCGTTAGCGGATGCCCATGATCTAACTAAGCTCGCTGAGATGGACGCGATCGTGACCTGTCAGGGCGGTGACTATACGGCCGCGGTGCATGATGATCTGCGTCGGCAGGGGTGGCGCGGCTACTGGATTGACGCCGCCTCAACATTGCGTATGAAAAAAGACAGTGTGATCGTGCTCGATCCAGTCAATGCATCGGTGATTAAGCAAGCACTGAGTGATGGTGTGGTTGATTTTGTGGGTGGTAATTGCACGGTTAGCCTGATGCTCATGGCCACCGGTGGGTTGTTTGCGCATGATTTGGTGGAGTGGGTTTCACCCATGACCTATCAAGCGGCCTCTGGTGCTGGTGCCAATAATATGCGCGAGCTGCTCGGGCAAATGGGGTATTTGCATCAGGCCGCGCTGGCAGGTGGGTTAGATGACCCGGCAACGGCTATTTTGGCCGTGGATCGTGCGGTGACCAACGCGCTAGGTAGCGAGGCCTATCCCGCGCAGCATTTTGGTGTGCCACTGGCGGGTAGTTTAATCCCTTGGATCGATAGCGCATTGGACTCAGGCCAAAGCCGTGAAGAATGGAAGGCCGGGGTCGAAACCAACAAAATCTTAGGCCATCAGTATGAGCAGATTCCCATCGATGGCATTTGTGTGCGAATTGGAGCGATGCGCTCACATGCGCAGGCGCTAACCATTAAGCTACGCCGCAATATCCCATTGGATGACATTGAAGGTCTGTTAGCAGAGGCCAACGACTGGGTGCAGGTCGTGCCCAATGAGCCAGAAGCCAGCAAACGCCAATTAACCCCCGCGGCCGTTAGTGGTCGTCTTGATGTACCGATTGGTCGGCTGCGTAAGTTAGCGATGGGAGACGATTATCTGGCGGCCTTTACGGTGGGCGATCAACTACTCTGGGGCGCAGCTGAACCCCTGCGGCGGATGCTGCGATTGGTGGTTGAGCGTTGAGGTGGATTGCCCGCACGGTCAGTTTGATTGCGCTGGGTTTGTGCAGCCTCATTGTTAATGCACAGGTTGATATTCCGTTAAGCGTTAATATTTCTTTGCCAGGGCTGCAGCGGCTATCTGATACAGATCCTACGATAACGATTGAACCGTTATCAGCAGATGCATCGCTGGCAGAACGTTGGCAGGCAACGCTTGGGCAAAACCCATCGGGTGCCCCAGTTATACGTGTTGAATCTGTGCAGGATGCTCCGGCTTTGCCAGTTGAGTTTCGTTTGACGGTGGAGTGGCCGCGCGGGCGGATGCAGCAGGATTATCGCCTGAGTCAAAATGGCTCAAGCCTGCAAGCAGAGCCATTGAGTTTGTTGCGATTCGGGCCAACCGATGCGCGGATGAATTTGTACCGGCTTGCTGATTTGTTAAGACCTGAGTCGATCAGTATTAATCAAATGATGCTTCGGTTGCTGGCTGACAACCCCAATGCGTTTGCGATTGAGCATGTAAATGCATTAGAGGTAAATCGCTATCTGCAGGTGCCGGCAGTGGGTTCATCGGGTTATATCAGCGTTGAGCGTGCTGATGAAATTGTCGCCCAGCAACTAGGCGAGTGGGATTCACTCGCAGTTGAGCTAGAAGAGTCCATACCCTTGATTGCTGAGGTGCAAGCCGATGTGGAGCGGCGCGATCGTATACGCCAGCAATTAGCGGAAGATAATCAGCGTTTGGGCCAGCGCATTTCGGCGCTGCAAAAAGAGGTGCTGGCGCTAACGCAAGCGAACAGAGAGCCAGTGGCAATGCCGGGCGCAGTAGCGCCAGCAGAGCAGCCCCCCGAGCCCAATCAAACACTCGATAATTGGCGGGCATGGGCAATTGTCATCGCTGGGCTTACCGTGATTTTGTTGTGGTGGCGGCGGCAACGACGCCCGGCACAGAACAACGATGCGGTGCTGGCCGAGGCTAATGAGAAGGTGCGCAACGGGCAACTCGATGCCGCCCAAGAGGTACTGGATATTGCCTTAGGTGAGGCGCCAGAGCGAATCGATTGGCGCCTTCGGTTATTAGAGATTCTTGCTGACCGTGAAGATGCGATTGGCTTTGAATCGGAAGCCTATGTTTTACATGCGCAACTGGATAACAAGAGCGACCCGCGCTGGCATGAAGTGGCGCGCCGTGGCCGGAAGTTGTTACCGGGACATGCGCTGTTTGCTGACGATTAATTATTTATGCCACGTCTAGTCCTTGGCATTGAATACGATGGCACTGCCTATAGTGGCTGGCAGGCTCAGCATCATGCGCCCTCCGTACAAGCGGCCGTGGAAGGCGCAATTGCAGAGATTGCGCAACATTCAGTGTCCATAACGGCATCCGGCAGAACGGATGCTGGCGTCCATGCATTAGCGCAGGTGGTGCATTGCGATGTGCAGGTAGAGCGACCCCTGCGTGCTTGGGTACGTGGGGTGAACGCGCATTTGCCGCCGGATATTGGTGTTCGCTGGGCGCAAACGGTGCATGCGCAATTTGATGCGCGCCGCTCGGCACAATCGCGCCGCTATCGCTACATTTTGTGCGCTCAGCCCACACGGCCTGTTTTGCACCGGCATCGGGTGGGTTGGACATACAAGCCATTAGCCGTGGCGCCCATGCAGCAGGCAGCGTCTTGTTTGATGGGTGAACATGATTTTTCCAGTTTTCGTGCCGCGGGCTGTCAGGCGAAGCATCCAGTGCGACGTATTCAATCGCTTAGCGTGTCAGCTGCGCAGCCCTTTATTCATATTGATATCGAAGCCAATGCTTTTATCCATCATATGGTGCGCAATATTGTGGGCACGCTGATTCCTATTGGGGCGGGTGAGCGACCGGTTGAGTGGCTGGCTGAAGTGCTGGCGGCATGCGACCGTACTCAGGCAGGAATTACCGCAGCGGCATCCGGGTTGTACTTAGTTGGGGCCCGGTATCCGGCCAGTGATGGTTTGCCTGATTTGCCCCCGCCGCCGTCCTTTGCGTGCTAACCCAGCGACAGTTACGATGGGTTCATGCGAACGCGAATAAAAATCTGCGGGATTACCCGTCCTGAAGATGGTGTGATGGCAGCTGAGCTGGGTGCGGATGCCATTGGGCTTGTGTTTTATCCACCAAGCCAGCGCCATGTAGACATTGCACGGGCTGCAGAAATTGCTGCAGTAGTGCCGCCCTTAGTTAGTGTGGTCGGTTTGTTTTTAGACGCCAATACCGAACAGGTAGAAGACGTGTTATCGGCCGTACCAATTGATCTGTTGCAATTTCATGGTGGTGAGTCGGCAGAGTTTTGCGCGCAGTTTGGGCGGCGCTATATTAAATCGGTAGGGATGGCAGGCGGTGATCCAGCGGAAGTAGCGGCTGCCCACCCACACGCGCTGGCGCTTTTATTGGATGGCCATGCCCCGGGTGCAGCGGGGGGAAGCGGTGATGTTTTCGATTGGGGGCGGAAACTGCCAACAAGTCACCGTATAATAGTGGCCGGAGGTCTGCGGCCTGATAACGTGGCGCAGGCGGTTAAAATGATCAAACCCTGGGGCGTTGACTGTAGTAGTGGCGTAGAATCGTCCCCAGGCATCAAAGACAGCAGCAAAATGGCTGCCTTCACTCAAGAGGTTCATCGTGGCTAACGTCATCCAGGCTATTGAAACGCCAACCGATTTTTCGCGGTTTCCGGATGCCGCGGGGCATTTTGGGCCCTACGGCGGGCGGTTTGTGCCCGAGTTGCTGATTGCGCCCCTAGAAGAGCTCACTGCAGCCTATGAGCGCTATCGCAACGATCCGCAATTCCGCGCTGAGCTAGAGTCTGATTTAAAATATTACGTGGGGCGGCCAACGCCTCTTTACTATGCGGAGCGTTGGTCCAAGCAAATCGGTGGTGCACAAATCCACTTAAAGCGTGAAGACCTAGATCACACGGGTGCCCATAAAATTAACAATACGATGGGCCAAGCACTTTTGGCCGTTCGAATGGGCAAAAAGCGTATCGTTGCCGAAACAGGGGCAGGTCAGCATGGGGTAGCAACCGCTGCTGCCTGTGCTCGGCTGGGTTTGAAGTGCGTGGTTTATATGGGTGCCGAAGATGTTCGTCGGCAGTCGGTTAATGTGTACCGAATGAAACTCATGGGCGCTGAGGTAGTGCCGGTTGAGTCAGGCACACGCACGCTAAAAGATGCCCTTAATGAGGCATTCCGTGACTGGGCCGCTAATGTGGATGATACGTTCTACATTATTGGCACCGTTGCAGGCCCGCATCCTTACCCGCAGCTAGTGCGCGATTTTCAGGCTGTGATTGGTGAGGAAACTCGCGAGCAGTGTCTGTCGATGTATAACCGGCTGCCCGATGCCTTGGTGGCATGCGTGGGCGGTGGTTCGAATGCCATTGGGCTGTTTTACCCCTTCCTTGGGGATACCGATGTTGCCATTTATGGTGTAGAAGCGGGTGGTGATGGCGTAGAAACGGGGCGGCATGCAGCGCCACTGGCCGCTGGCCGGCCTGGAGTCTTGCATGGCAATCGTACGTATTTGATGGAAAACGAAGATGGCCAGATTTTAGGCACTCATTCGGTATCGGCCGGATTGGATTATCCGGGCGTTGGCCCGGAGCATTCTTGGCTGAAAGACACCGGGCGGGTTCAGTATGTGGCCATTGATGATGACGAAGCACTGGCGGCATTCCATCAAATGGCTGAGCTTGAGGGCATTATTCCTGCGCTTGAAACCGCCCATGCCATTGCCTACGCCGGTCAGCTTGCGGCGCAAATGCGGCCTGATCAGATGATTGTTATTAACCTATCTGGCCGGGGTGATAAAGACATCAACACCGTGGCCGAAGTAGAGGGGATGGATCCATGAGCCGTATTGAACACCGCTTTGCCCAGTGCAAAGAAGCTGGCAAAACAGCGCTGGTTACCTATGTGACCGGTGGAGATCCTAACCCAGACGCTACCGTGCCTGTGATGCACGCATTAGTGCGTGCTGGGGCAGACATCATTGAAGTAGGCATGCCGTTTTCGGATCCAATGGCCGATGGGCCGGTTATTCAGGCCGCTTGTGATCGAGCATTACTGCATGGCACGGGCATTAAAGGCGTGTTGGAGATGATTCGTGAGTTTCGGCGAGAAGATCAAGACACCCCCGTGGTGCTGATGGGATATCTCAATCCGATTGAGCAGACGGGGTATGACAAGTTTTGCCGAGAGGCAGCGTCGGCCGGCGTCGATGGTGTGTTAACCGTTGATCTGCCACCAGAAGAAAGCAGTGAGCTTGGCGCTGCGTTAAGCGCGCATTCGCTCGATCCGATTTGGCTGATTGCGCCAACCACTAGCGATGCTCGCATTAAAGCGATTTGTGCTCATGCACGGGGCTTTGTTTACTACGTTTCGCTTAAAGGGGTAACGGGCGCAGCAAGCTTGGATACCGATTCCGTCGGCTCGCATGTTGATGAGATTCGGCGTGCCACCCAGCTGCCGGTAGGCGTCGGCTTTGGCGTCAGAGATGGTGCAGATGCGCAGCGGCTAGCAACGCTGGCAGATGCGGTTGTGGTGGGCAGTGCCATTGTCTCGCGCATTGCAGAGCATGCCGATGATCCGGCAGGGATGATTGCGGCCGTCGAGAGCATCACTCGGGATCTACGGGCCGGGCTGGATCAGCCACTAGTGGAGGCCTAAGCTTGAGTTGGTTCGAAAAATTGATGCCCTCGCGAATTCGAACCGAGGGCACAGCACGCGGCAAGAGTGTTCCGGAGGGGCTCTGGACTAAATGCGATGCCTGCGCGGCGGTGCTTTATCGCCCCGAGCTTGAGCGTAATTTAGAGGTTTGCCCAAAATGTGACGCCCACATGCGAATTGGCGCACGGCGGCGGTTAGCAGTGTTTCTGGATGCTGGCGACCAAGTTGAGTTGGGTGCCGACTTGCAACCCGATGATGTACTCAAATTTAAAGACTCCAAGCGTTATCGAGATCGTCTGGTTCAGGCCCAAAAGGCAACCGGCGAGCGCGATGCGCTTGTGGCGATGTCTGGTCATCTACACGGCTTGCCGGTAGTCGCTGCCGCGTTTGAGTTTCAGTTTATGGGTGGCTCAATGGGTGCCGTGGTAGGTGAGCGGTTTGTGCGAGCGGTCAATGCGGCTATTGAGAAAAAAGCACCATTAGTTTCGTTTAGCGCCAGTGGCGGTGCGCGAATGCAAGAAGCTCTTTTTTCTTTGCTGCAAATGGCCAAGACCAGTGCTGCGCTGGGGCGGCTGAGAGAAGCGCATTTGCCCTTTGTGAGTGTGCTGACCGATCCCACCATGGGTGGGGTGTCGGCAAGTCTGGCAATGTTAGGCGATGTTGTGGTGGCTGAGCCGGGGGCGCTGATTGGATTTGCGGGCCCTCGAGTTATCGAGCAGACGGTTAGAGAGACGCTGCCCGCAGGGTTTCAGCGCAGTGAGTTTTTACTAGAGCATGGTGCTATTGATTTAATTATTGATCGACGTCAGCAGCGTGCGCGGCTGGCATCGTTATTGGCCATTCTCACTCAGGCGGAATCGCCAGTGGTGGGAGTTGGCTAATTTGGCGTTATGACCCGCCAAACGCTCACTGACTGGCTTCAGTGGTTAGAGACGCTCCATCCGGTTGAAATCGATCTTGGGCTTGCTCGGATTACCCAAGTGGCTGAAATTTTGGAACTACGCCAACCCGGCGTGCCGCTCGTAACGGTTGCAGGTACTAACGGCAAGGGCAGCACGGTTGCCTGCCTAGAATCCATGTTTAACGCCGATGGTTGGCGCCCCGGGTGTTATACCTCACCGCATGTTTTGCGCTACAACGAGCGTATTCGGGTGGGTGGAACTCCGGTTGATGATGAGCTTATTCTGGCGGCTTTCGCGGCCATTGATGCGGCACGCGGTAACATTACGCTGACCTATTTTGAGTTTGCCACGCTGGCTGCGGCTTGGTGTTTCAGAGAGCGGGGCTGTGATGTTTGGGTGCTTGAAGTTGGCTTGGGTGGGCGTTTGGATGCAACCAATACCTTTGATGCCGACCTTGCCATAGTCACCACGATCGACTTGGATCACACCGAATGGTTGGGCGATACCCGCGAGGCAATTGCAGGCGAAAAGATGGGGATTGCGCGAGCAGGCAGACCGATTGTTTGTTCCGACCCCAATCCGCCTGAGCGAATAAAAGCGAAGGCGAGTCAACTTTCCGCTCCGTTGTTGCAGCTTGGGCGAGATTATTTTTTTAATCTCCAATCGCAGGGCCGACAGTGGTCTTGGTCGTCAGCTAACGATCAGCTTGCAGAGCTGCCTCGGCCCAGTTGGCTGCCGGATGCAGCTATGGTGAATGCGGCGGGCGCAGTGATGGCGGTACGAGGCGCGCTTGAGGCGGTGGCGCTTTCAGAGCAGGGAGTCAGGGAAGGGCTGCGGCAGGCCACGTTAACCGGCCGACAGCAGCTGCTCAGCCACGAGGGTTACCAGTGGTTACTCGATGTTGGCCATAACCCATCCGCTATTGGATTGTTAGCGGAGCGGCTAAAACAAGAAAAACAGGCTGGAAAAGCGGTGGGCATGGCCTTTGCTTTAATGCAACGCAAAGATCTTGAGCCGGTGCTGCAGCAGCTCATCGGCATTGTTGATCAATGGTTCATACTTGACTTGCGTGATGCCCAGAGTCATTCACCCGCTGTGGTGGATGAAACCGTTCGGGGTTTAGGTGGGGTGGTGCTGGGGCAAGGCGATGCCAAGCAGGCAATTCAATCGCTTGAGCAGTGGGCTGTCTCATTTGAAACATGCCTTGTGGGTGCGGGATCATTTCGTGTAGTTGAACTACTGATGCGGGCTGGTATTGGGGAGGAACACAATGGATAAGCGCTTTAAGCAGCGGCTAGCAGGGGCGGTGGTGCTTGTTGCCTTGGGGGTCATCTTTATTCCGATGTTGCTCAGTGGCCCTGTGCAGCAGACGCGAGTTGATATCGAGCTGGATATTCCACCTGAACCCACAACCCCACCCGTGCCAGAGTTACCTGATGTCTCTGCACCAGAGCCAGAACCAGAGCCAGAACCCGAACCCGAGCCACAGCCAGAGCCAGAGCCTGAATTGGTCGGTGAGGTTTTTGTTCAAGTTGGTAGTTTTGGTAGTCAGGAAAATGCGCAACGCTTGGTTGATACGCTGGAGGCTGATGGTTTTAGCGTTAGAATAGTGACCGGAGACACCAACCAAGAAGCCCGCCATCGCGTTCATGTGGGTCCGTTTGCAAGTCGTGAGGCCGCTGAGCAGGCCGCGCAACGTCTGGCAGAAGATCACGAGCTACCCGGGTTAATACTCGAGCAGACCGAATAATGACTGATACACTGACATGGCTAGATTACGCGCTGATCGGCTTGGTCGGCATTTCCATTCTTATCGGTGTGATTCGTGGTTTTGTCCGTGAGGTCATTTCCGTGGTGGTCTGGGTTGCTGCCTTTTGGGTGGCGATTGTCTATAGCGGGCAAGTGGCAGACCGATTAACGCCATTCATCGATTCGGCATTAGTGCGAATGGTGCTGGGGTTTTCGGCGTTATTTGTGGTCACTCTGCTGGTGGGCGCCGTGGTTAGCTACATCGGCCGGTTACTGGTTGGCCGAACCGGTTTAACGGGCACAGATCGTTTGCTTGGAATGGTGTTTGGTGGGTTGCGAGGGGGGTTGTTAGTAGGGCTTGTTGTTCTGGGAGCCGGGCTAACAGCGCTGCCCCAAGAAAACTGGTGGCAGAGCTCAAGGGTGGTTGAAATCTATCATCCATGGGTGTGCCATGACCGTGTTGGCGGTTGGGTCGAGAATGTGCCGGTTGATGGATCAGCGGTGCTGGGTTACTGGAAGGACTACTGTGTCGACGAGGAATAAGGCGATATGTGCGGTGTAATCGGTATGGTGGGCAAAAGCCCCGTTAACCAGGCGCTGTATGACGGCCTTACGGTTTTGCAGCATCGCGGGCAAGATGCTGCAGGCATTATGACCTATGACAATGGCCGTCTGCATTTGCGCAAAGACAATGGGCTTGTTCGCGATGTGTTCAGTGCCGAAGACATGCTCCAACTGCGGGGTAATGTGGGAATAGGGCATTGTCGCTATCCCACGGCGGGCTGCAGCAGCTCTGCAGAAAGCCAGCCATTTTATGTAAATTCCCCGTATGGCATTAGCATTGCTCACAATGGCAATCTGACCAATGCCAGCGATATTAAGCGCGATTTGTTTTTAGCGGATCTGCGACATATCAATACAAGCTCTGATTCTGAAGTATTGCTTAATGCCTTTGCCCATAAATTGGGCGAACTCGGCAAGCTACGTGTGAGCGAAACCGATATTTTTGATGCGGTTGCCAATATTCATGAACGCTGTCGGGGTGGTTATGCGGCAATCGCAATGATTAATGGCTATGGCATCTTGGGGTTTAGGGACCCCAACGGCATTCGCCCCTTGTGTTATGGCAGTCGAGATACCGATGCGGGTACGGAGTATATGATTGCATCGGAAAGCGTCGCCTTAGATGTGCTGGGTTTTACTTTAATTCGTGATGTTGCACCGGGCGAGGCCGTGCTAATTGATCTACAGGGCAATCTGTATACCCGGCAATGCGCTGCTGCTCCGCAGTTGGCGCCCTGCATTTTTGAATATGTTTATTTGGCCCGTCCAGACTCCATGCTTGATGATGTTTCGGTGTACAAGTCTCGCCTGCGGATGGGGCGTACGCTTGCCGGAAAAATCAGACGAGAGTGGGCGCATCACGATATCGATGTGGTGATTCCAATCCCTGATACCAGCCGCACGGCGGCGCTGGATTTAGCCAATGATCTAAATATCCTGTATCGGGAAGGGTTTATTAAAAACCGCTACATCGGCCGCACCTTCATCATGCCGGGCCAAGCCGTCCGCAAAAAATCGGTGCGGCAAAAACTCAATCCAATTGAGTTAGAGTTTCGGGGTAAGAATGTTTTATTGCTCGACGATTCTATTGTGCGGGGTACGACCTCTGAGCAAATCATCCAAATGGCGCGGGAAGCCGGTGCCAATAAAGTGTTTTTTGCATCGGCTGCGCCACCGGTACGCTATCCGAATGTGTATGGCATCGATATGCCCGCAGCGCAGGAGTTGATTGCGCATAACCGCAGCGTTGAAGAGATTCGCGCCGTGATTGGCGCTGACGATATGATCTATCAAGACTTGGATGATTTGGTGGAAGCCGTGCGCGGTAAAAATACGGGTTTGCGTGAGTTTGACTGCTCTTGTTTTGATGGTCGTTACGTAACCGGCGATATCACCGCTGAATATTTGTTAGCGCTAGAAACGGAACGCGCTGATGCAATGCGTGTTGGTGCTCCGCTGCAAAGCAATCGCTTAGCAGGTATGAATTCATGAGTTGGGGCCCAGATACCAAGGGGCTGCGTGCAGGATTAGAACGTACCGCTGAGCAAGAGCACTCAGAGGCGATCTTTCCCACCTCAAGTTTTGTTTTTGCGAATGCCGCTGAAGCAGCCGCCCGTTTTTCCGGCGAGCAGCCCGGCAATATCTACTCGCGCTTTACCAACCCCACTGTGCGTGCATTTGAAAAACGACTGGCCGCGATGGAAGGGGGCGAAGCCGCCATTGCCACTGCATCGGGCATGTCTGCGATTCTTGCGTTGATTATGGGCTTGCTTAAAGCCGGTGACCATATTGTGTGTTCAGTGGCCGTATTTGGTACCACGACATCACTTTTAGATAACCAATTACGCCGGTTTGGGGTGGAGACCGATTTTGTCCCGCTAACCGACCTGGGTGCCTGGGAAGCAGCCATTCGGCCAGAAACGCGATTACTGTTTTTGGAAACCCCATCTAATCCACTGACTGAGTTGGCAGACATTGCCAAGCTTGCTGAGTTGGCGCATGACCATGACGCACTGCTAGTAGTTGATAACTGCTTTTGTACACCCGCGTTACAACGCCCACTCGAGCTTGGCGCAGACCTTGTGACTCACTCGGCTACTAAGTATTTGGATGGGCAGGGGCGTTGCGTAGGTGGCGCCATCGTGGGTGATGCCGAGCGCTTGGGTAAGCAAATCTTTCCTTTTTTGCGATCGGCCGGACCGACCATGAGCCCATTTAATGCGTGGGTGTTTTTAAAAGGGCTGGAGACCCTGAACTTACGTATGCGGGCGCATAGTGAGCAGGCAATGCAGCTGGCCCAGTGGTTGTTAAAGCAGCCCGAAGTCAGCCATGTTTATTATCCAGGCTTGCCTGATCACCCGCAGCATGCCCTAGCAGCCAGCCAGCAGTCTGGTTTTGGTGGCATTGTGTCGTTTGAGGTACAAGGCGGTCGTGAGGCAGCTTGGCGTGTTATTGATGCCACGCAGATGCTCTCAATAACAGCCAATCTGGGGGATGTGCGCACCACGATCACCCATCCGGCAACTACAACGCATGGTCGAATGAGCGCTGATCAGCGGGCCGCTGCCGGCATTAAAGAAGGGTTGTTGCGCGTTTCTGTGGGTTTGGAGGATATTGCCGATATACAGGCAGATTTACTCCCTGGGCTGACGGGGCAACGGTGAACCAGCCGCGAGAGTTTCTTCAGCAGCTGCATGCTGCAGCCGTGGCGGCGGTTAATGGCCGTGATGCGGTGGCAAATGCATTAAAGACTAATCCGCTTGGATCCAAGCCCATTACCTTAATTGCGATTGGCAAGGCAGCGGCTTCCATGGCGCATGGCGCACTCGATGTGCTGGAAAACCAAGTTAAGCGTGGCCTGATTATTACGCGAGCGGGTTATGCCGATGCGTCACTCTTGCAGCGGGCGGCGATAGAGCAGCTCGAAACGGCTCACCCGGTGCCCGATGCGCGTAGCTTGGCGGCTGGCACACGTCTTGTTGAGTTTCTAACGGAGGCACCCGCAGAGTCTCAGTTACTGTTTTTGATCTCAGGTGGTGCATCCAGCCTCGTTGAGCGACTGCCTGAGGGGGGCAGTGCGGAAGCACTCGCTGAATTGAATTCGGCGTTGTTAGCCGGCGGCTTAGATATCGGTCAAATGAATCGAATTCGCAAAGCGTTTTCCACCATTAAAGGGGGGCGCTTAACGCAATGGCTTGGTTCGCGTGCCACCAAGGTATTACTGATTTCAGACGTGCCGGGTGATGACCCGGGCGTTATTGGGTCGGGCTTGCTCTTTGCCGATGAGCAAGGTCCCCCGCCGCCGGAGCAACTCGCTGCACTAAAAATAGAAATGGCGCCTGCACCCACGCCCCCATCTCCTCAAGACGCCGTATTTTCCAGCATTGATTGGGAGATTGTAGCCAGCAACAGCATTGCACTGAATGCCGTTGAGGCGGCAGCAACGGCGGCTGGCGTCGCTGTGAATCGGCATCCTGAATTTCTTGAAGGTGAGGCAATTACCTGTGGTAAACAATTAGCGCAGGCATTAATGGATGGGAACTCCGGTATCCATATTTGGGGTGGGGAGCCTACGGTTAATTTGCCATCAAATCCCGGGCGTGGCGGGCGTATGCAAACGCTCGCTTTAGCGGCAGCTTGTGAATTGGAAGGTACAGATAAGTTGCTGCTTGCCGCCGGTACGGATGGTGCGGATGGCCCAGGAGAAGATGCCGGCGCAGTTATTGATGGAGAAACCATCAAGCGTGGCAGCGCTGCCGGTTTGACGGCTGAAAGGTGTTTAAAGGCGGCGGATGCGGGCAATTTTCTCGCGGCCTCGAATGATCTGGTGAAAACCGGTTATACCGGCACCAATGTGATGGATGTTGTGATCGGGTGGTGTCCTAACCTTGATGTTTGACTGGGGTTTTTTGCGAAAATGGCGCCGATCGTTGCCGCAAGCTGACAGTGCAGACCCAGAGCAGCGAGTAGCGGCAATTAATCAGGGTGATGTTGGCCAAAATACCCTTCGCCGAATGGCGCTCCATGATCAAGCTGATCGGGTGCGCGCGGCTGCGGCAAAGCGTTTGCTTGATCTGGTTGTGTTGCGCCAGCTTCTTGAGCAAGAGGCATCAGCTGACGTTGCAGCGGCTGCCAGAGCCCGCTACCGGCAGCTGCTTTCGGGGGGCGATGAACTGGCACTTGAGTACCGTCTGGCAGCCGTGCAGGCCTGTAACGATCGGCAAATACTTGCTCACGTGGCAAGAAGTGCCCGTGAAGAGGTGCTGCGGCGGGCTGCCTTGTCACGCGTGAACGATCGTCAGGTGCTAGCCGAGGTGGCGCAGCACGACCCAAGCGAACAAGTCAGGCGTGCAGCGGATGATCAGCTCGCTCGGTTACGCGCTCAAAGAAAATCGTTGTAGCTCATATTGCCCATTTTCGATGCGCAAGACACTGCCTTGCTCAAACCAGTCGCCCAAGACGATTCGCACGCAGGGGGCGCCATCAACATTTAGGCTGTGCTGAGCGGGTCGATGAGTGTGGCCATGAATGAGCCGCTGGACCTTTTCTTCGCGAAGCCGTGCCTCCACCGCCGCGGGATTTACATCCATAATCGCTTGTGATTTTGCGCTCATTGCGCTGCTGCTTTGCTCACGTGCCGCTTGTGCTTGGCGAATTCGCTCAGCAATTGGTAAGGCAAGAAACCCAGATTGCCATTGAGGGTTTCGGAGTTGCTGGCGCAGCGCTTGATAATCAACATCATCGGTACAAAGCGCATCGCCATGTTCTAGGATGACGGGTTCGTTATCGATCACAATGCGCACCGGCTCTTCTAAAAGTTTTGCGCCGGCGGCTTCGGCAAACGCATGACCCAGTAAAAAGTCACGATTGCCGTGCAAAAGGTAAATAGCCACGCCTTGCGCTGCCAGCGAATGAAGCGCAGGGGCAATTGGGTCGTCGGCAGGTTGGGCATCATCGCCAATCCAGGCTTCAAACAAATCCCCTAAAATATACACTGCTTGGGCGTGACGAGCAGGGCCGGCAAGGAATTGTAAGAACGCGGCAATAGCCTGTGGGCGGCTCTGATCGAGGTGTAAATCAGCGATCATGAGGATAGGGGCTTGGTGGCTGTTATGCTCAAGTGGCTTCATGGCGATGAGAATTCCACTATTCGTGGCTGCATGCAAGCAGGGCATGGGCTAACATGATGCGCCATGACAAAACGACCTGTAAAAACACGATTTGCTCCTAGTCCTACGGGGTTGCTGCATGCCGGCAACTTACGAACGGCCATTTTTAGTGCACTGCTGGCAAAAAGCCAAAATGGCACCTTTTTATTGCGGATAGAAGATAGCGACGAAGCCAGAAATCAGGCCGACGCGCTCGCTGCTGTTATGGAAGATTTACGCTGGCTTGGCGTGCATTGGGGTGAAGGGCCAGATTGTGGGCAGCCCCCGGTTAACTGGCAGCAGTCAGCACGGGCAGAGATTCATGCCGACTATTTTGATCGGCTCTTGGATAGCGGCCATGCGTATCCGTGTTTTTGCACCGTTGAGCGGCTGGATAAGCTACGTCGCCAGCAACAAGCAGCTGGCAAACCCCCTCGGTATGACGGGCATTGCGCCGAGATTGATCCTACCGAGGCCCGTGCACGCATGCAGGCCGGAGAAGCCGCCAGTTTGCGCTTACGCGTACCCGCTGCGCGGTCGCTAAAGTATGTGGATATTGTGCGCGGTGAGCAGGCAATTTCTTCTGATCGGTTGCCGGGTGATTTTGTGATTCGGCGGGCCGATGGCACCGCGGCATTTTTGTTCGCAAACGCGCTGGATGATGCCTTGATGGGCGTTACCCATGTGCTGCGGGGCGAAGATCACATTGCTAATACACCACGGCAGTTGCTGGTCTTAGCAGCGCTTGATTTGCCGGTGCCCGCGTACGGGCATTTGGGATTGGTGGTGGGTGTTGAAGGCCGGCCTTTATCCAAGCGCAGCGGCGCAGCAAGCATTGCGGATTTACGAGCCACTGGCTATCGGCCTGAGGCTGTATTCAATTATCTAGCGCGCCTCGGATACTCAGGGGCTAGCGATCAACTTGAAACGCTGAATGACTTCGCCCAAACATTTGATCCGGGGCATTTGGCAAAAGGCCCAGCGTTATTTGATTACCGTCAGTTGGATCATTGGCAGGATCTGGCTATGGCACAAGCGCCCGTGGCTGACTTGCTGGATGCGTTTGATTCGAATTGCGTTGATGGGCCAATTGATACTGCCGCGCTGGAGCAGCTGGTAGGGCTTGTTCAGCCGAATATGCGCTTTCCACAAGAGATTAACGACTGGGCGGCACGGTTATTTGGATCTGCCTTGCTGGCATCGCACACAGAGGCCGCGCAGCAGCGGATGAGTTCGGTGGGGCCCGATTTTTTCACTCAGGCGTTAGCGGTCATTGAATCGGATCGGGGCGCTGAGTGGTCTGTTTTAAAGGCGTCGCTTGAGCAAGCAACAGGTCAGCGTGGGGGTGGGCTTATGAAGCCGTTACGCTTGGCATTGACTGGGCTTGAGTCTGGCCCGGGTTTAGGCGGCATCATTGCGCTGATGCCAGCGGCCATTGCTCGTCAGCGCCTTGAAGCTGCGGCGGCGATTGCGGTGGGAGCAGCGCGGGATGCTTGAGGTTCACAACAGCTTAAGCGGCAAAAAGGAAGTTTTTCGGCCTATCGAGCCACCGCATGTGCGCATGTACGTTTGCGGTATGACGGTCTATGACTACTGCCACCTGGGTCATGCCCGGGCGATGGTGGTGTTTGATACCGTGGTTCGGCATCTGCGCTTTAGTGGTTATCAGGTGGAGTACATCCGCAATATCACCGATGTTGACGATAAAATTATTCGTCGCGCGGCCGAGCTTGATGAGCCGATCGGCTCGTTAACGTCGCGTTTTATTGCTGCGATGCATGAAGATGCAGACGCCTTAGGCTGTTTGCGCCCTGATGCAGAGCCGCGCGCTACCGAGCATATTGCCGAGATTATTGCGTTAATTGAGCAGCTGATTGATTCAGGGCATGCCTATGCAGTGAACGGCGATGTGTATTACTCGGTGGCCAGTTTTCCTGACTATGGTGCGCTTTCGGGTAAGCGTCTTGAATCACTGAGAGCGGGCGCGCGCATCGAGCCTGGAGAGCATAAGCAAGATCCGGCTGACTTTGCATTATGGAAAGGCGCGGCAAACGATGAGCTTGGCTGGCCATCGCCTTGGGGAATGGGCCGCCCGGGTTGGCATATTGAATGCTCAGCAATGTCGATTGCCCATTTGGGTGCGCATTTCGACATTCATGGCGGGGGGGTGGATTTAAAATTTCCTCATCATGAAAATGAAATTGCCCAGTCAGAAGCGGCCACCGGCAAGCATTTTGTGAATTACTGGATGCACAACGGGCATGTGCGAGTCGATGACGAGAAGATGGCAAAGTCATTGGGCAATTTCACCACCATTCGCGATGTTTTGGCGGCACATCCTGCCGAGGTGGTTCGGCTCTTTTTGTTAAGCACTCACTATCGTAGCCCACTTAATTTTAATGATGCCGCATTGGATGCAGCTCGCGCGGGGTTAGAGCGGATGTATACCGCCCTTCGAGGGTTGCCAGCAGAGGCTAACGCCATTAACGACAGCTGGAAGGCTCGTTTTACGGCCGCCATGGATGATGATTTCAATACACCACTTGCGCTATCTGTGCTGTTTGACTTGGCGCGTGAAATTAATCGGCAGCGCGAGGCGGGTAAGCAGGAAACGGCCGCAAGCTTAGGTTGCTGTTTACGTCAATTGGGCCAAACCATTGGGTTGTTAATGGATGATCCGGAGCAGTTTTTACAAGGCGGGGCGGCTACGGTAGGGGGTGATATAGCACGTATTGATGCCTTAGTGGCTGAGCGTGAGGCGGCGCGTGCCAATCGTGACTTTGCCCGAGCTGATGAAATTAGAGCAACACTACTCGCCGAGGGTGTGGTCCTTGAAGATGGCGCGGGCGGTACAACCTGGCGTCGCTCAGCGGGCGGAGCCACGATCTGATACAGGCTTGACAGGCGGTTGCAGCCGCGCCACCTTCACCCGGTTTTCCTCCGTTTGGAGCACGGTTACCGGGTGTCGATCGATCAGAAAACTGGTGCCGGGCTCTGGAATGGTTTCTAAGTATTCCAGTATCAATCCATTGAGTGTTTTGGGGCCATCCGCGGGCACGGTCCAACCCAGTAGGCGATTGAGTTCTCGAACACTTGCGCTGCCAACCGCCAGAAAGCTGCCATCTGGCTGTGGATGAATGTCTTTAATGTTCTCAGCAGGGTCGGTGGTGAACTCGCCAACAATCTCCTCAAGAATATCGTCGATGGTTACAAGGCCAGTAAGATCGCCATATTCATCAACAATAAGCCCCATCCGCCGTTTAGCCGACTGAAAATTCAGCATTTGCACATGCAAAGGCGTGCCTTCAGGGATGAAATACGGCGTCATTAAACTTTCGCGCAACTGCTCAGGGCCCATCTCCCCAGTAACCATCGCAGCCAGACTGCGACGCACATGTAGCACGCCCTGAATATTGTCGATGGGGCCTTCATGCACCGGTAAACGTGTGTAGGCAGAGCGAATGATTTGTTCGCGAATGGTTGCCCAGTCGTCTTCTAAATTAATCGCGCTAAGTTCATTGCGCGGAATCATGATGTCTTCAACGGTTGCCTTGTCTAGATCAAGAATACTGAGCAGCATCGATTGGTGGCGCTGCGGAATCATTGCGCCCGCCTCATTAACGACGGTCCGCAGTTCTTCGCGGCTTAACGTTGAATGGCCTTCCTGGTCAGGCTTAATGCCAAATATCCGCAGGATGCTATTGGCAATTAAATTCGTTAACCAAACCAACGGGTAGAGAACGCGTAACAGGGGGCCAAGAATCCAAGCCGCGGGAAATGCAATACGCTCGGGGCGCAGTGCTGCCAGTGTTTTCGGTGCTACTTCGGCAAAAATCAAAATCACAAGGGTGAGTAAGCCGGTTGCAGCTGCTAATGCGCCCTCACCACCAAGCCGAAGCGCAATCAATGTGGCAACAGCAGAGGCGGTGATATTGACGAAGTTGTTGCCCAACAAAATGATGCCAATCAGCCGATCGGGTCGCTTTAATAGCTTTTCGGCCCGGCGAGCACCACGATGCCCGTCACGTGCTAAGTGGCGTAAGCGATATCGATTTAGCATCATCAGCGCGGTTTCAGAGCTAGAAAAACACGCCGACAAAATGATCAGTCCGATAAGGATGCCAAAGAGCGCTGAAAGGGGGATAGCGTCCATAGAGTGTATTGCTCAGCGGCCTAGAATGAGTTCGAGAACGACTTTACTGCCAAAGTAGGCAAGGGCCAAAAGCAAAAAGCCGCCTAGCGTGCCACGAACCGCTGTGCGCCCACGCCAACCGGCAAAGTAGCGGCCGACTAAAACGGCTGCAAAGACAATCCAAGCAAGCCCGGAGATCACGGTTTTGTGCACAAGGTCTTGAGCAAGGAGGTTGTCTACAAACAACCAGCCGGTGAGTAACGCAAAAGACAATAAGATAAAACCGACAATGAGCAGCTGAAAGAGCAGCGCTTCCATGACCTGAAGGGGGGGCAGAACGCCGAGCAACCCCCCTGGATGCCGCCGGCGTAGCGCATGGTCTTGCCAGGCCAGCAGCAACGCTTGAGCACTCGCTAGCGCAAAGATGCTGTAGGCCAGTACTGAGGAGATCACGTGGATATCGACGGCGGCACCGATGGGCACCAGGGCCTGAGTGCTCGGCGCGGATAAACTCGCCAACGCTAAAGTGAGCGCTGCTAACGGGAAAATAACCACGCCTAAGCTAATAACAGGTTGACGAAGGGATGCGATTAACAGAGTAATCCCGGTAAGCCAGCCCACCAGTGAGGCCGCATTCACAACCGCAAGGTTGATGCCCGCTGCTGTATAAAGGTTTTGCCAAACCAAAACGGCGTGAATTAAAGATGCGGGTACTGCCAGCAGAATAGCCAGATGCTCAGCGCGGCGCATGGGCATAAGCCCGCGGAAACCGACTACCAGAGCAATCAGTGCTGCGTTGTACAGAATTACCGCTATCGGTAACGCGACGATTTGATTCATGCGCAAAAGGCGAGCTTTGCAAAGCAAACAAGGCTTGATGATGGCATAAACTGTAGGGCCTAGTACAATTTCCTGCATCAGTTTGAAAAGAAAACGGAGACGAACCTAATGTTCAGCAACCTGAGTGATCGGTTTGAGGCCATCGGCAAGCGCCTGCGCGGCAAAGGGCGGCTGACTGAGGACAATATTCAGGAAACGCTGCGTGAGGTTCGCATGGCCTTGCTAGAGGCAGACGTGGCCCTGCCGGTTGTTAAAGATTTTATTGCGGATGTGCGTGAACGTGCGCTCGGCGCAGAGGTAATGAAAAGCCTCACACCCGGGCAGGCATTTATAAAAATTGTGCATGCAGAGCTCGTTCAATTGATGGGCGAGCAAAACGATGCGCTTGATTTAAGCACCCGCCCGCCGGCTGTTGTTATGGTGGCGGGTTTGCAGGGTTCTGGTAAAACAACCAGTATCGCCAAACTTGGCCGGCGCCTTATCGAGCAGGATAAAAAGAAAGTACTGGCCGTGTCGCTTGATGTTTATCGCCCGGCGGCTATTGATCAGCTGCAGCGCCTTGCTAGCGAGGTGGGGTTTGATTTTTACCCGACCGATACAACACAGGATCCGGTTGCCACTGCCAAGGCAGCGCTGGGGCAGGCAACCACTGGCTATTACGACGTACTGCTCGTTGATACCGCTGGTCGTTTGCATGTCGATGAAGAAATGATGAGCGAGGTGGGGCGGATTCATGCCGCAGTGCAGCCGGTGGAAACGCTGTTTGTGGTAGACAGCATGACGGGCCAAGACGCCGCCAATACGGCTCAGGCATTTAATGCAGCCTTGCCATTAACGGGCGTAATTTTAACCAAAACAGATGGTGATGCCCGCGGCGGTGCGGCGCTGTCCATTCGGCAAATCACTGGCAAGCCGATTAAGTTTTTAGGTATCGGCGAGAAAACCGATGCCCTAGAGGCGTTTCATCCCGATCGGGTGGCATCGCGCATTTTGGGCATGGGTGATGTGCTTAGCCTGGTTGAAGAAGTTGAACGCAGCGTAGATCGCGGCCAAGCCGAGCGCATGGCGGATAAGTTCAAAAAAGGCCAAGGTTTTGACTTGGAGGACTTGCGTGATCAAATGCAGCAAATTAAGCGCATGGGCGGCTTAGGCAGTTTGATGGATAAAATGCCGGGCATGGGGCAGATGAGTCAGCAGGTTGGAAATCAGTTAGATGATGGGCAAGTGCGCCGGCAGGTAGCCATCATTGATTCGATGACACCGGATGAGCGCCGCCGGCCCGATGTGATCAATGGGTCACGCAAGCGCCGGATCGCAGCAGGTGCGGGCATGCAGGTGCAAGATGTTAACCGGCTGTTGAAACAACATAAGCAAATGCAAAAGATGATGAAGCAGCTCAAAAAAGGCGGCATGAAGAAGATGATGCGCCAGTTTGGGGGTGGAATGCCTCCGGGGCTTGGCGGGCGCTAAGCAGACAGGTACAATCGCGGGTTATCCCAAGGCATGGCAAGAGGCCTAAAGCAAACATGGTTACGATTCGACTATCGCGCGGCGGCGCTAAAAAGCGTCCGTTCTATCATTTAGTGGTCACCGATCGGCGTAACGCCCGAGACGGCCGGTTTATTGAGCGGGTTGGGTTTTTTAACCCGATTGCCGCTGGGCAAGAAGTGCCGTTGCGCATCGATCTTGACCGGGTAGACGAATGGCTGGCCAAGGGCGCGCAGCCTAGTGATCGCGTTAGCCAACTGATTCGCCAGGCACGCCGTGGCGCAGCCGCTGAGGCTACCGAGGCCTGATTAATCAAGGCTGGCCGCTGAGATGAGCGGGGCTGATTGGATTGAGCTCGGCGATATTGTTGGCGTGCACGGTGTCAGGGGCGCGGTCAAAATTCGTTCTTGGACTCGGCCTCGGGAGAATATTTTTAGCTACCCGATTTGGCGGCTTGTCAGCGAGTCGGGTGAACAAACAGCAACGCTGATTAAAGGCCAAGCGCAGGGGCGTGGGCTGGTAGCGCAGCTAAAAGATGTTAATGATCGGGATCAGGCAGCAGCGTTACGCGGCGCCAAAATTCAGATCCCAAAGGCGGATTTACCGCCTCCGGCGCCAGGGGAATACTACTGGGCCGATTTAGAAGGCTTGCAGGTGCAAACAGTCACGGGAGAAGATTTAGGCACCGTGACTGGCCTGATGGAAACAGGTGCTAACGATGTGTTGGTGGTTCAAGGTGAGCGGGAACGGTTAATCCCCTTTGTTCCAGAACTCTACGTTAAGCAAGTGGATATGGCGGCGGGCCGTGTGATTGTAGATTGGGATGCAACGTTTTGACTGCATTAAGGTTTGATGTAGTTACTTTGTTTCCTGAGTTTGTTAAAGCCGTGCAAAACTACGGCGTGATTGCACGGGCGGCAGACCAAAAACTGATAGAATTAGTCACTTGGAATCCGCGCGATTACGCCACTGACCGGCATCGCACGGTAGATGATCGACCTTACGGGGGCGGCCCCGGAATGGTCATGAAGGTAGAGCCATTGCGCGCCGCAATTCAGGCAGCGCGGCAGGCTGACCAGCCAGCATCGGTTGTGTATCTGACCCCTGAGGGGGGTCAGCTTAATAATGAGATAGCGGCATCGCTGGCGCAACGGGAACGGATTATTCTGTTGTGCGGCCGTTATGAAGGAATTGATGAGCGACTCATCGAATTAGAAGTCGATGAAGAGCTTTCAATTGGTGATTATGTGGTAAGCGGTGGTGAGCTGCCTGCCATGGTCACCATTGATGCAGTTGCACGGCAACTGCCGGGTGTTCTTGGGCATTCTGAGTCGGCAGTCCAAGATGCTTTTACGGGCGGAGTCTTAGACTGCCCGCATTACACCCGACCTGAACAGATTGACGGGCGTTCAGTGCCAGAGGTGCTGTTGAGTGGCGATCATGGTGCGGTAGCCCAATGGCGGCGGCGCGAGGCACTCGGGAGAACCTGGCGTAAGCGTCCGGAGCTGATTGAACAAGTTAAGTTGAGTGCTGAAGATCAGGCACTTCTGGATTCATACAAGTCGGAGCATGGCTAAAAAATGAGCAACATTATCGAAGCGCTGGAGCGTGAACAGGTAGAAAAAACCGGGCGGTCATTGGCCGACATGAACCCGGGCGATACGGTGCTGGTTAACGTATGGGTGCGTGAAGGTAACCGTGAGCGGACGCAGCCCTTTGAAGGTGTGGTCATTGCTAAGCGCAATCGCGGCCTAAACTCTTCTTTTACGGTTCGTAAAGTCTCGCATGGCGAGGGCGTTGAGCGGGTTTTCCAGCTGCATAGCCCTCTAATCGAGAGCATTCAGGTCAAGCGCCGCGGTGATGTGCGCCGGGCTAAGCTTTACTTTCTGCGCGATCGCCGTGGCAAGGCCGCACGTATTCGCGAAAAGGTTAAGGCCAAGGGCAGCAACTAATACGGACTTTCGGCGTCGTTCATACCCATCAGGTAGAGAACGCCGTCGAGGCCAATGGTTGAAATGGCTTGCCGTGCGCTCTGCTGTACTAAGGGTTTCGCATGAAAAGCGATACCTAAGCCAGCAATCCTTAGCATTGGCAGGTCGTTTGCGCCGTCCCCCACCGCAATCACCTGTTCCAGTGCAATGCGTTCCTGCCGAGCAATATCTTGCAGCAATTCGGCCTTGCGATCACCATCAATAATAGGGCCTAGAACCTGGCCCGTTAGGCGGCCATCGACCATTTCCAAGTCATTAGCATGCACATAGTCGAGTCCAAGCTGGCTTTTTAAGTGTTGCCCAAAAAATGAAAACCCACCTGAGATCACGGCCGTTCGATAACCCAGCATTTGCAGGGTCTTAATGAGTCGTTCAGCGCCCTCGGTTAAAGTCAGCCGCTCTGCAACGCGCTCTAAAACCGTGGCATCAAGCCCCTCTAGCGCGGCAACTCGGCGTTTCAGGCTCTCGCTAAAATCAATCTCGCCACGCATCGCGGCTTCTGTAATAGCGGCAACGGCCTTGCCTGCGCCCGCTTCATGCGCTAGTTCATCGATCACTTCTTGCTGAATAAGTGTCGAATCCATATCAAACACAACGAGGCGGCGATTGCGTCGATAGAACGTATCCGCTTGAAATGAAATATCGATATCCATTTCCTGAGAAATGGAGAGAAACGCAGATTTCATGGCGTCTTCGTCACCCGGCTCACCGCGTAGCGACAACTCTAAGCAAGCCCGACTGTCGATATTTTCGTCGTGCAATGGGCTGCGGGCTGATAGCCGAACAATATCTTCGATATTCAGCCCATGAGTGGTGGTTACCGCTGCAATGCGTGCGATTTGTGCAGCAGTCACTCTTCGTCCAAGTAACGTAAGCACATAGCGTGCTTGATTTTCTCCACTCACCCAGCCTTGATACTCGGACAAGCTGACCGGCTGAAAGCGAACCCGCAAATCTAGGGTATGCGCCTCAAAGAGCAGATCTTTTAAAACATGTGCAGAATGCGCTTCGTCTGCAAGCTTAATGAGAATACCTAGAGCCAAATTCTCATGCACCATCGCCTGACTGATATCGAGCACGCGCACATCGTACTGCGCAAGCACCCTCATGAGTGCTGCGGTAATGCCTGGGCGGTCACTGCCGGAGATATTGACGAGAATAATGTTGTCAGACTGGCTCATGGGTTCGCTCGGTTAAAATGAACGCGTTATTGTAGGGCAAATCTTAAAGGAGCTGAGCCTCATGACCGATTTGAAAGAGCGTTTAACGCCAGAGCAGTATCGTGTGACCCAGCAAAAGGGCACTGAGCCACCGTTTACGGGTACTTACAACGACTTTAAAGGCGATGGTGTTTTTGGCTGTATTTGCTGTGATACGCCCTTATTCGACAGCGCGCAAAAATACGACTCAGGCTCAGGCTGGCCGAGTTTTTGGGCGCCGATAGAAGCCGCGAACATTGATGAGGAGGCTGATCAGAGTTTGGGGATGCGTCGGGTCGAGGTGCTTTGCCATCAATGTGGCGCACATTTGGGGCACGTCTTTCCTGATGGTCCAGAGCCTACGGGGCTTCGTTACTGCATTAATTCGGCGTCGCTGCACTTTAATCCCAGAAACAATACGGTATGATGACAAGGTGAACACAACTTACTGATTTTGGAAGATGATCATGCAAGAAGCAGCTCTCCCCAGCGAAGCGAAGTGCCTTGCCGACGCGAAGGAAGTTCAATCGACCCATCCGCGCGCAGGCGAGCAAATGAGCGGTGCGGAGATGGTAATCGAGGTATTGGCCCAGGAAGGCGTCGATACGGTCTTTGGTTATAGCGGTGGTGCGATTCTGCCGACTTACGATGCGGTATTTCGGTTTAACGAGCGTAACCGCACCCAGCCTGAAGAAGAACCCATGCGCTTGGTCGTGCCGGCCAACGAGCAGGGCGCAGGCTTTATGGCCGCAGGGTATGCGCGTAGCTCGGGCAAAGTGGGGGTGTTTCTGGTCACCTCCGGGCCTGGAGCCACCAACACGGTCACACCCATTCGCGATTGTATGGCTGATTCGATTCCTGTGGTGGCAATTACGGGGCAGGTACCGCGCAGTGCGATGGGTACCGATGCATTCCAAGAAGCCCCCATCGTTAACATCATGGGCGCCTGCGCCAAGCATGTTTTTTTAGTCACACGCCCTGAGCAGCTGGAAGAAACCATTCGAACGGCGTTTGAGGTGGCACGGTCTGGCCGGCCTGGTCCGGTTGTCGTTGATTTGCCTAAAGATGTGCAAAATTGGGTGGGTCATTTCAAGGGCGAGGGGGTTTTGGACATCCGCGGGTATCGCCAGCGGATGGAGGCACTCGCCACGCAGCGGTTATCTGAACAAAAGGCCAAAGATTTCTTTGCTTTGCTAGAGCAATCGCGCCGACCATTGCTTTACGTGGGTGGCGGCGCCATTCATGGTGATGGGGCTGAGGCTGTGATGGCTTTTGCCAAAGAGCATGGGATTCCCGCGGTTACTACGGTAATGGGCCTTGGCGCCGTCGATAGTACGGATGATCTGTGTCTGCACATGCTAGGCATGCATGGCACCGCGTATGCAAACTATGCGGTAGAAGACTGTGATTTTATTGTGGCCGTAGGCGCGCGGTTTGACGATCGCGTGGCCGCAAGAGCCGAATTGTTTGCACCACTTGCCGAGCATGTTGCGCATATCGACATTGATGCCGCAGAAATTGGCAAGGTTAAACGCGTCGACTGGTCGCATATCGGCGAGGCAGGGCATGCCATGCAGTCTTTGCTGGAGTACGGCCGGGCGTTTGGCTTTAAGAAAGATTACAGTCGCTGGGCTGCGCATTGCCAAGAGCTACGTAAGCGTCATCCCATGGACTACAAACAAGATGGTGACCTAATCCAACCGCAAGCGGTAATGGCCTCTTTAAACGCCATCACACGCGGCGAGGCAATTGTGAGCACGGGTGTGGGCCAGCATCAAATGTGGGCGGCTCAATATCTTGATTTTAAATACCCGCGGCTATGGATGACCTCTGGCTCTATGGGCACGATGGGGTTTGGTTTGCCAGCAGCCATTGGGGCACAGTTTGCCAATCCAAACGCAATTGTGATCGATGTTGATGGCGATGGCAGCTTGCGAATGAACTTGGGTGAGATGGAAACCGTTACCACTTACGGTTTGCCCGTTAAAATTTTGCTGCTGAATAATAACGGCGATGGCATGGTTCGGCAGTGGCAGCGGCTATACTTTAACGATCGTTTCTCCGGTAGCGATAAATCGCTGCATAAAAAAGATTTCGTTAAAGCGGCCGAAGCCGATGGCTTTGAGTTTGCCCGGCGTGTTGATAGCCGTGAAGCGCTAGATGAAGCCATGGCGGCCTTTGTTGGGTTCGATGGCCCGGCATTTCTTGAAGTTATGATTGATCCGGATGCCGGCGTTTATCCGATGGTGGGGCCGGGCATGGGTTACAAGCAAATGGTAACCGGTGATCATATTCCAGGTCGGGAAATTCCTGAGATTGGATCAGGCCGCACAGATAAGATTGACCAGTCGGAAATGTTTTAACGCAATGAGCGATACCCAAAATCCCGAAACCCATGAGTTTCAGGCAGAGGTCCAGCAATTGCTGGACCTGATGATTCACTCTCTCTACAGCAATCGTGAAATCTTTCTGCGTGAGTTGATTTCAAACGCCGCCGACGCGGCGGATCGGTTGCGATTTGAAGCCCTACAGACGCCTGAGCTTAACGAGGACGACCCCGAACCGCGAATTGAAATTCGTGTTGATGAAAAAGCGCGAACCGTTAGCGTGATCGATAATGGCACGGGTATGGATCGCACCGAGGTGATTGATCATCTCGGCACGATTGCACGATCAGGCACCCGACGTTTTCTTGAAGCAATGACCAATGATGAGCGTCAGAACGCCCAGTTAATTGGTCAGTTCGGCGTTGGTTTTTACTCCGCGTTTATTGTGGCAGATAAGGTAACAGTGCATACCCGGCGTGCCGGTTTGGCGCCTGAAGACGGCGTTTTATGGACCTCAGCGGGCAAAGGGCAGTTTGAAATTGCCTCGCTGCCGCGTGAGGCTCGAGGCACGGAAGTCACCTTACATTTGGGTGCAGAGCAAGACGAATTTCTCGACCGTTTTCGCCTAAAGTCAATTGTTCGGCGCTACTCTGATCACATCGCCATCCCAATTTTGATTGCTGAAGAAAACGGCGAACTGGAAACCATCAATCAAGCCTCTGCGCTGTGGATGCGACCGAAATCGGAGTTAAGCGATAGCGATTATCACGACTTCTACCGGCAGTTAACCTTTGATACCGAGCCCCCGTTAGCAACGCTGCATAACAAGGTTGAAGGTGCTCAGGCCTACACCTCATTGCTGTTCTTACCCAGCCAGGCACCCTTTGATTTATTCGAGCCAGAGGGGCGAAGCGGGCTACGGCTATATGTGCGTCGGGTCTTCATTATGGAAGATCGCGAACACCGATTGATGCCGCGGTATCTACGGTTTGTGCGTGGCATTATTGATTCAGATGATCTGCCGCTCAATGTCTCGCGTGAACTGCTGCAACATAATCGGTTGATTGACCGAATTCGGGCGGCTTCTATCAAACGCGTACTCGATGCTTTAGAGCGTTTGGCTAAAGAGGAATCAGAGCGCTACAACAGTTTTTGGAGCGCGTTTGGGACGGTGCTCAAAGAGGGGCCAGTCGAAGACCCTGCCAATGCGGAACGCATTGCCGGGTTGCTGCGCTTTTACTCCACACACGAAACATCCGCGCCCAGCGTGTCTTTGGCAGATTACATTGTCCGGATGAAGCCAGACCAAGACGCTATTTACTACCTAACGGGTGAATCTTTTGCTGCCGTTAGCAATAGCCCGCACCTAGAAGCCTTTCGCAAGCATGAATTAGAAGTGCTACTGCTTGCAGAGCCGGTAGATGAATGGCTCACCACCCATCTAACCGAGTTTGATGGGCATCCCTTGAAAGCCATTGCAAAAGGCCAGTTGGATCTGAATCAAGCGGAATCGACCGAGCCTCCAGCAGAATCTGTGAGCAACTTGATCGAACGGGTAAAAACTGCGCTGGGTGATCGTGTCTCAGATGTTCGAGTCAGTCATCGATTAACGGACTCGCCCGCCTGTTTAGTGGTTGACGAAGGCGAGCTGGGCATTCACATGCAGCGGATGCTAAAGGCGGCTGGCCATGACTTGCCCAGTCAGCAACCGATTCTTGAGATTAATCCCGAGCATGCCATTATCGAGCGTTTGGCGCAGATGACAGACGCGTCTATTGATGATTGGGCCGTGCTTTTATTTGAGCAATCAGTGCTGATGGAGGGGGGGCGTTTAGACGACCCCGCTAGTTTTGTTCGGCGCATGAATCGACTGCTCGACTGATGGCGATTGAAATTAAGGGCCGCATGGGCACCTTTATGGTGCTGCGCATGTTGACGTCTGATACCTCAGAGGTGTTACGCCAACTGGATGGCCGGTTGACCAATGCGCCAGATCTTTTCTCGGGTGTTCCCCTCGTTTTAGCCCCGGCAGACGGACTTAACGTAACGGTAGAAACGTTGCGCGATGTGGCAGAAGGCCTCAAAGAGCGCGGCCTTTTGCCGGTGGGCAGCATGAATGTGAGCGAGGCGCTGGCATCGGCAGCCGGTTTGGGGCTAATCCGGAATCTGGCAGCGGCAACTCGAGAGAAACCGGCTCCCGCCGCCGCGCCAGCTGGCCCTGCGCAGGTGGTTACCCAGCCGGTTCGCTCTGGCCAGCAAATTTACGCGCGCGGGGGCGATCTTGTCGTGACTGCGCCCGTTAGTGCGGGGGCTGAAATTATGGCGGATGGCCATATTCATGTTTATAACACCCTGCGAGGCCGAGCGTTAGCAGGGGTTCAGGGCGCCACTGATGCGCGCATTTTTTGTATGGATCAGCGTGCGGAGTTGCTCGCAATTGCGGGTCATTACCAGTTAAGTGATCAAATAGATCCTGCCCTAGGCGGGATATCGACAATGGCGTGGCTGGAGGGAGATAGCCTCCAAATCCAGCCCGCGTTTAACCCGGGAGGTTAGTGTGGCAAGAATTGTAGTGGTGACATCCGGTAAAGGCGGTGTAGGCAAAACGACCACCAGTGCTGCATTCGGTGCAGGATTAGCGAGAGCAGGGCATCGTACTGTCGTGGTCGACTTTGATGTGGGCCTGCGTAATTTGGATTTGATTATGGGGTGTGAGCGCCGAGTCGTTTACGACTTTGTTAATGTGATTCATGGAGAAGCCAATCTCAATCAGGCGCTCATTCGCGACAAACGAGTTGATAATCTTGCCATTCTTCCAGCCTCACAAACCCGAGACAAAGATGCACTGACCCAAGAGGGCGTTGAAAAGGTGCTCGAAGGCCTTGCTGAGGAGTTTGATTACATCGTTTGCGATTCTCCGGCAGGTATCGAGCGCGGTGCGCATCTGGCCATGTACTATGCCGACGATGCGCTGGTAGTAACCAACCCAGAAGTCTCCTCAGTCAGAGATTCAGACCGCGTACTGGGGTTGTTATCCAGTAAAACGCGACGTGCCGAGCGCGGAGAAGATCCCGTTAAAGAGCATCTGATCGTGACACGCTATTCTCCATCCCGGGTCGGTAAGGGAGAGATGTTGAGCGTTGAGGATGTCTGCGAAATTCTTTCGATTAATCTATTGGGTGTTATTCCTGAATCAACAGCAGTCCTCAACGCATCGAATGCGGGTATGCCGGTTATTCTTGATGAAAAATCGGATGCAGGCCAGGCGTATGACGATACGGTTGCGCGCTTTTTAGGTGAGAAGCGGGATCATCGCTTTTTGACCGATAAAAAGGGATTGTTTAGCAAGCTGTTTGGAGGCTGAGGCAATTATGGGCTTTCTTGATTATTTTCGATCTGAACGGCGTGCCTCAGCTTCGGTAGCCAAAGAGCGCCTGCAGGTAATCGTAGCGCGTGAGCGAAGCGGTCGTGGCGGGCCAGATTATCTCCCAGCGCTGCAAAATGAGATTCTTGAGGTTATTCAGCGCTATACGAGCGTGGATGATGATGCTGTCAAAATCCAAGTTGAACGAGACGGCGATTGCGAAGTATTAGAGGTGAATGTGACATTGCCCGCTGATCACTGAGCGGCGGTCACATCAACCTGTAGCTGAAGCCGTTGTCCAGGCTGCAACAAATTGTTGCTGCCCAAGTTGTTCCAGCGTCGTAAATCGGCAATGGTCACTCGAAAGCGCTCGGCAATTCGATACAGTGAATCGCCCTGACGAACCGTATAGTTGACCTGTTGAATCGTATCGACTGCGTTACTGGCCAGGTTGCTAGTCGGCGCCGATTCTGTTGACCAAACCGTAAGCTGCTCACCCACGCGTAGCGTGTTATCAGCGCTCAACGCATTCCAGCTGACCAATTGATCAACGCTCACCCCATAGCGGCGGCTGATGGCCCATAGCGACTCGCCTGGCTGCACCACATGGTTGAAACGTTGCTCGCTTTGCGTAGACCCCGCAATATTTTCTGTGCCGGTGGGTCGGCTTGAAACCGGCACCAAAAGATCGCTACCAGCGCGGATGATATGCCCATTAATATTGTTCGCCTCTTGCAAGGCCGATACGCTAATGCGGTAGCGTTGAGCAATTTCGCCTAGGGTTTCGCCTGGACTGACAAGGTGCCGTTGCCAGCGCATCCACTGCTCACGCGGAACTTCCGCGGCTCGCTGATTGAATTGATCAACTTGCGCTAGCGGAAGCAGAAGCCGATGTGGCCCCTCCGGCGCACTTGCCCAGCGGTTGTAGCCTGGGTTGAGTGCATAGAGCATTTCCATGTCAATGCCCGCAAGCTCTGCGGCAAGCGCTAAATCGAACTGATGCGCTAGTTCAACCACTGATATCGCCGGTTCATTATCGATAGGTACGAGCGCTACACCGTAAGCCGGTGGGTCTAGCACGATATCCCGGGCAGCCAGTAGTCGGGGCACGTACTGCATGGTTTCGCGGGGTAGGCTTAGCGACCAGTAATCGGTGGGTTTGCCGGCCGCTTCATTACGTTTAATTGCCCGGGCCACGGTGCCTTGTCCAGCGTTGTACGCGGCAAAAGCCAGTAACCAATCGCCATCAAAGAATTCATGCAGATAGGTTAAATAGGTCAGTGCGGCGTCTGTGGAGGCGAGCACATCACGGCGGCCGTCATACCACCAATTTTGATCAAGGCCAAAATGCTGCCCGGTGCTGGGTATAAACTGCCATAAACCCGCGGCTCGGCCATGAGAGTAGGCCGTGGGCTTATAGGCACTTTCTACAATTGGCAATAAGGCCACTTCCATCGGCAGCCCGCGCGTATCGATTTCTTCAGCAATGTGGAATAGATACGGACTGGCTCGCTCACTTACGGTAATCCAAAAATCTTCTAACCCAACGTAGCGCTGGCGCTCTTTGGCAACGCGCGCGGCATTACCCTCTGGTAGGGTGAAACCGGCGCGAATCCGATCCCATACATCATTGCTTTCGATGGCTTCGGAGGAGGGTTGAGTCAATGTCTCAGCTAGCATCCCCGTTTGGGTTGATGCGGAGGCCGCTGTTGGCGAGAAATAACCGCCGCTACCGCCGGGGGTGGATGATTGACTGCCAGGACCGCTGCTGTCTTGCAGAGACGCACAGCCAGAGATCGTCAGCATCAAAGCGATGGGGAAGCCCCAGCGAAGACAGCGCATGTTGTGTTCCTAAAATTGATCTTTCCATTGCCGAAGTGCCGCAAACACTTCGACCGGTTCTTTTAGCGATCGCCCCGCCCATTGGCTGGCGCTGGCAGCTACATCGGCATTATCCCAGCGTAAAAACGGGTTGGTCGCTTTTTCTTCATCCATGGTGGAAGGTAACGTGATCCCGTTTCGTGCCCGCTGACTGCGCACCTGGTCAAGACGTGACGCTAAGCGCGTATTGTTTGGTTCAACAGCGGCCGCAAATTCTAGATTTTTTAACGTGTATTCATGGCCGCAATAAATTTTTGTGTTATCTGGCAGCGCGCGCAGTGTTGCAAGATAATGCTGCATTTGCTCAGCAGACCCTTCAAAAAGCCGCCCGCAACCGCCGGCAAACAATGCATCACCGGCAAACAAAATGCCATCCCCGTAATAGACGATATGATCCAGCGTATGCCCTGGGGTGGCGATGATTTCAAGATCAATAAATAGCTCAGCGGGCTCTATATGGTCACCAGGACGTACCGGATTGGTGATACCAGCAATGTTTGAGTCAGCAGGCCCGTAAACCACAACGTTCCCTTGCGCCAAGGTTTTTACCCCACCAATGTGATCGTGATGATGGTGCGTAATTAAGATGGCAGATAGCTCGGCATCCATACCTTCGAGCGCTGAGCGCACCGGCCCGGCTTCACCTGGATCAACAACCGCTGCCTTGCCGTTCTTTGGTTGACGGACCAGCCAAGTATAATTGTCTGATAAAGTTGGGATCGGTGTAATTTCGAGCATGGCGTGCATGCTAACCCGACTCGACGCACGCCTCAAATTAGAGGCAAAATTTGAAATACAAACAAAGGGGTGCCTGAGGCGATGCACTCGCTGCACACGTGGTTTGCGTCTACGGCAGGTCAAGAATTGGCTGAGCGTGAGGTACGTTTGCTCAATCGCCGGCTTGCCGGGCTTTATGCCACTCGCGTTTTACAGGTGGGTGCTTATGGCGCGGGGCACTGTCCAGCTGTTTTTGGACGGGCAAGGCAGTGGATTGTGGATGATTGGCGCCAAGGCCCCGTTGACTTGCAAGGGGCGCCCGAAGCTCTGCCTTTTGCGAACGAGAGCGTGGATGTGGTGATTTTGATTCACCAGCTCGAATTTGCAGATCGACCGCATCAGGTGATGCGTGAAGCGGTTAGGGTATTGGCGCCCGAAGGGCATTTGTTAGTTTTAAGTTTCAACCCCTATAGTCTGTGGGGGTTACGCCGTTTGCTCGCTTTTAAGCATGGGCAGCCGCCTTGGACTGGGCGTTATTTAAGCGCGCTACGTTTAGCTGATTGGATGTTAGTGCTTGGCTTAACCCCACGCTCGCCTGATGCACTGGCACTATTGCTGCGGCAGCGCGTTCGTGCCATGCCGTATAATCAAAGTTTGGGGCCAGTTTTGCGGTGGGTAGGCGGTGTTAATCTCGTCATCGGGCAAAAACGTGTGCCCGGACCCACGCATCCGTCGTTACGGCGTTTGCGAAAACTTGAGCTAAGCCCGCGTGGGTGGATTGAGGCTGGCGCCCGCCATTCACGCGAGGAGATAAAGCAATGAAAACGGTTGAAATGTATACAGATGGGGCGTGTCGTGGCAATCCTGGCCCTGGCGGTTGGGGTGTTTTACTACGCAATGGAGAAAAAGAGCGGACGCTCTATGGCGGCGACCCCAACACGACCAATAACCGGATGGAGCTTACCGCTGCGATTGAGGGGCTGAGCTTGCTGTCAGAACCTTGTCGGGTGGAATTAACAACCGACTCAGAGTATGTGCGGCGCGGTATTACTGAGTGGATGCCGGGTTGGAAGCAGCGCAATTGGCGAACGGCATCCCGCAAACCGGTGGCCAATCGTGATTTATGGGAACGCCTTGATGCTATCGCGAGCGAGCATGACGTGCGCTGGCATTGGGTGCGTGGTCATTCTGGCCATGCTGAAAATGAGCGTGTGGATGCGTTGGCTAATCAGGGTATCGATGAAATGCAGTCAGTGAGCCGCTAATGCGACAGGTGATTTTAGATACTGAAACAACGGGCCTTACGCCTGAGGAAGGCCATCGCGTTATTGAAATCGGCTGTTATGAGTTAGAGCAGCGTCGCCCCACTGGGAAGCGTTTTCATGAGTATTTAAATCCCGGGCGGCCCGTTGATCCAGATGCCATGGCGGTTCATGGGTTAACCGATGACTTCCTCTCAGATAAGCCACGTTTTTCAGACGTTGCACAAGCGTTCATTGATTTTGTTGGGGGCGCCGAGCTCATTATTCACAATGCCCCATTTGACGTGGGCTTTTTGGATTACGAGTTGGAGAGAATGGGCACTGCCTGGGGCCGTGTCACCGATCATTGCACGGTGTTAGATAGCTTGGAGTTGGCGCGCCGACGACATCCAGGACAGCGCAATAGTCTGGATGCCCTGTGTCGCCGCTACGGTATCGATAATACGCGACGCGAGTTACATGGCGCGTTATTAGATGCTGAGCTGCTAGCTGAAGTTTATTTGGCAATGACGGGCGGTCAGGCCGCCTTGCACTTGGGCGGCGCAACGTCCGGCGCAGTAGATGCGGTTGTCGCGCCAATTCAGCGTCTAAGTAGGGATCGGCCGCGCCTTGCCACGCCGCAGCCAAATGAAGCGGCCTTGGAGGCACATGATGCTTGGCTTGATTTTCTCGATGAAAAACTCAATGCGCCCTGCGTGTGGCGCACGCTAACTGAGGAAAAAGAATGACAAAACCATTTGTTGGGCCGGTGAATGCGGTCACATTTGATCTCGACTTTACCTTGTGGGATCTGACCGGTGTACTACATCACGCAGAGTCAGTGGCGCAGGGGCTTTTAGAGCAGCGCTACCCCGATGTGGCCGCGCGCTTTGACCTTGAGGGTCTGCGTCAACTCCGCGACGAAGTCATGCAAAGCCGCTCCGATATTGCACATGACGTAACCGCATTGCGCCGTGAGGCGTTGTGGCGTGCCGGTCAGGTTGGGGGGCTGAGTGGTGAAGCCCTACAGCAAATGGTTGATGAGATTTTTGAGGCATTTTTGGACGCCCGGCATGCTGTGCGTCTATATGACGATGCGATACCGCTGCTGGAGGCATTGCATGGCAAAGTACGATTGGGTGCGATTACCAATGGTAATGCGGAGGTGCATCGACTTGGGTTAGATCGGTATTTTGATTTTGCCTTATCGGCGGTTGAAATTGGTGCTGCTAAACCATCGCGGCTTGTTTTTGAGACGGCACTCAATCGAGCCGGAGTAGCAGCACAAAGCGTTGTGCATGTGGGTGATGATGTGCATAGCGATGTGACTGGCGCTGCTAATTTTGGCATGCAAGCGGTGTGGTTGAACCGAGACGGGGCTACTTGGCCTGCTGATATTCCTGCAGTACCGCATCACGAAGTAGCCAGCTTGGCTGAACTACAGGGCATGCTGTCTGGAATCGTTGAAAGGGCAGCGGTGCGCTAATGCAAGGCTTTGGTCTTATTGTTATTGGTGATGAGCTTTTATCCGGCAAACGTCAGGATAAGCATTTCTCCCACCTGATCAGCCTGCTTGCAGCGCGAGGGCTTGAACTCAGGTGGTGTCGGTTTATCAGTGACGAGGCGCCCCTGATTACCCAAACGCTCAAAGAAACAATGGCAGGGCCAGATGTCGTGTTCAGCTGCGGGGGGATTGGTGCAACGCCGGATGATAGAACCCGGCAGTGTGCAGCAGAGGCGTTAGGTGTGGGTATCGCTCCGCACCCCGAGGGTGTGGCCGCGTTAGAAGCGCGATTTGGAAGCCCTGTTGAGCCGCCGCATCGAATGCGTCTTGTCGAGTTTCCAGTGGGGTCGCGTTTAATCCCTAACCCTGTCAATCAGATTCCCGGGTTTAGCGTTGCGCGCCATCATTTTGTGCCTGGTTTCCCCAATATGGCCTGGCCAATGATGGAGTGGGTGCTAGATCACGAATACTTAGAGTGGCAAGATTCAGCCCGCTGGGTGGAACAGGCAATTGGGGTGGATGGGGCGCGTGAGAGTGATGTTATCCCTTTGCTTGAGCGATTTGAACAGCGCTATCCAGCGTTGCGGCTGTCTTGCCTGCCCAACACGCGCATTGAAGGGTTTGCCTTAGAGCTTGGCGTGAGAGGTGCGCCTGATGAAGTAGCTGAGGGCATGCAAACTTTACAGCAGGATATTGAGGCGCTGGGTTTTACCTGGGCGGCGGTAGAGATAGGCAAAGCTGATGGCGAGTGATCGGGTCACGCTGCGTTATTTTTGGCCCTTATTTTGGGTTGTGCTGCTAATGGTGTTCGCGCCCCTTTTTGGGGTGTGGGTGGCTGGTGGCGATCCTAGTGTTTTTGTCAGATTCCCGCCGCGCCCGCTGTCGGCCGCGCCAGGAAGTTTTACGCCATGGATCTTTGCCATCTATCTCGCTGCCATTTTGGCGGTTTTAGGCCCGTTTATCGTTAAGGTTTTCCAATCAACATTGCAAAGGTCGGCCCAACAAGGCATCTCGCAGCATCGGCTAGGTAGCTATCCATGGTGGGGTTGGGCAGGGCTCGGGCTACTAATCATTAGCTGGGTGATTGCATGGGTGCCGATTGCCGGGCTTGAAGAGGCGCGCCGCCTGAGCTTTACGCCATTATGGGTGGGTTACACCGTTGCGGTGAGTGCTTGGGTTCAGCGGCGTGGTGGGCGCGTGATGATGATCGAAGAGCCTTGGCGGTTTTTGGCGCTTTTCCCAGCTAGTGCTTTGTTTTGGTATCTGTTTGAATTTTTGAACCAATTTACCGGCAATTGGATTTATGAAGGCACCGGAGTTGGTACGCACGAGGCGGTTCAATGGTTCCTGCGCTCGGCTTTGCCTTTTAGCACTGTGTTGCCGGCAGTGCTGGTTACGCGTGACTGGCTGGCCACTTGGCCGGCGGTTAGTGGCGGACTTGACCGCTTTGCCCCCATCAATCCAAAGCATCCTCAACGCTTTGCTTTCATTGCGCTGTTGCTTAGTGTGGCGGGTTTGATTGCCGTGGCAATCTGGCCGGATGCGCTCTATTCATTTTTATGGTCGGCGCCCCCATTATTGATGGTGGCGCTGCAGGCACTAAACGGGCAGCGTCACCTATTTATGCCCGTTGCCCAAGGGGATTGGCGGGATCCTTGGCTAACGGTGGTTGCCGCCTTGTTTTGTGGCTTGTGCTGGGAGTTGTGGAATGTGTTCAGTTTAGCCCGCTGGACTTACCACATTCCGCATGCCCAAGTACTGCATTTGTTTGAGATGCCCTTACTAGGCTACGCTGGCTACTTACCATTCGGTATAACCTGTGCAGTGGCAGCACAGCTTTTAACGGGCATGGATCCGCGAGCTCGGCATTGGGGAGGTACCCATGACAATACTAAGTAAACGCAGTCTTTGGCTTATTGTCATGGCATTGCTGGTTGTGGCCGGCGTTTATGTGCCTTATGGCCTGCTTGGTGGGAGTTCGCCGAGTTTTATGATTGCGGGATTTTGGCTCTTATTTGGTGTTGGCGTGGCCATTAT
This sequence comes from Spiribacter salilacus, assembly GCF_009649225.1. Lineage (GTDB taxonomy): Bacteria > Pseudomonadota > Gammaproteobacteria > Nitrococcales > Nitrococcaceae > Spiribacter > Spiribacter salilacus. Next base: position 228,105 of record NZ_WJPP01000004.1, read on the forward strand.
GGTGATTTTGGGCACAGCACGTTGGAAGGATGAGTCATGATCTCACCTATCCTAATTTGGGCGGTGATTGGGGTATTTGCGCTGTTAGGAATAAGCATCGCGGTGCTGGCGGCCCGGGCCAATACGGGCACGGTAACAGATTATTTTCTGGGTGGGCGTGCAGTGGGCGGCATGGTTGCAGGGCTGTCTTATGCAGCCACCACCTATTCGGCTTTTATGCTGGTGGTCTTAACGGGTTTAACCTATCGCGGCGGGATTGGCGCGCTTGGCTTTGAACTGATTTATTTTGCCGGTCTATCCTTATTGGTATTGTTTGCGCCGCGTTTTTGGCTCGTTGCAAAACGCTGGGGTTTTATTTCTCCGGCTGAAATGGTGGGCGCGCGCTATGGAGACCGGCGCGTGGCGCAGGTTATGGCGGCGGTTAGCCTGATCTTCCTGTTGCCCTATTGCACCACCCAAATGGCGGGTATCGGTTTGCTCTTATCCGGTGTCACGGGTGGGTCTTTTAGTCTTTTTCAGGCCATTGCGGTTGGTGCCGCGCTGGCGATGTTCTGGTCGATCGTCGCGGGTCTGCGATCAGTGGCGTGGACCGATGCCGCACTCTCTGCCGTGATGGTGGTTTCCGGCGTGCTGGCGGTCGGGTTTGCGGTGTCTGCCTTAGGGGGCTGGGGTGAGTTTCTTTCGACGGCGCGCAGCGAACACGGCGAATGGCTCGATGTGCCTGGCCCGGGCTTGTGGAGTTTGAGCACATTTGTTGCGCTGTCGTTCCCATGGTTTTTCTTTGCACTATCCAATCCGCAGGTGAGTCAGCGTTTGTTTATTTTGCGCGACTTTGCCGCCATGCGCCGCATGATTCGATGGGTGTTGGGTTTTGGTTTGCTCTTTACGCTCATTGCTGTGGTGTGGGGGTTTGCGGCGCTACAATTGGCCCCAGATCTAGAAAACACGTCGATGGCAACGCCGGCATTGCTCACATCGGGAGTGATTCCGGTATGGGTTGCTCTGTTGTTAATTCTTGGCATTCTCTCAGCGGCCATTTCAACATTAGATTCGATTGCGCTGACAGTGGGTGCAATGGTTGCGCGTGATTTTCTGCCGCGTGTGATTGCTCCAACCGATGCGCAGCAGATTTTGGCGGGTCGTATGGTAATGGCGATTGTTATTTTATTTGCCAGTTACTTTGCACTGCAGCAGGCGCAAATCGTGCAGCAACTCGCCGCACTCTCGGCGGCGGGCTTGTTGGTTGCCGTGCCGCCCATTATCGGCGCGTTTTTTTGGCAACGTGGCACAGCTACGGGCGCGTTAGCCGGTATGTTAGGCGGGTCTGTGGTGGCGGTTTGGTTGGCAATGATTGCTAAAATTAGCGTTTTTGACCCGGTTTTGTCGTTTTCTGTGGCCGCCGTCAGCACAACGTTATTCGTTGTTGTAAGCCTAATTACCCGCCCGCGGGAGGATGCCTTAGACTTTCAGTCAGAGATTGCTGAGGCATTAGCGCGGCATCGTGCCTTCTAACAGGTCTTCGCGTAACGGTTTAGATAATGGCGATTGGTTATCTAGCCAAATGCCAAAGTAAATGGCCGCAAAGTCGGCGCCAGCCACAGTGCCGACTGGCTCACCGTTAAAGCTTAGTTGTGTGCCAACACCGGGAATATAGTCCATCCGATATCGATCTCCCTTTTCAACAGACTGAAAAAGGGCATGAAAGGCGTCAATCGAAGGCTGAAGGGCCTTTAATTCTTCCGGTGAGCGCTGCTCTGCAAGTTTGGTATTGGCTGCCAGAATAATGTCGTCTGCCGAGATGGTGTGGAAGTATTCAATTTCTAACCGCCGGGGTGTTTGATTTGCAAGTACCGCGTCAGATGTTGTGCCGTCAGGCAAATAAAGCCCGGCGGCATAAACAATAAAAACAATACGATAACGAACAATGCCCGTGCCGCTTAACGTTAACGACTGCTCATTGAGCATGATTTGGCGCGGGAATTCCGCACCATTTTGAGTGACAGTTGCCGCTGCTTGCTGGATACCCGATACCGCGAGTAAGCCTATTAGAATGGTTCTTGCTGCTATGCGGGTAACGTTCATGGGCTATCGTTCGCTTGCGGATTGCGTTGGAAAAATAGGGTGACGCGGCCAACTCGAAAACCAAATTTGGTGACATCGGCGGTGTTAATTAGCACCTCATCATCGATTAAGTACATCCAATCATTAAATTTCAGATTCCAAGTTTGATCGCCAACATCTAAAGCGAGCACATAGCTCCAGTTAAGTGCGTTACCGCTGCGCACACCGGAGGCAGACCCAACTACGTCGCCTGCGGTCCCTCGGTAGGTTTGTTCGTCAATCCGTTCAATCTCCCAAACCCGGCGCTCGGTTTTTCCGTCGTCGTATTCAAAATGTTCATCGAGAATGATTTGGTCGCCATTGACTTGGCCATCGATATCTACCGTAAAACGCCGCTGTACCTTGCCATTTCTGGTTTGGAACATGCCCCAGGCTTTTACCTGCCCGTCAAAGTATTCTTCGAGTAAAAATTCTGGCGTTTGGTCTGCATAGTCATCAGGGCTGACGCCAGCGCAGGCCGTTAGGATGCTTACCATGATGAAAATCACGGCTGCTTGGTAAAGTCGGGTTAACCACATAATTTTCTCCCTTGCATCGATGGGTTGGAACCCTATCATGGGGCATCGGTTCAATTGTTGGGAGTCCTTCGATGTCGCATGAAGCAGAAATCGCAAAGTTGCTGCGCAGTGAAGAGGTTGTGATTTTTCACTCACCCGTCACCGATTTAGGCGGCTTAGAAGAGGTGCTTGAGCAATCCGGGCGCACTTGGCGCACGGTGGAGTTGGGCATGGGCTCAGCAGATAGCCGCGATTTCTTTGCGGCACTTAAGGCACGAACGGGTTTGCAGACGCTACCCCAGATATTTATTGATGGGCGGTTTGTGGGAGGGTTGCGAGCGGGGCAAGAGGCTTTGATGAAACGCGCTTCAGCGGTTAGTGCGGCTAAGTGGATGGGCTATCTGGGGTTGTTGCCCTTTATCTTTGCAGCGCTGGGTGTCTGGTTTGGGCTGCCGTGGGTAACGTCTGTGTTGGCTGCCTATGGCGCAGTCATTTTATCATTTGTTGGGGCCATTCACTGGGGGTTTGCGATGACCCAGCGTGGCGTGCGTCCTGAGGTTTTCTATGCCTCCGTTGTGCCAGCATTGGTGGCCTGGGGGGCTTTGTTAACCCCCAAAATTATTGGTCTGCCGTTGCTTGCTGCCGGCTTTATCGGATGGCGATTGTGGGAGCAAAGAGATACCGGTCCACTTTTACCAGGATGGTTCCGTGCCATGCGCACAGTGTTGACGATTGGGGCAGTTGCTAGCTTGTTACTGGGATGGGCGGCGCTATTGCCATTTATAAGTAGGGTGTAAAAAGCCAAGCGATTGCATCGCGAATGCGTGGTAGCAGCCGGCGGTTGTCTAGCTCCTCAAGTTCAATGCGTTGAGAGGCAAGTCGCGCCGATTCAACATGATCAGCCATGGTCGCACCAAACTGCGCATCATAAATTTCAACAACCAACTCAAAATTAAGCCGCAGGCTGCGTGGATCAAGATTAGCTGATCCCACTTGCGTGTAATGCCGATCAACAACGAAGAGCTTGCTGTGGTCAAACGAGCCATCTTGGTAATAAACGCGAACTCCCCATTTAACTAGTTCCCAAAGCATATTGCGGGTTGCCCAATGCATGAAGGGTAAATTATTTTTGCCCGGTAAAATGATATCGACTTGAGTGCCGCGTACGGCGGCTGCCTGCAGTGCAGCCACCAGCTCACGCGGTGGCAGAAAGTAAGGCGTCATAATAGCGATATGCTCGCGCGCAGCGGCCACAGCCCCTACCAGCACCATGGTGAGGCGGTGTAAATCTTCATCGGGGCCATCAATAATGGCGCGGCACAGGGCATCACCCCCTGTGCTCTGATGGGGCGTTGGCGCGGGGGCATTGCGATTTTTCGTTGTAAATTCCCAGTCATCTAAAAAAACTTGGTCAAGTTGCAGCGTTAATGGGCCATCAACGCGAAAATGCACATCTCGCTGGATTAAATGCCGATCGCCAATGTTCATACCACCGGTAAAAGCGGTTTGCCCGTCAATGAGTAGTAATTTGCGATGATTACGTAAATTGATGAGTGGGCTGGGTGGAATGAGCCGTGGCGGTAAGAAACGGGCGTGCGTTACGCCACGTCGACGCAGCGTCCAACGAATGGGCGGCCATGAGTACCATTCGCCAGCTCCATCAAGCAACACCCGCACATCCACGCCGCGCGCCTGAGCGTTTGCAAGATGATCAACAAATTGCTGGCCCGTTGGATTATTCTCGAAAATGTAGGTCGATAGATAAATTCGTGTTTTGGCCGCGTCAATAGCGGCTAGCATGGCAGGGTAGGCCGCTTGCCCACCGATTAGTTCATGGACCGAGTTGCCATGGGTAAGCGGAAGCCCCGTTACGGCGTTTGAAATTTGTGCCTGAGTGCGAAATGCCGTGGGAATATCTTCAGGCACTTCGTCTTTTTCATGCTGAAACGGGCTCGATTCACTGCTACGCAGTCGTTGGGCTCTAACGCGAACTCGATTGATGCCAATTAGCAGATAGAGAATCGGGCCAATGACCGGGAATAACAGGCATCCGGCAATCCAGGCAAAAGCGGCGGCGGGCTCGCGCTTGTATAGTAAGGCATGCAAAGCGGCGCCGGTGGACATGGCCAGTACACCGATAACCACAATCCATTGTAATGATTGCATTGTGTCTGGAGGCCTCCGCCGCTAGTATCTGAATATGGCTCGATTAGTTTGCTCATTACTGTGCCTTTTGTCTGTGCTGATGTCGACGGCAGGGGCAAGTGAGCGCGTGTTGCCACGGCCTGCAGAGCTCGAGCCGGCCGTCTCGTTTTGGAAGCAAATTTATACCGACGTCTCGGTAGACCAAGGGTTGATTCACGACTCGGGTCAAAATTTGGTGGTTTATGGTCAAATATCGGTAGCGCCGCCGCCGCATTGGGCCGAGCGTAGGCAGCAGGTGCGCCGCGGGCTTGAGCGCTATCGCAGTGCCTTTCGAGCATTAGCTGATCAGCAAGGCGTTCCTAACGATGCGTTACAAGCGCAAATCGCAGCGCGGTTGCCTTCGGATGTTCAGGTAGCGGATTACGAAGCAATTGCTGATCGGCTGCGTTTTCAAGGGGGCCTTAAAGAACGATTTTATGAAGGCCTCGTCAGATCTGGGCAATGGCGTGCACACATTCAAGCGGTTCTAGCGGCATACGATGTGCCGGAAGCGTTAGTTGCGTTGCCCCATGTAGAGTCTTCATTTAACGCGGTGGCACGCTCTCATGCCGGTGCAGCTGGGTTATGGCAGTTTACATCCGGTACCGGGCGTGAATATATGCGCGTTGATCCGGTGCTCGATGAGCGTTTAGACCCTTGGCTCAGTACAGAGGCCGCAGCCCAACTTTTGAGCCACAATTATGCGCAGCTCAATAGCTGGCCATTGGCAATTACCGCTTATAACCATGGCCTGAATGGCATGCGCCGCGCAGTGCGGGATGTTGGCACCAGCGACTATGTGGCCATTCGTGATCGGTACAAAGGCGCGCGATTTGGGTTTGCATCACGCAATTTCTACCCGTCTCTGCTAGCCGCTGCCGAAGTCGATCAAAATGCCGAGCAGTATTTTGGCCCCATTCCGTATGCGGATCCGGTTGTGCCAATTCGAGTCACTTTAGACTACTACGCGCCGATTGATGTACTCGCGAAGTCTCTGGGTCTGAGCAAAGCTGAGCTACAAGCATTAAATCCTGGATTAGGCCCATCCATTTGGGACGGCCGGAAGTTTGTGCCCAGTGGGTATGCACTTGCCTTGCCGGCTGACCCCCAGGTGGACTGGGTTGCCGCGGTAGATGCGCTTCCTCTGAGTCAGGTTTACCGAGATCAACGCCCAAGTATTGAGCACGTGATTGCGAGTGGAGAAACCCTATCGGGTATTGCAACTCGGTATGGCGTGGGCGTACAGGCATTAATGGCCGCTAATGGCGTGAGTAACGCCAATCGCATTCGTGCAGGCCAGCGCCTGCGTCTACCAACCGCAGGAGCCATGCCAACCCCTGTGGGTGGCGCTATGTACGTGGTACGCCCTGGCGATACCTTAGATGCGATTGCTGCAAGGCATGGGGTAAGCGTTGGCGAACTAGCGCAGCTGAATGCGCTGGATGATCCCAATCGACTGCGCGTAGGCCAAGAATTAGCGCTAGTTGAAGGTAGTGCTGGGCCCTGAGTAGTATAAAGGCTTGTTAGGCAGCGGAGATGGGCAAAAGATATGATCGAGGCCATCAAACGTTTTTATGAGACTCACATCACCCCAGAGTCTGAAGATCAAAATGCCGCCGCGGTGCAGCACCGTCTACAACTTGCCTCGGCTGCTTTGCTCATCGAGATGGCGCAAGCCGACAATCAACGCCATAGCATGGAGTTTCAGGCCATTCATGATGGGATCATGGAGGTCTTTGATTTGAGCGCAGAAGAGACTGCGGAGCTGATAGAGCTTGCAGACGAAGAAGCCCATGCCGCCACCGATCATTTCGAGTTCACCCATCTCATTAATGCCGGTTTTGATTACGCCGGAAAAACAAAACTCGTCGAATTACTGTGGCGGGTGTGTTTAGCCGATGCTGAAATGGACCGGTATGAAGAGCAGCTCGTGCGTAAAATTGCAGAGCTACTACACATTGAGCATAGTGATTTTATTGCCGCAAAACTTCGGGTCCAACGTGACTACAGCACCACAGGCCATCTTGATGATTTCGACGATTATGATGAGTCACGTTAGTGCCGGTATTTAGAGCCCGTCAGGTCGCTAAAATTCGAGATGCAATTGCTGCTGGCCGTCAGGCGGTGCGACGGGCAGGTATCGCTGATCCGGTCGTATTTGCGCGTGCTTTTGTTGAGGCAGAGGGGGCGCAACGCCCTGATGTGGAAGACGCCCAAGCGCATGCGGAGCTCGGTAAGCAGCTGCTCAGTCTTTTGGCAAAAAATCCGAATGCCGACTCAGCAGACCCAGATATTCAAAGAGAGCTGCGGCGTGCGCGCGAACAAGCAAAATGGGCAATGCTGATGGAAGATGACTCAGTGGCCGGGTTTTTGCTGCAATTATCTGCCGATGCGTTAGAGACACCGCGTGGTGAAGCTCTAGCCCATCAGAGTTTTGGTTTAGGTCCGGGTATCTTTCGTAAAGCCGATATTCCGGTTTTACAACCGGAATGCGATGGGGCAGTTTTCTTGCCCATCAGTCAACATGAAATTGAATCCTAACGGGGAGTTTATTGATGAAAGATTTGGGGTTGTTGTTATTGGGGGTCTGGTTGATGGTCAATGGCTTGCAAGACTTGCTGGCATTGGACTTTCGGCATGACGAGGTCATTTTGGCAATTCTGGGGATTGCTGCGGGGGGCTTAATTATCGTTCGTCGCTAGTAGACGATCGCAAATCGATCGGGTACGCTTCCCCCATTGACCACAATATGTAGTGTTAAGTATTGTTAAAAAGTCCTATATTGTGGAAATTGGCAGAAAAACAAGGAGTACCCGATGACGACCGTTCCACATTTGAGAGCGCTTCCCACAAGCGCTGCAGAGATACCGATACAGCCGGCGTCACAGGATATTTGGGATAAAAAGTATTGCCTAAAATCCAAGGATGGTGAGCTGGTTGATAAAAGCATTGACGATACCTACCGTCGTGTAGCGCGTGCGCTTGCGGATGTGGAAGCAGAAGATCAGCGCGAATATTGGTTCGAGCAGTTTGTTTGGGCGTTACGCTTTGGCGCCATCCCAGCAGGCCGAATCACCTCTAATGCGGGTGCGCTGGCGCACAAGCCTGCCACCTCAACGATCAATTGCACCGTCTCGTCCACGGTGGGCGATTCAATGGACGAAATTTTAGATAAGGTCCACGAGGCAGGCTTAACGCTTAAAGCCGGTTGTGGCATCGGCTATGAGTTTTCCACGTTGCGGCCGAAGGGGGCTTACGTCTCTGGCGCGGGTGCTTACACCTCCGGCCCGCTGTCGTTTATGGATATTTACGACAAAATGTGTTTCACGGTCTCTTCTGCCGGCGGTCGACGCGGCGCGCAGATGGCAACGTTTGATGTGGGTCACCCAGACGTCCTCGATTTTATTAAGGCAAAACGTGAAGACGGGCGGCTTCGGCAGTTTAATCTCTCGTTGCTGATTACTGATGGCTTCATGCAGGCGGTTGAAGAAGGCAAAGACTGGCCATTGGCATTCCCAATGAAGCGGGATGAGGCAGAAGCCGATGGCGTCGATCTGAACGATCCAGATCAGGTTCTGTGGCGTGAGTGGCCCAATCGTAAAAGCGGTTATGTGACGCGTGAAGATGGCCTTGTGGCCTGTCGTATCTACCGCTGGGTGAAAGCCGAGCGTATTTGGGACATGATCATGACCTCGACCTACGATTTCGCAGAGCCAGGCTTTGTGTTGATCGATCGGGTTAACGAGATGAATAACAATTGGTTCTGTGAAGAAATTCGCGCAACCAACCCTTGTGGTGAGCAGCCTTTGCCGCCGTATGGCGCCTGTTTGTTAGGTTCAGTGAATTTAACAAAATTCGTTCGAGATCCTTTTACGGATCGGGCCCATTTCGATTGGGAAACCTATCGGCGGGTGGTGGCTATCTTTACGCGCATGCTCGATAACGTAGTCGAAATCAACGGCCTGCCCCTTGAGCGCCAGCGTGAAGAGATTCACCGCAAGCGTCGTCACGGCATGGGCTTTTTGGGCCTTGGCTCCACAGTCACCATGCTCTGCATGAAGTACGGCGATCCCGAATCGCTGGCATTTACCGAGCAAGTTTCTCGAGAAATGGCCATTGAGGGATGGCGTGAAGCGCTGCGTCTGGCCGAAGAAAAGGGCCCTGCTCCGATTATGGACGAGGACTTTACGGTAACAGAGCACATGCTAGCGTGGCGGCCTGAGCTGACTGATGATGGCTACAAAGTGGGCGATACCGTTAAGGGCCGTGTGCTGTGGGGGCGGTATAGCCGCTACATGCAGCGTGTGGCCGAGGTAGAGCCAGAGCTTGTTAATGATTTGGTGGAAAAAGGGGCGCGCTTTACGCATCACACCTCTATTGCACCGACGGGCACCATTAGCCTGTCGCTGGCCAATAATGCATCTAATGGTATTGAGCCAAGCTTTGCGCATCACTACTTCCGTAACGTGATTCGTGAAGGGAAGAAGTCAAAAGAAAAAGTTGATGTCTTTAGTTTTGAGCTGCTCGCGTACCGAACGCTGATTGATGAGGGCGCGCTGCCGAGCACCGACCCAGAAACCCGTAATCTGCCGGATTACTTTATTGCGGCCGATGATGTCACGCCGAAGCAGCATGTGGATATTCAGGCCGCAGCACAGAAGTGGATTGACTCGAGTATCTCGAAAACCGCGAATGTGCCAACGGACTATCCTTATGAAGACTTTAAAGACATCTACCGCTACGCCTATCAGCAAGGGCTAAAGGGATGCACAACCTTCCGCTTTAACCCTGAGGCATTCCAGGGCGTGCTAGTGAAAGAATCGGACCTCGAGAATACAACCTATCGGTTTACGCTTGAGGATGGTAAAACCGTAGAGCTCAAGGGCGGCGATGAGGTGGAGTACGACGGTGAGGTTCACACCGCAGCCAACCTTTATGACGCGCTCAAAGAAGGCTACTACGGCAAGTTTTAAGGATACGAATAATGGCCGTTAAAATAGAAAGTAAGATTGTGGATTACGCGGTTGCAAAGCCAACTGATCTACCCGCAGCAGACGCGGCTGCCGAGGCAGCTGCTGAGTCAAGTGCTGCCATTGAGCATATGCATGAAGAGCTACAGCGTCCGGATCGTCTTGAAGGACAGACCTACAAGATTAAAACTCCGCTGTCTGAACATGCGCTCTATGTCACCGTAAACGATGTCATCCTCAACGAGGGCACAGAGCATGAGGTGCGGCGTCCTTTTGAGGTGTTCATTAACTCGAAGAACATGGACCATTTTCAGTGGATTGTGGCGCTAACCCGAATCGTCTCTGCGGTGTTTCGCAAAGGGGGCGATTGCACGTTCCTTGTCGAAGAATTGCGTAGCGTTTTTGACCCGCGAGGTGGATATTTTAAAAAGGGTGGTCGGTTCATGCCCTCTCTGGTTGCCGAGATCGGGGATGTCCTCGAGCAGCACCTGCGCTCAATTGGGATGCTCGATCAGCTGCCCTTAGATGAACATCAGCAGCGCTTTATTGAGAGTAAGCGGGCGGAGTTTGAAGAAGCCCAAAATGCCTCGAGCGATGAGTATCCTCCAGGTGCCGAGCTTTGTGGCAAGTGTCAGACCAAGGCAATGATCATTATGGATGGTTGCCTGACCTGTTTGAGCTGCGGCGAGAGCAAATGCGGCTGATCCGATAAGCGGTAGATCGTTCGAAGGGGCTGCTCTGCTAGCCTCTTCGAATGGATCGCCGCTTTCATTATCTCAACGCCAATCGCGGCGCTTCGCTCATCGAAGTGCTGGTCGCCAGTCTTTTATTATCAATAGGCCTTGTCAGTTTTGCGCTGGCGCAGTCCACTAGCGTTACACGTAGTGCTGATTCCATTAGCCGTTTTCAGGCCCAATTGCTTGCTGGTGAGTGGGTTGCGCTGGTGCGCGCACATGCCGATCAGGCCGTGCCGCCAGGTCGTTATGCGAGCTGGCAGGATCAGGTCGAGCAAGTGCTCACAGAAGGTCAGGGTGAAGTGCTTGCCGGCCCGCAAGGCACTCAGCGGGTGCAAGTGCAGTGGCAACCCAGGCACCGTCAGCAACCCGTTATTTTTGAGCAGATCTTTTTACCGTGAATGCGGGGCGCTATCAGCGGGGGTTCTCTCTGCTTGAGGTGAGCATTGCCAGTGCACTGAGTTTTGTTGTGCTTGCCGTTTCGGTGCAGTTATTGCTGAGCGTTCAGCAAAATCTGCGCTTAGCCAATGCGCATGCGCGGCTTAATGAAAATGCACGCGCAGCCATTACGTTAATACAAAGTCATATTCGAGCCGCGGGCAGCCTACCCTGTATTCCAAGCGCCCTAGATAGTTTACTCAGCCAAGCTGATCCTGCAGATTTGCTAGCGATTTCAGCGCCTGAGGGGGTAACGCCCATACGCGGTGATGTCTTGAGCCTGCAGATTTTTCGCACGTTGCCCGCGGATACGATGCCAGCGTCTGGGGCGATCGCCGTGGCAGCAACGACAGGTGGGGGTGAATGTGTAATCTTTGAAGCACCGGCTGACTCACAGACACATTCGGTGTTATCAGAGTCACCGTCATTCAGTGTTGCTGAGAACACCCGATTTTATTTGGATCAATCAGTGGGGCAATCTGATTTATCCAGTCTTTTTCGGGCTCGCCAATCAAGATCAGGGCAACGAGAAGAACTCGTCGAAGGGGTTTATGACTTGCGTATTGCCTATGGGGTCGATCAAACCGGCTCAGGTGCAATGGATGTGTTTTTGGCAGGCAATGAGGTGAGCGATTGGTCGGCGGTGCGTGCGGTACGTTTGTGGTTGCTGGTAAGCAGTGGCAGTCCGGTTAACGGGTTGGGCGCTTCTGCACAGAATTTAGTCTGGCCCGATGGTGAGCCCGTTGTGTTTGATACAGGGGGCAGTGTAACTGACCGGGCTTTATATCAAGTGTTTGCAACCACAGTGGCCATCGAAAGGCAGATGTAATGCGCGCACAATCGGGATTGGCCTTGCTCACGATGATCGGCGTTATGCTGGCGCTTTCTTTGTTGACTACAGCGGGGTTTCAGCAGGGCCTGTTTGCGCTGCGACTAGCAGCTAATAGCGCAGATCAGGCGATTGCTCGCATGGCCGCGGATTATGCACTACGTGAAGCAGAAAACACCCCTGAAAGTTTGGCTATCGGTGTGCTTGAACCTTCACCCCAACCAACGGTAACTGAATGGCAACCGATGCTTGAAGCAAACGGCGTAGCCAGTGTACTGCCCGCTTTTTTAGCCGATCGGGCAACCGCTCGGGTTTTAGTCGAAGCAGTTGAGCAGAGCGAGTTAACGTCGGCCTACCGCATTACCGTATTGGCTCAAACGCATTCGGGTCAGGCTCAGCAAATTGTGCAAATCAATTATTCAGATACGGATAATTCCCGATCTTGGCGGCAACTGCGATAGCATGCGGGTTTAGAGGAGGGCATCGTTGTGAGTCGAACGGTTTATGTGAATGGCCAATACCTGCCGGAGGCCGAAGCCAGTCTGTCTATATTCGATCGTGCGGTGCTGTTTGCAGACGCGGTTTATGAGGTGGCTGCCGTGATCGATGGGGCGCTGGTGGATTACCCAGCCCATCAGCAGCGCCTTGCGCGAAGCCTAAAAGAGCTAGGTATACCCCTGCCTGTCGATCCCGATGCCTTGTTGGATATTCATCACGAATTGCTCAGAAAAAACGCATTAACCGAAGGTTTGATTTATCTGCAAGTATCTCGCGGGTGTGCGGATCGTAATTTCTTAATGCCACACAAGGCAACGCCGTCTTTAGTGCTGTTTACTCAAGCTATGCCTTTGCTGGACACCGTGGCAGCAACCAACGGGCTTCGCGTTATTTCTCGGCCGGATATGCGCTGGGGAAGGCGCGATATTAAAACCACGCAGCTATTGTTTGCCTCGATGATGAAAACCGAGGCGGTTGCAGCGGGGGTTGATGATGTGTGGTTGCATGAACAGGGTATGGTAACGGAGGCCAGTTCTTCCAACGCGCATATTATTAACGATGCCGGGGTGTTGGTAACACGCCCTTTGTCTAATGAGATTTTGCATGGCATTACGCGCGCCGCCGTTTTAGATTATGCCGCTGAATCAGGCATGCAGGTGGAGCAGCGAACATTTAGCTTAGAAGAGGCCAAGACGGCGCGAGAGGCGTTTATAACCAGTGCCACCGCGTTTGTGACACCGGTTGTAGAGATCGATGGCGTTGCGATTGGAACCGGTCGGCCAGGCCCGGCTACACAACGCCTTCGCGAGCTTTATATTTTAAGGAGCCGATCCACCCATGGCGGCCTCTAGCGTTTCATCCTGAGGCAATCCACGTACCACTCGAATATCGCCCTCTGCATCGCGATAATAAACCGATGGGGTGCCGGATAAACCCAACTGCGCCATTAATTGGTTGTTAGACTGAACCGCTTGAAGATCTGCCTCTTGTAGACCGGCCCGAGGTGTTATGCCGCCTTGGTCAAAACTCTCTTCATGAGCCGCCATCGCTTCAGCAGGGTTTTCTGCACTCAGCAGGGTGGCCGATTTTGGCAAGCTATCCTCACGGAGTACGCCAACCATAATATGACGAATCTGTACCGTGCCAGCCTCTACCCAATCGCGAGAGGCATGATAAAAACGAGAGCAAAACGGGCAGTTTGGATCCATAAACGCATACACAATATGCTCAGCGTCGTCTGCTCCATCAATAATCCAATTCGCTTGCTCCAGCGCTTCCCACTCCGTTTCCGGGCGTGGTGCATTGGCAGCGGCCTCTAAAATGGGCTGCGTGAGATTTTGGCCCTCTGCATCAAGTAGCGTTCCAACCAAAACATGCTCACCGTCAGCGGTAACGTAGGCCGCCATGGGTTGGCCTTGAAAGCTTAGGGTGTAGCCGCTGAGCCCTGCCGGCGCGTCAAAGGCTTCGCCAACCGTGGCGCCGCGCTCTTCAAGCGCCTGAATGGCCTCGGGCTGTGCCAGAGCGATGCCGGCATTTAACAGCGCGGCAAGAAACAAAATGCGTAAGGTCATGGTGCTATCCAGTGTTAACAAATTGATGTGGCTTTGGAGCATTAAGTAGGCCATTGAGTTCGCTAAGATGCAAAAAAAAACCCGGCTCACCATGCGAGGGGCCGGGTTTGATAAGCGCTTTACTAAGCGCGATCAGTGCATTAGCTAGGCATGGGGACCCATGCGCTGCACCAGCCGCCATCGGCTACCAGCTTGCCTGGGAATGCCGTGCAACCGCCCCAGTTTGGGGTGTCATTTTCAAGGTAGAGCCGGCAGTTGCCACAAATTGCACCTTCGGTACGCATCTCATCGCGATCGGCCGCATCGTGAACGTAGTTCAGGGCAATGGCCTGAGGATCATTTTCGTCAAGCTCAGGCATTTCCTGCGCTAAAACGTTAGAACCCCGCACACTGACGTAGGCCAGCGGTGCTGCGGCAATACCGAGCAATGCTCCGCGAAGCAAACGGCGACGATCGTTGTTGAACTGTTGGTCAGTCATAGTCTTCCCCTAAATGGTTATGGAAACTTAAATTAAAAACGTTGCAATCTTTGAGCGCAGGTTACCGTTGAAAGTTGCATTGGAAAAGCATTGCTAGCCATAACCTTGATCCTGAGCAATTGTATTACTCGGGAACGCAGATTCGCCCCTGCTTTGCGGCTTGGGAGGTCAGGATGGCGAGCCATAAAATGAGCAAGGTGGTCATGACCAAAAGCATGATCCCTAAGAAAAGTGCCCATGGGGCGGCGGTGAGCTCATGGTAGACAAACGTGGCAATGGTGATTGCTGCCATTGGGAACGAATACGCCCAAAATGATAGAAAAAAGGGCAGCCGTGCAAATCTTGCTACCTGTGTGACCATCAGGGCAGTAAAGAACAGGCCAACAAAATATAGTATTTGCCCAAATGGCGAGAGCTCACCGGTGAGCGTTGTCCACGCCACAAACCCAATGCCAGGCGGCGCAATCATAATAAACAGTGTGGGCAGTAGCCTATTGGGTAATGGGTGATGAAAGAAGATCCGATACAAAACAACCGTTAACAACGGTGGCCAGAAAAAAATACCCACGCTAAAGCCAAGCCAAGACAGCGTTAATTGCCCGTATTCAACACCGCCAATGGGCAGCAGAACATTACCCACCACCGGAATGAACCAGGCTGGATTGATATGCTCAATTTGAAAGTGCTCTTGATGAATCCATAGGTTAATTACGATGATCGTTAACCCCAGATGAGCCACTGCCCCGATGAGCCATAGCGCCTCGCCAATGCTTGGCGCAATGTCTCTTAATGCCGTGCCAATCAAAAGGGTACTAATGCTTATTGCCGGGAAAAAACTAAGCTTAACCGGATGATTGAACTCAGCCCGCACAAAGCTGGGGTGGCGCAAGCTTTTTACCAGATAGCTAATGGCAAAAAGAACAAAGCATGCGATGGTTAGCGCCAAGAGGCCCTGCCAAACGAAAGCCGGGGTTCCAAGCACCCCGGCTGTTTTTTGCCACGCCAAAGTGAGCCCAGAAAGCCCCATAACAACGGCGAAGATGGAAATCGGCAGGTGGGCCAGCCGAGTTGTATCAGTCATTAACTATCGTGTTTCTCGTAGCATCAGTTGTATGGGTGGATAGCTTAACAGACCGATGGCAATACCCACGCCAATGCCTGCACCAATTACTCCCAAATAATCGATAACGCTGGTGAGTTGCCCCAACGTGGCCTGCGTCCATGCCGGCATAAATAGCGCTGCGGCAATGCCGGTTACGATGCCAATGCTTGCCGCCACTTTAATGCCAGAGCCAACGCGAAGTGACTGCCTGCGCAGGATAACCCCGATCAACAGCAGTAGATCGAGCAGAACAACAAGCGCTAGTAACGGCAGGATAGGCCTGAAGAGCTCAAGGACCACCGCAAAGATGCCAAATAGTGAAAATGCCATGTGAGATCTCCTTATACCCGGCCACGCAACATGGCGTTATAAGCGGCGTGCAACATACGGTCCTTAAGGAACCAAGGTGCCCATTGAGGTTTGTAAGGGTCAAGGAAGCCAAATGAAGGCGTCATCGCTAAGTTGAAATCAAATTCAACCAACATGGCTTTGCCTTTTTCAACAATTAATGGACAAGACGTATAGCCGTTCCATGCTGCGGTAAATTCAGATTCCTGAATCGCCGAGACGAGGTTGTCGGCCACAACGGGGGCCTGTGCCTTTACGCTTGCAGCGGTTTTTCCAATTGGTGTACCCACCACATCGCCCGCACCAAAAATATTCGAATAACGGCGATGCTGCATGCTGTGCTGATCCACTTCGAGCCAGCCTTTGAAGTTGCCATCCTGCCAGCTGAGCTCACCATCACGAATCATCGCGGGGGCAGACATCGGCGGCACCACATGGATGAAATCGTAATCCATGGTTTTAAGGCCATCTTCAGTCCTAAACGTCGCCTCACGCCGATCGGCATCAATGGCGGCCAAAGGATGACCAAAATCGATAGCAATATCCCGCTGATTCGGGAAATAATCGATGAGGAACTCGTTGATGTCAGGCTGAGAAAAAAGCCCGCCCGCCGGCGGCAGATAATGCAGCTCAGCGCGATCGCGGTTGCCTGCTTCGCTGAGTGCATCTTCGATAAGCATGGTGACTTTTAGCGGTGCGCCAGCACATTTAATTGGGCCGGGTGGACGGGTAAAAAGTCCAACACCGCCAGTTTCAATAAACGATTGTGCGGCTTGCCAGGTGCGTGCGGCATGATCCGGGTTGGCATACACACAGCCAATGCCGTTTTGGCCGATTAGATCAGGGCTCATTCCCTCAATCGAATCAAAATTGACCTCAAGACCGGTTGAGATGACGAGGAAGTCATAATCCACCTGAGTGCCGCCTACGGTTTCCAGACGATTATTGTCAGGATCAAACGTGGCCACATCATCTTTGACCCAGTTAATACCACTGGGCATGTACCGGTCGTTGCTATCGATCACTTTTTCAGGCTTCCAGAGCCCTGTGGCCACTAACGTTAAACCGGGTTGGTAATAATGCGCTTCGCGACGATCGATAATGGTGAGCTGTGCACCATCGAGTTGATTAGATAGCCGAGTAGCAATGGCCAAGCCAGCAGCGCCTGCGCCAACAATCACTATTCGTGCGTTGGTGGAGACTGCTTTTGCTGGTTTGCTGGCCATTAAACTGCTGGCGCCCACACCGCTGGCAGCAACGCCAGCTGCTAAGGCAGACTGAGTAACAAAGCGGCGACGTCCGCTGTCGATTGGTGTTAATTTATTCATAACCAAACCCTCCTCCGAGTCCATTCCATAGGTTCAACGCCATGCGGCTTCACATCAGTGACATTGTCACCATTAGGTGCCGCAATAGGTGGCCGGAACGATCTCATCCATGCGGGGTGGACGCAGATACTCCTGCGCATTGACCCCGGGGTTTTGGTAAGGGTTTTGAATGATGGCAAATAGCGCCTCTGCCGGCGCCATATCTCCATTTTCTGCGGCCTGTAGAGCTTGCTCTACCAAGTGATTTCGTGGAATGACAACCGGATTAGTGCTGGCCATTAGCATTTGCCGTTTGGCCGGCTGATCAGGCTCTAGGTGCAGGCGTTGCTGATAGTCAGCCCACCATTGCGCCATCCATGCAGGCGGATCCATGCGATTAAGCGCAGAGAAGGTGTTCGTATAATCGGCTTGTGCCTCGTCCATGGCGGCTAAGAGCGACTCGCCAAGCGCACGGTCGTTGGGCTGCTCGGTCAGCAACCCGAGTTTGCGTCGCATCATCTGATCATGTGCTGTTTGAAACTGATCGGGTATTGCGTTGATCATCTCGACCACTGAGTCGAAGGCATTTTCTTCCATTAAGGGCAGTAAGCACTCGGCAAGACGAGCCAAATTCCACTGGGCGATATGTGGTTGGCGGTTAAATGCATAACGCCCTCCACGATCGACCGAGCTAAATACCCGTTGCGGAGAGTAATGATCCATAAAAGCGCAAGGCCCGTAGTCTAAGGTCTCGCCAGATAGCATCATGTTATCGGTATTCATCACGCCATGAATAAAGCCCACGCGCAGCCACTCGACGACTAACGAAAGGGTGCGCTGAGTGACCTCCTCCAAAAGACCCCTATACCGTGCTGGCCCTTCCTGTTCGCTTAATGCGGGGTAATGCCAAGCGATAGCGGCATCAGCCACCGCTTTGAGCCCGTCAATATCGTTGCGATGCGCAAAATATTCAAACGTACCAAAACGCAAATGGCTGCGTGCCACGCGGGTCAAAATAGCGCCGGGTTCTGGGCCACTTTGGCGGGCAATAGCCTCGCCTGTTCTTGCGGTTGTTAGAACGCGGCTAGTCGGGATGCCCAGCGCGTGCATTGCTTCGCTAATGAGTAACTCCCGTAAAACGGGGCCGAGTGCGGCGCGACCATCACCCATGCGAGAAAACGGCGTAGGGCCTGATCCTTTTAACTGAAAGTCGTGATAAACCCCTTTTTGATCAGGTAGTTGACCGAGCAACAGTGCTCGTCCATCGCCAAGTTGCGGCACGGGCGTGCCAAATTGATGCCCGGCATACGCTAGCGCCATCGGGTCAGCGTTTAGCGGCAACGGGTTACCGAACCAAACTTGGGTGCCTTCTTTACTGGCAAGCCATTCGGGGTCGATCCCAAAGGCGTGTGCGAGTGGCTTGTTCACCAGTAGCGGCTTCGGCGCATGTAGTGGCATCGGGTGTTGCCGGAAAAACGCGTCTGACGGCAGCCATTCGGGGTAGCGGTTGATGAATTTTGATGACATAAACATAGGCTGGTGTTCAACTTAGAGACGATGCAAACTTAGTCACTCTAACAAGCTGGAGGAGAAGGATCTTGAAAAATTTGAACATAAGCGTAATAAGCGCAGGATTAGTGCTGGCCTTAGGTGCAGGCACCGCCATGGCAGACCGGTCTGAGTGGCCCAGTAGCTTTACGGTAGGCACTGCCAGTCAGGGTGGTACCTATTTTACCTACGGATCGGGCTGGGCCAATTTGGTGGCCGATGAGATTGGGGTACCCGGTGGCGGCGAAGTTACCGGTGGACCCAATCAGAACTTAGCCCTTGTTCACAATGGCGATATGGCTTTTGGCATGACCACTATGGGCCCGGCGGCAGAGGCCTTGGCCGGCGAAAGCCCAATTGCGCCTGGCGTTCCGCTGGATAATGCCTGTGCAATGTTCCCAATGTATGAAACCCCTTTTTCGGTGACAGTGTTATCAAACTCGGGTATTGAGTCGATTGATGATATTCCTAGTGGTGCATCAATTGGGTTTGGTCCATCAGGTTCGACGTCTGACACCTATTTCCCGCGCATGCTAGAAGAGCTGGGTGTGGATTTTGATCGGCGTAATGGTGGCTGGAGTGATCTTGCCGGGCAGCTGCAGGATGGTCTGATTGATGTGATTGCGTTTGCCGCGGGTGTGCCTATTCCGGCAGTAAGCCAGCTTGAGGTGCAAACCGATATCAACATCATTGAGTTTACTCAGGCTGAGCAGCAGCAAATTATGGATACCTTTCCGGTAGCCGCTTTTGAGATTCCAGCCGAAACGTACCAAACGCTCAGCGAGGGTGCGCGCGCCGTGTCTATGTGGAACTTTGCTATTGCTCGTTGTGATTTGCCGGAGAGCTTTGTGTATGAGGCTACCCGTGCGGTGATGGAAAATAACGAGCGGATGGTTCAAATTCATCGGGCGGCGCGTTTTTCAGTGCCAGAGAACTATGACAAAAACGGTGTGCTGGCCTGGCACCCAGGGGCGGCCCGTTGGTTCAACGAGAATGGGTTTAGCATTGACGCGGATATGATCCACAACTAAGGAAGCGTGGAGTAACACCAGCATGAGCCAGCAGCAGCCGGATGTGATTGCCAAAGGGGTCGATGACGAGGTTATCGAGAGTAATCAAAGGCAGTACTCTGGGCTGGCCTGGCTTGTGATGGCTTTTTTGGCGGCGGGCTACGCCGCCTTTCATCTGTATACGCTCAATATCCGTCCATTAGAGACATGGAGCTTTCGGATTGTTCACATTGCGGGGGCGTTGATCATTGGATTTGGGCTTTATGCCAGCGTTTCCTTTGATAAAGAAAACCCACAGCAGCGGGCCGGCCTTTGGCGTTGGATTGAGGGGCTTGCTGCCTTGTTTGCGCTGCCAGCACTTTATGCCTTGTTTCAAGTTTGGGTTTTTTGGCAAAGTCTGCAAGGCGGTGCCATGCGCATCGATCCGCTTTTAGAACAATGGCATTTTGGCGTGCCTTTGCTTGTGGCAACCGGTGGCGGCATTCTTCTTGGCTGGATTACGCCGGGTACGCGGTCTCGCATTCTGGCTTCAGATGCAGTTTTAATGATTTGTGCGGTAGCGGTTGCCGCGTATTTATTGGTTGTTTTTAACACCCCCCTCCGAATGAGCACGGGCACCTCCTTTGCGCCCGTTGGCATATCATTGGCAGCGATTGCCGGTTGTGCCCTGATTATGGAACTCACGCGGCGGGTGACGGGTTTAGCGCTGGTCATCATTTCGCTGGTATTTTTGATATACGTCTTCTTTGGTCCCTATCTGCCGGGCTTTTTGGGTTATCCCGGGCTATCTATTAATCGATTTTTTAGCCAGGTCTATACCGATGCGGGTGTGTTGGGGCCGACCACTGCGGTGAGCTCGACGTATATCATTTTATTTATCATTTTTGCCGCGTTTTTACAGGCCTCCAAAGTGGGCGAGTATTTTGTGAACTTTGCCTTTGCGGTGGCCGGACGTGCACGCGGTGGGCCGGCTAAGGTGGCTATTTTTGCCTCTGGGCTGATGGGAATGATTAACGGGACCAGTGCCGGTAACGTGGTATCGACAGGCTCACTCACCATCCCTTTAATGCGCAAAGTGGGTTATTCCAAGCAGTCTTCCGGTGCAATTGAGGCTGCCGCATCAACGGGCGGGCAGATTATGCCGCCAATTATGGGTGCTGGCGCTTTTATCATGGCTGAAATTACCGGTATTCCGTATACCGAAATTGCGCTGGCCGCTGTTATTCCTGCAATTCTGTATTTCACGGCCGTTTATTTCATGGTGGATTTTGAGGCTGCGCAGCTGGGCATGCGCGGCTTGAACGATGATGAGCTGCCTTTGCTTGGCCGCATGTTGCGCCAGGCCTATCTGTTTATTCCCATCATCATTTTGATTGTGGCGCTGTTTGTGGGCTACTCAGTGATCCGTGCTGGCACACTCGCCATTATCTCGGCGGTGGTGGTCAGTTGGCTCACGCCCCATGCGATGGGGCCAAAGCGCATTGGTAAGGCGCTGCGGCTGGGCGGTGAAATGTCGATTCAAATCATCGCCGTGTGCGCCTGCGCAGGCATTATCGTGGGGGTGATCTCGCTAACAGGAGTGGGTGGGCGTTTTTCCTCCTTACTCCTCGGGTTGGCCGAAGCCAGCCAGCTACTCGCGCTGGTGTTTGCGATGTTCATCTCAATCTTGCTGGGCATGGGGATGCCGACAACCGCGGCGTATGCGGTGGCAGCCTCCGTTGTAGCGCCAGGTTTAATACGACTGGGCATTGATCCGCTGACTGCGCATTTCTTTGTGTTCTATTTTGCAGTGGTTTCTGCCATTACACCGCCTGTGGCACTCGCCTCTTATGCCGCGGCTGGGATATCGGGTGGTAATCCCATGTCGACATCGGTAGCCTCATTCCGTATTGGCATCGCTGCGTTTGTGGTGCCGTTTATGTTCTTCTACTCCAGTGCCTTGCTGGGTGATGCAGACTGGCTATTGGTGCTTCGCGCAGCCGTTACAGCCATCGCTGGTGTGTTTTTGCTCGCGGCTGCGGTGCAGGGGTGGTTTATTGGGCGCAACGCCGGTTGGGTGGTGCGACCGCTGCTGGGCGGCTCGGCATTAACACTGATTCAAGGCGGTTGGATTACCGATTTGGTTGGCCTTGGTATTTTGGCCGTCGCCGTCTTGCTGCAGTTAAGGAGAAAACAGGCTTAATGCCCTCGGTACGTTTGTTGAATGCTGCGGCGGGTTTAGGCTGCTTGGCGCTTATTGCTTATGCGCTGATTTTGCAGTGGGTAGATGGCCTTGAGCCCTGCCCATTATGTATTTTTCAGCGTGTGTCGTTTGCGGTGATGGCGGTATTCTTTTTTCTAGGCGCAGCGCTGCCGGGAAGGTTAGCTGCGGCCGGTATTGGTCTGGCAGCGCTTAGTGGTGTGGGGTTGGCATGGCGCCACTTATGGTTGCAATCACTACCGCCCGACCAAGTGCCGGCCTGTGGGCCAGGGCTTGATTATATGCTGGGGACTTTTCCGCTCAGCGAGGTTTTTGCAATGGTGCTGTCAGGGTCTGGAGAGTGTGCTGAGATCGATTACGTATTTGGGTTGAGCATCCCGTTGTGGACGCTAATTGCCTTCGTGGTGATTGGCACTGTGGGCGTTTTCGCTAACCTTTCCAAGCGCGCATCTGCAGCCCGTTGATGCAAGATTCTAACTCGGCGCTTGAACAGCTGTTTGCCACTGATGGGCCATTAAGCACACGCCTCGAGCAGTTTTCTCCGCGCCATGAGCAAGTGGCGATGGCCAAAGCAGTTGCTGCGGCCGTCTTAAGCGATGAAACGCTTGTGGTGGAAGCGGGAACAGGGATCGGCAAAACGCTGGGTTATTTAATTCCAGTCTTACAACTGGGCAAGCGTGCGTTAATTTCTACGGGTACGCGAGCACTTCAAGATCAACTATTTCAACGGGATTTACCGCTGGCGGTTGCAGCGGTGGATCAACCGATCAGGGCGGCGCTTCTGAAAGGGCGCGGCAACTACCTTTGTCATTACCGCCTAGAGCGTACGCTGGAAGCAGGCCGATTTGAGACCCGTCAAACCGCTGATCTTCTACAAAGACTGCGTATTTGGGCCGGCCGCACGCACAGCGGCGATTTAGCAGACTTTCCTGATGAAGCCGTGCCGGGGCGGGTGCAACCCATGGTGACCTCAACGGCAGACAACTGCCTGAATCAGGATTGCCCCTTTTACAGTGACTGCTTTGTGATGAAGGCACGGCGCGAGGCGCAAGATGCGGATGTGGTTGTGGTCAATCATCATCTGCTGATGGCAGATTGGGCGATTCGTGAAGGCGGATTTGGCGAGGTATTGCCGAGTGTCGATGTGCATGTGCTTGATGAAGCACATCAGCTGCCTGAAATTGCGGGGCGATTTTTTGGCATGGTGCTCTCGGGGCGACAGCTCTCCGATCTAGGGCGCGATGTGCGCTTGGAGCAGCTGCGTGAGGCCGGTGATGCCGGTCATCTGGCTGACTTGGCAAGCGAGTTGGAGCGGGCCAGCGCAGATTTACGTTTGGCGCTGGGTGATGACTGTCGAGACGCATGGGCGCGCTTGCCGCGTGAGTCCAATGCGCCACAAGCAGCGCTTGATTTATTAGCGGTGATCTATGCATTAGTGCAGGCGCTTGAGCCACAGGCGCCGAGGGGCACCGGTTTGGAGTCTTGCTATCGCCGAATGCAGGCGGTGCATGCTGATTTGCAGCGGTTTTTGCATGGGGGAGATGCCGATGCTGATGCCGATTATGTGCGTTGGGTAGAAACGGTAGGCACAGGCTATCGCTTACGGTTGACGCCCTTAGATGTTGCCGGGCCGTTTACGGCTGGTCGTGCCCGTAATCCGGGTTCTTGGATTTTTACCTCGGCAACCCTATCAGTACGTGATCAGTTTGATCACTTCACCAACCGTTTGGGCCTGCAGGATGCGCAGACCTGCCGCTTCGATAGCCCCTTTGATTATCGGTCTAATGCTTTGCTGTATGTGCCGGACGGCATTCCTACGCCTAGTGAAGCGGGCTTTATTGATGCCTATTTAGACCGTGCACTGGAGGTGCTAAAAATCAGCGGTGGGCGGGCGTTTATGTTGTTTACCAGCCATCGAGCGCTGCAAATGGCCGCTCAGCGGCTGCGCGCTGAGCGAGTGGAGCCGCTATTAGTTCAGGGCGATGCCAATCCGCAGCGGCTTTTGGATCAGTTTCGAGAACGGGGTAATGCCGTGCTATTGGGCACTCAGTCTTTTTGGGAAGGCGTTGATGTGCGCGGCCCTGCTTTATCTTGCGTCATGATCGATCGATTGCCGTTTGGATCGCCGGGAGATCCGGTTTTACAGGCACGAATCGATTGGTTTCGTGAGCAAGGCCGCAATCCGTTTGCTGATCTGCAGCTGCCTGATGCCGTCATTAGTCTGCGGCAGGGGGTGGGGCGGCTAATACGGGGGCCGGAAGATCGGGGGCTTTTAGTCGTGGGCGATCACCGCCTACTCACCAAAAGCTATGGGCGAGTCTTTCGCGAGAGCCTACCGCCGGTCCCGCTAACTCGGGATCCGGCGGCGGTTGCTGACTTTTTCTCGTGAGCAGGTAGCCAGTTAGTCAGTAATCAGCTCGTAGGCACCGTCGCTATCATGCTTTTCTTGACCGGTAACCGGTGGATTAAACGCACAGATGAGGCGCATATCTTCGGTGCCGCCGCGCAAAATATGCCGATCATGCTGATCGAGCGCATATAAAATGCCATCGTGTAGGGAGTGCACATCGCCAGTGGCGAGATCTTCGATGCTGCCATTGCCGGCAACGCAGTAAACCGCCTCAAGATGGTACTTATACCAAAGTGTCATTTCTGCGCCGGCAGGAATAATGGTTTCGTGAAACGAAAAGCCCATGCCATCGCTTTTGAGTAAAAGGCGGCGGCTTGTCCAGCCAGGGCCTTCAACCTCTCTTTCTGATCCAATAATGTCTTTAACGTCAACAACCTTCATCTCTTTTCCTTTATGGTTTTATGGTGATTTAGAGTGCCAACTGATTCAGGGCATCGGGTCTGAACGGCCCAATGCTAAACAGTTCTTCTGGCTCATGGGTTGGCTCGGGAAAATCTTCGCTAGCGAATAATGGAGAAACACGGCAATCCACATCTAACTCGCGGGCAATTGCCTCAAAAAGCCCACGGGATGCGGCATTATCAGGGCTAATTGTGGTCTCAAGAATACTGGCACGATCGGCGCCGGGTTGGCGCAGAAAACCGGCAACTAGCTGTTTGCCCAGGCCTTGGCCCTGAAAGTCTGGGTGAATGGCAACTTGCCAGAGAAAAATGACCTCGGGATAGCGTGGTCGTCGGTAACCGGTGGCAAAACCGACAATCACGCCGTCTTGCTCGGCGACCACACAGGTGTCTGCAAAATCGCGCGCGAGTAACAGGTATAAATAGCCTGAGTTTAAATCAAGAGTTCCGGTATCATGCGCCAGCTGCCATAAGGCGCTGCCCTCCTCAGGGCGAGGGGCGCGTAGCCGAATACCGGCATCGAGTATATCTTCGCTGTTAGTAGGCGTCATACACTAGATCATAGCAAACTAGACGAGTTGATCATCATGTTGCGAACACTCTCTCCGTTTATTGCGTTGTTCGTGTCATTCGGGCTGCTGCTTACCGGCGGCGGCCTGCTGACAACGCTGGTCGGTGTTCGCATGTCTGAAGAGGCCTTCCCTATCGAGTTAATCGGTGTGGTAGCAGCTTGTTATTCCGTGGGTTTTGTCATCGCAACCCGCGTTTGCGCAGGTATCATTGCGCGCGTCGGTCACATTCGTAGTTTTGCTGCTTTTGCCGCATCAGCGGCAATTAGCACGTTGGCCTATCCCATGCTGATTGAGCCCTGGTTATGGGCATTGATGCGACTGACCTATGGGTTTAGCTTGGCCGGTTTATATATGGTCACAGAGAGTTGGCTGAACGATAGAACGCCAACGGATCGGCGTGGCCAAGTGCTTGGTGTGTATAGCATCGTCGCGTATGTTGGGTTGGGTGGCGGGCAGTTTTTGCTGCTGCTGGGTCGCCCGGGCGGTTTTGAATTATTTAGTTTGGCGGCCATGTTGATTGCCGCTGCGGTAGTGCCGGTAACCATCACGCGCATTACCTCACCTGAGCTTCCACAAATTGAACCCATCTCTTTGCGACGCGTGTTAGAGGCCTCGCCCCTTGGGTTGATGGGCTCGGCGCTGTCCGGTGTGATTGCCGGCGCGTTTTTAAGCTTAGCGCCTGTCTTTGCGCGAGATTCCGGATTTTCTGACACCGGCATCGCCTTATTGATGGGAATGAGCATTTTGGGCGGTTTTATGCTGCAGTGGCCGATTGGCCATTTATCCGATCGGTTTGATCGACGGCTTGTGATGATGTTTGTCAGCTTTGCGGTAACTGGGTCTAGCCTTGCCATTATTGCCGCAACAGGCGAGAGCGATATTTTAGTGATTGGGTTTGCCATTTTATGGGGTGGTTTGGCCTTTACGCTGTATCCGATTGCCGTGTCGTTGGTGAATGACTTTATGGACTCAAGTCAGATGTTAGGCGCAAGCGCTGCATTATTGCTGGTGCATGGTCTTGGGATGATTTTGGGGCCGCTGATGGCAACGCAGCTCATGCTATTGTTGGGGCCTGATGGTTTGTTTTGGACGCTGGCGGCAACGGCGTTGTTGCTGGCATTGTTTGCTTGGTATCGGCGTCAGTTTGGGCCGCCTATCCCGGTGGGCGAACCATCCACCTATCGGGTGGTGCCTCGCGAGGGTGTCTACTCAGGTGGATTGGATCCGCGGTATGAAGAAATACAGTTGGAGCTGGATTTTGAATCCGAACCCATCGTAGTCGAAGAGCCAGAGGTGGAACCATGACGGTAGGGCCGGTCATTATTGCGCTAGATGCTAGCGCGCAACATTGCTCTGCGGCGCTGTTATCTAAAGGACAGATCCGGGGCTATAAGCAGACCCAAGCCCGCGGGCACGACAGTTTGTTGCTTGGCTGGGTAGAAGCATTGCTTGCCGAAGCCGAGCTCTCACGCTCGGCAGTAGATGCCTTTGCGTTTGCGCAGGGCCCAGGCAGTTTTACCGGCGTGCGCATTGCTAGCGGCGTCACTCAAGGTTTGGCTTTTGGGCTTGATCGTCCGGTTATCGGTCTGTCCAGCCTTCAGCTACTGGCTGAACAGGCAGCGGCGGCCAGCCCTGATGCAGAAGGCTTGATTGTTAGTTTGCTGGATGCCCGAATGGGCGAGATTTATGGCGGTGTATTTTCCCGCATGATGACAGGTGATGTGCGCACACAGCCGGTTGGCCAAGAGTGGTTGGGCACCCCACAGATCAGCGATCTGCCAACATCGCCATGGTTAGGGGTAGGCGAGGGTTTTTCCGCGTATCCCGAATTGCAGGCTGAATCGCAACGCATTGCCCCTGGTTTGTTTGACGCATTGCCCGATGCTCGTTTTGGCCTGCAAGTTGCAGCCAGTCGATATCAGAGCGGTCAGCTGGAGCCTGCTCACCAAGCGCAGCCAATTTATTTGCGGAATCAAGTGGCAAAAAAGGCAGGTGGGCTGTGAGCAAATCTAAAGGGGTGGTAAGCCGATTCCCTGAATCTGGGCATGATCATGCCAGTTGTGTTGTTGAGGCAGTTGCGCGAGCTAAACGCATTTGCGCCGCTCGCGGGCGGCGCTGGACGCCTTTGCGGCAGCGCGTTCTTGAGCTGGTGTGGCAAAGTCATCAACCCGTTAAGGCCTATGAGCTGCTTGAGCAACTGCGCGTAGAGGGCCAAGCCAGCGCAGCCCCGCCTACGGTGTATCGCACCCTAGATTTTTTGTTGGCTGAGGGATTAGTACATCGGCTTGCCTCCATGAATGCCTTTGTCGGTTGTGCTAGCCCAGATCATCGCCATGCCGGTCAGTTTTTGATTTGTGGTCAGTGTCATGCGGTTGCTGAACTGGATGATGCCGATGTCACTCGCTTATTGGATGATCGAGCGAAGGCACTGGGTTTTACACTGACCGATCAAACTATCGAGCTAGAAGGGGTATGTCCGCGCTGTGGCGAATAGTGTTGATCCTGAAGAAATGGCCCACTATGAGAAGCTGGCGGCGTTGTGGTGGGACCCCACGGGGCCATTTTGGCCATTACATGGCCTTAATATTTTTCGGGTCGCTTACCTACGTCAACACCTTCTAGAGCACTTTGCTTTAACTGATGGGCCACAGCCACTGAAGGAGCTGCGTGTATTAGATATCGGTTGTGGTGGCGGGATCTTAAGTGAGTCTATGGCACAGTTAGGTGCAACCGTTTGCGGTATTGATCCGTTGCCCCGAAACATTGCCATTGCGCAGGGTCATGCTGAGCAATCGGGTTTAAAAATAGACTATCGCTGCGAAACAGTAGAGCAGCATGTGTTGAGTGCAACGCCCTATGATGTCGTGCTGAACATGGAAGTGGTGGAGCATGTTGAAGGGGTTGATGATTTTTTGCGCACGTGTGCCGATTTGGTAAGACCAGACGGCGCAATGTTTGTTGCTACGATAAACCGCACGTTATGGGCGGGGTTTACGGCAATCTTTGCCGCGGAAAATATCCTGCGTTGGTTGCCTCGTGGCACGCATCAGTATCGCAAATTGCGCCGCCCCGAAGAGGTTATTACCCCGCTTGAGGCGAAAGGGCTGGCTGTGGTGCGCCGCACGGGGGTGGCTGTTAGCCCGATTACCCGGCGTTTTCGATTTACCCGGAGTATGGCGGTAAATTATATGTTGATGGCGGTGCGTCCGGCGCCAGTAGAGGGGTAGGTGATGCGGTATCGGGGTTTACTGATTTTAGC
Organism: Spiribacter salilacus; assembly: GCF_009649225.1. Taxonomy (GTDB): domain Bacteria; phylum Pseudomonadota; class Gammaproteobacteria; order Nitrococcales; family Nitrococcaceae; genus Spiribacter; species Spiribacter salilacus. The sequence continues at coordinate 256,583 of NZ_WJPP01000004.1, forward strand.
GTTTATGTTGCTCGGGCACGGAATGTCTACGGCCCTTGCGCTTGAGTGGAAAGGTCAGGCCATTCAGGGTGGCTTGTTAACCGGATATGTCGATTCAGGCGCTAACGTTGAGGCACTCGGTCAGTCTATTTCCGTGATGGAGGACGGACGTTTTTTGTTGGGTTTGGGGCGTGAAGCACCGGCTGAACTGGATGTGGTGGTGATTAAACCGAATGGCGATCGGCAGAATTATTTGCTTTCCATTGAACAAAGAGACTACGACATTCAGCGGATTGATGGGTTGCCCGATTCGCAGGTTACGCCAGATGAGCAAACGCTACAGCGGATACGGGCCGAGGCTGCCCGTGTAAGAGCCGCTCGTGAGCAGCGTTTTGATACGCCGTTTTTCGATACGGGGTGGATTTGGCCGGTAACCGGGCCCATTACCGGTGTGTATGGCAGTCAGCGCATTCTTAACGGCCAACCTCGCCAACCCCATTACGGAATTGATATTGCAGCGGCAACCGGCACGCCGGTGAAGGCGCCGGCAGATGGTGTGGTCACCTTGGTAGAGCCGGATCTTTTCTTTTCCGGTGGCACACTCATTGTCGATCATGGCCATGGCTTATCATCGAGCTTCCTGCATTTAGCATCGATTGATGTGGAATTGGGGCAGCGCGTGCAACGGGGTGACACCATTGCAACCGTGGGTGCTACGGGTCGAGTGACAGGGGCGCATCTCGATTGGCGAATGAACTGGTTTGATCAACGCATTGATCCAACGCTGGTGCTGAATCAATGAGCCTATCTCAGCGGCGACTAATTGTGATTTTAGGTGAGCAGTTGGGGCGGCAAAGCCCATTGCTCGAAGACCTTGATCCTGCAACCGATTTGATTTGGATGGCAGAGTCAGCATGCGAGCCAGCGCAACGCCCCACCCACCAGCAGCGCTTGGTGCTGTGTTGCAGCGCGATGCGGCATTTTCGTGATGACATGCTTAATCGTGGGGTTGAGGTGCATTACCACGCGCTGGAGCTAACGCCGCGCCCAGATGATGAACGCCCCATTGCCGAGCGGTTGCGGCAAGATCTTGACAGGCTTGCCCCTGCCTGTGTGCTGATGATGGAAGGGGGAGACTGGCAGGCCGAAGCGGAACTGCAAGCCGCGGTGAGCGATGCAGACATCCCCTTGCAGTGGCGCGAAGATCGGCATTTTTTATGCAGTAGAAGCGACTTTGCGAGCTGGGCAAAGGGGCGTAAAACACTGATGATGGAGCATTTTTACCGAATGATGCGGCAGCGTTATCAGGTATTAATGGAAGATGGCGGGCCTGTCGGCGGTGTTTGGAATTTAGATCGAGAAAATCGTGAGTCCTTTGGTAAAACGGGCCCAGAGTCGTTGCCCGCCCATCCCAGTTTTCCGCCGGATGAAATCACCCAAGCGGTCATCGCCATGGTTGAAACACGCTTCTCGAGCCATCCTGGGCATGCAGCCGATTTTAACTTGCCGGTCACACCACAAGATGCGCAGCTTGCGCTGGATGACTTTATTGCACATCGCTTGGCCTCGTTTGGAACTTGGCAGGATGCCATTTGGGTGGGTGAGCCACTGCTCTACCATTCTCGCTTATCAACGGCCATTAACTGGCACTTGCTCGATCCGATGACGTGCATTGAAGCGGCGGTGAATGCATGGCAGCAAGGTCAAGCACCGTTGAATGCGGTGGAGGGCTTTGTGCGCCAAATCCTTGGCTGGCGTGAGTTTGTGCACGGCATTTATTGGCTGAAAATGCCTGAGTACGCATCGCTAAATGCCCTTGAACATACCGCAGACATGCCTAATCTATTTTGGGATGGGCAAACCGATATGGCGTGTTTGGCTGATGCCATGCAGGCTTTGCTGAAACATGGCTATGCGCATCATATTCAGCGGCTAATGGTTTTAGGATTGTTTGCGCAACTGTATGGCGTTAACCCCCGTGCTTTCCATGACTGGCACATGGCAATGTATCTTGACTCGGTAGACTGGGTGAGTTTACCCAACACCGTTGGCATGAGTCAGTATGGAGATGGCGGTGTTGTGGGTAGCAAGCCCTACTGTGCAAGCGGTGCCTACATTAACCGCATGAGCAACGCCTGCAGTCAGTGCCGGTATCAGCCGCAAAAAGCGCTGGGTGACACCGCTTGCCCATTTACTACGTTGTACTGGGACTTTCTCGATCGGCACGAGGAGCGCCTGCAAGGTAATCGGCGAATGCAATTTCAGCTCGCTAACCTAAAACGGAAGAGCCAAGAAGACCGTAGCGAGATTCGGGCGGCGGCGGCGCGCTTACGAAAGACATTGACGGGAGCATAAAAACGCATGGCGATGGGTGAGTGGCGTGCAAACGCTGGGGAGTGGATTGAAAGCCGCGGGCCTCGTAATTTTATTATCGGCCTGATTGTTTTTAATGCCATTTTGCTTGGCCTGGCAACTTCAGACTGGGTCATGGGCCGTTTTGCATCGGTATTACTCGGTCTGGAAGCGGTCATCATCGCGTTTTTTACGCTAGAGATTTTAATCAAGCTATTTGCTTGGGGGCCGCGTTTTTTCAAAAGTGGCTGGAATTGGTTCGACTTTTTGATTGTTGCTATTTCGCTGGTGCCAGCCACCGGGCCATTTACGGTTTTGCGCGCCTTGCGAATCCTTCGTGTACTCAGACTACTGTCTACAGTGAAGCGCCTGCGCTTATTAGTTGATGCCCTGATCGCGGCGATTCCAAGTATTGGCTGGATTGTTTTTCTATTGGGAATGGTGTTCTACATTTACGGCGTTATGGGCACCGAGCTATTTGGTGATCGCTTCCCTGAGTGGTTTGGAACACTTGGCGCTGCGATGTTCACGTTATTTCAGGTGATGACACTCGAGAGCTGGTCAATGGGCATTGCACGGCCGGTGATGGCTGAATTTAGCTTTGCGTGGCTATATTTTGTGTCGTTTATTCTCGTAACTGCTTTTACGATTTTGAACCTTTTTATCGGTTTAATTGTCAACACCATGCAAGCAGCGCATTGGGAAGAAGAAGACGAACGTCGCGCTACAATGGAAGCGCAGGCACATCGTGAAAGAGAAGAAATTCTCACATTAGCGCGGCGTGCCGACGAACGCCTGACGATGCTGGAAGAGGCGATATTTGATCGCTCCAAGCACAAATCCTAATCGCTACAGGATTACGCAAACGCTCTATAGCTTTGGTATAGTGCAACGCAACACAGAGTTTTACATCTCTCCTCCTCTTGGCCGGCAGCATTGCCGGCTTTTTTTTGCCTAATCAATGGCAATAACGCGATCATTGGCCACCGCAAAGCGTTGCCGGCCTTTGCATTGTGAAAGATCCATACCGCCGGTGAACTCCCCAAATGCCGGCAACACTAACCCCTGCGTTGGCTCTAGTGAGAAAACAGGTAACCGCAACGTATCAATACCGGCTCGTAATTTGGCCATTGGATGCCAATGCCCGCCAAGCCATGGTGCGCTGAGTACGTTAGCCGGTGGTTCGTGGCAAAAAATTAATCCGGCTTCGGTGGTTTGTGGTGCACGCCAGTCAATAACTGATTCGATGACGGCCCGATGACGGTCGTGATTACCCACAATGGCCTCAAAGGTCAGCTTGGCATGCGTTGCTCGCCACGCAGATAGCCTAGCGATAAGCTCAGCATGTTGCTGAAGGCTGCCATGAATTACATCGCCCAAAAGCAAGAGCCGTTGGGGGTTGAGCTTTTGAATGAGCTGATCAATACGCTGAAGTGTGAGCTCATCGGGCCCTTCGGGTACTGGAATACCGGCGCGACGCAAAATGGCCGTTTTACCCAGGTGTAAGTCCGCCAATATCAGCGTTTCTTGAGCTGCCCACCAAAGCCCACGTTCTGCCAGCAAGGTCAGTTGATTGCCGCCGAGCTCAAGCGTCAATGCCTTCATGTTTTATCCGCCGCTTTCTCAAGACGAGCTACCATGGCAGCGACTCGTTCCGCCCAACTTTCAGTGCTCACGCGATTGCGCTGTCGCTCAGCCCAGAGCGGGAAAGCAAACGGGCTAAACCGCTCTGGTTTTTCCATGATGATGCGTGCCTGACTAAGCTCAATGAGTGTCTGCTGAATGCGGGATACCTCTAGAGTGCTTTCCAATACCTCTCGAGCAGCCTGGTCCAATAGCCGATGATCTGGGTCGTACCGCTGAAGGGTGTCAAACATCAGCCCGCTGGAGGCTTGCAGTTGCCGCGCACTTTTGCCTTTGCCAGGGTGGCCCTGAAAAATGAGCCCAGCGACGCGAGCGATATCTCGAAATTGCCGGCGCACCAATTCGCCGGCATTTAAGCTAGCCAGTAAGTCTTCGGCAAGATGATCTGGGCTGAGTAAGTTGCGTAGCAAGGTTTCATCCAGCTCGGGCAGCTCATTGCTTAAGATTTCAAGGCCATAATCGTTGGCTGCCAAACTGAAGGTGCCGGCGCTCTGCTGCCCTAAGCGCCAAGCAAGCAAAGAAGCCAAGCCCTCGTGAGCCAGGCGGCCGGCAAAGGGGAAAATAAATAGATGCTGGCCCTCTCGAGAGTCTGTGCGCTCCACAAGCAGGCACCCTGGTTGAGGCAGTTTCGACCAACGGTTCTGCAACTCCAGTAATGGGCTAATGGCTAGTATCTCAGGCTCTTTGCACCGCCCAGCGGTGTATTCGGCGAGTAGCTCCAGCATTTCATCGGCTAATGCGGAAGACAGCGGAAGCCGGCCTCCCTGCCAATGAGGTACGGCTTGGCGAGAGGCGCGACTGCGCTTTACATAGGCGACGAGTTCTCGCACCCGAATAAGCTCAAGTGATAGGCCGGCAAATAAAAAGCGATCTCCTGGGCGTAGTCGCGCAATAAAGCGCTCTTCGACGGTACCGATATGTCCGCCACTTTGGTATTTCACAGCAATGGCCGCATCGCTGGTAATGGTGCCAATGCTCATTCGGTGTCTATTAGCCAGCGTGCGGGTCGCGATGCGATAACGCCCATCAATGCCTTTTACAACGCGCTGAAAATCAGGATAAGCACTTAATACCTCGCCGCCATGGGTAATAAAATCTAACGTCCACTGCCAAGCCGCTGGGTCAAGCTGGGCAAAGGCGTGAGTGCTGCGAACCTCATCAAAGGTGGCTTGGGCATCAAATCCATCGCCACTGGCAAGGCTTACCAAGTGCTGCGCTAAAACATCAAGGCAGTTACGAAGGGCAGGGCGGGCTTCTATATGCCCAGCCTGCCAAGCGCGCCGTGCGGCAGCAATTTCCAATAGCTCTAAGGCATGCGTGGGCACACAGAGAATTTGGCTCATGCCATCAGGCTGATGGCCACACCGTCCCGCTCGTTGGGCAAGCCGTGCAATGCCCTTGGGGCTGCCAATTTGAATGACCCGATCAACGGGTGAAAAATCGACGCCCAAATCAAGGCTAGATGTGGCCACCACGCAGCGAAAATCCCCTTGCCTAAGCCCCTGTTCAATTTGCTCGCGCAGCCCGCGATCAATGGAACCATGGTGCAAGCCCAATGTTTCTAGCCAGTCCATGCGGGCTTTAAGAATCGACTCAAACCAAATTTCCGCCTGAGCGCGCGTGTTGGTGAATAGCAAACTGCTATAGGCGTCTTCCAAATAGCTCAGAACCGGTTCGAGTAAGTGGGTCCCTAAATGCCCAGCCCAAGGAAAGCGCGCGTTGGCTTGCGGCAGCGCCGCGGTAATTTTCAGGTTTTTCCGCGCAGGGCCGGTGATGAGCTGGCCGGGTTGGGCTTGCTGACCGAGCAAGGCATCGCGGGCTTGCTCAAGATTGCCCAATGTGGCGGATAACCCCCAAATCTTTAGCCCCGGTGCTAGCTGCCGGAGGCGCGCTAAACACAGCTCTAGCTGCACACCCCGTTTGCTGCCCAGCAGCTCATGCCATTCATCAACAATAACCGCATCGAGATGGCCAAAGCGTTTTTCCGCATGACGATAAGATAATAAAAGTGAAAGGCTCTCTGGCGTGGTGACCAGAGTTTCTGGCGGATGCGTGCGTTGTTTGTTGCGAATGCTACCCGGGGTATCGCCGGTTCGCTTTTCAATTCGCCAATTCAGCCCCAGCCCACGCGCCGCTGCGCTGAGTGAAGAGACGGTATCGTTAGCCAATGCGCGCAGGGGGGTAATCCAGAGCACGCGCAGGCCGCTGCCGGGTGTGGTTAGCCCTGAGAGCAAGGGGCCGCCCCAGGCCGCGAGTGACTTACCTGAGCCCGTTGCCGAATGAATTAAACCGCTTTGCCCATCAAGATAGGCCTGCCATGCTTGACGTTGAAAACCCGCCGGCACCCAGCCTTGTTCAGCAAACCATTTCTCTAGCGGCTGCAGCGTTTCTTGAGGTTTAGTCATTCAATAACGCCTTGGCTTGGGCCAGTGTGTCAGCGTCTGTCACTGCAATATCCTCCCGCCAGCGCACAATGCGCGGGAAACGTAGGGCAAGGCCTGATTTATGTCGATTAGAGGGAGCAATCCCCTCAAAGGCCAGCTCAAACACCTGCTCCGGCTCCACGGCACGCACCGGGCCATAGCGTTGTATCGTATGCGCGCGTATCCATCGATCTAGCCGCCGAATTTCTTTATCGGTAAGCCCAGAGTAGGCTTTTGCGATGGGCACCCACTGATCGCCATCTGGTACGGCAAAGCTGTAATCTGTATATAAATTAGCGCGCCGACCACGCCCTGGAGCGGCGTAAACCAATACGGCATCAATGGTGAGTGGTTCAACTTTCCACTTCCACCAAGGGCCGCGAGGCCGACCTGTGCCATACACGCTGTCTTTGCGCTTAAGCATTAGGCCTTCAACCCCGCGTGATCGAGATTCATCTCGCAGCTGATGTAGCGCCTTCCAGCTTTTTGCGGATGCCAAGGGAGAGAGTGCAAGCGGTAGCTCGCAGTCTTTGAGCAGCGCCTCTAGCTGCACGCGGCGCTCACTTAACGGGGCCGATCGCAGATCTTGCCCATGGAGTTCTAGTAAGTCGTAAATTAATAAACGCACCGGCGTTTCAGCGCGTAATTTCGCGCTGACTTGTTTTCTGCCCAAGCGCCGCTGAAGCGCTGCAAATGGCATAACGCCGTCACGCCAGGCCAAAATCTCACCATCAAAAACAGTTCCCGGGGGTAGGTGTTGTGCCGCTTCGAGGAGTTCTGGAAACGCAGTATCGATCATTTGTTCACCGCGCGACCAAAGATGCCGTGCACCTTGACGGCATAGCAGTTGGGCACGAATACCATCCCATTTCCACTCAATTTGCCAATCGTTAATGGCCTCAAGTTCGGCCGCCGGATCGGTCTTAATGGGATGTGCAAGAAAGAATGGATAGGGTTGTGAGGCCATTTCTTCAGCTGAGCGCGCTTCGAAAAGGCTGCTAAAAAAATCTGGGGTGGGTTCCCATTGGCCCATGAGCCGATGGGCAATTACCGCGCGGGGCTGCTCGGTGGCCTCGGCCAGTGCCCGTTCAACCAGCGTTTGGGATACGCCAATGCGCAGGGCACCGGTGAGTAATTTCGTGTAAACGAATCGGCTCCAAGCATCCAGTGCCTGCCAAGCATGCACCACGGCTTGTTGACGGTTGGTATCGTCTAAATCGCGCAAGCCAAGCACACGGGTATCAACCCAGTGACTTAGCCCCTCTGACAGCGCCGGCGAGTTATTGGGTTTAGGGTCGAGTAACAGGGCCACAGTTTCTGCTAAATCGCCAACATGCGCGTGGGTTTCTTCCACTAGCCATAAGGGGAGCTCGCTGGCCTGCGCAAGCCATTCTTTAAGCTGAGCGGGGCCGAGTAGTCGTTTAATGCGGCGGCCGCTTAGAAAATATACAGCCCAAGCCGCATCGGCCGCTGGCGCCGCGCGAAAATAGCTGACAAGGCAGTGCACCTTATCGTTGGTACCGCGCGCCCGATCGAGTTGCGCAATAAGTTCGACGAACGTCCTCATTCGTCTTCTTCACCATAGCGGGTTGCAAAGGGCGCGGCGTTTAAGCCTTGCTCGCGTAAATAACGCACAAGCTCTTCGGCGCGCCCGTGGGTGGTATACACCTGCTCTGCCCCGGTTTGCTGGATGGTTTGCAGCAGGGTGGGCCAATCTACGTGGTCAGAAATGACAAACCCTCGATCGTGTCCGCGTCGGCGGCGATTGCCGCGAATGCGCATCCAGCCCGAGGCAAATGCCGTTGATGGATCGGCAAAGCGCTGCAGCCACGGCGTGCCGGCGGCACTCGGTGGTGCAATGATTAAACTGGTGGAGAAGTCTTCTTCTTTGGTTGCTTGGCTAACGGGTTCAGCCGGTGCCATGGCAACGCCGGCTTCGCGATAAAGCGTGGTTAATGGTGCCACGGCGCCATGCAAATAAACGGGGCCTGGCAGTGGGGCGGGCAGTGAGGCCAGCACACGCTGTGCTTTGCCTAAGGCATAGCAAAGTAGCACGCTGCTGCGGCCCGCTTGCGCATTGGCCTGCCACCATTGCATTAACTCATTGATAACCTCCTGCATCGGCGGCCAGCGATAGGCGGGCAGTGCAAAGGTGGCCTCAGTAATGAACGTATCGCAAGCAACGGGCTCAAAAGGCTGACAGGTGGGGTCAGGGTCACGTTTGTAATCGCCAGATACCACCCATACCCTATTGCCATCGCTCACGCGGACTTGTGCGGAGCCAAGCACATGCCCGGCAGGATGCAGGCTAACGGAGATCGGGCCAAAGTGAACCGTTTCGCCATAATCAAGTGGGGTCATTGAAATATCTTGCCCCAAGCGATGGCGCAATAATGACTCGCCATCAACAGCCGCCCAGTAGTGCTGGCTGCCGGTACGCGCGTGATCAGCATGCGCATGCGTAACAACGGCGCGCTCGACGGGACGCCACGGGTCGATATAAAAATCGCCAGCCGGGCAATAAAGCCCATGTGCTGAGGGTTCGATTAACGCATCGATAGTCATCGTTAAATTGTAACGCGGTCAGGAGTAAGAACGGATGAATACCTTGGGTCAGCAATCAAATGTGCTTGTTGTGGGTGCCACGGGGGCCATTGGCGCTGCGTTTGTGCGCCGATTGGCTAACCAAGTGGGCGTTCAGCGGGTGTGGGCGGCATCGCGCCAAGTTCACTCTCCTGTGATGCAAGCTTTGGTAGAGGCCTGTGGCGATACCGTTGTGCCGATTTCCGTCGAGCTCACAGACCCAAGCTCCATTCAGGCGATGGCAGCGCGTATTGCTGAAGAAACTCCTTGCCTGCATCTGCTGATCAATGCTTTTGGCATTTTGCATGACGATGAGGCGGGCATTCGGCCTGAAAAACGCTTAGAAGATCTTTCTGCTGAGGGGCTACTGGCTAACTACCAAATTAATGCGATGGCGCCAGCGCTGATTGGCCGGCATTGCCTTGGATTGCTTAACCATAAAGATCGGGCCGTATTTGCCAGTCTTTCTGCCCGTGTGGGCAGTATTACGGATAATTCGTTAGGCGGTTGGTATGCCTATCGGATGAGCAAAGCTGCACAGAATATGTTTACTCGCGGGATGGCCATAGAATGCGCGCGGCGGGCGCGGCGAGTGATTTGCTTGGCACTGCACCCAGGCACCACCGATTCGGCCTTATCAGCACCGTTTCAATCCCGTGTGCCCACTGGCAAGTTATTTACCCCAGATTTTGTTGCTGAGCAGCTACTGGCACATATCGACCGGGCACAGCCCGAGGATTCGGGCCGTTTTATTGCCTGGGATGGTCAGTCTATTCCTTGGTAGTGGCTTGGGCGGTTAACGCCTCGGCCACAACACCGGTTAGCCGACGAGCCATGGGCAGGTGCAAAAACTCATTGGGCCCATGCGCGTTTGAGCCTGGCCCCAGCACGCCGGTAACCAAAAACTTAGCCGCTGGAAATTTTCCAGCGAGCAAGTTCATGAGCGGAATGCTTCCGCCTTCACCCATAAACACGGCGGGCTTGCCAAACCAAGTCTTTGAGGCGCGTTCGAGGCTTTCACCTAACCAGCCTGAAAAGGCGGGGGCATCCCAGCCATCGGCACCACCACCGCCGTTAAAGCTCACCGAGGCGCCGTAGGGCGGGTTGGCCGTGAGTGCATCGGCCATTGCCTGCGCCGCGGCGCTGCTTGGCACGGTGGGTGGCAGGCGCATGGACAAGCGCAATGTGGTGCCTGACCGTAGTACGTTGCCCGCTTCACCGGTCGGTGGCAGGCCCTCGGCACCGATTATCTCTAACCACGGCCGCCATGTGCGATTGAGTATCAGCGTGGCTGGGTCATCGGTGAGTGGCTGCGTTGAGCCGGTAAAAGGAAATTTACCAGCCAGCTGCTCACCAATAACTCCTGCGGCAGTTTGGGCTTGCTGTTGTCGCTCTTCAGGAATGGTTGCCTGCAGTGCAGAGAGCTTGATCTCGCCTGTGGTAGTGTCTTCGATACGATCAAGCAGCTCCCGTGCAATACGAAAGCTAGAGGGCACCACACCGCTGGCATCGCCGGAATGCACGCCCGCTTCGAGCACTTTAACGGTCAAATCCCCGGCCAGCATGCCGCGCAGCGAGGTAGTCACCCACAGTTGGTCATAATTGGCGCAGCCAGAGTCGAGGCAAACGACTAACCCGGGGTTGCCCAGGCGCTTGCCCAGATGGTTGAGGCAGGCGGGCAGGTCGGGGCTGCCGCTTTCTTCAGCACATTCGATAACCAAACGGCAGGTGGGGTAGGGCAGCCCAGCATCATGCAATAAACGAATCGCCCATAACGAGGCGAACATGGCATAGCCATCATCGGCAGCTCCGCGGCCGTAGAGACGATCATTCTCAATAACCGGCTTCCAAGGGCCTTTGCCGGCATCCCACCCCGTCGATTCGGGCTGTTTGTCTAAATGCCCGTACAGGATAGCTTCGCCAGCGCCGGTGCCAGGGATTTCCACAAACAACAGCGGCGTGCGGCCCGGCAGCCGCAGCACCTCAATTTGCGTGCCCTCTGGGGCATGCTGACGACACCAGTTTTCGGCAAGCGCAACAGCCGCATCAATATGCCCATTGCGCGCCCAATCCGCATCAAAGCCGGGCGATAAAGCCGGAATGCGAACAAATTCCATGAGTGTGGGCAGAATGTGTTGTTCCCAAGCGGTATCGAGTGCTTTTTGCATGGTTTTGATCCTTAAAGTGGCCAGATGCGCGGGATAATCAGCATGGCAACAGTCATTACTAGCAGGTTTAACGGCAAGCCAAAGCGCACATAATCTAAGAAGCGATAACCGCCGGGGCCCATTACCATCAGGTTAGTCTGATAACCAATAGGCGTTGCAAATGCCGCCGAGGCCGCCACCATTATCGCCACCACATAAGGCATTGGCGAGGCACCCAGCGCATCGGCAGCCGCCATGGCGATGGGAAAAATAAGCACCGCGGCGGCGTTATTGGTAACAGCTTCCGTTGTAATAGAGGTTAACAGGTAGATTGCCAGTAATGTCAAAAGCGGATGGTCTGCGGTCAGGGTAATCACTTGTAGGCCAATTACCTCGGCGGCACCGCTGTTGTTTAATGACTGCCCTAGCCCGATTGCGGCCCCAATAACCAGTAGAACATCCCAGCGTATTGCGCGCAGTGCTTCGCTCAGATTAACGCAGCGCGTAACGATGAGTGCAATCACGGCAAGCAAAGCCGCATTGAGCATCGTGACCCATGGTGATGCGGCTAACAGCACCATAATGGCCATAATCGGTAGTGCAATTGGCGCTTTTTCATGCCGCACGGCACTGGAGTCGCTAACACCGCTAACGAGATAAAAGTCACGACTATCGCGATGCGCATCAATAAATTCTGGGTGAGTTTCTAGCAATAGCGTATCGCCGGGGCGTAAGACAATGTCACCGATTTTGCCTTCTAGCTGGCGGTTACCGCGCGAAACCGCAATAACTGCGGCGCGATAGCGTTCGCGAAAGCGACCCACACGAATACTACGGCCAACGAGGGGGCAGGTTTCTGCAACCACCGCCTCAACAAGGCAGCGCTCCGTTTTTGGCGCTTCTAGGTTTTCTACCGCATCGGTGGCAGGGCGCAGGCCACGCATTTGATGTAAATCGACAACCGAGTCGAGAATGCCAACAAGCACTAGCCGATCACCACCTTGCAGGCGTTCGTTGGGACCAACCGCCGGAATGATACGGCCATGGCGCTCAATTTCGGCCAAGAAAAGCCCGGGCAGATGGCGCAGTCCCGCCTCTTCAACGGTTTGATCGACAAGCGCCCCGTCTTCCTCAACCTCTACCTCAACCGTGTAGCGTTTTGGATCAAGCTGCTCGCGTCGCGCATCGGCTCGATCCGGCAGCAACAGGCCTGACATTAAAACGATATAAAGCAGACCCAGCGCCAAGGCAGGAATGCCCACCCAAGCAAGGTCGAACAGGGCAAGGCCAAGGCCATCGCGCTCCAATAAAAGCTCGTTAACAATAAGGTTGGTACTGGTGCCAATTAATGTACAAGTACCGCCAAGAATGGCCGCGTAGCTCAACGGCAAATAAAGCCGTGACGCCGGCACTTTTAGGCGACGGGCCAGATCATCTATCACGGGTAAAAAGACCGCCACAATCGGCGTGTTATTTAAAAATGCACTTAAGCCAGCGACTGGGGTGAGCAGCCGAATTTGTGCTGAGGCAAGACCTTTTGCCTGACCCAGTAGCGGTTGAATAAGCCACTGAATGGCGCCAGTGCGGGTAAGTCCATTGGCCACGGCAAAAAGCAGCCCAACGGTGATGAGCCCGATATTGCCAAAGCCACTGGCGGCCTCACCAGCACTTAGTAATCGGTTGGAGCCCGTAGCTGCGGCGGTAGTCATTAATATGGCAAGCGCGGTAAATAAGGCAGCCAAAGGTGATGCCCGATGCGATGCCATCGCGATGAGTGCAGCAAGAACCACCCCAAGGGTGAGCCATCCCTCCCACAACATGCACTGCTCCCTTAGTCTTTGTTGTTGAAGTGTTCGGCTAGGCGATTAAGCTTAGCGGCACGGCGCTCGGCTGCGGCTGCCTCTGCCTGTGCTTTGCGACGCGCCTCTGCAGCGGCTTTTTGCTGTGTCCGTCGGTCTTTAGCAGCGGCGATGGCTTCAGGCGATACCGCTTCGACGGTTTCTCCCTGCAGGTTAATTCGGGGTTTGCCGTCAATAATGGCCTGCAGGTAGGCAGGGGACCCGGTATAACGAGCCAGCGCTTGCCGAACCAGCCATGCCGGCGTTTCTGCTAGCGTTTCATGCTCGGTTAGTGCTGCCTTCAGCGTTGCCTGTATACCAATCGCCAGAGGACGCACGGCGGCACGGTCTGCGGTAAAGCACTGTGGAAAGTGCTCGCAGAGTGCTTGCAAGAACACTCGGGTGCGTTCAGCCCGACGGCGCTTTTGATTATCGGTTGTCCCCATACCCGAAAGCATACCCGAATGCATCGTGACTCAACAGACTGCGCGCGCGGCTGTATGATAGAGGTATGCGCGCTGTAAAAGGAGGCAAAGCAATGAATGCCGATGCTCTAATCTCTAAAGAAATTCTTTTGCAGATTCTAGAAGAAAGCCCATTTGAGCATATGGATAGTAGTGTGCACGTAATGGACAGTAGTGTTGGCAAAGGCCATGAGCTTGCTGGTGTATCCATTTACGGTAATGAACGAGGCTGGACGGCGCAGATTAATTGGCGCGCGGTTATTGAAGCCGATGAAATTACGCTGCGCGTGGGCGATGGCGATACGGGTGAGCGGGCGTATGAGCTGCGTGATGAGCACCGTTCAAGGATTGCTGTTGGTAACGCAGATGGTGCCGTTGCCAGCCCAGATGAAATTTCCGCCGTGGTTGCCAAATCGCGGCTTGCGCGCAGTTGGGAGTCTGATGTGCTTGGTGTGCTGCGGGATACGCGTGAGCGACAGGCAACCATTCATTAACGCGGGGCTTCGAGCCCTCGCTCAAAACCTCGAAGGTGTTGACCGCAGTGCCTATGCGGCTGCTGGCCGAGACCCCTGCGAGCCGATTTTTGGCCTTGGGCCAAAGCATGCAAAGATTGCCTTTTTTGGCCGTGACCCTGGGCGTGAAGAAGTTAACGTCGGCCTGCCCTTTGTTGGCGCGGGTGGCCGGCAGATTCGCAATGTATTGCATGCGCGTGATCCTGACATGGCGGGAGATGCCTATTTTTGGGCAAACACAGTGCCTTATAAGCCAATCGGTAATAAGGCCTGGTCAATGTCGGTGAAGCGCCAGTTTCAGCCGTTAGTGGCTGAGGTTTTGCTTACGCAGTGGCATGGAGACAACGTCATTACGTTAGGACGTGAGGCATTTTTTTGGTTTGCCCTTGCTCAAAGCAAAGCCGTGGGTCAGGCAATTAAAACCCATTGGGAATCTGCGGATCGGTTTACTAAAAGCTTGCCGATTGAATACCAAGGGCCAACAGCAGTTGCAGGGCGAACATTAACACTGCACCCCTTGCCGCATCCCTCACCACTAAACGCAGTCTGGTTTAAGCGTTTTCCCAATTTGCTGGCAGACCGTTTAGATGCTTTGGAGCGCCGCTAATGGCAGTACATCACTGGAAAACGCTAGCAGCGCCTGATATTCCGGCGTTAATGGCTAAAAACCCGGTCGCCATTCTGCCAATGGGTGCCTTCGAGCAGCATGGCCCGCACCTTCCATTTGCCACCGATAGTTTGTTGGCTGAATCATTGGTTGACTATGCGCTTGAGCAACTATCAGGCCCGATTTCAGTGATTCGGCTACCGCTCCTGCCGCTTGGCGATAGCATTGAGCATCATGCATTTGCCGGTACGCTATCGTTAGAGCCCAATACGCTGCAGGCTGTAGCGTATGAATGCGGCGCAAGCTTTGCAGCGGCCGGCGGGCGGCGGTTGGTTTTTTTTAGTGGGCATGGTGGCAATAAAGCCGGCTTAGATATTGCCGCTACGCGTTTGCGTCGGGATTTTGGGCTGCAGGTGGCCAGCGTTTGTTACTTTGACTGGCCAATACCAGAAAGCCTTTTGCCTGCGGCTGTGCGGCAGTACGATTTGCACGGCGGTGCAATAGAAACCGCTCTAATGCGCTATTTTATGCCTGATTTGGTGCGTGATGCGGCCGTGTCTGATTGGCAGCCCAACGCCACCGCCGCGTTGCTCAATGGCCAATTAGCTTGGATGGCAGAAGATCTTTGCGCGGCGGGCGTTGCAGGCAACGCCACACTGGGCACAAGCGAGCTCGGTGAGCAGCTCGCTGCGCGTTATGCCATGGCTTTAAATCAGCTCATCATCGAGATGGCTGATCTTCAATAAGAATCTCGTCAAGCAAATGGCCAGCACGATCAGACTTGGCATTCAGGTAACGCGCGTTGTGGTGGTTAAGCTCACCAAGTACCGCTTCACGGCCTTTTACAGAAATACCGGCTGCCTCAAGGGCGTTAATTTTGGCGGGGTTATTGGTAAATAGCGTCAATTGCTTAATACCTAAATCCTGCAAGATCGCGGCTGTGCCCTCGTATTGGCGTTCATCATCGCCAAAGCCTAATTCTGCGTCTGCATCAATCGTGTCATATCCACTATCTTGCAGCGCATAGGCCCGTAATTTGTTGGCAAGACCAATACCCCGGCCTTCTTGATCGAGATAGAGCAAAACCCCTCCGCCCGCAGCGGCAATGCCTGCCACACCGCGGCGCAGTTGCTCGCCGCAGTCACAGCGCAGCGACCCAAATAAATCACCGGTCAGGCAGGCAGAATGCAGTCTTACCGCTGGTGCGTCTGGCCATTCATTAGGATTACCAACAATAACCGCAACATGCTCACCCAGGCCATCGGGTTCGCGATACAGCACAAATCGGGCCTCTTCCGATTCGCTGAGCGGAACGCGAGCCTCGCTAATACGCTCGGGCTTTTCGGTGGTCTGGGCGTTAATCTGCTGCAGCAACGGTCGCGGAACGGAGAGGAGCTCTCCGTCGATTACTTGCTGTGCCACGATAGCGGTGTATTGGGGCGCAATGCTGGCGGAAATTAAACAAGGCAGTAAACGCGCGCGCCGCGCCAGCGCAATAGCTGCGGTATCCATTAAATGCAAATGAGCTATCGGGGCGATTTGGTTTTTAGCAGTGCCTGCGCAACATAGCCCGGCAAGTGCTTCAATGTTCGGTGTATCCGCTAAAGATAAGGCAACGGGGCCATCCCCTTCCGTTGCATAGCCTAGAGAGCGAGCGCGGTGCGCAGTTACCAAAAGGCGTAGCGGCTTTTCGGTAAATGCCTTGAGCATTTCTAGCCGGTTTGCGTTGAGTGTCTCTACAGCCAGAATTAAACTGGGGTCTCGTTCATCACTTAAAAAAAGTGGCTCGCCACTTCTAAGCTCTGCCAGCGCTCGTCGGATGCGTTGCATTATGACTCCTTATTTTTGTTCAAAAGGAATAGACCATGGAGCAGGGTAACAATTCCCCGTACGACGTATTACGGGATCATTACGCCAATAGGCCACAGGTGATTGCGCAATTAGGGCAGAGTTTAGATGGCCGTATTGCAACCGTCACTGGCCATTCCCATTTTGTCACAAGCCAAGCTGATCGGGTTCACCTGCATCAACTACGTGAAATCTGTGATGCGGTACTCATTGGCCCAGGCACTCTGATTAAAGATAACCCCCAATTAACGGTGCGGCACGTTGCTGGGGCAAATCCGCTACGTGTGATTATGGCGCCCCGAGCGCCATTTGACACACACTATGCCGTTTTTAATGATCATCAGGCGCCTACCTTATTGTTGCTGCCCCCCGATCAGACAGTATCGCTGCCTGCGCATATTGAATGCCTGTATCCGCAGCCCTATACCCCACAGGGTATCTTGGCGGCATTAGCAAAGCGGGGCGTGCAACAATTGCTGGTTGAAGGCGGAGCGAGAACGGTGTCTGCCTGGTTTGCTGCTGACTTATTGGATTGGCTTTATTTAACCATTGCACCGGTCGTGATTGGCGCGGGGCCAACGGGGCTTACGCTGCCGCCCATTAGCCACATGGATCAGGCCAAGCGTTTGCCGGTTAAACGCTTTTCGCTGGGTGAAGATATGTTGTTCAGACTGGACTGCCGCGCCGCCAAATCACCACAAGACCCGGCAGAGCCGTCAGTAGAGCCATAAGGCCGTAAAAAAAGGCAGCAGCCACGCCGTCTGCAGAAGATAGCGTTGCCCACGCCCAAAGCGCTGCGGCCGCGCCTTCACGCAGCCCCCATCCGGCAACGGTAATCGGAATTAACATGGTAAATAACACCAGCGGAATGAGTGGCAGCCAGTCTGCTAGCGAACTGGCGGCCTGTGGGTTGATGGCCATCACACAGCAGGCAAAAGCCGCCACACAGGCAATGGCTGCCAGCAATGAAGCGGTCAGTTGAACTAGCAGCACCGGTGGGTTTAAAAGCGCGATACGCAACGCTTGTAACCAATTGGCCACCTGAGCCTGATGCCTTAACAGCCAGAATACCAATAGGAGCGCAGCGGTAATGAGTAAGCTGATAGCCAGCGTCGTACCCAGTGAGCCGATCGGTAGCGATATCAGTGCCAGTAAAATCATGGCAATTTGCCCGGATAATCGTTCAATCACCACTGCCTGAAACGCTGGGCTGCGGCGCGTTAAGGTATTCGAATGACGCCATGCCCGGTGTGCATCGCCTAAAACGCCGCCCGGCAGTACTTGGTTAATCAGGATGGCCAAATAGTACTCACGAACGGCAGTGGTGGCGGTTAACGCCATTCCCAGTTGTGCTGCGGTATAGCGCCAGCGCCAAGCTGAAATCAGAATTTGCAGGGTTAATAGTGCGCCGGCTGCCACTAGCCACTCGGCTTTTGCGTTTTGTAGACGCTGCAATAGCGTTACGTGATCGAGCTGCCAGACGATCAGGCCGATAAGCAGCAAGCTGATTAAAAAACGCAGTAAACGAGGCATCAGGCAGGCAGCGCTAATAGATCTTGATGGCCAACACGCAGCTGTTTGTGAGCCATCTGTTTAAGGTGATCCTGTTGCCATTGAGCAAACATTGCCGCGTTCTCGGGCTGTACCGCTGAGGCGGCCTGTACCCAGCCGCTAATCAGTAGTTGTTGTAATTCAGTTTCATCAGCGCCCAGTTGCCATGGACTGTCAGCAACATAAACGCGATAACCGTGCTCACGAAATCGCTTAGCACAGTATTGGCTTGCATCAGGCCCAAGGGCCGGGCCAAAGCCCTTGTCACTGCGCTGATGGATATTAACCGCAGTCTCCAGCGCTTGGTCAGTCACTGTCGCGGGCACACGACTAATATGCCCATCGTAGCTAAGCGCAAATAGGGCAGGAATGCGTTGGGCAACCACGTGATCAATAAGTGCATCAAGCCACGGAGCACTGACTAAATCGAGCAGGGCAGAGGCTGTAATTAAATCGGTGTTTTTCAGAAGTAATCGTTCGTTTCCGCTGATGAGGGCCTTTAAATCCCCCACCACACGCGTGACTTCGTCTTCTTTTTCGGTGTGGGCGAGTAGGGCTGAGTCATGATCATAAAGCGTCCAATGCTGAGGCAGTGCCAGCTTTGGGGAAAGGTAGCGATAATTGCTGCCCCTGCCTGCGCCTAAATCCAGCACACGCAGCTGTGTCTGCCCGGCCACAGCGGCATTGAGTGGGGCGATTAAGCGACTCGCCCGAGCGCGATGATCGGCGGGCTCACGCAGAGTCAGCCAATCGGCCGCAAAATGTTCGCTCATTCGGTGCTCATTCCTTTGTTAGTGCGTCACTAAATGCCTGTCCGCGCACAGACCATGGGGTTAGGTGTTGGCGGGCGTCTCGTGCGCCATCGCGCAAGCGTTGCTGGAGTGAGGCATCGGTCAAAAATGATTGGATTGCCACTTTTAGTGCAGCGGCATCATTGGGATTTACCGCAATTCCTGCATGGGGCGGCAGCGTATCGACGAGTGCTCCGGCCGTTGTCGTAATAATGGGTAGGCCCCGTGCAATGGCCTCGGTAACAACCATGCCATAGCCTTCATAGCGTGATGGCAAAATCAGGCAGTCAGCCGTTGCATAGGCTTGGGTTAGCGCGGCTGCCTCTAGTGCGCCAGCTAGGGTAACTCGATGAGCAAGATTGGCGTGCTCAATCTGCTGGCTAACGTTTTGGGCGAATGCGGGCGCGAGCTCGGTAGAGCCTATAAGCTGGCAGTGCCAAGCGGGCGCATCATCGCTAATCTGGCTCAGTGCCTCAACTAATACATCCTGCCCCTTTCGTGGTGTGATACTGCCAACGCAAATCAGCTCAATTTGATCAGCATGGCCACCAGTGCTTAATGGCGCAGGCGCGCAACCTGGCTCTACCGTTATCACGGTGTCTTGGTAAAGATCTAAAGCGGCCAGCTGTAAACGCGTATGTTCGCTGGTGGCAATAACTTTTTGGCAATAGCTAAGGGCTTGTTTTTCCCGCTGTTGGAGTGCCTCTGCCGCTTGAGTTGATAGCCCACTTTCCAGGCAAAGCGGGTGGTGGACTAGGGCGATCAGTTCCAAGCGCTGAGCATGGGGCGCGAAAGACTCAGGTAACCCCCCGAGCACTAGGCCATCAATAATCACTGAGCTATTTGACTCAATTGCATTGAGCGCGGCTTCTACGGCTTGGGCCGCTATTTGATCTGGGCCTGGAAACTGCCCGGTAAGCTCTGTTACCGCTACTGAATGCCCCTGTGCGATGAGTGCATTCACTATTTCTCGATCGTAACGACTGCCGCCCGTCGGCCGATTGATGGAGCCAGGCACTAAAAAATGCAATGCCGTTGGCCTACAGCGTTTGCTCATAAGCTGCAGAGGCAACATGCGACTCATGCAAGGTCACTTTTAACCCAGTGATTTTTCGAGCCCCTTCGCCCAACTGGCCTTGATGAATGGCCTCAATCAGCGCCTGGGCGATATGGCCTGCCAAATATTCAGTGGTGGTATTGATACCCGAGAACTCGGGTAAGTCATCGAGATTTTTTAGGTTATATCGGGCCAATAGGCTCTTTAGCACATCGGTGGCTCTGGCAATATCAACCACCACGCCATCGGCGTCGAGTTGCTCTCGATAGAAGCTGGCATCAGTGGTGTATGTGGCGCCATGAAGCGCTTGTGCTGGGCCAAAAGTATTGCCCTGAAAGCTATGAGCAATCATAAAATGATCACGAACGGTTACGGTGTACATTAAGTAGTCTCCGGGTAAATGATCCGATGGCAGAGGCCCTGCCCTGATGCGATTTTAGGCATGGTTTGGGGTAGTTCTGCAAAGGCAGATTCGCTATCAATTAGCGCGTCCCAAGCCGTGTTTTCTGCCAGCAAGCTCAGCGCTAGGTTAAGCCGGCCATCGGTAGTCCATTGTGAAGCCCTATGCGGCGGCACCTGCCCCACTTGGCTGGAGCGCAGTGTTAGACGACGCGCGTGAAAATCTTGTCCTAAAGGTAATGAGACCGGGGTCTTGCCAAACCAGCTCATCTCAAGAATTACGCCGTTGGTGGCAACAAGAGTGAGTGCATGGTTAAGCCCGGCCTGTGTTGCGCTGGTATGCACCACGCGATCGGCTTGCGTCCATGCCGTCTGTGGCGTTGCAAATTCAACGCCCAGCGCAGCGGCTGTTGTTGCACGCGCAGGGTTGATGTCAATCAGTTGCGCTTGGCAGCCTGGCATTGCTTGTATCAGGCTTGCCACTAAGCAACCTACAACACCGGCGCCAATAACAGCAATACGCTCGCCCATTTGCGGTTGTAAATCCCAGATCGCGTTAATTGCGGTTTCAACATTTGCCGCTAATATGCCGCGCTCGGCGGGTAAGTCTTCGGGTAAGCGATGGGCGGCTTGCTGTGGCACGACATAACGATCTTGATGGGGGAAGAGGCAAAACACCTGCGCACCCACCCAATCCGATGGCCCCACCTCCACCACACCCACGTTGGCATAGCCGTATTTAACGGGGGCAGGGAAATGGCCTTCCTGAAACGGCGCACGCATGCGTTGATATTCGCTTTCTGGAACTAAGCCGTTCCAAACAAGTGCTTCGGTGCCGCGGCTAATTCCGCTATAAAGTGTGCGAACTTGCAGCATGTCAGGTGATGGTGCAGCACAATGCCCCTGGTGAATTGAACCAGATTGGGGTGAATCGATCCAAAATGCATGGGTTGTGATGGCTGGCAAAGCTGTGTCCTACTGGCAAAGAGTCAAAAACTAAGGAGAGCGTAGCATGCGTGCGGCGGGCCGCTTTGATCGCTGGCTGGGAATTTTGCCAGATTTGCTATTCATGGGCATTGTTGTGATGGCAGCGGGGGCATGGCTCGCGCAAGCGGGCAGTGAGGGCTCGATTCGTGTGCTGCCATTGACGCTGCTTGGTTGGGTGGTGTTTGTGGCAGTCATTGGCGGTACAAGTGAAGTGCGTGCTTTTACGCCGGCCGATCGAGTCACGCTGGGTCGGGTGATGCTGCTTATTTTGCTAAGTGCCTTGCTGTTGGGCGCAAGCCCTTCACAGGTGGATAGTGGGTTGGTTTTTGCACTGGCGATGGTCGTTGCGCTATTGGATGCGCTGGATGGGGCAATTGCACGCCGACTAAAGTGTGAACGGCCTTTTGGCGCCCGCTTTGATATGGAAGTGGATGCGGCCATGTTAATGATCTTTAGTTTATGGTTGTTTGCTTTAGATCGCGCCGGTATCTGGGTTCTGCTGATTGGGTTGTGGCGCTATGTGTTTGTCCTGATCAGTCAATTTCGGCCTGCGTTGCGGGCGCCGTTGCCGTTTTCTCAGCGGCGCCGGGTAATTTGTGGCATTCAAGGAGTCGGTTTAGCGCTTTGTTTGGCCCCGGGTATGCCAGCAACCGCATCAGCGCCCGTTGCGGCCGGTCTGCTTTTGCTGCTCAGTTATTCATTTATGGTTGATATGTTGAGGAGATAACCATGGTAAAGATCACATCATTCATGGCGCTGGCTGGCGTTTTAGTAACGAGCGTTGCGGTTGCTGAGCCAGAACGGTTTGTATTGGATGAAAGCCATCTGAGCATTGGTTTTATTGTGGGTCATGCGCAATATGCGGGTGTGTTAGGGCAGTTTACCGAGGCCGAAGGTGAATTTGTGTATGACGAAACAAATCAGGTATTACATTCAGGGCGCGTAGTGGTTGATGCCGCCAGCGTGTTTAGTGGGCATAAACGGCGTGATGAACATGTACGCAATGCCGATTTTCTACATGTTGATGAACACCCGCAGATTGTTTTTGAAGCCACCGAGTTTCGACCGGCCTCAGCAAACACCGGCGAGTTGGTAGGGGAGCTCACGATGCTGGGCGTCACTCAGCCCTTAACCCTGGATGTCGTGATTAATCAGCGTGCCCCTCACCCAATTGGTGGTGCCGATACCTTAGGTGTTTCGGCCCGCGGTGCACTGCTGAGGAGCGAATTCGGCATGGATTATGCGCTTGAGGGCGAGCTGGTGGGTGACGAGGTAGAGCTTATTATCGAATTGGAAGCGATTCACGATGACTGATGCACCGCGTATCGGACTAGCGCTGGGCGGCGGTGCTGCCAGAGGATGGGCGCATATCGGCGTGATTCGGGGCCTTGAGGCCCAGGGTATTCGCCCGGATTTAATTGCCGGCACTTCGGTGGGTGCCATTGTGGGGGCAATGGCATGCAATGGGCATTTTGACGACTTTGAGGCTTGGGTGCGCAAATTAACGCGTCGTGATGTGCTGGCCCATATGGACTTTGCGCTTGGCAATGGAGGTTTTATTCAGGGAGAGCGACTACTCGAGCGGTTTCGAGAGACCTTTGGCCTAAAAACCTTTAAAGACCTTCAGCAGCCGCTAGGCGTGGTAGCAACCTCGTTATACACCGGCCAAGAGCGCTGGCTTCGTGACGGTGATGTGGTAACGGCCATGCGCGCTTCCATGGCTTTGCCCGGTATGTTCACCCCAGTCCATCACGAAGGGGAATGGCTAGTGGATGGGGGGTTGGTTAATCCCGTGCCGGTGTCGCTGTGCCATGCCATGGGCGCGGACTTTGTGATTGCGGTCAATTTGAGTGATGGCTTGATCGGTCGGCATTTTATAGAGCGTGAGCATCGCTCGGCCGTGGCAGATTCTGTGGAGAGTGGAGATGCTAAAAGCTGGATCGAGCGGCTGAGTATGGGCTTTAAAGAAGGCTTTAAGGATGGTGCTGATTTGCTCCAACGACAGTTTGAGCGAGGGGATCATGAAACCTCACCCGGTGTATTTGATGTAATCGCTTCGTCGGTCACGATTATGCAGGATCGTATTACCCGCAGCCGTATGGCGGGCGACCCCCCCGATGTTTTAATTGCGCCGCAATTGGCCCATATCGGTTTACTGGAGCTTTATCGTGGATCAGACGCGATTGAAGAGGGCTATCAAGCCGTTGAGCGGATCAAACCGGCGCTTGAGTCCTTTAAACAGCGTTTGTAGGTGTGGCCAAATGGCCTAAAAACGGCCACGCCACCAGCATTTGGGCAAATCGAATGGTAGGGGGTAGTGCTTGTGACGCGGTGGTTGTGGCAGGTGCTGCGGGCTTGCCAATAAATTGCCGAATTTCATTTTCTAGTGTGTCTAGCGCGGCCAGTGGCATGTGCCCATCGACGTGTAGCACGTTCACACCATGCCCCTGAAAACGACTGGGTATCATCGCCAGCATAAATGGCAGCGCTTCTTGTCGCGTCATCGTGCTTAAATCAACGGGAAAATACAGCGAGCCCTGACTTAACTGATTAGGGGTGACGATGACCTCGATGTGGTAGCAAGTATCATTGCAGTCATCTTCCACACCATCGAGTGCTAAGGTGCCAAGCGTGCTCGGATGGATGCGCACAACCACATCCGCCGCGTATTGTTGATCAGCCAGCCATTTTTCAAACTCATCAGCTCGTGAAGCAATCTGTGATTCTGCCTCGGTATCGGCATAACCTCGCTCTTGAGTGTCGCGCGTAAATTTCCACTCACGCTTCACGCGCACATCAGAATCCACAAAGATCCGAAAATCTAGCAACGATTGAAACTCTGGATACAGGGTATGCAATCCCTCAATTAGGATGACGGGGGTTGGGGTGTGACGCCTTGGTGGTAAAAACTGCCCCTGCCGATGATCATAACGCGGGATATCAACGGCAATGCCTTGTTGTAATTGCGCTAAATCTGCCGCTGCTTGGGCTAGATGATTCGCGTTAGGGTCTAAGGGCGAAGCACCAGATTGACGCCGCGTAGCACGATCTTCTTTATGATAACCATCGAGGCTGATTTGGCTGACCAGATCGGCACCCAAAAGCCACTCTATACCCTCGGTATAAGTGGTTTTGCCGCTGCCGCTATCGCCCGCTACACCCACCAGCAAAGGGCGTTGGCCGCGATCAAAACGATCGCGCAGCGCATGAGCAAGACTGCCCTCGGCAAAGCGTGGCGGTTGTGCGTTTTCCATTAGATACTCAAAGGCTGTTTAGGCGCTCTATTCTGCGCTCGCCAAAGGTGGTGTCAAATACAAAGCGCGAATGGGTTGCTAACCGCGCGGCGGAGGGTTAGCGTTATTCATTGATTTATAAAGGAGATATCGATGGCCATTAAGACCAGCGATTTATGCGATGAGCACGAAGATGAGCTGCAGATTTTAGCACCCCTATTTAGTAACTACGGGGGGCGGCATAACTTTTCTGGCATTATCGAAACGGTTAAGACATTTGAAGACAACACACAGGTTCGCGCGCTGCTTGAGCAGCCGGGAGACGGCCGGGTATTAGTTGTTGATGGGGCCGCTTCGCTGCGCTGTGCACTGCTGGGCGATCAACTCGGTGCGTTGGCACGGGATAATGGCTGGAGCGGCGTGGTTGTGTACGGCTGTGTGCGTGATGCCGCGGATTTGGCGGAAATCGACATTGGGGTTAAGGCACTCAACACACATCCGCGGCGCAGTATGAAGGGGGATGGCGGCGAAATCGGTGTGCCGGTGACGTTGGCGGGGGTAACACTCACCCCAGGGCAGTGGTTATGCGCCGATCGGGATGGGATTGTGGTTGCCGAGACGCCGCTAGGATGAATGCAGAGGTTTCGGTACGGCTTGATCGCTGGCTATGGGCCGCTCGGTTTTTTAAAACCCGGCGGCTAGCAGCCGATGCCATTCGCGCTGGCAAGGTGAGTGTTGATGGGGTGCGTGCCAAGCCAGCACGCGCCATTCGGGTAGGGCAACGTGTTGTGGTGGGCAAGGGCCCAGTGGTGTTTGAAGTGGATGTGCTGGGGTTAAGCGAGCAACGGGGGCCGGCGTCAGTTGCACAGCAGCTGTATGCAGAAACCGCAGAAAGTACGGCAAAAAGAGAGGAGCAGCGGCTAACGCAGCGGGCAAGCATGGCGGCGCAGCCCCGGCCCGAGCATCGACCTGAGCGCCGCGACCGCCGTGAGCTTGCCGCCTTTAAGCGTCAGTCTAATTAGTCGGGCGTATCGATACCTGACTGATAGCCTGCGGCCTGAATGCCAGCAACGGCGCATTCTTCATCTGCATCAGAGGTATCGCCACTGATGCCAACCGCACCAATCGCTACGCCATCTTCTAATACTAAGACGCCACCTGCTACGGGAATAAACTGCCCATCGGCAGCGGTTGCAAGCGCGGCTAAAAACGCTTCGCGACCTTGGTTACGCTCGCCAATCGTGCGGCTAGAAATGCCCAAGCCTAGAGCGCCACGCGCCTTGCCCTGTGCGATTTGCTGACGCACATTACCCGCGCCGTCTTCGCGCGCCATGGCAACAATATGCCCACCACTATCCATGACAACCACGGTTAGCGGCATAAAGCCGCGCTCCCGGCCTTTTGCCAGTGCAGACTCAATGATTTGGTTGGCTTTTGCTAGGGGTAGGTCGACCCGCACGGGAAAAATGGAACTTTTAGGCATATTGCTTTCCTTTACTAGTTAACGGTTTTGAAATTCTGCCAAGAGCCGGCCCGTTTGTGAGGCCGCTTTGCGCATGACTTGCTCAGGTGTGCCTTCAGCAACAATCTTGCCACCGGCATCGCCGCCCTCGGGGCCCAAATCAATGAGCCAATCGGCCTCGGCAATTAAATCGAGGTTGTGTTCGATAATGACCACACTATGGCCAGCATCCACCAGTCGATGCAGGATACGAATTAGACGTTCTACATCCGCAATATGCAAGCCGACGGTGGGTTCATCCAAAATATAAAGCGTTTTGGGTTGTTTGCCGCGGCTGCCGGCGGGCCGGGCCTTGGCAAGCTCGCTGACCAGTTTGATGCGCTGTGCCTCACCGCCCGATAAGGTGGGGCTGGGCTGGCCGAGTGTCAGATAGCCTAAGCCGGTATCACGTAGTAGCCCAAGGGCATGATGGAGCTTGGGTTGGGCGGCAAAAAAATCGACTGCCGTTTCAATATCCATGTTGAGCACATCACCAATGGAATGATCGCGCCAAGTAACCGCCAGCGTTTCTGCACTAAACCGCTGGCCATGGCAGACATCGCAGGGCAGGGTAACATCGGGCAGAAAACTCATTTCGATGCGTTTAACACCTTGGCCTTCGCACTCTGGGCATCGCCCCTCACGAGTGTTAAACGAAAATCGACTCGGGCCGTAGCCGCGAATGCGCGCTTCTTCGGTTTCGGCAAACAAGCGGCGAATATCATCATAAAGCCCAACATACGTGGCCGGGCAGGAGCGTGGTGTTTTGCCAATGGGCGTTTGGTCTACTTCAAGCACGCGATCAATTGGCTGCGCTTTGGCCGTTTCACGATCTGCCAGTCGACGTTTAAGCTCGCTATGCAGTACCTCGCGAATGAGCGTGCTTTTGCCAGATCCAGAGACACCGCTGACCACGGTCAGGCACTCCAGAGGAAGGCGAAGATTTACGTCTTTAAGGTTGTTGGCTTGCGCCTTGTTAATCACAATTGCCTCGGCATTGGCTGCATCTCGGCGTTTGCCAAGGCTTGGGTGGGCAAGCGGCTGCGCCAGCGCTCGCCCGGTTACCGAGTGGGGGTTAGCCAGTAGCTCATCAAGCGTACCCTCGGCAACCACCCGGCCGCCCCTGATGCCGGCGCCTGGGCCCAAGTCGATGACATGCGCGGCACGCCGAATCGTGTCTTCGTCATGCTCCACCACTAGCAGCGTGTTGCCCTTTTGCTCCAGTTTCTCGAGCGTATCGAGTAATAAACGATTATCCCGTGCGTGCAGACCTATCGTGGGTTCATCCAAAATGTAGCAGACCCCCTGTAGGTTAGAGCCCAGTTGAGCTGCCAGCCGAATTCGCTGCGCTTCGCCGCCGGATAGCGTGGGCGCGGCGCGATCAAGGGTGAGATAGCCTAGACCCACGTCTTGCAGAAAACCCAAACGGTTTTGCAGCTCGGGCAAGATGTCTCTGGCAATCGCGGCATCACGACCCTCTAAGGTGAGGTCAGCAAATAAGGCCTTGGCAGCGCTCACGGAAAGCGCACCATATTCTGCAATGCCGCGGCCAATAAACCGGACTGCTAGGGCCTCGGGCCGCAGACGATGTCCATTGCATAGCGGGCAGGTTTCTGGCTCCTCGGGGGGTTCAACTTGAGTGCGGCCCGTGCCCAAACAACCGGGGCACCAACCATGCGCGGTGTTGTAGGAAAAAAGCCGCGGATCCAGCGGGTTAAAGCTGCGTGCACAACCTGGGCAGGCGCGCTCGGTGGAGTACAGTGTTGAACTGCCGTTTGCCGTGGACACACGGACTTGCCCCTTGCCATAGGCGAGGGCTTGGTCAAGCGCGGCCAGCAGGCCAGCTTCATCCGCTGGGTTTGGGGTAAGAGTGATGACCGGCAGGTCAATATCATGCTCACGAAAGCGATCAAGCCGTGGCCACTGCTCAGTGGGCTGATCTTGGCCATCTACGCGGAGTTTTTCAAAGCCTTTGTTGGCGGCCCATTGTGCTAAATCGGTGTAATAGCCTTTGCGGGCAATAACCAGCGGTGCCAATAGCTCGATGGGCTGCCCCCGGTGTGTATTGAGTAAATGCTCGGCAATCGCCTCGCGGCTGCGCTCGGTAATGGGTAAATCACAATCAGGGCAATACTGGGTGCCGAGCTTAACAAACAGCAAACGTAAAAAGTGATGAAGCTCAGTGAGCGTGCCGACCGTGCTCTTATGGCCGCCACGACTGGTGCGCTGCTCAATGGCCACGGTAGGGGGTATGCCGGTAACCGCATCAACATCGGGTTTGGCGGCCGGTTGCACAAACTGCCGCGCATACGCATTAAGTGATTCTAAATACCGGCGCTGCCCTTCATTAAACACAATATCGAAAGCCACGGTGCTTTTGCCTGAGCCCGATAACCCGGTGATCACGCTCATGCGGTTGCGCGGGATGCGCAGATCAATGCCGCGCAGATTATGCTCACGCGCATTGTGAATCATAATGGCCTGATCGGGGTTGGCAGCTTGCCGGGCCGGAGGGGGTTCGGCCACTTGCAATGCTGCACTTGGCTCGAGGGCGGCCACATGGCGGCGCAAGGCAGCCCCCGTGGCGCTGTGCGCTGCGGCATCCATGAGTGCATCGGGTGAGCCCTGAGCGATAACCTGCCCGCCGGCATCGCCGCCTTCCGGGCCAAGGTCAATTAACCAGTCTGCGGCATGCATTACATCGAGGTTGTGCTCAATCACAATAATCGAATGCCCGGCATCAAGCAGCCTTTCCAGCGCGGTCAGTAATACGCGGATATCATCAAAATGCAGCCCGGTGGTCGGCTCATCAAATAAAAATAAAGTGTGACCCGCTTTTTTGCGCTTTGCCTTGGCCAAATGCCCGGCAAGTTTAAGGCGCTGGGCCTCACCGCCTGATAGTGTAGGCACGGGCTGACCGAGGCGCAGGTACCCCAAACCCACCGCTTCTAGTGGCTCGAGTCCACGCAGGATGTCGGGCTTGTTGGCAAAAAACACCTTCGCTTGGGCAACCGTCATCTCTAAACAATCTGCTATTGAGGCAGGCAGGGCATCGCAGCCGGGCGCAGGCGGCAATCGAACATCTAATACGGCATCACGGTAACGCCGCCCATCGCAGTCAACGCAGCGTAAATACACATCGGAGAGGAACTGCATTTCCACATGCTCAAAGCCATTACCCCCACAAGTGGGGCAGCGCCCATTGCCGCTATTAAAGCTAAAGGTGCTGGCGGTATAGCCGCGCTCAATGGCTAGTGGCTCACGCGCAAAGGCCTTGCGGAGTGGGTCGAGCACACCCACATGACTGGCGGGGTTAGATCGGGTGGTGCGCCCAATGGCGCTTTGATCTACCAGGATTACCTCATCAATCGACTCATGCCCGGTAAAGCCAGCAAAGGCACCGGGTGGGTCTACCGCTTCGCCCAAATGCTTGCGCAGGCCACGATAAAGAATCGATTCAAGCAGTGTGGATTTGCCAGACCCGGAGACACCCGTTAAGCAGACTAAACGCTGCAGCGGCAGCGCCACGTCAATATTTTGTAGGTTATGTTCGGTAGCGCCGAGTACGTTAAGCCACTGTTCTGGCGCAGGCCGGCGGGTGCGATGCTCAGCTTGAACGCGGGTTTCGCCACGCAGGTAAGCGCCGGTCAGGCTTTTTTGATCGGCCAGTAGTTCGGGGAGGGTGCCGTTAAAAACAATGTTTCCGCCGCGCTCTCCCGGGCCAGGGCCAATGTCTAAAACCCGATCGGCGGCACGGATTATGTCGGGATCATGCTCCACCACTAACAGCGTGTTGCCGGCATCGCGCAGCCGCTGCATGACGCCGGTAATTCGGTCGATATCCCGCGGATGTAAGCCAATGCTGGGCTCATCTAATACAAACAGCGTGTTGACCAGCGAGGTACCTAACGCCGTGGTGAGGTTAATGCGTTGCACCTCGCCACCCGAGAGGGTGCGAGATTGCCGATCAAGGGTCAGGTAACCCACGCCAACGGCCTCTAGAAAACCAAGCCGGTCGCGAATGGCCTCTAAGACCAGGGGCACCGCTTCATCAAGCGGCGGGGGTAGGGTGAGATGATTAAAAAAATCGGTGGCTCGGCTGAGCGGCAGGGTCATAATTTCGTGCAGATTGAGGGCCTGATCGCCCTCGCCAAGTCGCCAAAGTAGCGCTTCTGGTTTTAGCCGTGCGCCTTGGCAATCAGGGCAGAGGTCGTAGCTGCGGTACTTCGATAGCAGCACGCGCACATGCATTTTATAGCTTTTTGCCTCAAGCCAGTCGAAAAAACCCTTGATGCCATACCATTTGCCGCGGCCTTTGCCTTCGCCGTTGAGCACCCACTCCCGGTCTGCTTCGGGCAGGTCCTCCCACGGGATATCCATGGCGATGTTTTTTGCGGCGGCATGCCGGGCCAGATCTTTTTGACAATCTGCCGAGCGGCCTGACTGCCACGGCCGAATGGCACCGCCGGCCAGTGTTTTGCGCGGATCAGGGATGACCAACCCATAGTCGATGCCCATGACGCGGCCGAACCCGCGGCAGGTGTCGCAGGCGCCCATGGGTGAGTTAAAAGAAAATAAGCTTGGCAGTGGGTCTTGATAATGACGATTACAATCGGGGCAGTGTAAATCGCTAGAGAAACGATGCTCGGCGGTGGCTTCACGTTCGTCGTTGAGTGTTTCGATAACAACCTGCCCGCGGCCATGTCGCAGTGCGGCTTCAACGGCCTCAACCAGACGATCGCGGCGGCTTTCCTGCGCTTTGATGCGATCTTGAGTGACCCGCAGTTGGCCGGCTTTTAAGGTGGCGATGCGGGTATAGCCTTGGGCCTGAAGTAATTGACGAATTTCTGTTTCGTCATACGGCGCGGGCACGGGGATGTCAAAGTTGATGCTTAGTCTTTCGCCAGCGCAGCGGGTAAGCATGCGCTCGGCAATGCCATCTGGCGTGTCGCGACTAACCTGACGGCCGCAGCCGCCGCAATAGAGCCGTGCCGCCCGGGCAAAGAGCAGCTTAAGATGATCATTGAGTTCGGTCATCGTGCCAACGGTGGAGCGCGAGGTACGGACTGGGTTGGTTTGATCAATGGCAATGGCCGGTGGAATACCTTCGACCTTATCTGTGGCAGGCCGATCCATTCGGTCTAAAAACTGCCGAGCATAGGGCGAGAAGGTTTCTACATAGCGGCGTTGACCCTCGGCATAAATGGTATCGAAGGCCAGCGAAGACTTGCCGGAGCCGGAAACACCGGTCACCACAATCAGCTCACCAATCGGTAGATCAAGGTTAAGGTTGCGTAGGTTGTTTTGACGCGCCCCACGAATGCGAATGCATCCTGTATTCATCCCACTAGTTTAGCATTGTCGCCGCCCATTCACGCAGCGAATTTAGGTATTCGCGCTGGCCGGTAAAGCCATATTGCTTGGCGAGTGGGGCGAGCGCTTGGGGCTGCGCCAGTGCGGCGCTCACCCAATCAGGCGGTGGTGTCGCGGCTGTTGATAAACTGCGCTGCAGGGCGCCCACGCTATCCAGCCATGGCCGATGCCCGGTAGCAAACGCAATGCGATCTTGGGTGTCGATGGCGGCAGGATCCGCTATAGGCAGGGCATGCTGCAAGCGTTGCAGTAAATCAGGCGGTAATGCGGGCTGGGCGTGTTTGATTTGATCGGGCAGATGCACGGCAAAGCGCTCACGAGCCTGAGTCATCAAGTGCTGGCCAGCTTTGCTTAAGCCTTTGAGCATAATCACCGCGCGGGCGCCCCCATGGGGGTCAAATCGTTGGCCTAAGCGCACCGGCATAAGCCCCGTAGACTGCCAAAAATCCAGCAATTCAGGGGTGGCCGAAAAACTGGTACCAAACCAATCGCAACCGTGAGATTGCGCATACGTTTGCATGGCGGCAATCAGTTGCTGACCAATGCCGCCTCGCCGATAGACGCTTTGAATGGCAATGCGTTGTAAGCGCAGACCAGACAGGTTGCTAGCGCCTTGAATGCCCGCATGAAAGGTTAAAGACTGCGCAATCAGATGCCCCATTGGCCGACGCTGCCCCAGCCAAATGGGTTGCGCTAGCGCCGGATCAAGCCCGCCCTCTAATTTTGCCATGGCAACACCCACCAGCAGATTAGCCCTGAACGCAGCCGCAATTTTGAGTGTGGGGTCTTCTAAAAGCTGCTGTAAATCACGCGGGCGGGTTTGATAATGGCTTTCAATCAGTAGGCTGAAAATCGCTGCTAGGCGGTCTGGATTATCGATGAGCTGTTGCTGGTCTATCCACTCGATGTTGACGGGCTGATCAGCATGGGGCTGATGGGTGGCTGGGCTGAGCGGTGGTGTTTTAAATAAAAGCAACTGATTAATCAACGCTTCAAGGGGGTCGTTCTCCGCCCAGCGTACGGGTTGCTGGAGGGTAACGCGGTTTGTTGGTATGCGTAATTCTAGCCCGCGCCCGCTGCCTTCATAGCCATGAATGGTGCCCGCTAGCACGCAGCAAGGGTTCTCGCGAATGAGCTTTTCCAGTAATCCGAGTGGTAAGGCGGCGGCCTCGTCAATAATTAGCGGATCAGTGGCTGGGGTAATGTCTTCGGGGGCTAGAAATTTGGGCGGATAATTCCCTGCATGCTTAATGACTTCAGCCACCGCTGCGCGTGAGGGGCCGGTCAGACGTGCGTTTGGGCAAATACCTGTGGCAAGGGCTAGGCCGAGCGCGGTGGATTTGCCCCGCCCGCGATCGGCGGTAATTAATAGTGGATGGGGTTGCGGTACGGATACCGCCGTTTGGCAGGCTTGAATGGCTTTTTGCTGATCAGCCGTGGGTTGAATTGCAGGCTCAGTTAGCACCGAGTTTGGCGTAATGGCCTCAGGTAGCGAATCATCAGCCAATACGGTTTCCACCCAAGAGCAGGCGGCAGCCAGTGTTAGCAAACGCTGCAAAAATCCCGCATGTGGCGGCGGAGGCACGAGTACGATGAGTGCGCCGCCCGCAATCAGGGTGCCGCTGATTGCGCCTAAATCTTCAGCGTTTAGCGAAGGATGTGCGTCGATAACCGCCGCTGCAAGCGTTTGCCCGAGGTGCTGCCGCCCGCGGCCGGGTTGATCAATCCATTGGGCTTGTTCAGGGGGTAAGGGGGCGAGCAGAGTTTGTGCGCGCGCCACCGCACGGGCGTGATCGCCGTGAATTAAAATCAGGCGACGTGGTTGCATGGCTACTGATATCCCGCGGCCTGTAATTCAAACAAGGTGGCGTATTTGCCACCCGCCGCCACTAAATCGGCATGGCTGCCCTGCTCGGTAATGCGGCCGTTTTCGAGCACTAAAATCTCATCGGCAATTCGTACGGTTGAGAAGCGATGCGAGATTAAAATGGCCATGCGATCTTTCGTGAGCTCGCTGAAATGCGCAAAGATTTCAGCTTCGGCGGCCGCATCCATGGCCGCAGTGGGTTCATCAAGCACCAAAATATCGGCACTCTCACGCATAAATGCCCGGGCCATCGCAATTTTTTGCCATTGCCCACCTGATAGCTCCCGGCCGTCTTTAAACCAGCGGCCCAGTTGGGCATGGTATTTGCCAGGAATCTCCTCAATAAAACGCTCCGCGAGGCCACGCTCGGCGGCCTTTTGCCAGCGTGCTTCATCGCTAAAGTGTTGGATATCGCCGCTTCCAATGTTCTCACCCACGGGTAGTTGGTAGCGCATAAAATCCTGAAAAATAATGCCGATGCGCCGTCGCAGCGCTTCTGGTTGCCAGTCTTGCAGAGAGCTACCGTCAAGCAACACGCGCCCTTCGTAAGGTTTATACAGACCGGCTAATAGCTTAATGAGTGTGGTTTTGCCGGAGCCGTTTTCGCCCACAAGCGCAAGGCTATGGCCGGGTTGTAAGTGAAAGCTGATTTGGCTAAGGGCATCCACTTCACTGCCGGGGTAGCGAAAGCTGACTTTCTCAAAACGCAGTCCATCACCGGGCGTCGTGCCCTGAGTAAGCGTGCCGGTGGATGCCTCAACGGGCTGCTCGAGATATTCATACAGGTTAGAAAGATAGAGGTTGTCTTCATACATGCCGCCAATGGCACTGAGGCTGGCGCTAACGGCTGCCTGGCCTTGCCGAAACACCACCAAATACATGGTCATTTGCCCCAGCGTGATGGCGCCCGCCACCGTGGTTGCGACAATCCAGCCGTAGGTTGCATAAAAGGCAAGGGTAGCAATTAAGCCTAAAATAAATCCCCATGTTTCACGGCGCAGTGTGAGGTTGCGGTCTTCTTTATACAGTCGCTCAAAAATGCCGCGGTACCGATCAAGCAATAGTGGGCCAAGCTCAAAGAGCTTGACCTCTTTAGCGCTATCTTCCCGAGCTAAAACGGTTTCAAGATACATTTGCTGACGGGTATCAGGGCTGCGCCAGCGAAAAAGCCGAAACGCATCGCCTGAGAATTTGGCTTCAGAAAAGAACTGCGGCAAGCCAGCCGCCAGTAAAATAACCACTGCCCACGGCGAGAATCCAATTAATAACCCCGCAAAACTGGCCAGCGAAATCCCGTTTTGCAAAAGGCCAAAGGTGCGGTTAACCAGGCTTAATGGCCGAGTTGATGCTTCACGCCGGGCCCGGGTGAGCTTGTCGTAAAATTCTGAGTCTTCAAAATCCACCAGCTGCAGCGTTTGAGCCTTGTCTAAAATCATGACATTGACGCGCTGGCCAAGCTGGGCGCGCAGCAAAGACTGAGCCGTTTGCAGCGCTCGCTGAGCCGCGGCAATGCCGGCAATGATGCCGCCTTCCAGCGCAACCAGCCAGAGCAGTGCGTTGGGTACACCGGCGTTTGCATCGATAGCGGCAACAACCCCATCTACGATGAGCTGACCCACCCAGGCCGCCGCGGCCGGCAATAACCCAGCCACCAGCGTTGCGCCCGCTAATACAAGCGTAAGCGGTTTAGAGGTTTGCCAAACTAAGCCGATGGCCCGTTGGCTGTAACGAAAAACGCCAAGATATTGGCGCCAAGATTGACTGTGCTCTGCCATTAGACCGCTAAGGGTAGCAGAAAAAACAAAGGCCCCTGACGGGGCCTTTGGATAACGTCATTTAAGACGCGGGGTGCTTAGAAGACCACCTGTACGCCGAAGCTAAGGATGTCTTCGCCGTCGTTGATGCCGTCATCAGACGAAGAGAAACCGGCAAAACCGGTAACACCGCTGCCGAAAGCGTAGGCAGCTTCTGCGGCCATGGAGCTATCGTCGCCAGCTTCTAAGTCACGATCGGTATAGGCGGCTTTGAGCGTAAGCTCTTCAGTCGCGCTAACCGTGGCAACCACCTCGTAAGGGGTACCGTTATCGTTGTAGGAGCCAACACCATCATTGTCAGACATGGAGCCTGCGAGGGTGAACATGCCGAAATCATAGCTAGCAGCAAATGCTGTTGCTTCGGAGCTGTTCTCGTCGTCAGCTTCCATATAGGTTGCGGACACATAGAGGTCGCCGAAGGAGTAACGGGCTGACACAGTCATTGTGTCGAACTCATCACTGCTATCGTCGGATGCCAGCATGTTGCCACCGACTGCGATGTCAAGACCGCCGAGGGAAGGTGCATAGTAGAAGATCGCACCGTCTTGCCGGAAGACAAAGTCTGTGGAACGGGCGCCAGTGTAAGCACCACTGGTGAACACGTCGGTGGTAGCGGTGGTCCAGAGGTAACCTGGGTTCCACTGACTACCGATGCGCACGGAACCAAAATCACCGCTCAGCGCAGCATTGGCCAAACGAATACCAGGACCTTCGCCCTGTGCCTTGGTGACACCGTACTCAAGCTGTGCATCGCCAGTCACGGCACCGAATTCACGGCTGCCACGAATGCCGAAGCGGCTTGGGGAGTTACCGTTTCCGGTGGCATCCCATTCAGTACCATTGTCCTGAACTTCAGCAGTGATCCAGCCGTAAACGGACATGGATGCGTGGTCGTCAGCCATGACAGGCGTGGCGGCTAGGGCCAGCGCGCTGGTTGCGGCTGCTGCAAGATAAACTTTCTTCATTTTTTAATCTCCCAATCAAATTTGATGGATCCGGTGTTTGGCCAATTGTTGCGAAAGTGCAACAGGTGTGGCGTTCAAACACTGTGGCAATTTTATGACAATTTTATGTAATTGCAAGTTTTTGGTGATGCGTGGATACAACAGGTGTTGTCTTTTGGTTACCGCGGCATTGGCAAAGTCGTCAGAGTTTCTAAAAATGCCGTGCCATATTTGGTTAACTTATGGGTACCAACGCCAGGCACGCTCGATAATTCATCCAGGCTTTGCGGGCGTTGCTCAAGCATGGCCAGCAGGGTGGCATCATGAAAAATCACGTAGGGCGGAACGCCTTCTGCTTCGGCCAAATGGCGCCGTTTGGCGCGCAGGGCGGCCCAGGCTTCTGGGTCAACGGCTA
Organism: Spiribacter salilacus; assembly: GCF_009649225.1. Taxonomy (GTDB): domain Bacteria; phylum Pseudomonadota; class Gammaproteobacteria; order Nitrococcales; family Nitrococcaceae; genus Spiribacter; species Spiribacter salilacus. The sequence continues at coordinate 292,912 of NZ_WJPP01000004.1, forward strand.
CCTCGCTGGCCCTAACGCGCGGCGTGCGCTGAGTGGCGCCGCTGCTAGGCGGCAGGCTGTCTTTGCGCAAGGTAAGCTTATCCTCACCGCGCAACAGGGCTCGGCAGTCTGGTGATAGAGCTAAGCCACCATGCCCTGCGGGATCAGGTATGAGTAAACCTCGACCGAGTAACTGGCGAATAACAGAAAACCAAAGGGTGCGTGAATGTGCCTTGCCAATGCCAAAAGTGCTCAGCGTATGGTGTGAGCGAGCTGTTATGCGCTCATTTTGATGGCCAAGTAATACATCAACAATATGGGTGGCCCCAAAGCGCTGACCGGTGCGGTAAATACAAGATAGTGCGATGCGGGCCGCTTCAGTGGCATCCCATTGCTCGGGCGGTGCTAGGCAATTGTCGCAATGGTTGCAATGGCCGGGGTGGCTCTCATTAAAGTGCCTGAGCAAAAGGGCGCGGCGGCACTCAGTGGTTTCGCAAAACGCCAATAGGGCCTCTAGCCGGGCGCGTTCGTCTTGTTTATCAGTGGTCATTTGGCGCAGGCGATAAATATCTTGTAAGCCATAAACAAGCCAGGCTTCGGCGGGTAAGCCATCACGGCCGGCGCGGCCGGTTTCCTGATAATAGGCCTCTAGTGTTTTGGGCAGATCAAGATGTACCACAAAACGCACATCGGGCTTATCGATACCCATCCCGAATGCCACCGTGGCTACCATCACAAGGCCATCTTCACGAATAAATCGGGCTTGATGGTCTCGGCGTTGACTGGCCTCTAGGCCGGCGTGGTAAGCCAATGCGGGTATATCGCGTGCGTTTAGGTAATCGGCAATTTCTTCAGTGGCCCGGCGTGACATGCAATAAACGATGCCGGAATGGCCTACATGATTTTGCCGAATGAACTGTAAAAGCTGCTCACGCGGGCGTTGTTTTAAACCCACACGGTAACGAATGTTGGGTCGGTCAAAGCTGGAAACGAAGGTTTGTGCCGAGTTGGGTAGCAGGTGACGCTCAATTTCAGCGCGGGTGCGCTGATCGGCGGTGGCGGTAAGTGCAACGCGCGGTACATTAGGAAAGCGCTCGCCTAATACGCTGAGCTTTAAATACTCGGGCCGAAAGTCATGCCCCCATTGCGAAACGCAATGCGCCTCATCAATTGCAAATAGGGCAATATCGATTTGGGTAAGTCGCTGCATCAGATTGCCGCTGAGCAATCGCTCAGGTGCCACATAAAGCAGATCAAGCTGGCCTGTGTGTAAGTCGCGCTCTACCTGTTGGCGCTCTTCGGGTGTCAAGCCAGAATGCAAGCCGGCGGCGCGCGCACCTTGCTGACGCAACGCGGCCACTTGGTCTTCCATTAAAGCGATGAGTGGTGAGATAACAATACCCGTGCCAGAACGCACGATGGCTGGTATTTGGTAGCACAGCGATTTACCACCACCGGTGGGCATTAAGACCAGTGCGCTTTGCCCTTGAATCAGGCAATCAACAATCTTAGCTTGTTGATCGCGAAATTCTGGATAACCAAAAACGTCTTTAAGGGCAGCCCGTGCTTGCAGGCTGCCCATCTGTGTACTCGATGACACCGCCGCGCTTAGTTAGCGGGTTCGAGTTCCATTACCAATGTGGCGCGGCGATTGGGTGCTAGACACTCAATCAGCGCATCGCGCGACAAATCGCTATCACACTGCACAACCGGATCGCTCATGCCACGGCCAATGGCCGTAATCGATACATTCGCCATGCCGGGTTGGGCTTCTAAGTAGTTGGCAACCGCGGCTGCGCGCTCCTCAGAGAGGTTCTGGTTATAGGCCTGCGTACCAATTTGATCGGTATGACCGACAACCCGAACAGCCGTAATCACCCAGTCACTGCCAACCTCGGCAACGGCGTCGTCAATGGCGGCCTGCCCCTCTGCGGTCAGTACACTGCGATCAAAACCAAATAAGGCACGGGCCGATAGCTCTTTGCTTTCTTCAACCACTGGCTCTTCGGTGGTTTCGGCCACAGGCATAGGGTCTCCACAGGCCTCAACCGGGCCGCTGCTTCGTAAGTGGTTACGAACACACTCACCATCAGAGTTACGCACGATCACGCCATCGGGGTTAGTCCAAACGGCATCATAGTTCTGTTCAGCAGAGACGATGGCAGATGCCATAACCAAGCTGACCAAACCACTAAGCATTAAAATACGGGTTTTCATTGGAATCTCATCCCTATCAAAAATAAATCGTTGGCAGTAGTTTATCAGGTAATTTGATTTTCGAGATTACCTAAAAAAGGGTCTTCATTTTCAAAGCGCCCAGCAATTAGATGCTCAACATCGCCGCGGCGTTCCCAAATGCCGACTACACCCAGTAAACGCACTTGGTATAAAAGATGTTGGTGGCGCTCTGCCAGATTGCGCCACACCACCACATTCACAATGCCGGTTTCATCTTCAAGCGTTAAAAACATCACGCCCTTTGCTGCGCCGGGGCGCTGGCGGTTAATGACCAGACCAGCGGCACGCGCGATACGACGATGAGCTTTTTGTTTAAGCTCACTAGCTGGGCGATAGCCGCGTTTGCGCAGTGGCTCGCGTAGTAGGGCAATCGGGTGTCTGCCCAACGTTAGACCCATGCTGCGATAATCACCCACCACATCCTGTGCTTCGGTAGGCGGGTTAAGGGTGGGGATAGACTCCTTATTATGAGTGGCGCTAAATAAAGGCGTTGGGCGTTCAACCCCCAGCACCTGCCACCAGGCCTGATGACGATGCCCGGTAATACCGGCCAACGCGCCGGCATCGGCAAGTGCCCGCAAAGCACCGCGATCAAGTTGCGCGCGGTGGGTTAAATCCGCCACATTCGCAAATGCCGCGCCATGCTCACGGCTATGCATAATGCGCTGCCCTACGGCATGGCCGAGCCCTTTTATTAGACGCAGCCCCAGCCGCAGGGCAGGCTGACAGGAGTCGCTTGGCTCAAGCGTGCAGTCCCAATCGCTATAGCGCACATCTACCGGTAATACCTGAACCTGATGCGCGCGCACATCGGCAACAAGCTGGGCGGGGGCATAAAAGCCCATGGGCTGGCTATTGAGTAACGCACAGGTAAATGCAGCAGGGTAATGGCATTTAAGCCAGGCCGAGACGTAAACCAGCAAGGCAAAGCTGGCGGCATGTGATTCTGGAAAGCCGTAATCACCAAAGCCACAAATTTGATCATAAAGCCGTTCAGCAAACTCCGGTGCATAGCCGCGAGCCGCCATGCCATCGAGCAGACGTTTACGAAAATGCCCCAGCCCGCCGCGCTTTTTCCAGGCGGCCATGGCGCGGCGCACCTGATCGGCCTCGCCAGGGCTAAAGCCAGCAGCCACAATCACCAGCTGCATGACTTGCTCCTGAAAAATCGGCACCCCAAGCGTGCGCTCTAATACCGCTTTGACCTCTGCGCTGGGGTAGGTAACGGTTTCTTTGCCTTCTCGGCGGCGTAAATACGGATGCACCATATCCCCTTGTATGGGCCCGGGGCGCACAATCGATATTTGAATAATGAGGTCATAAAAGCTCCGTGGGCGCAGTCGCGGCAGCATCGACATTTGTGCGCGCGACTCCACTTGAAAAACGCCTACCGTATCGGCGCGACAAAGCATGTCGTACACCGTCTTATCATCGGCAGGCACCTGCGCAAGAGATAATGTGCGGCCATGATGGGCGGCAATCAGGTCAAAACAGCGATGAATGGCGCTCAACATGCCTAGCGCTAAACAGTCGACTTTGAGTAAACCCAGTGATTCAAGGTCATCCTTATCCCATTGAATAATGCTGCGCCCAGCCATGGCAGCGTTTTCTGTGGGTACCAACTCACTTAATGGCCCGCGGCTGATCACAAAGCCGCCCACATGTTGTGAAAGATGGCGAGGAAAGCCGATTAATGTTTGCGTTAATTGCTGGCATAGCGCTGAGTTTGGGTTGCCGCCTAGCGCTTTACTGACGTCACGCAGCGCGCTTTTCTCTCGATAGCAGATTACGGTAGCTGCTAAGGCGGCGCGATGCCGGCCGTATTTGCGATAAATGTATTGGATAACCTCTTCACGGCGGTCATGCTCAAAGTCGACGTCAATATCGGGTGGCTCATTACGCTCACGCGAAATAAATCGCTCAAATAACAAGCTAGCGCGGCTGGGGTCCACCGAGGTGATTCCTAAGCAAAAGCAAACCGCAGAATTAGCGGCAGAGCCGCGCCCTTGGCAAAGAATATTTTGCTGCCGAGCAAAGGCCACCACATCGTGAACGGTTAAAAAGTAAGGTTCGTAATTAAGGGCATGAATAAGCTCTAGCTCATGCTCAATCATTGCGGTGACTTTAGCGGGCACGCCGGCTGGCCAGTGTTGTGCCGCGCCGCGCTCAGTGAGCACACGCAACCAACTTGCTGGGGTGTGCCCAGCGGGGACAAGCTCGGCGGGGTATTCGTAGCGCAGTACATCAAGAGAAAATGTGCAGCGCTTAGCAATGGCAATTGTCTCTGCCAGCATGCTCTCGGGGTAGCTACGGGCTAGGCGCTGCCGGGGTTTTAAATGTCGCTCACCATTTGAGGCGAGTTGACGGCCTAATGTACTAACGGGGCAATTAAGCCGAATTGCGGTGAGTGTGTCTTGCAGCGCTCGGCGGCCTTGGCGATGCATGAGTACAGCGCCGCTGGCAACGGCAGGTAGGCTAAATCGCGCGGCTAGTGCTTGGCAGTGCGCTAAACGTGCGGTGTCTTGCCCATCTTGATGCAAGCTTGTAGTGAGCCAGGCCCGATGAGGGAAGGTGCTGGCTGCCCACTGAACTATTTCATCTGGGCTACTGGGTTCTACAACTAACAGCGCAAGGCAGTTGGGCACGCTACCTTGCAGGTCGCTGCGAGAAAGCTGATAACTGCCTTTTTTGGCTTGACTACGCGCCAGTGAAATTAGGGCGGAGAGTTGCCCGTAAGCGGCACGGTCAGGGGCAATTAAAATCAGTGATAATTGGGTGTCAATTTGAAAAAAACTACCGATAATCAGTTTGATGTGATGCGTTTTTGCGGCGCGATGCGCGCGGACTACACCAGCCAGCGAGCATTCATCGGTAATCGCAATGGCTTGATAACTCAGTGAGCCAGCCTGAATAACCAGCTCTTCAGGGTGCGAAGCGCCTTTAAGAAAACTAAAGTTACTCAGGCAATACAGCTCGGCATAATCAGGCAAAAAGGCCATGTAAATACCACCTGCCTGCCTTGCACCGATCACGGAAAATCCACAGCCGCTCGCCATGTGTATTGCTGGCTAAGTAGTAGTCTCGGCGGATGTCATGACCATCCCACCAGCCAGATTCGATACGCTCTGGGCCTTGTTCTAAAACAAGTTGGCCATGGTATTGCGGCTGCCCTTGCGGTGCGGCAAGTGGGCGCGGTTGCTCTAGCAGCCAAAGCGGGCGGGGCATGGGGGGTAGGCTGGTATCGCTTTGCTGCGCCGGCGCACTATATTGCCAAGCGTATTCTGGGCGGTGTTCATCACATAGTTGTAGCCCGCGTACACGGTCTTTGCTCAAGCGGCTGCTAAGATCCTCTACCAGCGTTTGCCAAGATGCTCGTTGTGTTTCTGCTGGGTCTAATGTGGCCAGTAAGTCAGTGGGGGCATCCTGACTCATGCTAAATGGGCCTGCGGTGCAGGCCACAGCGATGATGGGCGCTTTAAGGGTGAGGTTATCCAAATGCTGTGCCAGCAGCTCTTTAAGCCTTGGTGCATCTCGAGTGGGTGTGAGCACGCCAACGCTTAGCGCAGTAGGTGGGCGCTGACGATGCTGCAGCTCAATTACTAATGTGCTGACTTCAGCATGCAGGCGTTGTAGGCGCTGGCAGAGCTGATCAATCATTTTGCTGAGCATGGCGAGCGGGATGTGGGTCTGCCAGCTCTCATCTGTAAGATCTTCTTTTGCGGTAAACGTTGGCGAGGGTGCCCAGTATTCGCGAGGGTCAGCCCGCTCGCCAAAAGCGCATTGCAACTGCATGAGCAATGGGCGCCCAAGTCGGCGCGCCAAACCATCGGCCGGCATGCTGCGTAAGCCGTCAATACTTCGGCAGCCCAAGCCTTGCAGGGCCATAGCCTGTTTGTTGGAAAGCGCCAGTGTGTTCACTGATAAATGCCCTAAACGTGTGCCGAGTTCGGCGTGGTGAATGACCGGTGTTGAGTCATTTGCCCGTGCCAATAGCAAGGCTGCCGTTGGGGTAGGCGCAATGCCGGATTGGACGTGCCACATTTGTTGCGCAAGCGCGTTATCTATCTGCTGGCGTAATGCCTCAAGCCCACCGAAGTAGTGCAAGCTGCCACCAATTTCTAGCAGTACCGCTTGTGGCGGAGCTAGGCTAATTCGCGCCGTAAACTGCAACGCCCACTCGGCTGCATCTTCAAGTAAGTGGGCGTTTCCCTCTTTAAGTTGAGGAAAGTGAAGGCATAGCCACAACATCATCAGTAGTTGCCAATGCGGTTGGGGTGGTGGCGTTGGGGGTAGCCCAGGTGTCTAAAGTGATTGAGCCAGTGGGTGTGCCGCGGCATTTAAGAATGCGCACATCAAGCCGCTGGCCGGTGGTATGCCCCAGTGCAAGGCGTAATGCAGCGGGCGAGTGACTTTCTGCAGCCTGAGTATGGCGGAAAAGCAGCCCCAAACTATTGCCGGCTTCTGCGGCAAGCTGTAGCCGACGCAAGCTACGCTCATCACACTGTTTTGGCCATGCTAAAACAGCGGCGCAAGTGCCAGCGCGTAGGGCTTTTTCAATAGCCCACAGGGCTTGTTGGTTGCCATGAGGATGCACAATCATTACCCGTGACAAATCAAGCCCTTGAGCCGCTAGTGCAGGTGCATAAGGCAGAAATGGGGGTGCAATCATTGCAATCCACCGCCCCCCTCTAGAAAGCCGGGCCAGTGCGGGCATGGTTAAACGGAGTTCTCCAATGCCATGCCGTGCATGCAAAATTTCGCTGAGCGCCCCCGCAGGAAAGCCACCGCCAGGTAAGGCGGCATCTAAAGCTGAAAACCCCGTGGGGATGTGATGCGCGGCCTTATTAATGTTGGGAGAAGATGTATGGTTACCCCGCCAGATTTCAGGGCGCTGTAGTAGCTGTTCAATAGCTGTTTGCATGATTTGCCTCTTAAAATTCTTTGTTTGATGGGTTAAAGGCCAGCGCGAATAACGCCAACCCCAATGCCTTCAATCGTTAATTCATCTCGCCGCAGATCAAGCTCAAGCGGCTTAAAATCTGGGTTGTCAGGAATTAGCCAGACCTGATGGCCTTGTTTGGAAAACCGCTTAACGGTGACTTCATCAAGAATGCGAGCCACCACAATCTGCCCTTCTTTGGCTTCTTGAGTGCGATGCACTGCCAGCAAATCGCCATCGAGTATGCCGGCATCACGCATGCTCATACCGCGAACGCGCAGCAGATAATCGGCACCAGGAGAAAACAATGAGGCACTGACCGGAGAGTGACTTTCAACATGTGCTTCTGCCAGCAGCGGGCTGCCAGCAGCTACCCGACCAATAACAGGCAGGCCTGTTTCTGCGGGTTCAAGCTCAGCTTCTGGTTGCTCAACACAAAGTTGAATGCCGCGCGATGCCCCAGGTTGCAGCCGAATAACGCCTTTTTTAGCAAGGGCCCGTAGGTGCTGCTCGGCGGCATTAGCAGAGCGAAAGCCCAGCTCAGCCGCAATTTCGCTACGCGTGGGCGGGTAACCGGTTTGGTTTAAGAACCGCTGAATGAGTAGCAGAATTTCTTGTTGTCGATCAGTTAATGTTTCCATAACTGTTAATTTATACAGTACTGTATGGATATGCAATACCTACGGGCGATATACTAAGGAAATGGTAAAAACACAGGATCAAATCAGCGCACAGCGCCCTGGGGATTTAGCCTTTGAAGCTTGGCTTGAACGTTTGCCCGTTGCGTTTGATACCGCTGATCAAGCACGTCTTTTAAAAGCGTGGGAGTTAGCTCAGAGCCAATATGGGCAAACAACCCGTCAAACAGGTGATCGCTGCATTGATCACGCGCTTTTTGTTGCAGAAATATTGGCCGATTTACGGCTTGATGCGGATTCACTCATTGCCGCGCTGTTGTACGACATTCCGGAAGGGGTTGCGCAGCATGCGGGGGATACGGTTGCCAGCTTAATCGATGGCTGTTTGCGAATGCGGCAGGTTAGCCATTTACATAGTGCAGGCAGCCACGGGCGGGCCGGAGAGCGGGCCGAGGCATTACGCAAAATGTTGCTGGCCATGGCAAAAGACATTCGCGTGGTGTTTTTGGTGCTTGCAGAGCGTTTGCATGACATGCGCCTACTCCGTGAGCTGGATGATGCACAGCAAGTTGCGCTGGCTGCAGAAACGCTTGATCTTTATGCGCCGCTTGCTAATCGCTTGGGCATTTGGCAGATCAAATGGGAGCTAGAAGATCTCTCTTTTCGTTGCCTTGAGCCGACTGCCTACAAGCGAATTGCCAGTTTGCTGGCAGAAAAGCGAACGGATCGAGAGCGCTTTATTCAGGCAATGCAAACTCGGTTAGAACAAGCACTGGCAGAAGCCAACATTAAGGCTGAGGTCACGGGTCGACCAAAGCATCTCTTTAGTATTTGGCGAAAAATGCAGCGCAAGGGGCTCGATTTTGATCAGCTATTTGATTTACGTGCCTTTCGGATTTTGGTAGACGATGTGGCGCAGTGCTATGCCGCCTTGGGTGTAGTGCATAGTCAATGGCCGCCCATTGCGCGTGAGTTTGACGATTACATTGCAGCCCCAAAAGAAAACCAGTACCGCTCTTTGCACACCGCGGTGGTGGGCGAAGGCGGCCGGCCGGTAGAGGTGCAAATTCGCACCTACGAAATGCATCAACAAGCCGAGCTCGGTATTGCCGCCCATTGGCGGTACAAAGAGGGTAAACCTGCAGATCCTGCTTTCGATGCACGCGTTGCCTGGCTGCGCACCTTGTTGGAATCTTCGCCAGATGCCGATGGCGACAAAGATGATGACTTTATTGATCGCTTTAAGGCAGAAGTTTTTGAAGACCGTGTTTATGTCATGACCCCCAAAGGCGATGTGATTGATTTGCCCCGCGGCGCAACCGCATTGGATTTTGCCTATGCCGTGCACAGCGAAGTGGGGCATCGCTGCCGTGGCGCGAAGGTCAATGGTCAAATTGCGCCACTATCGCGGCCGTTAGGTAATGGTGATTATGTTGAGGTGCTCACAGCGCGCAATGCCCGACCCAGCCGCGATTGGCTGAACCCCTCATTGGGTTATTTGCGCACGCCACGTGCATTGGCGCGAGTGCGTAGTTGGTTTCGCCAGCAAGATTACGAACAAAACGTTAGCGATGGGCGCGGTTTGCTTGAGCGTGAACTGCATAGGCTGGGTGTAGAAGACGTCAATCTTGACACACTGGCTGCCCGTTCGGCACAGGGCAATCTGTCTGATTTTTTGGCGGCCATTGGTCGCGGCGATGTAACGGGTGGCCAGATTGCCTCTTTGCTAAGTGATCGATTGCTACCCCAGCGAGACTCAGAAGCCCATTTAGTTCGTCAGCGCCGTACGGGTGTTAAATCAGACAAAATTGCTGATGGCGATATACGCATCTACGGGGTTGGCAATTTACTTACGCGGTTGGCGCGCTGCTGTCAGCCTACACCAGGCGATGCGATTATTGGCTTTATTACCCGCGGCGAGGGTATCAGTATTCATCGGCAAGACTGCGCGAATGTCAGGCGGCTTGAAGAGGTTTCTCCAGAGCGTTTAATTGAGGTGAGCTGGTCAGGCGCAGGTCAGCAGCAGTATCCAGTTGATATTTTAGTAGAGGCGCATGATCGGCGGGGGCTGATTCGTGATATCTCATTGTTGCTAAACAATGAAGGCATCAATGTAACGGCCGTGAATACGCGAACAGATCCAGATCAGGAAGTGGCATTTATGACGTTAACGATCGAGGTGTCTGATGCCGATCAGCTAAGCCGTGTTATTGATCGGATTGCGGGTTTGCGCAATGTGCGTGAGGTACGCCGTGCAGGGTAAAAAAACGCTATTTGCTCTGCTTTTCTTTGTTTCGGTACTGGCAAACGCGGATTGCGGCCAGCCGGGTACAACAGCACTGCATAAGATCACCATTGGCGAGGCCGTCACGATAGAGGCAGTGGTAACCGGGGCCTTTCCTGGCGATGACGGTTTGCGAGGGTTTTATGTGGGCACCGAGTCAGCTGGGTTATTTGTTTATGCCCCCGAGCTAACCGCTGAGCAATCACCAAAGGCAGGAGAGCGCTGGCGCCTAAACGCCGTGGCGGGGCAATATCGCGGGCAAAAGCAGCTTCAGCAGGTTAAGCAGCTGCAATTTTGCGGCAAAGAGGCACTGCCGCCCGCGTTGCTGAGTTTTACACACGGCCTGCCGGATTTTGCTCAGTATAAAGATCGATTAGTGCATATTGAGCAGCCATTAACCATTGCCGATACCTACCTGTTGGGTCGTTACGGATCGCTTGGTTTAGCCTTAAACGGCCGAGCCTTTGCACCCAATACGGGTGTGCAAGGCGGGCAATTGCTGGATTTGGTACTCGATGATGGGCGGTATCAGCGCGATGCCCGCCCCGTACCCTTTCTCGATGCGCAGGGTGTAAGGCGTGCGGGCGATGAATTAACGGAAGTAACCGGTATTTTAACGCGCGCGTTTGGGCAATGGCGAATACATCCGATTGCACCCCCACAATTCCGGTCGACCAACCCGCGGCCTGAGCCTTTACCCGAATGGAGCGGTATTCGGGCTGTGAACTTCAACGTTAAGAATTATTTTATTGATCTTGGCAGTCGTGGTGCCAATACGAAGGCCGAATTCAATCGCCAAAAACAGCGTTTGGCCGAAAGCCTGCACTTGTTGGATGCCGACATCTTGGCGTTACACGAAATTCAAAACAAACCCGCAGCCGTTGATGATTTGTTGGCATTGCTTAATGCGAATCAATCCGCAGAGCAGCATTATGCAGCCGCCCGGCTTGATCGTCGGCCCGCCGCCATTCGGAGTGTGATTTTTTATCGGCCGGCGCGTTTAACCAAAGTGGCGGTGGAGCAACAAGTCGATAGCATTCACCCGCGAGATCCCATCGCCGCGATGTTCCATGATCAGCATGGCAACCCACTCTTAGTGATTGCCGCGCACTACAAGTCGCGGGGTGGATGTCCTGAGGTGGGTGATATTAATCGGGGTGAGGGTTGTTGGGCAGAGCGCCGTCATGGCCAAAGTCTGGCTTTAGTTGATTGGCTAACGCCATGGTTAGCGGAAGACGTCCCGTTACTGGTTTTGGCAGATTTCAATGCGCATGCACAGGAAACGGCCATCCGTTTATTGCAGGAAGCGGGGTTAATAGACCTACTTGCCGCACATGTGCCTGCCGAGCAACGCTATACCTATTCGTTTCGCGGGCAGGCGGCCTATTTAGATTATGCGCTGGCATCTCCAGCGCTCTTGGAGCAAATCAGCAACGTTGCATTGTGGCCAATTAATGCGGACGAGCCAGCCTACTTGGCAAAAGAGGGGCAGTCTGTTTGGCGCGCCTCCGATCATGATCCGATTGTGATTGACCTGCGTTGATGCGGGTAATGCTGATACCCTTTGACAACTCACGGTAGAAGAGACAGAACAATGAAGCAATTTTTTAGTGCAGTTTTACTCAGTGTTGCGTTAGCGACAACCGCTCAAGCTTCTGATATTCCAGAAAACCCAGCAGAAATCGAGCAAGAGCTCAGAACCCTACAGGAACGCTTATCAGCAGCGCGTGAACAGGCAATGACTGCCAATCCCAAGCTGCAAAAGCGTCAAGAAGCGCTGCAAGATGAAGTGATGTCACGAATGCGCGATGAGGGGGTATTCCCGCGTCGGCAGATTCGTGAAATTCAAGATATGGCGAGCGAGCTCTCTGGGGGTGAGTTGGCTGAGGAAGAGCGCGAAGTGCTTTTAGCCGAGTATCAGGTTGCCCGTGACGAATTGTTAGCTGCTCGACGAACTGCCCTTGAGGATGAGCGGATTATTGCCTCACAGCGCGCGTTTAGCGATGAGTTAATGAATGCCATGTTGGCGGTTGACCCGCAGGCTGACGAAATGGCAGAACGTTTTGAAGTGCTTCGAGAGGCACTGTCGGCGCTTCGTGCCCAATGACAACGCAGCGCTGGATAGGGGCGGTACTGCCCCTTGAAGATCCTCGGCAGGGGCTACGAGTCAGGCGATTTTTATTGGCTGCACTCGTTTATGCGTTAGCCATTGCAATGTTGGGGCTTTATGTTCGCCAAGGGCTGCTGTATCCCCATGAATGGCAGTTTCTAGCGCTTATCATCGTGTTATTTAACGGGGTGATCTATGCGCTGTTACGCAGTGGCAGAAATGAGCGCTTTGCGGATCCGAGCCTGACTGGCATTCAAATGATTTTGGTCTGCATTGTGATGGGTCTCACCATGTACCTGATTGACAGCGGGCGTGGCGGGATGCTGCTTGTGTATTTGGTGTTGCTGATGTTTGGCGTGTTGCGGCTCAATCCACGGCAGTTTACCGCCGTGGGTGGATTTGCGCTGGTTTGCTATGCCAGCGCGATGGCGGCGGTGTGGCAACAACGGCCCGAGGCATTTAATGCACAGGTTGAACTCCTGCATTTAGCAGCGCTAAGTACCTTGGTACCGTGTGGCGGTTTTTTTGCTAGCCATGTTAGTGGGTTACGTCGGCAACTACGTGAGCGGCAAATCGAGTTACAGCGCGCCCAAGAAAATGTGCATGATCTAACGGTGCTCGATAGCTTAACGCGGGTGAGTAATCGCAGTGCTATCGTGAATTTTTTAGAACAAGAACGCGCAAGGGCGGTTCGCTTAGATCAACCACTAGCGCTGGTGTTGGTTGATTTGGTGCGGTTTAAGCAAGTTAATCGGCAATTTGGTCATCCGGTTGGTGATGAGTTGTTGCGCCAAGTTGCCACGCAGCTCAGAAAAAACGTGCGTGACATCGACGGGGTGGGGCGATACGGAGGCGAGGAGTTTTTGCTGGTGCTCCCAGATACAGCGCAAACTGATGCCACTGCAATTGCCGCCCGAGTTAAAGAGTGTATACAACGGGTGCGAGCCGCCAGTGTGCCTGCTGATTTTGTAGTGCGTGCCCGAGTTGGTGTGGCCATGTTTGCTGGTGAAGAAAATATTTGGGAGTTTATTGAGCAGGCCCGCAGTGCTGCGACTCCGGAAATGGAGAGCTAGTGTGAGCGAAGAGGTAGCAGCCATTGATTTAGGCTCTAATAGCTTTCACATGATTGTGGCGCGTCAGGAAGGGGATGGCCTTAGGGTTGTCGATCGTCTTCGTGAGTCGGTGCGTTTAGCCGCCGGCCTAAATAAGAAAAAACAGCTAGATGATGATTGTCGAGAGCGAGCGTTGGCCTGCTTAGAGCGTTTTGGCCAACGGGTTGATGGCCTACCGCCAGCGAATGTTAGGGCAGTTGGCACAAATACCTTGCGCCAGCTGCGACGGGCTGGCGATTTTCTTGAACAAGCCGAACAGGCCCTTGGGCATTCCATTCAAGTGATTTCTGGCTACGAAGAAGCCCGACTTATCTATTTAGGTGTTGCGCATAGCATTGCGGATGAGGCAGGGCAGCGGCTAGTGATTGATATCGGCGGCGGCAGTACCGAGTTAATTATTGGTGAGCATTTTCAGCCGCGCGTTATGGAAAGTCTGCATATGGGCTGTGTGAGCACAACACAGCGCCATTTTGCGGATGGCCTGATCAATTCAGCACAGCTTCGGCGGGCGCGAATTGCTGCTGAACAAGAGCTTGAGCCCATAGCAGATCGGTATCGAAAACAGGGCTGGGACCGTGTTGTTGGTGCCTCGGGTACTATTCGGGCAATCGCCCGTTGCCTTGAGTTACAAGGATGGGCCGCCGGCGAAATTCACCTCGAGGGGCTTAAGCAGTTATCGGCAGCCCTACGTCAATTCGACAGCGTTAAAGCGATTGATCTCAAGGGGATTAGCCCTGCGCGTGCCGAAGTATTGCCCGGTGGGTTAGCGGTTTTAATGGGCATTTTTGAGCAGCTGGGCATTAAGCGCATGGAAGTGGCCGACGGTGCCCTGCGAGAAGGATTACTGTTTGATTTGGTGGGGCGAATTCATCACGAAGATGTACGCATGGCAAGCGTCGTTGCATTAGCGCGGCGTTATCATTGCGACCCGTTGCAGGCCGAGCGGGTGGGGCGTTCTGCAGAACATCTCCGGCAAAAAGCGGCCAAAGCCTGGGGCCTTGATAAGGGGCCGTTTGCTGATCTGTTGAGCTGGGCTGCGCAAATCCATGAAGTTGGGCTGGATATATCGCATAGCCAATTTCATAAACATGGCGCTTACATTGTGGCGCACACCGATCTGGCTGGATTTACGCGAGATGAGCAGCAAATGCTGGCGGCTCTGGTTCGTGTTCACCGCCGTAAGTTCTCGCAGAGTGTATTTAGTGAATTTGCTGAGCGCTGGCAAACGCCCTTGGCGCGGTTAGCCGTTATTCTGCGTCTTGCTGTTGCGCTGCATCGTGCCCGCGCCGTTGAGGTGCCTTCTACCCTGTCGTTACGTGTTGAGGGTAATGCTCTGCAGTTGCGGTTGCCCGCTGATTGGCTGGCTGGGCATCCACTGCTTGAGGCAGACCTTGCTGAAGAAGCAGATATGTTAGCGGCGGCTGGGTTTAATCTTTCTGTGCGTACGCGTTAAGCAAATCAGATTGCGCGCTCATTGGCTCTGCTCCCTCTGCGGGAGCGAGTCGGTGATAAGCACCCTCGCTATCCATTACCCATGCCTGAGTGTTGTCAGCAAGATAACAGGCAAGGTCATCTTCAACCCGCTGGCGCAGAATTGGATCTTTGATGGGAAAGCAGGTTTCTACGCGTCTAAAGAAGTTTCTTTCCATCCAATCGGCTGAGCTTAGGTAGAGTTCTGGCTCTCCCGCATTGGCAAAATAAAACACGCGAGTGTGTTCTAAGAATCGGCCAATTATCGAGCGCACACGAATGTTTTCACTCACCCCCTCTAGGCCGGGTTTTAGTGAACACATGCCCCGTACAATCAGATCGATTTGCACACCGGCCATCGAAGCCCGATACAGCGCGCGAATAATTCGCGGCTCAACCAGCGAGTTAATTTTTACGATAATCCGACCTTCACGGCCTGCCTCGGCATGGGCTTGTTCGCGCGCAATTTTATCGAGCATGCCCTGATGCAAAGTAAAGGGAGATTCTAATAAATCGTTGAGTGAGGAAACTTTGCCCAAGCTAGTCAGCTGCAGGAACACCCGATGGACATCCTCGCCAAGCACCGAGTCTGCGCTTAAAAGCCCATAGTCGGTATAGAGCCGCGCGGTGCGAGAGTGATAATTGCCTGTACCCAGATGCACATAGGGGCGTAATCGATCGCCTTCACGCCTAACGATCAGCATCATTTTGGCATGTGTTTTATGGCCAACAACACCATAAACCACATGCGCGCCTGCCTCTTGTAGTCGGTTTGCTAGGCCGATATTGGCTTCTTCATCAAAGCGTGCGCGCAGCTCGACCACCACGGTTACCTCTTTGCCGGCTCGGGCAGCGGTGACGAGGTGATCAACAATGGCAGAATCAGGCCCGGTGCGATAAAGCGTTTGTTTAATCGCAAGCACTTCAGGGTCTTGCGCTGCTTGGCGTAAAAACTCTGCAACGGGGGCAAACGAATCAAACGGATGATGAAGTAAAATATCGCGCCGGCGAACTGCTTCAAATAAATCACCGCTATGGCCCAGCTCGGTCGGTAGGGCGGGCGTAAAGCCTGGATATTTTAAATCCGGCCGATCTACCAAATCACAAACGGCCAGCAGCCGGTTAAGATTAACTGGGCCATTGACCTGATAGAGATCGCTATCGTCTAGTCCGTATTCCTGAAGCAGAAATTGCGCCATATGAGGTGGGCAATTGGCTGCAACCTCAAGCCGAACCGCCTCGCCATACCGCCGAGAGGGCAGTTCGCCTTCCATTGCGCGCAGAAGATCGTCAACTTCTTCTTCATCAACAAACAAATCACTGTTTCGCGTGACTCTGAATTGATAACAGCCCGTGGCATTCATGCCCGGAAATAGCGCGGTGACTTGGGCATGAATGATGGATGATAGGAAAACAAAATCAGTCTCGCCGTTACCCTCAGTACCAGCAGGCAGCTGAATGATGCGTGGAAGCGCGCGGGGTGCCTGCACAATCGCCATTCCGCTACTGCGCCCAAAGGCATCTTTGCCTTCTAGGGCCACAATAAAGTTGAGGCTTTTATTGAGCACCTGCGGGAATGGATGCGCCGGATCAAGCCCCATGGGGCTGAGAATTGGCAATAGCTCGGTTTCAAAGAAATCTTTAATCCAAGCTTTTTGTGCGGTTGTCCATTCATCTCGCCGTAAAAAGCGAATGCCTGTTTCGGCAAGTTCAGGCACGAGTACATCGTTAAGCAGCGCATATTGCTCTTCAACTAATGCATGTGTGCGTTGGCTGATTTCGCGCAGCAGCTGCTGTGGTGCTCGATTATCCGCGCCGGCCTGAGTGGCGCCTAGCGCACTTGCCTGCTTTAGCCCGGCCACCCGGATTTCAAAGAATTCATCTAAATTAGAGCTGGCAATACATAAAAACTTGAGCCGCTCTAATAACGGATTAGCATCATCCGCCGCTTGCGCCAGTACTCGGCGATTAAATTCTAATAAGCTGAGCTGGCGATTGACGTAGAGATCTGGATTTTTTAGCTCGGTAGACTCCATAACCCCTAATCGTACGGCAGTTTTATGACATAACGACGAAACTGTTCCTTGGCGGCGTCTGGAATAGCTTGGGGCGATCGGCTGTTGTAGTCAAAACACACCAGTCCGGTTTTAACCAGTGCGATTTCTACTTGATCGTGCATGCGCATTAGCCGGTACACGCAATCAAACCCTTTGCGATGAATAGCCGAAATGCCCAGGGCAACCTCAATTTGATCTCCGGCAAACGCCTCGGCCCGGTACTGGACAGCGGCATCAGCCAAAATAAGCCCGACGCCCTCAAGATCAATTTCGCTATAGCCGAGGGATTGCAGAAACGCGACGCGAGCTTCTTGGCAGTAAACCAACACCTGCTGATGGGCCAGATGCCCGCCATAATTTAGGTCGGTGGTGCGCACATTCAGTGAGAACGTAAATGGCAGCGCTTCGGGCAACGACAGACGAATACGGCGCATAGCAAACCTTTTAGCTGACTCGGTTGTACCCATTGAGGGCGGCCACTCGATAGCCTTCAGCCATGGTGGGGTAGTTGAACGTGGTATTCATAAAATAACGCAGTGTGTTGCCCGGTGCCGGTTGCGCCATAATCGCCTGGCCGATATGCACAATTTCTGCCGCCTGGTCACCAAAACAGTGGATGCCCAACAGTTCGAGTGTTTCGGTATGAAATAGCAACTTAAGCATTCCCACCGTTTGCCCTGAAATCTGTGCTCTGGCCAAGTCTTTAAAAAAGGCATGGCCTACCTCGTAGGGTACTTTCGCTTCGGTGAGCTCCTGTTCAGTTCGGCCGACAGAGCTAATTTCTGGAATGGTATAAATGCCGGTGGGTACATCATGCGCCAGTCGGTAATCGCAAGTCCCTTCTAAAATGTGGGTGGCGGCGTAGCGCCCCTGATCATAGGCGGCGCTCGCAAGGCTGGGGTATCCAATGACATCTCCAATCGCATAAATATGCGGCTGAGCCGTTTGAAAATGTTCATTCACTTTTACTTGCCCACGACCATCGGCCTGAAGGTCGATAGCGGCTAAATTTAGAGCATCGGTGTTACCTGTGCGGCCATTCGCCCATAAGAGCAAATCTGCGCGAATACGTTTTCCAGAGGCCAGTTCAAGCGTGACCGACTCATTATCGGCCTCGATTTTGGTGTACTCCTCACGATGCCGGATTAACACCCCATGCTCGCGCAAGTGGTAAGACAAGGCATCGGAGATTTCGTCATCCAAAAAAGCCAGCATTCGATCCCGTGTATTGATTAAATCAACCTTCACGCCAAGCCCGCGAAAGATGGAGGCATACTCACTGCCAATAACGCCCGCTCCATAAATAATGATGTTACGAGGCGTATGATCAATGCCTAAAATTTGATCGCTATCGCAGATGCGCGGATGGCTAAAATCCACATCGCTAGGGCGGTAAGGGCGTGAGCCTGTTGCCAGCACAAAATGTTGAGCGGTGATTTGCGTGTGCTCGCCATCTGGCATGATCAGCTCGATGGTATTGGGATCGATAAACCGCGCTTCACCACGTAAGACGGGTACATCATTGCGCAAGTAAAAACGGCTGCGCAGTCCGACTTGTTGGTCAATGACCTGTGCAGCGTGATTTAAAAGCGTGGGGAAGCCTAAATGCCTTGGCTCGCCGGCTTCGCGAAAAAGCGCGGAGCTGTTGTATTCCATTAACCGTCTAACATTATGACGAAGTGCCTTAGAAGGAATGGTGCCCCAGTGGGTGCAGCCGCCGCCGACTTTTTGGTGCCGTTCGATCATCGCAACAGACCGGCCACCCTTGGCCAGTTTCATGGCGGTACCCTCTCCGCCCGGGCCGCTGCCAAGCACAATTGCATCGTAATGTTGTTGGGTCATTCATTGCTCCTAGTCGCCCCGTGGTTTATTTTACCGCAGCTGTTAAAGAATAAGGACCAAAGCAATATGACCAAGCGTGTAGAAGTGGCAGGGCTGAAAGTAGCCGAGCCACTGCATGAATTAATCACCACACAAGCGATTCCTGGCACGGGTGTGTCCCCAGA
This sequence comes from Spiribacter salilacus, assembly GCF_009649225.1. Classification (GTDB taxonomy): domain Bacteria; phylum Pseudomonadota; class Gammaproteobacteria; order Nitrococcales; family Nitrococcaceae; genus Spiribacter; species Spiribacter salilacus. The sequence goes on from NZ_WJPP01000004.1 coordinate 311,745, forward strand.
CCAGTTTTGGCAAGGATTGGCTGAGATTGTGGCTGAGCTAGGGCCGCGTAACAAAGCGCTATTGGCTGAGCGTGATGCGCTACAAGCAAAGATCGATCAATGGCATCGTGATAACCCCGGTCGTCATGCAGACCCCGCTTACCGAGCATTTTTAGAAGAAATCGGTTATCTGCTGCCGTCTGTTGAAGATTTTAAAGTCAGTACGGCGCAAGTCGATCCAGAAATTGGCGCTGTGGCTGGTCCGCAGCTCGTGGTGCCCGTTAACAATGCCCGTTATGCGCTCAATGCGGCGAATGCGCGCTGGGGCAGCTTGTACGATGCGCTGTATGGCACCGATGTGATTGCGGATGCCGACGGTGCAGAGCGCGGTGGTCAGTTTAATCCAGTTCGTGCCGAGCGTGTTGTGGCCTGGGCGGCGGGATTTTTGGATAACGCCGTGCCATTAGCCGCGGGAAGTCATGCCGATGCCACGGCTTATCGTGTGATTGAAGCGGATGGTGGCTATGCGCTACGTGTTGAGATTGCCGGCAAAGGTGAAACAGGGTTAGCTGATGCGGCCCAGTTTGTGGGTTTTGTGGGCGGCGAATCGCCAAGCGCTGTCTTGCTGCGCAACCATGGGTTGCATATTGAAATCAGCATTGATGCCAATGATCAGATTGGTAAAAACCATGCCGCCGGTGTGCGAGATGTGGTGATTGAATCGGCAGTTACCGCTATTCAGGACTGCGAAGATTCGGTTGCTGCGGTTGATGGAGAAGATAAAGCGCTGGTCTACGCCAACTGGCTGGGCCTGATGAAGGGCGATCTTAAAGAAGTCTTTTATAAGCAGGGCAAAAAAGTTGAGCGCACATTAAACCCAGATCGTGAATATACGGGTGCAAATGGCACGCCGCTGGTGTTGCCGGGCCGGTCCTTATTGCTCGTTCGCAACGTGGGCCACCTGATGACCACACCGGCGGTGTTGGATGCAACGGGTGCGGAGATTCCTGAGGGGATGCTTGATGCGCTTTGCACCTCGCTTATGGCCATGCATGATCTGAAAAAATCGGGTGGCAACTCCCGTGAGGGCAGTGTGTACATCGTTAAGCCGAAGATGCATGGTCCGGCAGAAGTTGAGCTAACGGTGGCTTTATTTGAGAAAGTAGAGTCAGTGCTCGGCCTGCCACGGAACACGCTGAAAGTCGGCATTATGGATGAAGAGCGACGCACAACGGTCAATCTTAAAGCCTGCATTCGCGCGGCGCGTGAGCGGTTGATTTTCATCAATACGGGCTTTCTTGATCGCACTGGCGATGAAATGCATACCTCCATGGAAGCTGGCCCGATGATTCGCAAGGCCGCGATGAAGCAATCGCGCTGGCTGACAGCGTATGAAGATTGGAATGTGGATATTGGACTTGCCTGTGGGTTACCGGGTCATGCCCAAATTGGTAAAGGCATGTGGGCCATGCCAGATCGGATGGCGGAGATGCTCGAGGCCAAGATTGGTCACCCTCGCTCTGGCGCAAACTGCGCGTGGGTGCCTTCGCCAACCGCGGCTACGTTGCATGCAACGCATTATCATCAAGTTGATGTGCAGGCAGAGCAGCAAAAATTGGTGGGCCAAAATCGTGCCACGCTCGATGATCTGCTGACATTGCCAGTCGCCGAATCTGCCGACTGGAGCGAAGAGGAGATTCGCGCGGAGCTGGAGAATAACTGTCAGGGTATTCTTGGGTATGTGGTGCGCTGGATTGATGCTGGCGTGGGTTGTTCTAAGGTTCCCGATATTAGCAATGTGGGGCTGATGGAGGATCGTGCAACCTTGCGTATCTCAAGTCAGCACATCGCCAATTGGCTCCATCATGGCGTGGTTGATGCCGATCAGGTGATGGCAGCCATGAAGCGAATGGCGGCGATTGTTGATCAGCAAAACGCGTGCGATCCCACGTATCATCCGATGGCGCCGAGCTTTGATGGCATTGCTTTTCAAGCCGCTTGCGACCTAGTCTTTAAGGGGCTGGAGCAGCCAAATGGCTATACAGAGCCGTTGCTGCATGCCCATCGGTTGGCGTTAAAAGCGCAGAGGTAGGCGTTCCTTTCACAAGACTGTTGCCTACACCGCTTTAATATGGTCTGATCTGCGGTCAGACCAATTGTTGATCCGATACAAATTCGGGCTGCTATGGTTTAAAGCGGCGGGTATAAGAGCCTGTCAGTTGTCTAGTATGAGGAGGAGCTCAGAATGACCGATTCCAAAGTGGAAACTAAAAATGTAGAAACCGTCGCGCAGACGGATTCTTCGCGTCGTAAATTCCTAAAAGGTAGCCTGCTGGCCGCTGGTGGTGTTGCCACTGGTAGCGCAATTGTTGGTGCCCCTTACGTCAACGCACAGGCCCCATTGGTGATGCGTATGCAGACCTCCTGGCCAGCCAGCAATGTGTGGCAGGATTTTGCCCGCAATTATGCTGACCGGGTCGAGGCCATGTCTGGTGGTCGGCTCCAGGTAGATCTGCTGCCTGCAGGTGCTGTTGTTGCCGCTTTCCAGGTGATGGATGCCTGTAGCGATGGCATTTTGGATGCCGCGCACTCGGTGACGGCCTATTGGTACGGAAAAAGTCAGGCTGCATCGCTATTTGGCACCGGTCCAGTCTATGGCGGTGATGCAATGAACCTGCTTTCCTGGTTCTACTATGGTGGCGGTGATGAGCTTTACCGTGAGCTTACCCAGGATATGCTCGGCCTGAACGTGGTTGGCCGGCTTGGATTTGCAATGCCAATGCAGCCTTTTGGCTGGTTCAAGGAGCCGATCAGCTCGGTTGATGACCTGCAGGGCTTCCGCTATCGCACCGTGGGCTTGGCCGCCGATGTGCTGCAGAAGATGGGCATGAGTGTTGCCCAGCTGCCAGGTGGTGAAATTGTCCCGGCCATGGAGCGTGGCGTTATTGATGCCTTTGAGTTCAATAACCCAACCTCTGATCGGCAGTTTGGTGCTCAGGATGTGGCTAAGAACTGGTACCTCGGTTCCTACCACCAGGCATCTGAGTCCATGGAGTACATCTTTAACAAAGACTTCATCGATGACCTCGATGAGGATCTTCGTGCAATCGTACTTCACGCAGTGGAAGCCGCAACGCTGAACAACATCTGCTACTCAATCGACCGCTACTCCGAAGATTTCCGCGGTCTTGTAGAGGAAGATGGTGTGACGCTGCATCGCACACCGAGCGACATTCTCGACGCTCAGCTTGATGCATGGACGGAGCTTGAGGCCGAGCTCTCAGAAGATCCGTTCTTGGCTAAAGTACTAGAAAGTCAGCGTAACTGGAATGAGCGGACTGCTTACTACCAGATCATGAACAACGGAGATGCAACGCAGGCACGTGCCTACGAGCATGCCTTCCCAGGGCGTCTTGTCTAAGCGTTCCTTGTTCTTATGATCGATCAGTGCCCGGCGGCATTGCCGCCGGGCTGCGTTTAGGGACTAGAGGCTCATAATGATTAGGTTTATCCGATTTGCTGACTCACTATCAGCATGGTTTGGTAAAACATTCGCATGGCTGGTTCTTTTTATGGCGTTTGGCACCGGTTATGAGGTGTTTGTTCGCTATGTCTTGAACAAACCAACCCCGTGGGCACTAGATGTGTCATTCATCATGTACGGATCGCTGTTCATGATTGGGGGAGCCTACACCCTCTCGCGCGGCGGTCATGTTCGCGGTGATTTTTTGTATCGACTTCTTCAGCCGAGAAATCAGGCTCGGTTAGATTTAACGCTCTATTTGCTTTTCTTTTTCCCGGGCGTGTCTGCGCTGATTTTGGCGGGTTGGAAATATGCCGCTCGGTCTTGGGCTTATGGTGAAGTATCCATCAACAGCCCTGCAGGTATTCCTGTTTACCAATTCAAAACGGTGATTGTGGTTACCGGGATTTTACTTTTTATCCAAGGTATCGCTCAGGTGATGCGCTGCATTATTGCCATGCGCACCAATGAGTGGATGATTGCCGAAGAAGATGTGGTCGAAACTGAAGAGCGGCTTCTCAGAGAAGCTGCCGAAACGGAGAAGGACGCCTCACAATGACGGACCCTCAAGTTGCCCTTGCGATGTTGGGCGTCTTTATTTTATTCGTATTTTTAGGTTTCCCGATTGCCTTTACCCTGATGGCGATGGGGATTGGTGTTGGTTACTACGCCTTTTTTGAACCTAATCGTATGTGGCGTGCCTACAATCGATTGACCGAAGATGCCGGTACTTGGGAGCAAATCAGCAACTATGTTGGCGGTTTTTTCAACAACCGGGTCTTCGATTTATTGGTTAACCAAACCTATACCGTTATGTCCAATGAGGTCTTAACGGCCATTCCGCTTTTCCTATTTATGGGGTACATCGTTGAGCGGGCCAATATTGTTGATAAGCTCTTCGACACACTCAACATTGCCGCGAAAAACGCGCCGGGATCAATGGGTGTGGCTGCGCTGATTACTTGTGCGTTGTTTGCAACCGCTACGGGCATTGTGGGCGCGGTGGTAACACTCATGGGGCTGCTTGCTTTGCCGGCAATGTTGAAAGCCCGGTACAGCCCGTCTTTTGCCTCCGGCATTATTTGTGCCGGCGGTACGCTGGGAATAATGATCCCCCCCTCTATTCTTTTGATTGTTTATGCGGCAGCCTCCAACGTGTCGATCGTGCGGCTGTATGCAGGCGCTTTGTTGCCCGGGCTGACGCTGGTCGGACTTTATTTGGTTTATGTGATTGGTCGGGCCATCTTGCAGCCAAGCGTTGCACCCAAGCCCAGCAAAGATGAAATTCCGGATATGCCGGCAATCAAAGTGATTTATCTGATAATCACCTCTTTTGTTCCGCTCGCCGTTTTGATTTTTGCCGTTCTTGGCTCGATTCTCTTTGGCCTTGCTACACCCACCGAAGCAGCATCAATCGGTGCTTTGGGTGGTATGGCGTTGGCGGTGGCCTATCGAGCCATGACCTGGCAGCGGCTGCGCGAGAGTGTGTATCTCACACTGCGAACAACGGCCATGGTGTGTTGGCTTTTTGTCGGTTCTTACATCTTCTCCTCCGTCTTTTCCTATCTCGGCGGAGAGCATGTAATTTCGGAGTTTGTTCAGGGCCTTGATCTTACGCCGCTGCAATTCCTGATTATGGCCCAGCTGATCATCTTCCTTTTGGGGTGGCCGCTGGAGTGGTCAGAGATCATTATTATCTTCGTGCCAATTTTCTTGCCACTGCTGGCGCTGTTTGATATCAGCCCATTGTTCTTTGGCATTTTGGTGGCGTTGAACCTGCAGACAAGCTTCTTGACACCGCCGATGGCGATGTCGGCCTACTACTTAAAAGGAATTGCGCCACCATCGGTCAAACTCACGCAAATATTCGCAGGCTGTATGCCATTTTTATTCTGCGTCCTCATTGCGATGGTTCTGATGTATGTGTTCCCGCAGATCGTCTTCTACCTGCCTGAGGTCTTCTATGGCCCCTAGGGTAGACCAATTGTTAACGCTTGATGTGGCAGGCATCCGTGATGGCATGCAGCGTGGATCACTCAAAGCCACGCAGTTGACAGAGGCTTATTTGGCGCAAATCGAAAAATGCGAAAACGATGTGCAAGCGTTCTCTTGGCATGATGCTGAATATGCGCGTGCACAGGCGGCCGACCTAGACCGCTATCGCAGTCTAGGTCTGCCGCTTGGTCCTTTGCATGGCGTACCTGTGGCGGTCAAAGACATCATCGATACCGCGGATATTCCAACAGAAAACGGCTGCGAGGCCGACTTGGGACGGGTGCCGACCAAGGATGCCTATGTCATCGAGCGGCTGAAGGCTGCGGGTGCCATTATGATCGGCAAAACCGTGACAACTGAGCTTGCGTTTATGCAGCCTGGCAAAACGCGCAATCCGCATAACCTGGCGCATACCCCTGGTGGTTCATCGCAGGGATCGGCGGCGGCAGTGGCTGCCGCTATGACGCCGCTTGCTATTGGCACCCAAACCGGTGGATCAGTAATCCGACCTGCCAGTTTTTGTGGCGTTACTGGATTTAAACCCACCTTTGGCCGGATTCCCCGCCGCGGTGTGTTGTCGCAATCGCCCTCGCTGGATACGGTGGGAGTGTTTGCACGCACCCCGCTGGATGCCGCGGCGCTGTCCGATGCGCTATTTGGTGCCGACGCAGAGGATACGGCGACGCGGTTCATGCCGCCGGCTCGACTGTTTGAGACGGCAGCCCAGCCATCGCCGTTGCCGCCCGTTTTTGCGTTGGTGCGCCCCCCGGGCTGGGAACAGGCCTCGGAAGAGGTTCATGAGGCGTTTGCAGAACTTGCTGAGGCCCTGGGGGAGCAGGTCTTCGAGGTGGATCTGCCGAGCCTGTTCAATGAAGCAGCGGAAGTACGCGAGCGCATCAACTATGCCGAAATGGCGCGCTGTTATTATCCGTACTGGCGAAAATCGGCTGCTGTGCTTAGCGAAAAGGTTTTGACTGCCATTGAAGCGGGCAATCAGATTTTGGCGCGTGATTATATTGCCGCCCTCGATGTGCCCAAGGTGTTGTCGGCTGCGCTTGAAGAGATTTTTGGTCGCTGTGATGCGATTATTTGCCCGGCCGCATTAGGCCCTGCCCCGGAAGGGTTGGATTCGACCGGTGATTCACTTTTTAATGGATTGTGGACACTGACCGGGCACCCCGCGGTAACACTACCTCTACTGCGCAGTAGCAATGATCTGCCCATGGGCGTGCAGTTAGTGGGGGAGCGGGGCAATGATGCCCGGCTGCTGCGAACCGCAAACTGGCTGGCGCATTGGTCAGCCACAGATCAAGACGGATAAAGGAGAGGACCCGCTATGGACCGATTAATGGCGTTGATTGCATTCCTCGCGATGTTGGCATTCCTCGGAATCCTCGTGGTGGAAGTGCAGCGGATCGATTTGAGCCTTGTGGCCGTTTTGGTTATTGGGTTTGTGGCCTATGATCTTTACGTCTCCACGGCGCCGGAGCATAAAAAAGGCCGGCACTAGGCCAGCCTTTTTTTGTAAGCGCCAGCAATAGGCTGGCGCGTGAATCTGCAAGCCGTCTTAGGCTGCTGCCTGAGACCGCTGCGCAAGACCTCTTAGTACGTAATGCAGAATGCCGCCATTGCGGAAGTATTCCCACTCTGTTGGCGTATCAATACGCACCCGCGCTTCAAAGCTCTTCACCTCGCCATCTGGCGTAACGGCACGAACTGTTACGGTGCTTGGTTCATCGTCCAAGTTACCGATGCTAAAGGTCTCTTCGCCAGTTAAGCCAAGGCTTTCCGCATTTTCGCCTTCAGGGAACTGCAGCGGCACAACGCCAAAGCCCACGAGGTTAGAACGATGAATTCGCTCATAGGTTTCGGCAATGACAACGCGTACGCCAAGCAGCGCCGTGCCTTTAGCGGCCCAGTCGCGGCTGGAGCCGGTGCCATATTCCTTGCCAGCGAGCACGACAAGCGGCGTGTCATCGCTCTTATAGCGCATGGCCGCATCGTAAATAGAGGTTTGCTCACCCGTGGGGAAGTAGGTGGTCCAGCTACCCTGAGTGCCGGGTGCTAGCTCATTTTTAAGCCGCACATTGGCAAACGTGCCGCGCATCATGACTTCATGGTTGCCGCGGCGTGAGCCATAGCTGTTGAAGTCTTGTGGCATGACGCCTAACGCCTGCAGGTATTGGCCTGCAGGGCTGTCGGGCTTAATTGCACCGGCAGGGGAGATATGGTCGGTAGTAATAGAGTCACCGACCTTCACTAAGCAACGGGCTTGTTTGATGTCCGTTGCCGCACCGGGCTCAAGCCCCATGCCTTCAAAGTAAGGGGGGTTGCGCACATAGGTGGAATCTGGCCATTCGTAAATCTCACCCTCAGGGGTAGGCAGGTCACGCCAAGTTTTGGAGCCTTCAAACACGTTGGCGTACTGCTTTTGGTACATCGCTGAGTTGATTTTGCTCTCAATGATGTCGTGAATTTCACGTTGAGTAGGCCAAATGTCTTTTAGGTACACCGGGTTGCCGTTTTTATCATTGCCCAGCGATTCGGTAGCCAAATCACAATTCACCGTACCGGCAATGGCATAGGCAACCACCAATGGCGGCGACGCCAAGTAGTTAGCCTGCACATCGGGATGGATGCGGCCTTCAAAGTTGCGGTTACCCGAGAGCACACCAGCAACAATCAGATCGCCCTCGCGAATGGCTTCGCTCAGGCTATCGGGCAACGGCCCGGAGTTACCGATGCAGGTGGTGCAGCCAAAGCCGACCACGTCAAAGCCAAGGGCTTCGAGCGGCTTCATCAGCCCAGCCTCATCCAAATAGGCCGGCACGACTTGCGAGCCGGGAGCGAATGAGGTTTTAACCCAAGGCTTGCTGGTTAGGCCCAGTGCGTGGGCCTTTTGCGCGACTAAGCCAGCGGCAACAAGAACCGCGGGGTTAGACGTGTTGGTGCAAGAGGTAATAGCGGCAATTACTACATCACCATGGGTAAGGGAGTGGGTTTGCCCGTCAAGCTCAACGGTAACCGACTTTTGCGGATCCGCATTGTCTGATCTTGCGGCAAGCTCACTTTGTAGATGTGAGGTAAACGACGCCTTAGCATCGGTAAGTGCAATGCGGTCTTGCGGGCGCTTTGGCCCGGCAATTGATGGCACCACGGTAGACAAATCAAGCGTAACCACTTGGGTGTAGTCTGCCTCGCGAGCGCCGGTTTCACGCCACATGCCTTGTGCGCGGGCATAGGCTTCGACTAGATCAATGGTTTCTTGATCGCGGCCGGATCCTTCCAGGTAACGCGTGGTTTCTTTATCGACCGGGAAGATGCCGCAGGTTGCGCCGTACTCAGGCGCCATGTTGCCAATGGTGGCCCGGTCTGCCAGTGGCAGATGATCTAAACCATCGCCAAAGAATTCGACAAACTTACCAACAACGCCCTGCTTACGCAGAATTTCGGTAACGGTTAGCACTAAATCAGTTGCGGTAGCGCCCTCAGGCAGCTCACCACTGAGTTTAAAGCCAATCACTTCTGGCAACAGCATTGTGACCGGCTGACCGAGCATTGCGGCCTCTGCCTCAATGCCGCCGACGCCCCAGCCGAGCACGCCCAAGCCATTCACCATCGTGGTATGCGAGTCGGTACCGACTAGTGTGTCAGGGTAAGCGAAGGTGCCTTCCTCTGTTTCTTTGGTAAAGACTACCTTAGAGAGATACTCCAGGTTGACCTGATGCACGATACCCGTGCCTGGGGGTACAACTCGGAAGTTAGAGAAAGCTTTTTGCCCCCAACGCAGGAATTTATAGCGCTCTTCATTACGCTGGAATTCAATGCGGGTGTTAAGATCAAGCGCATTGGCTGTGCCGTAGTGATCTACCATCACCGAATGGTCAATGACCAAGTCTGCAGGCTCTAGGGGATTAATCAGGTTGGGGTCTCCGCCCAATTCCTTCATCGCATCGCGCATGGCGGCAAGGTCAACAACCGCGGGTACGCCCGTAAAATCCTGCAAAACAACGCGAGCAGGCATAAAAGAAATTTGGTCACTGGGCTTTGCTTTGGCATCCCAATTGCACAGCGCTTCTATTTGCTCTGTGGTTACGTTAAGCCCATCTTCTTTACGCAAAAGATTCTCGAGCAGTATCTTTAACGAAAAGGGTAAACGATCAATATCGAAGCGATCCTTGAGCGCGTCTAGCCGGTAAATTTCGTATTGCCGGCCTTTGACATCCAACGTCGAGCGGGCGTTATAACTATTGCTCATGCTTCCTCCCCGGGTAGCCTTTTAACCAGTGTGAGCGCCGTATTTTACATGACTTAAGCGCTTATGCGTATCGCCTTGCGGCCTCAACAATCGCGCCGCGGCGTAAAACCAATTTAAAGCGGCTTCCGCCGGCCATCCGCCAAAGTCCGCAGGCGCGAATGGCAGAAAGCAGCAAACATCGAATGGTAGCGGCATTGCGTTCTTCTTGAAGATACTGCGCATGCCCCTGCACCATAATCCGTGGGGTGAGTCCGCTAACCTGTTCGGCATAGATTTCAGCAATGCCAAACATCACACTTTGGTGATCAATTTGATCGAAGTAACGTGCTTGTTCTCGCGTCCGTTCAAGGCCTGTGAGAATGCCTTGAAAACGATGAGGTTGTTTTTGTAGCTTCCGATCCAGCTGGATGACGCCCAGTAAATACTGTGTCAGCTGCATTGCCTGCGGCTGGCTCAAATGCTGGGCTAGGGCTTGCACGCCAGGTTTTAGTATTTCTGGGCCGCCGTAGAGGGCTCCAACAGAGTTGTCGTATTGCCCCAGCAAACCCTCAAGACAAGCTTTAATGGGCGTGGTGTTGTACTGCCCCCGCTCTGCGATTGCGCGAATTTCACTAAGGCATAAAAAAACAGCCCCAAGCCCCAGTATTTCCTCACGACTGACTGAAAGCACGGGTTGTCTCCTCATCCAAACGATTACGTGTATCGATAATTCCGCCGCCTAAACATTGCTCGCCGTTATAAATTACGACTGACTGGCCAGGCGCCACTGCACGCTGCGCATTATCGAAGGTAATACACCAACGACCCGCCTCCATCGGCTCTAGCAGAGCCGGCGCGTCGTTTTGACCATGCCGCAATCGGGCGCTGCAGCGCAGCGAGGTGGTTGGGCCGGCGCCGTCAACCCATTGTAGGTCAATGGCAGTCAGCCACTGGCTCAGCAGTGCCGGATGATCGTGCCCCTGAGTTACAATTAAGCGGTTGTGCGTTAGGTCTTTATCTACCACATACCAAGGCGCTGCGGCATGCCCACTGCGCCCCCCTAAATCAAGGCCACGGCGTTGACCGATGGTGTAAAAGGGCAGGCCAACATGCTCGCCAATAACCTCGCCAGTCAACGTCACCATTGGCCCGGGTGAGAAATCAATGTAGCGCCCTAAAAAAGACCGAAAATCACGCGGCCCAATAAAACAGATTCCGGTGCTATCCGGTTTGTCATGGTTAGCAAAGCCGGCTTGATCGGCAAGCTTGCGCACCTCCGTTTTCAGTAAATCAGCCAGCGGAAATAATGCTTTGGCGAGTTGTGCCTGACCGAGCGTGTAGAGAAAATAGGTTTGGTCTTTACGTCGATCGGTAGCGCGCTCGAGCGTGTAGCCATTCGGCCCATGGCCAATGCGCGCATAATGACCAGTGGCAACGGCATCGGCACCAAGCCGTTCGGCATGATGTAAAAAGGCACGAAATTTAATGCGTTGGTTACACAGAATATCGGGGTTGGGCGTGCGCCCCGCGCGAAATTCCTGCAAGCAGTGGGCAAAGACTTCTTCACGGTAATTGGCCGCAAAGTTGGCATGATGCAAAGGAATCCCCAGCGTATCAGCCACTTGCCGTGCATCTTGGTGATCAGCTTCCGAAGTACACGCGGTACTGGTATCGTCATCTTCCCAATTTTTCATGAACAAGCCTTCTACCTGATAGCCTTGTTCGATGAGTTGCTGGGCAGCGACGGCGGAATCCACACCGCCAGAAAGGCCTACAATAATCTTTTGCAATTTCGTCATCTGCTAAAGGATATCATTGGCGGATTCGTGTTGACCTCTTAGAATTAAAGTATGAGCGAAGAAAATAACCCACAGCACGATGATGGTCTGTCCGTACAAACGGCAGAGCCTAAAATTAAACAGCCCCCGCTATACCGGGTGGTTTTGTTAAATGATGACTACACGCCCATGGAGTTTGTGGTCGAGGTGCTGCAGGTATTCTTTAGAATGGACCGAGAGCAAGCAACGCAGGTGATGTTGCATGTTCATACCCGCGGAAAAGGGGTATGTGGGGTGTATACGCGGGATGTTGCAGAAAGTAAGGTAGATCAAGTTAATGACTACGCCCGCGAATGTGATCATCCGTTAATGTGTACATTAGAGCCAGAATAAGTGGAACCCGTTGCGTCGTGGCGGGTCGAACAAACATCGCAGTCAGGTGAGATCCCATGTTAAGTAAAGAGCTAGAGTTCACGTTGAACCTGGCCTTCAAAGAGGCCCGAGATAAGCGCCACGAATTTCTGACCGTCGAGCATCTATTGCTTGCGCTCACAGATAACCCGGCTGCGCTAGAGGTGTTGCGTGCCTGCGGCGCCGATCTAGATTCGTTGCGCAAGGATCTTGAGGCATTTCTCGACGAAACAACGCCGTTGCTGCCGCCAAATGACAACCGTGAAACGCAACCTACCCTTGGTTTCCAGCGGGTACTGCAGCGCGCGATTTTGCATGTTCAATCTTCTGGTAAAAAAGAAGTTAGCGGCGCGAATGTGGTGGTGGCCATTTTTAGTGAGCAAGAATCACAAGCGGTGTACTTCTTGCACCGGCAGAACATCTCACGCCTTGATGCGGTTAACTTTATCTCACACGGCATTTCACGCGTTTCAGGTGAGCAAGAAGGTGCTGATGGCGAATCGACGGCAAGCGAGGCCGAGGCGGGTGAAGATGGTAGCAATGCAAGCCCGCTGGAGAGCTTTGCGACCAACCTCAATACCCGTGCTCGTGAAGGGCGCATTGATCCGTTGATTGGGCGTCAGCATGAAGTAGAGCGCACCATTCAGATTTTATGCCGTCGGCGGAAGAACAACCCGCTGTATGTGGGCGAGGCTGGCGTTGGCAAAACGGCCATTGCTGAGGGTTTGGCTAAGCTGATTGTGGAGGGCGACGTTCCCGAGGTGCTCGCCGATGCCACGATCTACTCGCTGGATTTAGGCTCATTAGTGGCAGGCACCAAGTATCGGGGTGATTTTGAGAAGCGCCTGAAAGGGGTGCTTGCGCAACTTCGCAAAGAGCCGCATGCCATTTTGTTTATTGACGAAATCCATACGATTATTGGTGCTGGCTCTGCCTCTGGCGGCGTCATGGATGCCTCTAATTTGCTTAAGCCCATGTTGGCCAGCGGCGAGCTGAAGTGCATTGGCTCAACTACCTATCAGGAATACCGAGGGGTATTTGAAAAAGATCGAGCGCTTGCAAGGCGCTTCCAGAAAATTGATGTTCCAGAGCCAACGGTGGCGGAAACCGTACAGATTTTGCGTGGCCTCAAAGATCGCTTCGAGGCGCATCATGGTGTGCGCTATACCCAGCCTGCGCTTGAATCTGCAGCCGAGCTGGCGGCCAAGTACATCACCGATCGGCATTTGCCCGATAAGGCAATTGATGTGATTGATGAGGCAGGGGCTAACTCGCGATTACTGCCGCCGTCTAAGCGGAAAAAAACGGTTAGCGTGGGCGATGTAGAAACCATCGTGGCAAAAATTGCGCGGATTCCTCCAAAACGTGTGTCTACCTCAGATATGCGTTTGCTTGAGACAATGGAAAAAGACCTTAAGCGTGTGATTTATGGCCAGGATGAAGCCATAGACACCTTGGCAGCTACGATTAAGATGTCGCGTGCTGGACTGCGCGATACGGAAAAACCGGTGGGCAGTTTCCTGTTTGCCGGGCCAACCGGTGTGGGTAAAACCGAGGTTACCCGTCAGCTTGCAGAGATCATGGGAATCAACCTGATTCGCTTTGATATGTCGGAGTATATGGAGCGGCATACCGTCTCGCGGCTTATTGGTGCGCCGCCGGGATACGTGGGTTTTGATCAGGGTGGGCTGCTGACTGAAGAGGTGCTAAAGCATCCGCATTCGGTTGTTCTGCTCGATGAAATCGAAAAGGCGCATCCAGATGTCTTTAACCTGCTTTTACAGGTGATGGATCATGGTGCACTTACGGATAACAACGGGCGTAAGGCTGACTTCCGCAATGTGATTTTGGTGATGACCACCAATGCGGGTGCCGAAGAGCAAAGCCGTCGCTCCATTGGCTTTACGCCGCAAGATCAAAGCAGCGATGCGCTAGAGGTCATTCGTAAACAGTTCACGCCAGAGTTCCGCAATCGACTAGATGCGATTATTCAGTTCAATGGCCTTGCGCCGGCTGTCATTGAGCGTGTGGCCGAAAAGTTCATACGCGAGCTGCGGCATCAGTTGGCGGATAAGCGCGTGACGGTGGAGCTCAGCGATGAGGCAAAGGCATGGCTTGCTGAAAACGGGTACGACGTCAAAATGGGTGCAAGACCCATGGCCCGGTTAATTCAAGAGCGGGTTAAACGCCCACTGGCGGACGAACTGCTGTTCGGGCGCCTGACTAACGGCGGCCATGTGCGAGTGGAGCTTAATGAAACCGGTGATGAGCTATCTTTCACCATCGAGGCTGCAGACTCTGTCAGCCCCGCTAGTGCGGATTAGCGGGCTCGGTAAACGATACGCCCCTTATTGAGATCGTAAGGGGTGAGCTCCACAGTTACTGCATCTCCACGTAAAATCCGGATGTAGTGCTTGCGCATCTTTCCCGAAATATGGGCAGTAACGGTGTGACCGTTCTCCAATTCAACCCGAAACATGGTGTTTGGCATCACCTCAGTGATGGTGCCCTGCATGCGGATGTTTTCTTCTTTGGCCATTCAACCTCTCTCAAAATAACGTTAACCGCCGGATTCTACACGAACCCAGCCTTGCGCTGTTAACCTTTCGTGCGGGCAAAAACCGGTTTTGTAATCCATTTGTGCACATCCCGCAATGTTGTAGCCCAAATAAAGCCATTCATAGCCGCGTTGAATAGCCGTTTCTATCTGTTTGAGGATAGCAAACGTGCCGAGGCTGCGTGACGACAGGTCAGGGTCAAAAAACGTATAAACCGCCGATAATGAGATACCCGTGTCATCAACAATAGCAACGCCAAGGAGCTGATTGTTTAAGCGCATTTCAAAAAATTCCGTTGGACACCATTCTGCGGTAAAAAAGCGCCAATATTCATCTGGCTCGGCATCTGCCATACCCCCTGTGGGATGCCTTGCCTCCACATAGCGTTTGTATAACGCGTAGTGATCCTGACGAAAGCTTAGCCCTGCCGAACTCCATTGCAGGTCTTTGTTGCGCTGTAAGCAGCGACGATGACGGCGGCGGGCCGTAAATTCAGCCACCGGTATGCGCAAACTCTCACAGGCCTGACAGCCAGGGCAGGCGGGGCGATAGATATGCTCTCCGCCGCGCCGGAAGCCCTGCTGTAATAACTCATCATAGATGGGCCCTGTTAGCGGGTAATGAGGGTCAATATGAGCAAACCGCGCGGGCCTATCCTCAAAATAAGGGCAAGGCCCAAGCCCGGTCGAAAATAAGGCGATACGTTTGAGGGGTTCGTTATCACTCATAACCGCTTGCCGTAATGCTGAGTTGCCAACGTCCAATATGATCTGGCTGACGCTGGCTTTTGGCTAGCCAGTCAAGAAATTGTGCGCGAGGCAGGCACTTGGCGCCTAAGCTGAGCAAGTGTGGCGTTGGCATCTGGCAGTCAAGAAACGCAAAATCCCAAGCGGCAAGTTGCCCGCATAACCACGCCATGGCGATTTTACTGGCATTGGGTTGACGGCTAAACATCGATTCCCCAAAAAACGCGCCACCCAGAGATACGCCGTAAAGCCCGCCAATGAGCTGTCGGTTCTTCCAGACCTCGATGGAATGAGCCAAGCCCAACGTATGCAGCTGATCGTACGCGGCTTGCATTTCTTCGGTAATCCATGTGCCGGGTTGCCCTGTTCGTGGAGCAGCACAGGCGTGCATCACCGCAGAAAAAGCGGTGTCTAGGGTAATTGAATAATCGTGTTTTCGCAGTGTTTGGCGAAACCGTCGGCTTGCCTTGAATTGCGTTGGCACCAGAACAGCCCGCGGATCAGGGCTCCACCACAGAATGGGTTCATGTTCAGAAAACCAAGGGAAGATGCCGGCGCGATAAGCAGCCTCTAATCGGCGTGGCGAGAGCGTAGCGCCAATCGCCAGCAATCCGTTGGGGTCGGTTAAGGCGGTGGCCGGATGAGGAAGGGGAGTAGTTTCATCATCCGCGGCAAGCCAAGGCACCGGTAGTATCGGATGAGACGTCACGGTAGCGTTTCCAGAACCTCGATGCGAAAGGGTGCTTCAGCGCGCAGCGCTTCGGCATATCCCGCAACGGCAGGGCGTTCTCGATCTAAAAAATGATCCACGGCTTGTCTGAATTGTGGATCAACCAAGTAATGCGCTGAATGGGTCAGGGTGGGCAGAAAGCCCCGCGCAATTTTATGTTCACCCTGCGCACCGGGTTCAAAGCGGGTTAAACCGTGTTGAATGCAGTACTCGATGCCTTGGTAGTAGCAGGTCTCAAAATGCAGGCCATCGATTTCTTCATCCGCACCCCAGTAGCGTCCGTAAAGCGTATTGGCATCGCGAAAGCAAATAGCGCCGGCAACCGGCGTTTCTGCGCGCTTGGCAACGAATAAAATCATCTGATCGCCGAGGGCTTGAGCCATTTCCATAAAACATTCACGGCTGATCAACGGCAAATTACCGTGTGCCTCAAAGGTGTTGGAATAAAATCGATGCATCGCACTCCACAAAGCCCCATCCGTTTCATGCCCGTGAATCACCTCTAATATGATTCCAGCCGATGCCACTAAGCGGCGCTCGCGGCGTATATTTTTGCGTTTTTTTGCGCTCATGCCGCCCAGAAAGGCGTCAAAGTCGGTATAACCGGGGTTATGCCAGTGAAACTGGCACCCCGTTCGGTGTAGGTAGTCGTTGCGCAGCAGGGCTTTTTGATCAGCGGGCGAATGAAAAAGCCAGTGCGCGGAGCTTAAGCCAAGTTGTTCGGTTAAACGCATTGCCCCTGTTGCCAGGGCATTCCGGAGTTCACCCGCAGGTTTGTCGGGATGTAGCAGCATTCGTGGCCCGTTAACGGGGCTAAATGGTACGCCGATCACCAATTTCGGATAGTAATCGAGTCCATGTCGCTCGTAGGCTTGTGCCCAAGCAAAATCAAAAACAAATTCACCCCAAGAATGCTGTTTTAAATAAGCGGGTGCCGCGGCAATGAGTTGGTCGTCTTCCCATAACAAGAGGTGCTGCGGCAGCCAGCCGGTTTCTGGGGCTACCGCCTCATGCCGCTCAAGGGCGTGCAAAAATTCATAGCGCAGAAATGGATTATCTGCGCCTTGCAACTGATTCCACTGATCGGGATTAACAGCGGTGATTTGGTGGGCTGCACTTAGCTTCATGTGTTGTTTAGCGACCTGCGGTACAATCTACGTAATGAATTCGTTTAGGGTAAACAACAAGGCGTGGCAGGCAAAGCGACAACGCGCCAATTAGCGGCGCCAGTCACCCAGCAGATGGGGCGCATGATGCGCGAGGCAGCACTGCTACTGCTTATGGCCGTGGCGGGCTATTTGCTGCTGTCCCTTTTTACTTACGACCCGGCTGATCCGGGTTGGAGTCATGCGCGCCCGGTTGATCAGCCCAGTAATGCTGGTGGCATTGTCGGGGCTTATTGGGCCGACCTTAGTCTGTTTCTATTTGGCTACCTTGCCTACCTATTTCCCATTCTACTCGGTTTGCTGGCCACCTTGATTTATCGCTGGCAGCGTCGTGATGGCCGGGTGCATTGGGGCATTATTGGAGTTCGTGTGGCGGGCTTTTTCCTCACGCTGCTTTCAGGAGCGGCGCTCGCTTGGCTGCATATTGAGCCGGTGGCAGGCACTGTGCCGTTAAGCTCAGGTGGGGTGCTTGGAAATTTGGTTGGCAGCCAAGTAGAGCAAGCCTTTAGCTTTGCCGGGGCTACCATGCTTGCACTGGCGGTGTTTTTGGCAGGGGTTACCCTATTCACGGGGTTATCTTGGATTGCATTGATGGACACACTTGGCCGTTTTGCATTATCTCAAGGTCAGTACATTTTGCTGGTGCGGGGTTGGATTCAAGATTTTATGGAGGGCCGCAAGGCGCAGCGCGCCAGAGAAGTAGCCCGTAAGGAAGAAAAGAAACGCGCACGTAAGCGCAAAGTGCCAGCAATTAAGGCACCGGCCGCCGAGGCTAAGCCGGGCCCGCGTGCACGTGAAGAGCAACAAATTAAATTGTTTGACGATGAGCCGCCATTGCCCGGTGAGCATCCGCCGGTGGGTCTACTCGACCCGCCTCCAATAGAAAAGCCCGGTTATAGCGATGATGCGCTAGAAGCGATGTCGCGGCTGGTTGAGCATAAGCTGCGCGACTTTGGCATTGAAGTTGAAGTGGTGGCTGTGCAGCCCGGCCCGGTTATTACACGCTTTGAGCTTAAGCCAGCAGCGGGCATTAAGGTCAGCCAAATTACGAATTTGTCTAAAGACTTGGCACGGGCTTTGTCGGTAACTGCCGTGCGTGTGGTTGAGGTAATACCGGGTAAGTCAGTTGTTGGATTAGAAATTCCAAATGAACACCGACAGGTGATTGCGCTATCTGAAATTATTCGGGCAGAAGCGTTTGAAAAGGCGTCTTCGCCGCTGACCTTAGCGATTGGTAAGGATATTGGCGGTTACACCCAGGTGGTCGATTTAGCCAAAATGCCGCATCTATTAGTGGCCGGCACAACGGGCTCGGGTAAGTCAGTGGGCATTAACGCCATGATTTTGAGCCTGCTTTACAAAAATACGCCAGAGCAAGTGCGGTTAATCATGATCGATCCAAAAATGCTGGAGCTGTCGGTGTACGACGGTATTCCGCATTTGCTGGCCCCTGTGGTAACTGACATGAAAGAGGCGTCTAATGCGCTGCGCTGGTGTGTGGCCGAAATGGAGCGGCGTTATCGCGTGATGGCATCGTTAGGTGTGCGAAATATCGCAGGCGCTAATCGGCGTATTCGTGATGCGGCAGAGCAGGGAGAGCCAATCTTAGACCCTAGCGTTAATCCGCAATTAGTTGATGAGGTGCCAGCGCTTGAGCCGTTGCCGTATGTGGTTGTGGTGATTGATGAGTTTGCCGACATGATGATGATGGTGGGCAAAAAAGTTGAGGAGTTAATTGCCAGATTGGCGCAAAAGGCCCGGGCATCAGGTATCCATTTGATTTTGGCCACTCAGCGGCCGTCGGTTGATGTGATTACCGGTCTGATTAAAGCCAACATTCCCACTCGAATGGCCTTTCAGGTGTCTTCACGGGTAGATTCACGCACCATTCTCGACCAAATGGGGGCAGAGTCACTACTAGGCCATGGCGATATGCTGTACATGGGGCCGGGTGGGCGTGGTTTGCCAGAGCGCGTGCATGGCGCGTTTGTGTCCGATGCAGAAGTGCATCGGGTAGCGGAGCATCTTAAACGCAGCGGTACGCCTGAATATGTGGAAGGGGTGCTTGAAGGCCCATCGGGCAGTGACCCTGCTAATTTAAGCTTATTGCCCGGCGAAAAGGGGGATACCAGCGGAGAATCAGATCCGCTGTACGATGAGGCAGTACAGATCGTGACGGAAACCCGCAAAGCGTCTATCTCAGGCGTTCAGCGGCGTTTGCGAATTGGCTATAACCGGGCTGCGCGGCTCATCGAAGATATGGAAGCGGCAGGTGTGGTCGGGGCATTGCAGTCTAACGGAACGCGTGAGGTGCTTGCGCCGCCGCCACCTCGGGATTAATCCGCTATGTCATATCGGTTTTGCCTTTCTATTTTAATGGCCGTATGGGTGTTGTTTGCCACTGGTGCACAGGCGGATGCGCTGGAGGAGCTTGAGCGCTATTTCTCTGAGGTCAACACGCTGTCGGGGCAGTTCATTCAAGAAACCAGCGATTCGACGGGGGCCGTGGTAGAGACGGCCGAGGGCGAGTTTTTTATCGCACGCCCCGAGCGATTTGTTTGGGATTATTCGTTACCGTACGAGCAACAAATTGTGGCTGATGGTCAGCAGTTGTGGGTTTACGATGTAGACCTTGATCAGGTGGTGGTGCGCCCGCTTGGTGAGGCCCTTGGGGTGGGTGCGGCGCAACTGCTCAGTGGCGATATCGACTCGCTAAGCGCCAGCTTTGAGATTCAAATCGGTGATAATGATGATGTTTTACTCAAACCAACCGATCCAGCCTGGGCGTTTCAAGAAATTCGCCTGCAATTTAGCCAAGGTATTCCCCAGCGAATGGAGATTGCCGATGGCATGGATCAAACCGTAACGGTTGAGTTTGAAGAGGTGATTGTTAACCCATCGATTCCTGATCGTCGTTTTGAATTTGTTGTGCCAGATGGCGTTGATGTGATTGAGGGATCGTAATGCAGATTAATCAAAGGTGGCTCAATGCTTGATCAGAAACTTCTTCGTCAGGATCCAGAGGCCGTGCGAGACGCGCTGGCACGACGAGGGTATGTATTTGATGTGGAGGCGTTTGGCACGCTTGAGGCGCAACGGCGAGAGCTGCAATCGCAGACTGAAGCGTTGCAGCATGCGCGAAATTCACATTCTAAAGCCATTGGTCAGGCCAAAAAGGCAGGGGAGTCGGTGCAGCCGCTGCTTGATGAAATGGCTCAGGTGGGCCAGCAGCTCAAAGAGGCTGAAGAAAAGTTAGCTGCTACTCAGCAATCACTAACCGCACTGCTGGAGCAATTGCCCAATCTGCCGCATGAATCTGTGCCAATGGGCGCAACAGAGGCAGACAACGTGGAGGTGCGCCGCTGGAGTACGCCCCCGGAGTTCGACTTTAAGCCGCGTGATCATGTTGATTTAGGCGATATTAATGGTGGCCTAGACTTTGCCAGCGGAGCAAAGCTATCAGGTGCCAGATTTGTGGTGATGCGGCAGGGTATTGCGCGGCTGCACCGGGCACTCGCGCAGTTCATGTTAGATATCCATACCCAAAAGCATGGCTATCATGAAGTGTATGTCCCTTATCTGGTCAAGCCAGAGGCGCTTTATGGCACCGGGCAATTGCCAAAGTTTGCCGATGATTTGTTTAAGATCGAAAATCATGATCATCCGCTGCATTTAATTCCTACCGCTGAGGTGCCGTTAACTAATTTGGCGGCGGGCGAGATTCTTGAAGCAGACCAGCTGCCGCTGGGCTATGTGAGCCATTCGCCGTGCTTTCGTTCTGAAGCCGGGTCTTATGGTCGCGATACGCGGGGCATGATTCGTCAGCATCAATTCGACAAAGTGGAGCTGGTGCAGCTCACACGGCCGGATGATTCCTATGCCGCATTAGAGCGAATGACAGGCCATGCAGAATTTGTTTTACAACAGCTTGAGCTGCCCTATCGGGTGGTTACCTTGTGCGGAGGCGACATGGGGTTTGCCGCCGCTAAAACGTATGACATCGAAGTGTGGTTGCCGGGGCAGGACGCTTATCGAGAGATTTCTTCGTGTAGTAATACCGAAGGGTTTCAGGCGCGGCGAATGCAGGCCAGATGGCGTAATCCGGAAACTGGCAAGCCTGAGCCGCTGCATACCTTAAACGGCTCGGCCTTAGCGGTGGGACGCTGCTTGGTGGCTGTGCTGGAG
This sequence comes from Spiribacter salilacus, assembly GCF_009649225.1. Lineage (GTDB taxonomy): Bacteria > Pseudomonadota > Gammaproteobacteria > Nitrococcales > Nitrococcaceae > Spiribacter > Spiribacter salilacus. The sequence goes on from NZ_WJPP01000004.1 coordinate 333,053, forward strand.
AACGGGCAGCAGGCGGATGGCCGCATCGCAATTCCTCAAGCACTGCAACCTTACATGGATGGTAGAGAATGGTTATGAGTATGAATAATGTGCATGAGGCAATCCAAGCTTGGCTGGCGGCAACTCGCGCTGATGAAAGCGAGCCGGCGGATGCCACACTGCGTTATCGCTGGTTTGGTTCAACCCGCGCAGTGCTAGAAGCGGAATCGGCCTATTTGGTGTTGTGCCGCATAGAAACAGACCCGAATGCGCGCGGTCAGGGCCAGGCTAGCGAGTTATTGGAGTGGTTAAAAGCGGTTTGCGACAAGTATGGCGTGACCTTGCTGGGCCAAGCCACAGTCGATAATGCCGAGGGTTTAGATCAAGACGCCCTGCTGGCGTGGTATTCCCGCCACGGTTTTGAAATTGATAAACGGCCGCAGGGGCAGCCGTTAGTCTGGTACCCCGCCCGCCCGGCGATTAACGACTAGGCAGAGGCGAGTTTTACTCTGCCATCGGCGCCAAGAATATTACGCTGCAGCCAGCCCAGCAAAAGCCCGTAAGCGGGTAGGAAGAGCAGCAGCGAAATAATCAATTTGGAGGCATAATCCACCGCGGCAATTTCAGGCCAATTAGCGGCCATAAATGGATCGGGGCTTTGGTAGAAGGCAAGCCCAAAAAAGGCAATTGTGTCGGCAAGATTGCCAAAAATGGTTGATACCGCAGGCGCAATCCACCATCGCGCAGACTGGCGTAGCCGCTCAAAGATGTGAATGTCGAGCAACTGGCCTAGGGCATAAGCCATAAAGCTGGCCATAGCGATACGGCCAACAAATGCGTTGAGTTCAAGTAATGCTTGGGCACCCTGAAAACTGCCTTGCTGAAACAGTACGCCTAGCAAATACGAAATAATGAGCGCTGGGCCCATTGATAGGAAAATAATGCGCCGAGCCGCTACTTTACCGAAGGTACGTACGGTTAGATCAGTCGCAAGAAAGATAAAGGGGAAGGAAAACGCGCCCCAGGTGGTGTGTACACCCAAAAGGTTGATAGGGAGCTGAACCAAATAGTTGCTGGCCGCAATAATGCTGATATGAGCAGCAGCTAGAAGCAACAGGGCTTGACGGTATTGATAAGGGGTAATCGTTTTCATGGCGGCAGATTATAGCAGCAACCCGCGTCGGCAGGTGGCCCACCTTGCCTGGCCGCTGATTCTCTCCAATATCACCGTGCCGCTATTGGGATTAGTCGATACCGCCGTGATGGGGCATTTGCCAGATCCGCGTTATTTGGGCGGCGTAACCTTAGGGGCGGTTTTATTTAGTTTCCTGTTTTGGGGCTTTGGCTTTTTACGCATGGGCACAACAGGCCTAACCGCCCAAGCGCATGGCCGGGCTGATGAGCAAGCGGTATTACGTTTGTTTCTGCAGAGCTTGCTGCTAGCGGTGGGGATTGGGCTGGTTCTGGTGGTGCTGCATCCGGTGATCATTCCGCTGGGGTTGGCGCTTTTAAGCGGTAGCGAAGCGGTAACTGAGCAGGCGGATATTTACGCGCGTGTTCGTATTTTGAGTGCACCGGCTGTACTGGCAAATTATGTGCTGATTGGCTGGTTTTTAGGCCGAGGCGTGAGTCGGGTGACCTTGCTGTTAATGGTCGTCAATAACCTGATCAATATCGTGCTTGATTTGGTTTTTGTGCTCATGCTGGGAATGGCGACCGCCGGCGTGGCCGCGGCTAGCGTAATCGCAGAATATCTAACCACCGCGCTGGGTTTGTCACTAGCCCTTGGGGTGTGGCGTCAGGCCGGCTGGGTAAAAATACCCGGTGTGCTGAGAGACGCCGTTGGTTATCGACGACTATTATCCGTGAACAGCGCGCTCTTTATTCGTACGCTGTGTCTGCTTTTTGCCTTTGCGTTTTTTCACTCGCAGGGCGCACGTTTAGGCGATATTACCTTGGCGGGTAATGCGGTTTTACTGCAGTTTGTATTGCTTGCCTCGTATGGGTTAGACGGATTTGCGCATGCCATTGAGTCTTTAGTGGGTAGGGCAGTGGGCGCGGCTGATTCGCTGAACTATCGCCGAGTCATACGGGCTGGATTTGAGTGGTCGTTAGTCACCGCTTTAACTTTGAGTGCCGGGTTTTGGTTATTCGGTGAGGGGTTGATTGCCATACTCACCGATCTGCCGGCGGTGCGTGAGCAGGCTAGGCTGTATTTAGCGTGGATGGTGGTAATGCCGATTGTTGCGGCAATAGCCTATTTGCTTGATGGCATTTTTATTGGTGCCACCCGCACGCGCGAGATGCGCAATACGATGCTCTTATCAGTTGTGGTTGTGTATTTGCCGTTGTGGTGGGTCACCCAACCGCTAGGCAATCATGGGTTGTGGCTGTCTTTTATTGTTTTTAATGCCGCCCGCGGTGTTTTTTTGGGCACGATTTTTATTCGTGACTGGCGGCGTCTATCGCAGCAAGCAGACGAGCGTTCTGTTCCGCCGTTCCAATTGTAATGCGCAGGCAATTGTTAAGCGCAGGCGTGTCGAAATAGCGCACTAAGATGCCTGCCTCTTTAAGCGCTAAATACAGGGTATGAGCGCTTTGGGTGGCCTGATTCGGTACCCTCGCCAGACAGAAGTTGGTTTGACTATCCGGTACCGTAAATCCGCGTTTGCGTAATTCGCCAACAAGCTTTTCGCGATTTTCTCGAACCATCGCCCATCCCGCTGAAAAGCTCTCTCGGTGTGCTAGAGCGGTGGCACCCACTCGATCAGCAATTGCATCGACACTAAAGCTGTCGCGCGTTTTTGTTGCGATAGGGGTGATGAGGTTGGTTGGGCCAATGCCATAGCCCAGGCGCAACCCTGCTAACGAATATCCCTTCGACAATGTTCTTAAAATCAGCAAGTTGTTGTGCTGTTTAATAAGCGGCACGAGATTGTGGCTTGGGTCAGCAAAATCGACGTACGCCTCGTCAACCATCAGCACGCCATCTAGCGCATCGGCTAACGCCGCGATAGTGTCTTTTTTCAGCAGCTGACCGCTAGGCGCATGGGGGTTAACCACTAAAGTGAGTGCCACACCCGCTGCATTCATCTGCTGAGCAAAATCAGTCGGTAATTGCCAGTGATCGGTTAACTTGGCTTTGACAACGGGGCTGCCATGAATAGCGGCGGCGGTAAGGTACAGTGAATAACTGGGGTCAGCAATGCCCACGGGCTGGCCGGGTTCAACAAACGTGGTCAGCGCAAGGCGAATGAGTTCATCACCGCCATTCGTGGTTACGATTTGTTCAGATGAAACGCCATGGCAGCGAGCCGCCGCATCACGAAAACCGGCGGCAGCAGGGGAGGGGTAGCGCCGCAGATCCTCTGGTTGGACCTCTCCTAATGCAGCCATTACGGCCGCTGGTGGGGGGTAAGGATTTTCATTGGTGTTGAGCTTGATGGTGTGCGCATCAGTCGGCTGTTCACCTGGCACGTAGCCTGCCATTTGCTGAATGTTTTTGCGCTCGTATTGCATGCGCACATGATAACCCAAAGAAGACAGATAAACGGTATAATCTGTACCATACCGGTACACAATCACACTTTTGCTGCTGGAGAAATTTGCCTTGAGCACCACTGCGCATACTTTGCCCCCGCTGGCGCGCTTGCTGCTTGGATTTAGGCGTTCGGGTTTCTGGCCGATCATGACGGTGGTCGTTGCCCTATTTGTTGCGATGCCGGTGTTGACCATCCTTGTGCAGGTTTTCTCACCCTCTCCAGAAATTTGGTCTCACTTAGCCTCCACCGTTTTGCCTCGTTATTTATTGAATACGCTGGGGCTTGTGGTGGGTGTCGGTGTTGGGGTGCTGATTATTGGGGTGGGTACCGCGTGGCTGGTTGTGATGTGTCGTTTTCCCGGTCAAAAGATCTTTGAGTGGGCGTTGCTATTGCCGCTGGCCGTTCCTACTTATGTTATTGCCTATGCCTATACCGACTTTCTGCAGTTTGCCGGCCCGCTACAAACATTTTTGCGTGACCTTTTTGGTTGGGGCGCAGGAGATTACTGGTTTCCGCAAGTCCGCTCGTTAGGTGGTGCCATTACGTTGTTATCGCTGGTGCTCTATCCCTATGTTTATTTGCTAACGCGTGCGGCTTTTCTTGAACAGTCGGTCTGTGTGCTTGAAGTGGGGCGTACGCTGGGTAGGGCGCCTTGGAAGTTATTCTCTACGGTTGCCGTGCCATTGGCGCGGCCGGCTATTGTTGGTGGCGCCGCGCTGGCGTTAATGGAAACGCTGAACGAATTTGGCGCCGTGCAGTTTTTTTCGGTGGATACCTTTACAACGGGCATCTACCGCACCTGGTTTGGTTTAGGTGAGCAAGCCGCCGCAGCGCAGCTGGCGGGCGTGCTGTTGCTGTTCGTTATGGCGTTATTGCTCCTTGAGCGAATTTCGCGCGGGCGTGCTCAGTTTTTTCATACCTCCAGCCGTTATCGAGAATTGCCGCGCTATGAGCTAAGTACCGCCAAGCGCTGGGGTGCTTTTGTTGCCTGTAGTCTTCCTGTGTTGCTGGGCTTTGTGGTGCCAGCGATATTGCTGCTGGAAATGGCATTAACCTATGGTGATGCGCGATTTGGCTGGTCGTTTTTACCGTATATTTTTAATAGCGTTAGTTTAGCGGTGGCAGCCGCCTTGGGCGCGGTGGGGCTGGCAGTGTTGTTGTCTTATGGGGTGCGAATGGCCCCTTCGCCAATGACAACGGCTGCCGTGCGAGTTGCCTCGATGGGTTATGCCATTCCCGGTGCGGTCATCGCGGTGGGTATTCTAATTCCGCTGGCGTGGCTCGATCAGCGTATTTATGGATTGCTTGAAGGGCAGTTTGGCTGGACCGTTGGTCTTGTGCTGACGGGTACCGGCATCGCCCTCGTGTACGCTTATCTGGTGCGCTTTTTGGCGGTTTCTTACAACGCCGTTCAAGCCAGTTTAACGAAGGTTACGCCGAGCATGGATGCGGCATCGCGCACGCTTGGCCGCACCCCGGGTGGCACGCTTCGGCGTGTACATGCGCCCATTATGCGCGGTAGCCTGCTGGCAGCGGGTATTTTAGTTTTTGTGGACGTGATGAAAGAGTTGCCCGCCACGATTATTCTGCGGCCGTTTGATTTCACAACATTGGCGGTTCGCTCATACGAGCTGGCATCTGATGAGCGCTTGAGTCAGGCCTCAACCGCCTCGCTGGCAATTGTGTTAGTCGGGATATTGCCGGTTATCTTACTCAGCCGAGCCATGCGGCGCTCTCGCCCCGGTCATGCGGAGAGCAGTTAAAGCGGAAAGATAAACGCTTGGCTAGGGTCAAGATGAATGGCAATGGGGTCGTTGCGATCCGGTAAAAAAACACCAGGCATGTGGGCATGCATATGATATTCATCGTTGCCTTGATGCACGCACAGGTGAATAAAACTTGCGCCACTCAGTAGACGAGACATTAAAACATGGCTGCGTGTGTGATCTTTAGGCCCGGCGAGTTTTTCAATGCTCAGTGCTTCTGGCCGAATCAACACCTGTACCGGAGCGCCGTCAGGTAAATGTTTGGCCTCAATCGGGCCAAGCGGGGTGTCTACCCGCCCATCCACCACAACGCCACGTAGCTCATTGACATCGCCAAAAAATCGCACCACGAACGGATCTTGTGGGTTGCAGTAAATATCAGTTGGGCTGCCCTGCTGAACAATCATGCCATCACGCATAACTGCGATTCGGTCGGCCATAAAAAGGGCTTCTTCGGGATCATGCGTGACTAATAAAGTGGCGGTGCCATTGCGTTTTAGTAGATGCAGCGTGTCGTCGCGAATACGATCGCGCAGGCGGGCATCTAAACCAGAGAAAGGCTCATCTAAAAGCATAATTCGGGGTGAGGTGGCCAGTGCGCGCGCTAGGGCAACGCGTTGTTGCTGGCCGCCTGATAGTACATGCGGATAGCTCTCGGCGAATGGTGCTAAGCCAAGCTGCGCTAAAAGCGCGCGCGAGCGTTGATCGCGTTCTTTGGGCGAGAGCTTAGGAAGACCAAAGCCCACATTTTCTAGCACGCTTAGGTGCGGGAAAAGCACGGCATCTTGAAATACTAATCCAACATGCCGCTGTTCGGGTGGCGTCCAAGCGCTGGTATGCGAGTCAGACATCACCTGACTCCCAATTCTAACGCGCCCTTGCTGTGGTCTCTCTAGCCCAGCGGCAAAGCGTAATAACGTAGTTTTGCCACAGCCAGAGGGGCCTAATAGGCAAAGCAGTTCCTCGGGTTCAACGCTTAAATTAATATCGCGAGCCGCAGTGACCGTATCAAACGAATGGCTGATGTGCTCTAGGCTAAGCGCGTCGCCACTGGGAGCAGGGCAGGGCGCAGTAACTGCGGCGACACCGCCAGCAGGAAAACGGGAGACAAGTGATTCTTGGTTTGCGCTCATGGCTTTAGTGTCGGTGATTGAGGGTCTTGTTTGCAAGTCATTCTCATTTTCGCTAGCATTGACTTGCTAATGAGAATTATTCGCAAATAGGAGTTGATCACATGTTTCCCGTTAAACGTTTGTCGGTGGTGGGTGTTGGCGCAGCGATGATGCTGAGCTCGGCCGCAGCGATGAGTGCTGAGCTGAATATTTATTCCGCTAGGCATTATGATTCAGATGAGCAGCTTTACTCCATGTTTACTGAGCGTACGGGCATAGAGGTAAACATACTGCAAGGTAACTCAGACCAACTGATTGAGCGGATTGAAAGAGAAGGCGCCGCCAGCCCGGCGGATATCCTGCTCACGGTGGATGCGGGTGTTTTGCATCGTGCCGAAACCAAAGGCCTGTTTGCACCGGCGGAGTCTGAGGTGCTGATGTCACGGCTTCCAGAAACATTTCGGGATCCTGACAACCTGTGGTTTGGTTTTAGTCAACGTGTAAGAGTTGTGTATTACGATACTGAGCGTTACTCAGAGCCGCCACTCAGCCGTTATGAAGAATTGGCAGATGATCGGTTTGAGGGCGAAATTTGTATTCGCTCCTCCAGCAATATCTATAACCAGTCGCTCATTGCCGCATTTATCGATATTTACGGTGAAGAAGAAACCGAGGCGTGGTCTGCCGGGCTGATGGATAATCTGGCCCGCTCGCCGCAGGGCGGTGACACGGATCAGATTCGGGCGCTGGCCGCCGGAGAGTGCAGTATCGCGGTGGGTAACCACTATTACTGGGTTCGTCTTTCACTATCCGATGATCCCGCGGATCGTGCCGTTGCTGAGCGAGCGGGGGTTATTTTCCCCAATCAGGAAGATCGCGGTACGCACAGCAACATAGCTGGCGCGGGTATGGTGGCTAATGCGCCTAACCCTGAATCGGCCGTGGCATTCCTTGAGTTCTTGGCTTCGGACGAAGCGCAAAGGCTCTTTAGCATGGGTAATAATGAATTTCCTGTGGTTGAGGGTGTAGAGCCTGTGGAAGCCATTCAGCCTTGGGTTGAGCTAAAAACAGACCCATTGAATGTGAGCCGCTTAGGTGAAAATAATCCAGCAGCGGTTCGTCTGATGGATCGCGTCGGCTGGCGTTAATCCACTAAGCGCAGCCATTGCGCGAAACGAATGCGCCTGTTGTGTGTCTACTTTTTAGGCACATAATGGGCGCTTCGCGTTTTAGGAGATTTTATGGACATGGCGGGTATTCCGATTCTTGTCGTCGCAGTCGTTATTTTGGGCATTATCATTGCCTCGTTTCGAGTTTTCCGCGAGTACGAGCGAGGTGTTGTGTTTTTGCTGGGGCGGTTTTGGAAAGTCAAAGGGCCTGGGCTTCGCCTAGTTATTCCGGTTATTCAGCAGGCGGTAAAAATTGATTTGCGGGTGATTACGCTCGATGTGCCTTCGCAAGACGTCATCTCCAAAGATAACGTAACGGTCAAGGTAAACGCTGTTCTTTATTATCGCGTGGTCGATCCGGAGCGAGCGGTTATTCATGTTGAAGATTTTGCTGCGGCAACAAGCCAGTTGGCACAAACCACCTTGCGTTCGGTGCTCGGTAAGCATGATCTTGATGAAATGCTCTCAGAGCGCGATAAGCTTAATGAAGATATTCAAACCATCCTCGATGCCCAAACGGATGCGTGGGGCATTAAGGTGGCGAACGTCGAAATTAAGCATGTCGATTTAGATGAGTCGATGATTCGTGCGATTGCTCGGCAGGCCGAAGCAGAGCGTAATCGTCGCGCAAAGGTTATTCACGCGCAGGGTGAATATGAGGCGTCTCAGCAAATCCTTCGGGCAGCTGATGTGCTCTCTACCAACCCGCAGGCCATTCAGCTGCGGTATCTACAAACGTTGAGCGATATTTCGGTGGATAACGCGTCAACCATCGTCTTCCCGCTACCATTAGAAATGCTCAGGGGTTTTGCCGAAAAAGCGGTAAGCGCTGGCAGCGAGAAGAGTGACTGACCCCGCCGATCGCATTACCGCATTTGTGGATGCGGTGTGGATGGAGCGCGGGCTAGCGGATAATACGCTAGCTGCCTATCGTAGCGACCTGCAGGGATTTGTGGCGTGGCTTCAAGCAGCGGGCCACTCGCCAGATCTTTTTAAAGTCAGCCGGGCCGAAGTGATGGGCTATTTGGCGGCGCGCGTGGCTGAGGGGTCAAGCCGCCGCACTAGCGCTCGCCTGCTCTCAAGCTTACGCGCCTTTTATCGTTATGCTGCACGCACCGGAAAGCTCACCGACGACCCCACAGCGCAGGTTGAGCCACCCAAAGCCGATCGGCCCCTGCCCGATGCACTCACCGAAGCTGAAGTTGAAGCGTTGCTGGGGGCGCCGGATCGCTCTACGTCTATAGGCCAGCGCGATCACTGCATGCTCGAGGTGCTCTATGCGACCGGGCTACGCGTGTCTGAGCTGATTGGTCTGCGCCTTGATCAAATGAACTTACAACAGGGTGTGGTAAGAATTATTGGCAAGGGCGGTAAGGAGCGATTAGTCCCGCTGGGAGAAGAAGCCGTGACGGCGGTTGAGCAGTATTTGCTGAATGTTCGGCCCGAGTTGGCTAGGGGCTCAGGCAGCCCGTTGGTTTTTTTAACCGCACGCGGGGCGGGGATGACACGTCAAGCCTTTTGGTATCGTATTAAGCACTACGCGCTGAGCGCCGGTATTCGTAAGGCCCTATCGCCGCATACCCTACGGCATTCGTTTGCTACCCACTTACTGAATCACGGTGCAGACATCCGCGTGGTGCAGATGTTACTCGGGCATAGTGATATTTCGACCACGCAGGTTTACACCCACGTGGCCCGAGCACGGCTTCAAGCGTTACACAAAGCCCACCATCCAAGGGGTTAGCGATCTTATAAGCTACCGCTCGAGATGCTGTAGCTTGTCGGGCTTGCCGTCCCACTCTTCTGCGTCTGCCGGTGGATCTTTGGCCTCAGTAATGACGGGCCAGTTCTGCGATAGCTCTGCATTAAGCTCAAGGAAATGCTCCATTTCCTTTGGCAGGTCATCTTCTGAGTAAATGGCCTCCGCTGGGCATTCTGGCTCGCAAAGGGTGCAGTCTATGCATTCGTCGGGGTCAATTGCCAAAAAGTTAGGCCCCTCATGGAAACAATCAACCGGACACACCTCAACGCAATCGGTGTATTTACACTTGATACAATTTTCAGTTACTACATAAGTCATACCGGCATCCTAGGGCCGTTGGTTTGGCGCATCAACCTACGCTTAGTACGGTTTGTTGTTCAGTAACGCCTTGAGTGCATAAAGCGCATCTTGTGCTTGTTTTGGCGTTAGGTTGTCTGGATCTAACTCGTTGAGCTTTTCGGTAATTGGCGATGGCTCTGTAGCTGTGGGGGCAGGTGCAGGCTCTGGCGCAGGCTCTGGCGAGAACAATGACAGCTGAGGCTTCTCGGCACCTTGTTTTTCAAGATCTTCTAGTTTGTGCTGGGCGGCGTTAAGGACATCACGCGGCACACCGGCGAGTGCGGCCACTTGCAGCCCGTAGCTCTTTGAGGCGGGGCCTTCGCGCACCGCATGCAAAAAGACAATATGCTCGCCATGCTCAACGGCTTCAAGATGACAGTTGCTGGCGGTAGGGAACTGCTCCGGCAGGGCGGTCATTTCAAAATAGTGGGTAGCAAATAGGGTAAATGCCTTAATGTCGCGGCAAAGTGAGGCTGCGGTGGCCCAGGCGAGAGCCAGACCATCAAAGGTGCTGGTGCCTCTGCCAATTTCATCGAGTAAAACTAGGCTTTGCGGTGTGGCGTTATTGAGAATATTGGCCGTTTCGGTCATTTCAACCATAAACGTTGAGCGGCCACCGGCCAGATCATCAGAAGCACCAATGCGCGTAAAAATTCGATCGATTGGCCCAAACCGTGCGCTGGTAGCGGGCACATGACTGCCGATATGTGCCATCAGGGTCAGCAGCGCAATTTGCCGCATATATGTTGATTTACCCCCCATGTTAGGCCCGGTAATGATGAGCATGCGATGTGGATCATCCAGCGCAATACTATTGGGTACAAAGGGGGTTTCGGTATGGTGTTCCACCACCGGATGGCGGCCAGCTTCAATATGAATGCCCGGCTGATCATCGAGCACGGGGCACACGTATTGTAGCGTTTCGGCCCGTTCCGCCAGCGCAGCCAGCGTATCGAGTTCGGCTAGCGCGCTGCTCAGTGTAAGCAGGGGGTCCAGGTGCTTCGTTAACGACTGAATCAGTGCCTCGTACAGTTGTTTTTCTCGAGCCAGTGCTCGTTCACGTGCGGATAGCACCTTATCCTCAAATTCTTTGAGTTCTGGTGTGATGTACCGCTCGCTAGATTTGAGGGTTTGCCGTCGCGTGTACCGATCGGGTGCTTGATCACTTTGGCTACGATTAATTTCAATGTAATAGCCATGCACTCGGTTAAATCCCACTCGCAAACTACTAATACCGGTTTGCTCACGCTCACGCTGTTCAAGATCGGTGAGAAATTGATCAGCCCCTTGGGCCAAGGTGCGCAATTCATCCAGTGTTTCATCGTAGCCAGAGGCGATGACTCCACCATCACGAATGACCACCGGTGGCTCTTCAACTAGCGCTTGTTCAAGTGTGGTGCAAAGCGTGGGTTGAGGGGCGGCAGATTGAGCCAGCTCGGCAAGTCGGCCCATTGAATAGTCAGCAAGCACACTTGCCAAATCTGGCAGGCCACGCAGGGTATTGCGTAATCCAGTTAGATCGCGTGGACGCGCCGTTGCCATGGCAATGCGCGCGCTAATTCGTTCGATATCGGCTAAGGGGCGGAGTGCATCGCGCAATGGACTATGTCCGTTAGGCCGTAGCTCAGAAATAACGGTTTGTCGGGCGCTTAGTACGGCACGATCGCGCAAGGGCCGGTGAATCCAGCGTCGCAAAAGCCGACTACCCATTGCCGTTACCGTTACATCGAGTACGCCCGCCAGTGTATGGCTGTGGTGTCCTTGTAAGTTTTGCTCAAGTTCTAAATTGCGCCGGCTGGCGGCATCGATGCTAATCGCTTCATCAAAGCGCTCAACCTGCAGGCTACGAATATGCGGTAATGCGGCGCGCTGGGTTTCAACCACATATTGTAAAACCGCCCCTGCGGCTCCCACGCCAGCAGAAGGCCCCGGTACGCCAAAGCCTTGAAGGTCCTTCGTTTTAAAATGCTCGATCAGATTGCGCAGCGCGGCATCAGAATCAAAATGCCAAGGCGGGCGTGGAGTAACGCCACAGTCTTCTGGTAAACCGTTGGGGCGCGGCGCTGTTTCATCGACCAGTAGCTCAACGGGGCGCAAGCGCTCAAGCTCTGCGCCTAATGCCTCTGGCCCGCTTCCCTCACTAATCGAAAACTGCCCGCTTGCCAGCTCTAGTGCTGCAATACCCCAAGTATCGCCTTGCCAATTTAGCGCGATTAATAAGTTACGCTTGCGGGCCTCGAGCAGTGCCTCATCCGTTACGGTTCCGGGGGTGATGACGCGCACGACCTGGCGTTCTACTGGGCCTTTGCTAGCCGCTGGATCACCGATTTGTTCGCAAATGGCCACTGACTGCCCGTGTTTAAGCAGTCGGGCCAAATAGCCCTCATGACTGTGCGCGGGTACCCCTGCCATCGGAATGGGTGCTCCGGCTGACTCTCCGCGTTGGGTTAACGTGATGTCTAGCAACTGCGCAGCCTGCCGGGCATCGTCGTAGAAGAGCTCATAAAAGTCACCCATCCGATAAAAAAGCAGGGTGTCTGGGTGCTCGGCCTTAATGCGCAGGTACTGCTGCATCATTGGCGTGTGAGAAGTAGAGGCAAGCGGCTTTTTGGTCATGCTAATATTTGCTGATGGATCCAATCATTTTGTTCTTCGTCCTCGGTGTGACGGCTGGCATTCTGCGAGCTGAGTTACGCCTTCCCACCGCGATTTATGAGTTGGTCAGTATCCTGCTCCTTCTTACCATCGGGCTCAAGGGTGGTGTTGAAATTGCTAAGCAACCGCTGGATGCATTATTGCCTCAAGTCAGTGCTGTGTTGTTGATGGGCTTTGCATTGCCGCTGGTTGCCTTTCCTGCGCTGTTTTGGTTAGGTCGAATGGCACGCGCTGATGCCGCCTCCATTGCGGCGCATTATGGTTCGGTTAGCGTTGGCACCTATGCCGTTGCCACCGCCTTTTTGGCCAGCCGAAACATTGGGTACGAAGCACAGATGCCTCTGTTGCTGACGGTACTTGAAGTGCCGGCGATTATTGTGGGGATTTTGTTTGCCCGGGGGCTGAGTCGCGGCACCGATTGGCGCGCGCTGGGTCGAGAGGTGTTTTTAGGCAAAAGCATCGTGCTGCTTCTTGGCGGATTGCTCATTGGTTGGGCAGCAGGCCCTGAAGGCGTTAAACCAATTGAACCTTTGTTTTTTGACCTGTTTCAGGGCGTTTTGGCCTTGTTCTTGCTAGAAATGGGTTTGATTACTGCCTCGCACCTGGGGGTTCTTCGGCGTCACGGCGTCTTTCTCGCCGCATTTGGTGTGCTCATGCCGCTGTTCGGTTCGGTTGTTGGTACGTTATTAGCTGGTCTACTCGGGTTTTCGGTAGGCGGCATGATGTTGCTGGCCACATTGGCCGCTAGTGCGTCGTATATTGCTGTGCCCGCCGCCATGCGTATTTCGGTGCCCGAAGCAAACCCCACATTATCGCTGGCCGCCTCTTTAGGCATTACCTTTCCGTTTAATGTGCTGATTGGTATCCCGCTGTATCTTGCCATGGCACAGTGGTGGTCGTCCGTCATTGGAGGATGAGTGCGATGAGCGTTAATAAAACAGATTACCGACTACTAACCATCATTACCGAGGCCGCTCTTGAGAGTCGGTTGATTGATGCGCTAGAACAATGTGGCGCACCGGGCTACACCATTATGGATGTGCGTGGTAAAGGCGATCGGGGGGTCCGCAGCGCGGGATGGGATCAAAGCGGAAACATCCGAGTTGATGTGGTGTGTGATGAGGTTACTGCTAATCGCGCGCTTGCGCATGTGCGTGATCGTTTCTATGAAAACTACGCCATGATTGCAACGCTTAGCCCTGTTGAAGTGCTTAGGCCTGAGAAATTCTCGCCGCGTTAAGCCAGCCAGCTACTGTTTGTATTTCTTCTGGCGGCAGTCGATGGCCTAACGTTGCCAGCAGCTGCTGAATAATCGCTTCATCTTCAAGAATGGGGTTAGGGTCTAAATGCCCGCTTTGAATCAATTCCTGTTCTAAGTCTTTGATTTTGTCTTGGCGAAAGCCTGTTACCGCTTTGTTGTTTAGCTTTTCAATCAGTTGTGCGGCGTTGCCATGGCAGTCTTCGGCAACCTTGGTAACGCGAGGCAACATGGTTGAGCTAACGGCCTCGCAGTTTTCAAGCACGGCTTGATTGACGGGCTTACCGCGCCCTTGCTGCGCGAGCTTTTGCCAGCGTTGCGCGATTTCTCCCCTGCGCTGTAGGGTTTGAGCCCATGTGGGTAACGGCTCAGACGTTGCCCCTTTGCGCGTTTCTATCCAGTGCTCAGCCGGCCCCCAGTAGCGTAACGACCAGTCAGTCATCACCGTATATAAATTGGGCAGATCATCCCGCAGCAAGTGGAAAAGATGAATGCCGTTTGGGCTATCGATGGGGTTAATACCGGGTATGCCAAGCTGTGCGGCATAGTCGGCAGCCGATTGGTTATCAGGTGCCGTAATGCTCGGGCTGAGGTTGGGCACAACGTAAGACTCTGGCTGTGCATTCGCGGTGCGTGCGGTGCCTAAATCAATAATATGTGGGCTAGATTCTGCACTGGCCTGCCACAGGCTAAGGTCCTCAGGCCGCGCGCTGAGGTAAATGACTTGGCGGTTTTCAGCGCTAGTTAGCTGCTCTAAGCTTTTAACCGCGGCGCTAAAGCGTTGTGGGTCGCTGTTACCCAAGGCCTCATCCAAAATAAATGGCAAAGGCCGGGTTAGCCGCTCTTGGTCTTGCGCCCAGGCAATGCGAGCCGCGAGTAAGAGTTGCATACGTGTGGCGGAAGATAATGCATCCAGCGTGCGTTGTTTATTGTGAACTAGATCTTTGGCAACCACTTCGTGATTTTCACTAAATGCCAGCGACCAATTGCCGTGGGTGAAGGCCTCAAAGCGCGCCTTAGCCATTTTTGCCAATTGGGGTTCATGCGCCTGCTGATAGTTTTTTTCGACCTTAGCCAACAGCCATTCACCCGCTTTAACCATGCGGTGCTCGGTGAGTGTGTCTTCTAGGCTGGCTTTTATCGTTGCCTCCTCGGCAATGGCCTCACTGAGCGCAGTGGAGCCTAATGCTTGGTTGATCTCTGCTTTTAGCTCACTGCGTTGTTGTTGCAATGCCTCAGCCGATTCCGCTAGGCGCGTTTGTTCGCTCAGCGCTGTTTCAATGGCGGCTTGATCATCGGCTTCTACCCATGCAATCAGCTGTGGCTGATCGGTAAGCTCGCGCTGGCGTTCTTTTTCTGTCACTTCATAATCGCGTAGTTGGGCGGTGGCGTGTTGATACGCTTGGTGGTCTTCATGGAGTGCTTGAATTTGCGCACTGGCATGTGGGTCAAGCTGAGTTAGGGCCTCCCATTGTGCCTCCGCCGCGTCTTGTGCATCGGCCTGTGTTTGAGCATCTTCAATGCGTGCTTGAATGAGCGTGAGTGAACCGAGTTGCTCTCTTGCCTTACTAGTTCGAGCCGTTAAGGAATCTAAAGCTGCCTCCAAGGACGTATCATTCTCGCCTGAGGGTACGGCGTGCCATTGCGCTAAGAAGTCTGTTAATGCTGCGTTGAGTTCGCTGATTTTGTTTTCTTTGCTGGTGCACTCCGCCTGCGCTTCGGCGGCTTGCTTTTCTGCTGCATCAAGATCTCTTGCCAACTCCAGCCAGCGCACTACGCCGCGGTCTTGATAGGGTGCATTGCTTAAGTGATGGGTTTTTAACAACGCATTTATGGAGGCGGCCGGCTTAGCCGCTTTTTTGCTGCCAGTGCTACGCAGTAAAATAAGCCCGCCCAGCCCTGCCAGTGTTGCGGTACCGGCAAGCAACACAAACACGTTGCTAAGCGCAATACCAAGCAGAAGGCTGCCCCCACCACCTAAGCCAATTAACCCAACCATCCAGCGGTTGGAGGCTTGCGCTGGTTGAGCATGCTCCAGTTGGCTGATTAAAGCTGGGGAGATGATGGGTGCTGCACTCACATCATCGCCAGCAAGCTGTGTTTGCAGATGCTCAATGTGATCGCGGGCAGACTGCAAGCGCCCTTGAGCGGATTCCAGCGCATGCCGATGAGTTTGAATTTGCCGCAGCGACTGCTTCCACGCTTCTAGTTCGCTGGGGTCTGGTCTTGCGTGGCTCAGGCCGGTCTCATTCAGCGCCGCCTGAATGGTTTTTTGCTCCTGCTTTAGGCGCGCAAGTTTTTGATCGATGTGCTTGCGGTCTTCCACCAGCTTTTGTGCTTGTGTGGGCTCATCACCTCGGAGCTTGGCTAAGCGCGGATCATACCCAGCAATAACTTGTTGTTGTTTAAGGCGCTCTCGGCGTGCTTGCAACAACAATAATGCCTTATTTAAGCGGTTTACCTGATTGGCCGCTTTAACCGCTTCGCTAAGCTTAGCCTCGAGCTGTGGTAGTTGCTTGCGCTGAGTTTGTAGCTGCTGATAGCTATGTTCTAAGTCTCTACGTTTTTGTTGTGCGGCTTTCCACTGGTTGAGTTCGCCTCGCGGAAAAGTAATACCCTCTAGTTTGGCGTGTTGTTTGACTTGCGTGAAATTAATTCCACCGGCCAATGCCTCGCGAAAGCGCTGATGCAATGCCTCATGATCTGCATCACGTGGCGGCAATAGACTTTCTGCGGTAAGCCAGTAACAGCGCAGCGCCTCTTGGCTGGGGAGGGGTGGCGGCTCAACGATTGCTCCGTTGAGGTACCACTGAATACTGCTGGCATGGCGTTCAACTAGCCATTCGGTATCGCCTTCGCGTAACCGAGCCTCCAGTACAAGCCCCGGTGGGTCGCTGGCTTTTTTATTACCCAGCAAGAAAAACAACGCACGGGCTAGACTGCTCTTGCCAATGGCATTCGGGCCGATAACAAAGTTGGCTCCCGGCTCAAAATTCTGCTCAATGGGCTTCGCGATGCCCGGTAGGCTAGTAATTTTTAGTGAGATCAGCTCCATTTAACCGGCCTGCTGTTCGAGCATGGCGCGCAACGCGCGCTGGCCTGACAATCGCAACCAGGTTGCAACCTGCTCCGGTTGGGGTGGGGTGCTGTCGATTTGGCTCCAGTCTTGGTGCCTAGGGTCATCGGCCAGCGCAGTCATGGCCTGCTCGAGTAATCGTTGGCGTGCCGGGTTTTCAGCGGGCTGGTCAAGTTGCAAAAGGTACTGTGCAAGCAACCCGGGTTGATCCTGACGTTGGGCAAGCTGAGTAAGATCCAGTGTCGGCTGCAGGTCAAATTCAAGGCGATCGATAAAATATTCAACCTCCGGCAAACCGGGTAACCCCATTAACTCAGTGCTCGTCTTACCGGTAATTGCCTCTAAATCGGTATCAGAAAGGTCGCATGCACCGTGGTAGCGAAGCCGGAGACCTACGACTTCAGGCCGATCGGCTGACTGTTTGAGGTGATCAGCTAGGGCTTGCAGTGCCCTGGTAACTCGCTGACGCGCTTCGGCTTGAGTGGCTACTCCATCCACATCAATAGTGATGCGCTCCCAGCGTATTGGGGCAAGGGGGCGGTGCGTCATGCCAACTACCTGGCCCGCCTCGATTTCCATGATCCACGGGCCACGGGGTCCGTGCTCGCCCGCATCTAGGCCACACAGCGTGCCGAGATAGCCGCTGGGCGAAGCCCCATTTAAGGAGTCGGGCTGATGAACATGCCCCAATAGCCAGACATCCATATTAGCGTTTTTTAGCGCGTTGCTGGTCACCGGCGCATACCCACTGGATTGATCTCGATCGCAATGCAACAAGCCGATATTCAAACCGTGGTTACGCTGAGCGGGCAGGGTCTCTAGCGGGCTATTAGCATAATGATTTTGTGCAAAAGACCATCCCCAAAACGTTATTTCGCCCTCTGGGGTTGAATGTGGGTGAGACTGCCACCGCTCGCCCTCACCCAAAAGAGTTGCCTGGTCCACAAACTGCGCTACTTCCGGCAGCGTTTTAGCATCATGATTGCCACAAATCATGAGCACGGGAATACCGTGCTTGGCCAGTGCAGAAACGCCTTTTTGCACAATAGGCAGTGCCTCGAAATAATCGCTATCAGATTCAACGACATCACCGACCATGACCACAATGTTTACCGACTCGCGAATGGCCAGTGCGATGGTCTGCTCCCAGGCAGCTTGAGGGCTAAGTGTATGCGCTCGCTGATGCAAGGCATGGGGCAGGCGCGAGGGTTTGCGCCCCAGATGGATATCGCCAATGGCTAATATTTTTATGCTCATGAGCTTTGATCTTCCGTGACGCTCAGCAATTGTTCAAGCCAAAAAAAAGCCACGCTGTAGCGTGGCTTTAGTCAAACGCGGCCGATTAACGGATCAGGCGGCCGTTTGCTGCAGCTGGCGAGACCGACGCGGCGTGCGCTGCTCGGCAGGCTTAACCATGGAGCGGGTTGCGCTGACTTGGCCAAGTGGCTGCCTGTAAAACGCAGCAAGCTGCTGGTCGCTGAGCTGCTGGGTGGCCGACCGGCGAACCTGCCGCCATTGGATCCAACCGTTGATGAACTGGCTAGGGATGTTCATTACGATTTACCTCCGTGTTGTTGTCTAAATTTCATTAACTTGGCGTTATTTTCTCGTTTCTGTCTGGTTCAGGCAACTGAATAAAGATAAACTAATGGATGAATTTAATTGAAGGGTAATGAGGATGGCATCGGTCTCTGCTCCTAACTCACTGCAAGGTTTGCCCCTGCTTGATGTGGACATTTTAAGAACGTTTATTGCGATTGCTGAAACCGGCAGTTTTACGCGTGCCGCGCAGCAGGTCTTTCGAACGCCTTCGGCCGTGAGCATGCAGATTAAGCGACTAGAAGAAACGCTGGGGCGAGCGATGTTTGTGCGTGAACCCCGCCAAGTGCATTTGACCCCAGAAGGCGAAATCTTGCTGGGTTATGCCCGGCAGCTACTTGAACTCAATGATGAGGCGGTTGGCCAATTTCTCTCACCCCAGGTGGGCGGTACCGTGCGCTTAGGTGCACCTAGCGATATGGGTACGCGTTACTTACCCGCCATCATCGCGCAGTTTACCCGTGCCTACCCCGCGGTTCAGGTGAATGTGCGGTTGGGGCGCAGCCCTGATTTGATGCGCCGGCTCGACGTCGGTGAGTTGGATCTGGCGTTACTGGTGTCTGAAGCCGGCAGAACACCGGCGATTGGTGCAGAGCCGATATACAGCGAAGCACTGGTTTGGGCAGGCCGAGAGGGCGGTGTAGCCTGGAATCGAACGCCCCTGCCGCTGGCAGTGGCTGATCGAGGTTGTGCGTGGCGGCGAATTGCGATGGAGGCCCTTAATCGCGCGGGCATGCGTTATCGGATTGCGTACACCAGTGAGCATGCCGAGGCGCACGTCGCCGCCCTTGCTGCAGATATTGCGATTGCGCCTTTGCCCAGAGGCTTAGTTCAACCGCCGCTGCGAGTGATCGAACATGAAGAGGGTGGGCTACCCCCGTTAGCAGAATATGCGCTTTCGCTAAAACGCATTCCTGCGCGGGGGGCGGCAGCAGAAGCATTGGCCCAGCACCTGATCGATCATTTTGCCAGTCAG
Organism: Spiribacter salilacus; assembly: GCF_009649225.1. Taxonomy (GTDB): domain Bacteria; phylum Pseudomonadota; class Gammaproteobacteria; order Nitrococcales; family Nitrococcaceae; genus Spiribacter; species Spiribacter salilacus. The sequence goes on from NZ_WJPP01000004.1 coordinate 352,286, forward strand.
GCAGTAGGCTGATTGGCTACGGGCAGGGGTTGGACTGCGCCGCGTGCACCGCTTCAATTTCTTCAATCACCGCATCGGATAGCGTGAGTTGATCGCTGGCTAGGTTGATTTCTAGCTGCTCTAGTGTGGTGACGCCAATAATGTTGCTGGTCACAAACGGCCGTGAAGTAACCCATGCTAGTGCCATCTGTGAGGGATCTAACCCATGGCGTTTGGCAATGTTTACATACTCGCGCGTGGCGGCTACCCCGGGTTCACGTGAGTAGCGCTGAAATTGTTCGAACAACGTGAGCCTTGCACCGGCCGGCGCATCGTTGTCGAGGTATTTACCACTGAGCACACCAAACGCCAGTGGTGAGTAGGCCAGCAAGCCCACGTTTTCTCTTTGCGACACCTCAGCCAACCCCACCTCGTAACTACGATTGAGCAGGCTGTAAGGATTCTGCACACTCACCATGCGCGGTAAGTTGTGTTCTGCGGCCAATTGCAGAAAGCTCATCGTGCCCCAGGCAGACTCATTGGATAAGCCCACATAACGGATTTTGCCGGCATCAATCAGAGACTGCAGGGCCTCAAGCGTTGCCAGCATCTGTGGCCGTGGGTCAGGCTCTTTGGGGCTGCCGGTAAAGCCAAGTCGACCAAAGAAATTACTCTGTCTAGCAGGCCAATGCAGCTGGTAGAGATCAATCGTATCGGTCTGCAGGCGCTGCAGCGAGGCATCCACCGCTTCGTTAAGTTCTTTGGGGTTAAAGTCACCCGTGCGATGCGGCATTGAGCCTAATCCTGGGCCCGCGATTTTTGTGGCCAATACCAGATCGTCTCGACCGCCGCGGGCTTTGAGCCATTCCCCAATCATCCGCTCGGTTTCGCCTTGGGTTTGTTTTTCTGCAGGCACCGGATACATCTCGGCGGTATCGATAAAGTTAATGCCCGCCGCCACGGCCCGGTCGAGTTGCGCAAACGCATCGGCCTGCGTGTTCTGCTTGCCGAATGTCATTGTGCCCAAACAAAGCGCGCTGACAGAAAGCCCGCTATCACCTAGTGGTCTTTGTTCCATTTGAATCCTCAAAAAACTGATCAAAAAGTTAGCACGCAAGGCTAACATTTTCCTCAACACGACAGGGACATTGCTAAATAACTAGTTTTATAGTTATATTGGGCGGCATGAAATCAGAAACGTTTCAAAGCCGCGCTTTTGCTGCACTCGGTAATGAGGCAAGGCTGGGCATTTTTCGGCTGCTGGTGCGGGCGGGAAAAGACGGGTTGTGCGTGGGGGATATCGGCGAACACTTTGGTTTTAAGCCATCAACGCTAGCCCATCACCTAGGCACCTTGGTGCATGCCGGCCTAGTGATTCAAGAGAAAAAAGGGCGAGAGGTTTATAGCCGGGTTGATTATGAGGCCATGAACGGGCTGCTCGACTTCCTAACTGAGGAGTGTTGTAGCGGTGTCAATTAATCGGATTTGGCTCGTTAGTTTGGGCATCATTTTGCTGCTGGTGCTTATTGACCGCGCGCAAGCATTAGATAGCGTTGTCTTTACCGCAAATGCCTTGGCCACCACGGCGCCTTATTTGCTGTTATCGATCTTTATTGCGGCCTGGGCTGGAGCAACGGGTGCGGATAATCTGATCGCTGGCGCGTTTAGTGGCTCACCCCTTGTGATGATCGGGTTGGCGGCTGTGGCGGGTGGTTTTTCGCCTTTTTGCTCGTGCGGAGTAATACCGCTGATTGCTGCGCTGCTGGCCATGAATGTGCCCTTATCGGCAGTAATGGCTTTTTGGCTTGCCTCCCCCATCATGGATCCGTCTATGTTTGTACTGACGACCGGCGTGATTGGCCTTGAGTTTGCGGTAGCCAAAACGTTGGCGGCGCTGGGGCTGGGTATTACCGGTGGGTTAGTGGTGCATGCACTCACTATTTCGGGTGGATTGACTGACCCACTGCGCCCGGGCATTGGTAGTGGTGGTTGTGGTGGGCGCAAAGTTCGCGACCCTCAGCCGGTGATATGGCGCTTTTGGACGGACGCTGACCGCCGCGCTAAGTTTTTCAAGGAAGCGCGCAGTATCACGCTTTTCTTGGCCCGTTGGCTGACGTTGGCCTTTTTATTGGAAAGCCTGATGTTGGCCTTTGTGCCCGCAGAAAGCGTAACGGCGCTGTTGGGCGGCACTGGCGTAGGCCCAACCGCCATTGCCACCTTAGTGGGTGTGCCGGCTTACTTGAATGGGTATGCCGCTCTGCCACTAGTCGGTGGCCTGCTGGAGCAGGGGATGGCGCCGGGCGCAGGGCTTGCCTTTTTGGTTGCCGGTGGTGTGACCTCCATTCCGGCGGCATTAGCCGTTTGGGCGCTGGTCCGCTTGCCCGTATTTGCCCTTTATATTGCGCTATCGCTGGGTGGCGCATTTACCATTGGCCTTTTGTATACGGCATGGACTGCGCTGTGATTCAGATCATTGTTGATATTAGCGAACTACAAGTGGGTGATGTCCTGCTAGCGCCCGTGGGAACTACCACTCCTCAGCATCAAGTGGAGCGCCTACAGGTTAACGGTGTGCGCGTGGTTGAAATGCTGCGCGAGCCCACCCTGGAATTGGCAGCAGTAAGGCTTGAGGCCACGGCCGAGCAGGCGCAGCTGACCTACACCATCAATGAATCCCGCGCGGGTAGTGTCTATCCTGAAGCGGCCTTTCGGCCTAGTCATAATGTCTATACTCAGCCCGCTGTTGAGTTGGCTGAGCACAGTCGTGAGGTTGTAGCGCGCGCGGGAGGTGGGTATGCCGGCATCGCGGCACTAGTGGCCGAGGCGGAAAGTCGCTTTGCGTATGCCCACCCCGATGTGCGTTTTACCGATGGGCTTGATCAGGTCCCGTATCTATCTTGTGGCACCACTCCCGGGTCCTGTATTGATATCAATACTTACTTAATGGCGAGCCTGCACTCAGCAGGCTACGAAGCCGGGTATTTTTTCGGTTACTTTTTTCCGGCAGAAAACAACGGGCGGGCACGAGATCATCATTGCTGGGTGGTTACTCGCTGTCAGGGCGAGGTAATCGAATGGGATATTGCCCATCATCTAAAAGCAGGCCTTGGACCCACTCAACCGGGGCTAAACCCCCGCCCAGGCTGGCGTGTGGCGTTAGGGCATACCATGGGGCATGTCTATCCCACCGCGCTGGGTGAGGCATCCGTTCGATTGCTTGCCGAACCCCACCGCATCACCGCAGAGGGGCATTGTGAGCGTGTGGTGGTGGGGATTCAGGCGCTTGACACCAGTAGGCAGCGAGCGTAATTCTGGGTAGACCTAGCTCAGGTTACCTAAGGCACATGAAACACTACAACGTTCACGATGCTAAAACGCAGTTGTCTCAATTAATCGCTAAAGCAGAGGCGGGCGAGCCGATTATCATCGCAAGGGCGGGGAAGCCCGTTGTACGAATGATTGCTATCGAAAGTCCGCCGGTCAGTAAGCGAAGCCGCCTTGGATTTTTGCGCGGTCATATCAAAGTGCCAGAAGATTTTGATCGTATGGGCCAAGAGGAAATACGTCAGTCACCGAGTTGGGTGATAACACGAGAAAAAATTGGTGGGCGGTACTGGGATTGAACCAGTGACCCCTGCCGTGTGAAGGCAGTGCTCTCCCGCTGAGCTAACCGCCCATCTGCTTTTGAAGTTTAGAAACTCCCCGACAAGCTGTCAATGAACTGCCGATAAACTCATAAAAAAAGCTTGACGCATACTTCAGTTTGTCCTATCAATGGTTTTAACGGATTGGGCAAAGAAGCCCATGCGATGTAAATCGCGACCAGTTTTTACGGACAAACATACCGCCGTATAGCCGGCTGGGCATCGAAGCCCCCTCGCGAGATCAGGCTGATCCCGCAGGGGGCTTTTTTGTTTTGGGGTGAGCAGAAAATGCAGAGCAAGACCAACATTAAGCTGGGCATGATTTTCTCTGAGACAGGCTCTTATGCAGCCCTGGGCCAGAGCATGCGTGCGGGTGCCATGTTGGCAATTGATGAAATCAATGCAAACGACAACGCTCGATACACCCTAGAGCCGATTGCTATCGACCCGGGCGGCATCACCGCGGCCTATGCAGAGGCGGCGCGCGAGCTGATTAGCAACTATGACATTACCCATGTATTTGGGTGTTATACCTCAGCGAGTCGTAAAGAGGTGTTGCCGGTTATTGAGAAGTACGATGCGTTGTTATGGTATCCCTCGCATTACGAAGGTTTTGAAACCAGCGATAACGTTATCTATACCGGGGCATCGCCCAATCAGCACATTCTGCCGCTAGCTCGTCACCTCATTGCCAATCACGGCAAAAAAGCTGGTTTGTGGGCTCAAACTACATTTGGGCGTGGGAAAACAATCGGATTTTGCGGGAAGCGCTGAGCTCGGTAGGGGGTGAGGTTGTTGGCGAGCGTTATTTCCCCATTGGCGATACGGACTTTGCCGGGCTACCAGAAGCCATTGTGGCTGACCAGCCCGATTTTGTCTTCGTGACGCTAATTGGTGATTCCTGCTATCGCTTTATTCAAGAGCTTCGTCGCCAAGCCGATGCAGCGGGTATTGATCAGCCATCGGTAATGCCGGTTGCCAGTTGCAGCTTGTCAGAAGCCGAGCTGCCGCTGTTAGGCGATGATGCGGCGGGGCATTTATCGTCATCGGTGTACTTTTCAAGTATTGATACGCCGCAAAATCAACATTTCACAGGGCTATGGAATCAGCAATTTTCCCATCTTGGTCGGGCATCGGCTGATGCGGAGGCAAGCTTCGTTGCCATTCATTTGCTAGCCAATGCGCTGGAAAAAGCCGCAGATACCAGTCTTGAGGCAGTCAGAGATGCCGTTCGTGGAATAGAGTTTCTGGCACCGCAGGGCCCGGTCACAGTGAACCAAGAAAATCTACATTGTGCGATGCGGCCGCGGATTGGTCGCTCTACCCAAGACTGCGATTTCCAAATTATTCATGAAGCCCGTGATTTGGTGCAGCCGGATCCCTACCTCGTTTGGGTTGACCCGATGTCTGAGCCAGAAAATGACTATTTGCGGGTGGTGAAATGAGGCAGCGGATTAAAAATAACTTTCGCGGCTATCGCGCCTTTTTAGTGGGCTTGGATGAAGCCAGTGCCGCGCAATTGAGGGTCATTTTGATGTAATGACCCCCGGGTTTCTGTACACCTTATGACGCTAATGCTGGGTGTGCACTGGGTGCCGCATAGCCCAGAGACTGATGCGGCCGTTCGTTATTGTAAAACCGGATCCATTGCCCGACCACATGGCGT
>NZ_WJPP01000005.1:0-5000 GCF_009649225.1 Spiribacter salilacus
ATACCACGCTCACGCTCCTCCGGCGCATTGTCAATCTGATCAAACGCACGCGCCTGACCACCAAACTGCTCCGACAACACCTTCGTCAACGCCGCCGTCAACGTCGTCTTACCATGGTCAACATGACCAATCGTGCCAACATTTACATGCGGCTTAGTGCGCTCAAACTTCTCCTTGGACACGATAGATTCTCCCTGCGCTATCCGTTAATCGTTAATCATATTGCTAATGGAGCCCATGCCCGGATTTGAACCGGGGACCTCTTCCTTACCAAGGAAGTGCTCTACCCCTGAGCTACATGGGCCACTCACTCTGGAGCGGGTGATGGGAATCGAACCCACATCATCAGCTTGGAAGGCTGAGGTTCTACCGTTGAACTACACCCGCACACTCTTTCCCGCACGCATGCGGGCATGCCACAACCAGCCGATATTGAACGGCCGAGTCATGGCTGTTTATTCTTGGTGGAGGGAGGAGGATTCGAACCTCCGAAGGCTAAGCCAGCAGATTTACAGTCTGCCCCCGTTGACCGCTTGGGTATCCCTCCAAACTAAGCCGGGTAGTTTGCGGTTTCAGCGGGTTGGCGTCAAGCCTAACGCGTAACTGGAGCTGGCGACAGGAGTCGAACCCGCGACCTGCTGATTACAAATCAGCTGCTCTACCAACTGAGCTACGCCAGCTTTCGCATTTAGCAGCGTAAGATTACCCGGGATCAGCGATCAGGACAATGCAGCAAGGCCTTCCAACACCAAATTGGGGTGAATCGTCGATTCACAACGCATCGCTGCCGCAATCTCTACAGCATCACCTCCCGTTAGAACGACTTGGCATGTCATCTGCTGGGCGTTGTTGGCATTACATACAAGCGCGTCTAAGGCTGCTGCGGTGGCATGAACCCCACCGCTATACAGTGCGGCCCGCGTATTTCTGGCAAACACAGGCGTGTTCTCTACCGAAGCACTTTGACCTGGCCGAAAATCAACCGCCGGCAACTCAGGCGTTATCGCACGCAGGCCAGCTTGCTGGGCCAGCAGCCCGGCCATAATTAAACCACCTTGATGCTGAGCGTTCTCATTGATGAGATCGAAGGTGATCGCACTGCCCGCATCGATAACACACGCAGGCAGGAGATTGCGCGCCCGAGCCCCCACCATTGCCAGCCAACGATCCGCGCCAAGTTGCTCTGGCCTGTCATAGCCAATTTGAACACCGCCACCGTGCCCGCTATTTGGCGTACGCACGCGTTGCACAGGCACACCCCAATGTTCCGCAACCCAATCGTTCACCTGGCTAATCACTGAGTGCTCGATAACGCTGACCAAACGCACGCGATCGGGCGCGCGAATGCCGCCCGCCCAAGCCGACATGGCTTGAAGAAACTGGGCAGGCTCACTGCTTTGAACGTCGCTGACTAGTTTATCGCCGCTTGCCAACGTCCATTTTATTCGGGAATTACCGATGTCGATGAGAAGGGTGTTCATAGGGACTTTAACTGGCAATCGCCACTATAAAAAACGCTTTCACCGGCCGCGGTTGAAACGCGTAGCGCACCTGCAGCGGTAATTCCCACCGCATTGCCTTCCACCACATCACCATTGGGTTGTTCAATTTTTACCGATTGACCATTAAGCACATCAAAAGCCGACCACTGCGCTTGCAGGTTTTGTTCAAGCGCATCAGCGGGCACACTTGTCGCATCTAAAACCGCACGCGCCATTCGACCGATTAGCTCATCACCATCCAACGGATTGGCATCGGACGCCCGAAGGCTATCCAATCCAACGACCGAGCGACCCTGTATGAGTGGGGCAATCTTTGGGGTTGTTGTATTAATGCCCACGCCCACAATTACTGATGGCGCGTGCCGGGAGTCGTAAACACGCTCAACGAGAATACCCCCTAATTTTGCGCCGTTTACCAGTAAATCATTTGGCCACTTAACGCCCACTCCATGAAAGCCCAACGCCTGTAAAACCTGAGCAATTGAGACTCCCACCATCAACGGGAGCGCTGTAGAAAGGCGATCTAAAAAGGTTGTTTCCAGACTCCAATACAAACCGCCTGGGGGTGAGCACCAAACACGCCCATGGCTACCGCGACCACCCGTTTGTTCCTTGGCAACAACTAATCGAGGCAGATCCCCGGAATGGGATTTTAACCAGTCATTCGTACTGTCGACGGTGTCCAGCAGGGTAAGGTCTACCCCTTCCCACTGCTGACCCAACCCTTTTTTTAAAGACGAATGACTCATCGTCTGCATTATCCGCTGTTCTGGGGCTGAAAAAAAGAAAACCCCCGCAGCCAGAAGCTACGGGGGTTTCGTTGTAAGAGCCTGGCGATGACCTACTTTCGCACCACAGCGAGGCGGCACTATCATCGGCGCAACACAGTTTCACTTCCGAGTTCGGAATGGAATCGGGTGGTTCCTATGCGCTATGTTCGCCAGGCAAACCGGTTCTCCATCTCATACCCATGCATGGGATGGAACATTCAGAATGTTGTCGGGCATGCAGACCGATGTTATCTAGTCCGCTTGGGGTTATATGGCCAAGCCACACGGGCAATTAGTACTGGTTAGCTTCATACATTACTGCACTTCCACACCCAGCCTATCAACGTAGTAGTCTTCTACGGCCCTTCAGGAGGATCAAGTCCTCAGGGAGATCTCATCTTGAGGTGGACTTCCCGCTTAGATGCTTTCAGCGGTTATTCCTTCCGCACATAGCTACCCGGCAGTGCCACTGGCGTGACAACCGGAACACCAGAGGTGCGTCCACTCCGGTCCTCTCGTACTAGGAGAAGATCCTCTCAAATCTCCGACGCCCACGGCAGATAGGGACCGAACTGTCTCACGACGTTCTAAACCCAGCTCGCGTACCACTTTAAATGGCGAACAGCCATACCCTTGGGACCTGCTACAGCCCCAGGATGTGATGAGCCGACATCGAGGTGCCAAACTCCCCCGTCGATGTGGACTCTTGGGAGGAATCAGCCTGTTATCCCCGGAGTACCTTTTATCCGTTGAGCGATGGCCCTTCCATACAGAACCACCGGATCACTAAAGCCGGCTTTCGCCCCTGCTCGACTTGTCAGTCTCGCAGTCAGGCACCCTTTTGCTTTTATACTCATAGCGCGATTTCCGACCGCGCCGAGGGTACCTTCGCACTCCTCCGTTACTCTTTGGGAGGAGACCGCCCCAGTCAAACTACCCACCACACACTGTCCCTGACCCGGATAACGGGCCTAGGTTAGAACCTCAAACATGCAAGGGTGGTATCTCAAGGTTGGTTCAATCAGAGCTGGCGCTCCGAAATCATTACCTCCCACCTATCCTGCACAAGCATGTTCAAAGTCCAGTGTGAAGCTGTAGTAAAGGTTCACGGGGTCTTTCCGTCTTGCCGCGGGAACGCTGCATCTTAACAGCGATTTCAATTTCACTGAGTCTCGGGTGGAGACAGCGGGGCCATCGTTACGCCATTCGTGCAGGTCGGAACTTACCCGACAAGGAATTTCGCTACCTTAGGACCGTTATAGTTACGGCCGCCGTTTACCGGGGCTTCGATCAAAAGCTTCGCTCCGAAGAGCTAACCTCATCACTTAACCTTCCGGCACCGGGCAGGCGTCACACCCTATACATCCTCTTACGAGTTAGCAGAGTGCTGTGTTTTTAGTAAACAGTCGCAGCCCCCTGGTCACTGCGGCCTGCTTCGGCTCCATCCGCGAGGGATTTCACCTAGAACAGGCGCACCTTCTCCCGAAGTTACGGTGCTATTTTGCCTAGTTCCTTCACCCGAGTTCTCTCAAGCGCCTTGGGATTCTCACCCTGCCCACCTGTGTCGGTTTGCGGTACGGTCTCAAATGACCTGAAGCTTAGAGGCTTTTCCAGGAAGCATGGCATAAGTGACTTCGCACCCGTGGGTACTCGTCATAACGTCTCAGAATTATGTACCCGGATTTACCTAAGTACACTCCCTACACGCTTAAACCGGGACTTCCGTCACCCGGATCACTTAGCCTTCTCCGTCCCCCCATCGCAGTCATTTGCGGTACAGGAATATTAACCTGTTTCCCATCGATTACGGCTTTCGCCCTCATCTTAGGGGCCGACTAACCCTGCGCCGATTAGCGTTGCGCAGGAAACCTTGGGCTTTCGGCGAGGCGGTTTTTCACCGCCTTTATCGTTACTCATGTCAGCATTCGCACTTCTGATACCTCCAGCGGCCCTCACAGGTCCGCCTTCATCGGCTTACAGAACGCTCCTCTACCACGCAAGCAAGCTTGCGTCCGCAGCTTCGGTACATTGCTTGAGCCCCGTTGAATCTTCCGCGCAGGCCGACTCGACCAGTGAGCTATTACGCTTTCTTTAAAGGGTGGCTGCTTCTAAGCCAACCTCCTGGCTGTCTCTGCCTTCCCACATCGTTTCCCACTTAGCAATGATTTTGGGACCTTAGCTGGCGGTCTGGGTTGTTTCCCTTTTGACGACGAACGTTATCACCCGCCGTCTGTCTCCCGTGATTGTACTTCTCGGTATTCGGAGTTTGCATCGGTTTGGTAAGCTCCTGGGAGCCCCCTAGCCGAAACAGTGCTCTACCCCCGAGAGTAAGACACGAGGCGCTACCTAAATAGCTTTCGAGGAGAACCAGCTATCTCCGAGCTTGTTTAGCCTTTCACTCCGATCCACAGCTCATCCCCTAATTTTTCAACATTAGTGGGTTCGCGCCTCCAGCGAGTATTACCTCGCCTTCACACTGGCCATGGATAGATCGCTCGGTTTCGGGTCTACTTCCAGAGACTGTGGCGCCGGTTAAGACTCGGTTTCCCTACGGCTACCCTATTCGGTTAACCTTGCCACTGAAAGTAAGTCGCTGACCCATTATACAAAAGGTACGCCGTCACCCTTTCGGGCTCCGACTGCTTGTACGCATACGGTTTCAGGTTCTATTTCACTCCCCTCACCGGGGTTCTTTTCGCCTTTCCCTCACGGTACTAGTTCACTATCG
>NZ_WJPP01000005.1:10000-201545 GCF_009649225.1 Spiribacter salilacus
CAGACTATGCTGCGCCACCGGGCACACCCATTTGGGCGGCGGGCGATGGCAAAATCATTCATCGCGGGCCCAAGGGGGGGTATGGCAATACCGTTATCCTTCAGCATGGCTCACGCCACACTACTTTATATGCGCACATGCGTAGCTTTGCGAAGGGGCAGTCCATCGGCGATCGGGTGCGGCAGGGCGATACCATTGGCTATGTTGGCAGCACCGGGCTTGCCACCGGCCCCCACCTGCACTACGAATTTCGGGTTGATGGCGTGCACCGAAACCCAAGAACCGTTGATTTACCCGAGGCACAGCCCATTGCCGAGCAATATCGCACGGAGTTTGAACGGGCCACACAACCCCTACTGTCTCGGCTTGAGGAAATCAGCGGCACCCAGCTAGCTCGGGCTGAAGACTAAACCCCATGTCTAGGCAGTACTTTATTGGGCTGATGTCGGGCACAAGCTTCGATGGCATTGATGCAAGCTTAGTGCAGTGCAACGCGCCCGATGCCCCCATCACACTGTGTGAGGATCTGCATGTGCCCTACCCCCCCGCCGTGCAGCAGGCACTGCGGCAGATCAATGCAAGCACACCGCTTGCCACGGTTTTGCATTGGCATAACACCCTGCCAACGTATTACGCGGATGTGGTACAGGCCCTCATCGCGAACGCTGAAATCGACAGAGCTCAGATTATGGCCATTGGCTGTCATGGCCAAACCGTCTGGCATGACATGCAGGCTAACCCACCCATCAGCGCCCAATTGGGTAACCCCAGTCATCTAGCCGAGCTTACCGGCATTGATGTGGTGGCCGATTTTCGCCAACGTGATCTAGCCGCCGGTGGCCAAGCGGCTCCACTCGCTCCGCTATTTCATCGTGTTTTATTTAAGGCGCCGCATCCGCGCGCGGTTCTCAATTTGGGCGGCATTGCCAACATCACGCTGTTAAGCGAAAACGCAAGCGCCACATCAGGGTTTGACTGCGGCCCCGCCAACACTCTCTTAGATGCATGGTGTCGAGAAAACTTAGGCAAAGCCTTTGATGAGGCAGGCGAATGGGCAGCCAGTGGTAAGGTTCACCAGGCCCTTCTTGAGCAGCTACTCAGTGATCCATTTTTTGCCTTAAAACCACCCCGCAGCACCGGGCCTGAGCTTTTTAATCTGAATTGGCTAAGGCCGCAGTTACCACCCGCAATTGCCGCGGCAGATGTGCAAGCGACATTAGCGGAGCTAACTGCCCAGTCAATTGCAAAGGCATTACGCCAATCGGGCAGTAAAGCAGAAGATCTGGTCGTGACGGGCGGCGGTGCCCACAATGCTGATCTGATCAGGCGCATCACCGCTGCGGTGGCGCCTTGTTCGGTTAACCTGAGCGATGCACTTGGAATACCCGCCGACGCGGTTGAATCGATCGGCTTTGCTTGGCTGGCTCACGCCGCCTTGGCAGGCATTCGGCATGACCTGAGCGCCATTACAGGCGCCCCTCAGCCATTACCGCTTGGCGGCATTTATCCGCGCTAATTAAACGCCGAAGGATGATCCGCAACCACACGTTGTGCTCGCATTCGGATTGCGAATCACAAACTGCGCGCCCTCAAGGCCCTCAACATAGTCGATCTCGGCGCCTTCAAGGTAAGCGCTGCTCATGGGGTCTACCAGCAAGGTTACCCCACCGTTTTCGACAACCGCATCGCCTGGCTCTTCATTTTCATCAAACATAAAGCCGTACTGAAAACCTGAGCAGCCACCGCCGGTAATATAAACCCGTAGCTTAAGGGCATCATTTTGCTCTTGGTCGATCAGCTGGCGAACTTTCGTTGCCGCGGTATCGGTAAAGACCAACAGGTCTTCTTGTTCTGCAATTTCTGTCATCGCTTGCGCCTCCGCACAAAATTTTCCACTCATTGAGTCTACGGCAGTAGACCGATAGACTCCAAACCCATTGTTTCTGGCAGGTCGAACATCAGATTCATATTCTGCACTGCCTGCCCCGCGGCGCCTTTTACCAGGTTGTCTTCCACCGCCAAGATCAGTGCGTAATCACTCCCCTCTGGACGATGCACCGCAATTCGCACCATGTTGCTCCCGCGCACACTGCGCGTTTCTGGATGAGTGCCTGGCGGCATCACATCTACAAATGGCTCATTGGCGTAGCGCTGCTCATACAAACCCTGCAAATCGATGGTTGGATCAAGCAACCGCGCATAAAGCGTTGCGTGGATACCGCGAATCATTGGCACCAAATGCGGCACAAAAACCAACCCCACCGGCTTACCAGCCGCATCATTTAGCCCTTGACGTATCTCGGGTAAATGGCGATGCCCGCTTGCACCATACGCATGAAAATTCTCACCGGCCTCACAAAGCAGCGTGTGCTGACGGGGCTGCCGACCAGCACCGCTTGCACCCGATTTTGCATCGGCGATGAGCGACTGTGTATCTACCGCGCCCGCTTCTAACAGCGGAATCAGACCGAGCTGGACGGCGGTGGGGTAGCAACCCGGATTAGCCACCAAACGGGCTGCACGAATAGCCTCGCGATGGCATTCAGGCAGCCCATAAACCGCCTCTGCCGCCAATGCCGCACACGTATGTGGCATTCCGTACCAGTGCGCCCATTCATCCAGATCTCGCAGTCGAAAATCAGCGCCTAAATCAATTACGCGCACACCCTGCTCAATCAATGCCGGCGCCATCTCCATGGCTGTGCCATTGGGTGTCGCAAAAAACACCACATCACAATCGCCCAATGTGCCCTGGGTTGGCTCGGTATAGGCCAAATCAACCACACCACGTAGGTTGGGGAAAACATCCGCCACCGGAGTACCCGCCTGACCCCGAGAGGTAATCGCGCTTAACGCCACAGAAGGATGCGCCGCCAGAAGCCGCAATAGCTCCACTCCGGTATACCCTGTTCCACCAACAATACCTGCAGAAATCATCCCGCAACCTCTCTGACTTTTACTGTGTCTCCAGTTATCATGCCAGAGACAGACATAGGAGAACGACACATGTTCCGCAAGGAATGGCTTGCGGGCGCTCTGGTACTCGGCATTGTAGCGGTGGTGGCGGCTATTTGGCTTGCGCCGCCCGCCAGAGAACCCGCCCCAGAACTGGACTTGACCATGCTCTCAGGCGATCAGCGGGCACTGAGCGAATTTCGCAATGGCCCGGTGATGGTGGTTTTTTGGGCAACGAGCTGCACCACTTGCGTTGCCGAAATGCCAGAAATCGTTGAACTGCACGAAACACTGGCGCCTGCGGGGTTAACGATTTTAGGGGTGGCGATGTCTTATGACCCCGTCGATCGGGTGCAAGCGCTCGTCGAACAACGGCAGTTACCCTACCCCATTGTCATTGATCATGATGGCGAAATTGCACGCAGCTTTAACGAGGTACGTGTAACCCCAACCACCGTACTGATCGATGCCGATGGCGGTGTTGTCTGGCAGCGTATTGGATTGCTGGATTTTCATCGCGTTGAACAAGAAGTCCGGCGTCTGCTGCCATCGGAGCAGTCCGCATGACCGCACTATGGCTTAAAGCGTTTCATATCATTAGTGTGGTCACTTGGTTTGCCGCCCTCTTTTATTTACCGCGGCTATTTGTGTATCACGCCATGGCTGAAGACGAAATTAGCCGTGAGCGGTTTAAGGTGATGGAGCGCAAGCTGTATCGCGGCATCATGAACCCAAGCGCCGTTGTGGCCATTGGTTTAGGTGTGGCAATACTGGTTGTTCAGCCGTTTTGGCTGCTGCAAGGCTGGCTGCATATCAAGCTGGCACTCGTGGCGTTGTTAGTTGTGTATCACTGGTACTGCGGCCGGTTACTTCGCGCATTTGCTCAAGATCGCAATCAGCATGGGCATGTTTGGTATCGCTGGTTCAACGAAATGCCCGTCCTCGTTTTAATTGCCGTTGTTTTATTAGTGGTTTTAAAACCCTCCTTTTAATGTGCTATCTTAAATGGTACTAGATAAGTCCCCTATTACGGTTGAGGCAAAGGCAATGACCATGCAGAAGCAACACACCATTACCGGCCAGCATGATGCGCATTTGCGTAATCTACTGCAGCAGGCAAAGCTACGCGCCACTCGGCAGCGGCTTGGTCTTGCTGAACTCATTTTTAGCCAGGGGGAGCGGCACGTAACGGCAGAGGGGCTATATGCCGAGGCGCTGGGCGCCGGTTTACGTATCTCGCAGACCACCGTGTACAACACGTTGCATCAATTCACCGAAGCCGGTTTATTGCGCGAAATTCTGGCCGACCCACGGCGCATTTTCTTTGATACCAACGTCAACCCGCATCATCATTTTCTTGATGAAGATACAGGCGATATGGAAGACATTCCTGCAGACGGGGTGTCGGTTGCTGATCTACCCGCCCCACCACCGGGTAAAACGATTCATGGGGTTGATGTGATTGTGCGGGTTCGCAGCTCCGCCTAATAAATCACTAACGCCGGCCAGCTCGAATCAACCCACCCAGCCCATGCGTATCCAACATCTGAGTAATTAGCGCACTGACCTGCTCTGGATACTCTGCCTCTAAGGCTTGCGCAAGCACCGACTGTGCGGTTTGCAGGGGAATAGTCCGCAGCGCCCATTTCACACGTAATAGCCGGCCGCTATTCAACGACAGCCCCTCAAACCCCATCGCCATCAGTAATACGGCCAACCCGGGCTCGCCGGCCATACTGCCGCAAATCGTCACCGGTTTGCCCAACCGCTTACCAACCGCCGCTACTTCGTTGACTGCCCGCAATACCGCTGGATGGCGTTCGTCATACAGCGATGCCACCTGAGCGTTATTTCGATCGACAGCTAATAGATACTGCGCCAGGTCGTTGCTGCCTACCGATAAAAAATCAAATCGTTTAGCCAAACTTTCGGCCTGATAAACCGCCGCCGGCACCTCAATGAGTGCGCCAACCAAAGGGGCAGCCGTCTCTACCCCATCTTCATCCAGCTCTGTGCGTGCACGGGCAACAAGCGCTGCCGCCTGCTCCGCCTCTTCCAACCGGCTGACCATGGGAAACATGATCCGTAAATTATTCAACCCAACCGACGCGCGCAGCATCGCTTTAATTTGAGTCAGAAAAATCTCGGGATGATCGAGCGTCATACGCAAACCGCGCCAGCCCAAAAATGGGTTCTCATCATGCATCGGAAAATAAGGCAGCGGCTTATCGCCCCCCACATCTAACGTGCGCAGCGTAACGGGTAATGGCGCAAAGGCAGACAACACATCTTGGTACAGCGCCATTTGCTCTGACTCACTCGGAAAGCGGTCACCCATCAAAAACGGAAACTCGGTGCGATGTAGCCCAACCCCGGCACAACCGCTATCTACCGCCAGCTCAACCTCAGCCAACAAGCCTGTGTTCACATACAACTGAATTTCGTGGCCATCCGGCGAGATACAAGGCGCATGCGTTAAGGCGCGTAATTCTTCGCTCAGTGCATCTTCTTCTTGCTGTAAGCGCTGAAACTCACTGCGCAAGCCTGCCGGCGGATCAATCACGACTTGGCCCTGATAGCCATCAACAACCAACTCGCGACCATCGAGCCGATGCAAAGGCGCTGCGCCAACGCCCATCACCGCGGGTATACCCAGTGCGCGGGCTAAAATAGCAACATGCGAATTGGCCGACCCGCCCACACTGACCAAGGCGGCCAGGCGCTCTGGCGGAATATCCGCAAGCTGAGCGGCACTGAGTGACTCTCCCACCAGCACTACCCGATCAGGCAGCGACTGCGCTTGTTTGGCATCCGTGGTGAGCAGGCGCGATAACAAGCGTCGCCCCAAGTCTCTGACATCCTCAACGCGCTCGCGCAGATAAGGATCATCCATGGCTTCAAACCGCTGCGCATGCTCAGCAATCGTTTGGCGTAATGCCGCAGGCGCCCACATACCGGCTTGCACGCTGGCCTGCACACGCCCGATTAGGCTATCGCCACTTAACATTTGCTGATACACATCAAACAGTAGGCGTTCTGCCTCGGGCAGTTCACTGCGCATCCGCTCAGATAGGGCCGCAATGTCGGCCTTGACCTGCTCAACGGCGTTCATAAACCGCTGAATTTCGGCATCTGTGTCGCTAATGGCTCGGTCTGGCACATCTTCAAGCGAGATCGTGCTGGCCACCACCACGCCCGTGCCAATTGCAATGCCGCTAGAGCCGCTAATGCCGGCAAGCGAGGGCGGTGGCCCGGCGCTTGCATCCACCAGTGCTGCCAAATCACCTCGCATTCGCGCATGCGCGATGGCGCCGGCAAGCTGCGCTGCCATTGTGACCAAAAAGGCCACTTCGGCGTCGCTAAAACCGGCATGCGCCACCCGCTGCACCACCAAAACGCCAAGGCGGGATTGATAGTGAATAATGGGCACGCCCAAAAACGAGCGGAAGCGCTCTTCACCGGTCTCGGGAAAATAACGAAAGCGTGGATGCTGGTCTGCATCCTCTAAATTAATCGATTCCTGCCGCTCGGCCACCAGGCCAACGAGACCTTCGTTAACAGCAAGTCGCACGGTACCCACGGCACTGGCATTCAGCCCATGCGTTGCCATTAAGCGCAAATAGCTCAGATCTTCTTCATGCAAGTAAACAGAACACACATCGGCGGCGGTGGCCGATGCCACCTCATCCACCACAATTTGCAGCGCCGCTGAAAAATCAGCGGCCCCATTAACCGCATGAACAACGCGGTGCAGCGTTTCTAACACAACCTAGCCCTGTGCCGGTATTGCAGGGGCACCGGTGGGAAATAACAGGGGTGCAAGCTCTGTTAGCGCCCGTCGATACACTTTTCGCTTAAATGCGACGACCTCCCCTAAGGGCTCCCAGTAAGGAACCCATGCCCAGTCGTCAAATTCTGGCTCACTGCTGGCATCAAGGCGCACGAGACTATCCTCACCCGCTAAGCGCAGTAAAAACCACACTTGCTTTTGCCCAATACAGGTGGGGTGCTGCCGCCGCCGCACCAAATGGGTGGGCAGACGATAACGTAACCACCCCTGCGTGGCGCCGAGCACCATCACATGCTCTGGTTGCAGGCCAACTTCCTCATTGAGCTCCCGATACAACGCTTCTTCAGCACTTTCATTTTGCTGAATACCGCCCTGCGGAAACTGCCAGGCGTCTTGCCCAATGCGGCGTGCGAGCAAAACCTTGCCCAGATCATTCGCCAGAATGATTCCGACATTTGGTCGAAAACCATCAGAATCAATCACTTGTATTACCACTAGTAACCTGTCGTTGTGTTCCATTCTTCCACATAGCAGAATCCCTCGGCAATTAACCATTGAAGGATGCCGCATGCAGCTCGCCATTTTTGACCTAGATAACACCTTACTCGGGGGCGATAGCGACTATCTTTGGGGCCGTTATTTGATCTCACGTGGAGCCGTTGAACATAGCGAATACGAATCCGCCAATGAGCGATTTATGCGCGAATATGAACAAGGGCAGCTAGATATTGAACGCTTTTTGGCATTCTCACTGCGCCCACTGGCAAATACACCGCATAAGGTGTTGCTGGAATGGCGCAAAGATTTCATTCGACAGCACATTCAACCGACCGTATTACCGGCGGCCAAGGCACTAGTTGAACAACATCGCGCCAGCGGTCACGGGCTGATGATTATTACCGCCACCAATCGGTTTGTGACTGAGCCGATTGCGGAGTTATTCAATATCCCGATCTTATTGGCAACGGCACCGGAATTTGTAGACGGGGCGTTTACCGGAAAATATGTCGGCATTCCCACCTTTCAGCAGGGCAAAGTACAGGCCTTGCAACAATGGTTGGATGAGGAAGGTCAAATGACCACAGCGATGCACTTTTATAGCGACTCGCATAACGACCTGCCACTGCTTGAGCATGTGGATCATCCGGTTGCGGTTGACCCCGATCCGCAGCTCACCGAAGCGGCTCGAGAACGCAATTGGCCTATAATTACACTACGGGAGGGCAGCGCCCCGACCGCCCTTACTTAAAACGGAGATTTGCTTATCATGCCCCGACTACTCATCGCACTCGTTTTAATGGCCACCGCTGGCCTAGCACAGGCCGAACTTTACTTTGAGAATGTGTGGTCACGCGCCACCGCCCCCGGGCTACAAACTGGCGCTGTGTATTTCACGCTGCGTAACGAGGCTGCCGAAGGCGATCGAATGGTTGGGGTAGAAACAGACCGCGCGCCCCGAGTAGAGCTCCATCGGACCATTGAGGAAGGCGGCAATAGCCGCATGGTGCACACGCCAGAGGTTCGCGTGCCAGCCAATGGTGAGGTGATTTTTGAACCCGGCGGGCGGCATGTGATGCTCATGGGCCTAACTGAAGCATTAGTTGAAGGTGAGGTGTTTACCATCACCTTGCTGTTTGAGCGCGCCGACCCAATCACCCTTGAGGTGGATGTTCGCTCACCCACCACCATGGGTCATGGCCATTAAATAACCTTCGAGAAGCGGCGCTCCATAGGCGCCGCATTTAAATAGGCATCAAATGGCATTGCCACATTGCGCAGGAAAAACCGGCCACGATCGCTCACCTGCAGCCAATTGCGCCCAATCTCAACCATCCCATCGTCTTGCAGTGGGCTAAGTGCGGCCAATGCCTCATCAAAATACTGCCTAAACACCACACCGTGCCGCTCCTCGACGGCATCAAAATCGACGTAATGACGGCACATAATGGCTTGAATGACATCGCGGCGCAGCCGATCATCGGCCGATAGCTCAACCCCTCGCCATACGGGCAATCGCCCAGCCGCCACGGCCTCGGCATGCCCTTCTGGATCACGTCGATTTTGGCAATAGGCATCGCCAATTTGGCCAATAGAAGAAGCGCCTAAGCCAATTAAATCCAAATCGGGCCGAGTGGCATAGCCTTGAAAATTACGATGCAAGGTCCCCTGGTTAGCCGCTTGGGCTAGTTCGTCTTCGGGCAGCGCAAAATGATCCATGCCGATATATTGATAGCCCGCCGCAGCCAGCCGCTGCATGGCCTCAATAAGCAAGGTCAGCTTTACGCCGGCGGGCGGCAAGCTATCGTCGGCAATTTGCCGCTGAATACGAAACATCTGTGGCATGTGCGCATAGTTATAAAGGGCAATACGATCTGGCCGAATAGCCAGCACCGCATCCAGTGTGCGCGATAACCGCTCTGGTGTTTGTAGCGGCAGGCCATACATCAAATCTAGATTGACCGAGTGAAAGCCATTGCCACGGGCAGCGGCCACCACATCAGCCGTTTCTTGCACGCCCTGAATCCGATTGATGGCCTTTTGCACATCGGGGTCAAAATCCTGCACACCCAGACTGATGCGGTTAAAGCCCAGTGCAGCCAAGTTGGCAACGCGATTGCGGTCAACCGTTCGTGGATCAATCTCAATAGAAAACTCGCGCTGCTCTGGCGGCGCCAGCGGAAACCGCTGCCCAATCGCTTCAATTAAGCGCGCTAAATCTTCATCGCTAAAATACGTCGGCGTGCCACCCCCTAAGTGCAACTGCTCAACGGGGCGGTCGTCATCAAAGAGTGCTGCCTGCAAATCGAGCTCTTGTATCAACCGATCCAAATAGCGCTCGGCGCGCCGATAATTAGCGGTAATCACCTTATTGCAGGCGCAATAAAAGCAGACCGTGCGGCAAAAAGGGACATGCACATACAGCGATAGTGGACGCGGCATGGGGTCTTCATTACCCCATTGCACGCGCTGACGATAGCGCTGCTCGTTAAATGCTTCGGTAAATTGCGCTGCCGTGGGGTATGACGTATAGCGCGGACCGGTCACGTCGTACCGATGCAGCAGCTCTCGATCTAGCATCAAATGATCGGTCATGGGGAATATCCTGATCTTTGCATTCTAAGAAGTCACAGCCTACCGCTGCTGACACTTAGATCAGTTGATCTGGATCACCCCAACGCGTCAGGTACCGGCAATTCCCGCCAAAATAAACAGCCCCACCACACAGGCAAACGCGGCTGTCCAAAACAACGTACGAAGGGTGGGCCGGTCTGCCACATAAGCAGCGCCAAACCCTAAACGAAGTAAGACAAACGCCACTGCCAGCACATTCACACTGGCCTGCGGCGCATCGGCTAAATGCGCGATAATCACCCCTGCTGCAAACGGCGCGAATGCCTCAAAACTATTGAGCTGCGCCCAATGCGCCCGCTGACGCCAACCTTCTGTTTGCTCTAACCAGCGTCTCGGCCGCGCGTTATCAAAATCGCCACGCGACTTAGCCAGCCCAGCAAACAGCAGCGGGATAAAAACCGCCACTAGCACACACCAGTAAGCAATGGTCATTTTGGCTCCTTATCGAGTTGGGCCTGCACGGCACGGTAGCCAATATCAGGCCGCATAAACACGCCATCCCAGTGAATCGCAGAAGCCGTATCATAGGCAAGCTTTTGCGCAGCCATTACATCTTCACCCAAGGCGCAGGCACACAACACTCGACCACCCGCCGTCACAACCTGATTAGCGTTGTTCAAAGCGGTACCGGCATGAAAGATCTTGCAATCTGGGGCCGTATTAGCCGTTAACCCGCTAATCACAGCCCCTTTGGCATACTCGCCCGGGTATCCGCCGGCCGCAAGCACCACACCCAGTGCAGGGCGTGAGTCCCATTCCACCGCTACCGAGGCTAGCTGGCCATCGAGCGCCGCTAAAAACAAATCAATGGGGTCGCTTTTTAACCGCATTAAAATGGGCTGTGTCTCTGGATCGCCCAAACGCACGTTAAATTCCAACACCCGCGGCATTCCCTGAGAATCAATCATCAGCCCTGCATAGAGAAAGCCCGTAAAACCCCGCCCCTCGGCCACTAAACCCTCTAAGGTTGGCTGTATCACGGTGTCTAAAATCCGTTGATGAAGGGCCTCGGTCACGACGGGTGCGGGTGAATACGCCCCCATGCCACCCGTATTGGGGCCCTGATCACCGGCATCGCGCGCTTTATGATCCTGTGAGCTAGCTAATGGCAGGCACTGCGTTCCATTGACCAACGCAATAAAACTGGCTTCTTCTCCCTCGAGGTACTCCTCAACCACCACGCGGGCGCCTGCCTCACCAAATGCGCCGGCAAACATCGACTCAGCAGCATCGAGAGCCTCATCAACGGTCATGGCCACCGTCACGCCCTTGCCCGCCGCTAAACCATCTGCCTTAACCACCAGCGGTGCGCCTTTTTGCTTGATGTAATCAAGCGCCGGTGCCAGTGCATCGAAGGTCTGATACTCAGCGGTAGGAATGTGATATCGCGCTAAAAAATCTTTGGCAAATGCCTTAGAGGCTTCAAGCTCAGCAGCTGCCTGATGTGGGCCAAGGCAAGCCAAATCGGCTGCGGTAAAGGTATCTACAATGCCAGCAGCCAACGGCGCCTCAGGCCCCACCACGGTAAGATCGATGCCGAGGTCTAGGGCAGCGGCAAGCAGCCCCTCAATATCTGTTGCTGCAATCGGCAGATTACTCACACCCGGTTCATGGGCCGTACCGGCATTGCCCGGCGCTACGTAAACGGCGCTTACCTGCGGCGATGCTGCGATCCGCCAGGCAAGCGCGTGCTCACGACCGCCATTGCCTACCACCAATACCTTCATGCAAGGCCTTCCTGTTTGATTTTAGTGTCGAAAATGCCGCTGGCCGGTAAAGAGCATAGCAATCCCATGCTCATTGGCGGCGGCAATCACCTCGTCATCACGCATCGAACCACCTGGCTGAATAATGGCGCTTACGCCTACGGAAGCGGCTTGATCGATGCCATCACGAAACGGGAAAAACGCATCAGATGCTAAAACCGCGCCTTGCAAAGACAACCCGGCATCTTCGGCCTTACGCAGCCCAATGCGCGCCGAGTCAACCCGGCTCATCTGCCCCGCGCCAATGCCTAATGTTTGGCCATGGCGGCCATACACAATGGCATTAGATTTCACATAGCGTGCCACTCGCCACACAAATTCAAGATCCGCCTGCAGGTCAGCATCAACCGCTTTATCAGTCACACACCGTAAGCCATCTGCACCAATCAGCGTGGTGTCTTCATCCTGCACAAGCAGCCCGCCATCAATAGTTTGCAGCCGTGTACCACTGGCTGGCTGAGGGCCATCGGCAATCTCTAAAACCCGAACATTGGCACGTGCCGCCGTTACCGCTAATGCTCCCGATTCAATGCTAGGCGCCAGAATTACTTCAACAAACTGCCTATCAACAATCGCCCTGGCGGTGTCAACATCTAACGGGCGGTTGAGCGCGATGATGCCACCAAATACACTCACCGGATCGGTTTGATAAGCACGATCGTAGGCATCTAAAACACGCTCAGCAATCGCCACACCACAGGGGTTGGCATGTTTAACAATCACGCAAGCGGGTGCATCAAATGCCCCCACACAGGCCCAAGCCGCATCAGCATCGGCTAAGTTGTTATACGAAAGCGCTTTACCCTGATGCTGCCGAAAGCTCGCAAAGCTGCCCGCTGCCGGGTTGAGCTCTTGATAAAACGCCGCGCTTTGATGCGGGTTTTCGCCATACCGTAAATCCGCCGCTTTTTGCCAATAGCGGTTAAGCTGCCTCGGGTAGGGCAGCGTTTCGCCCGTTATCGAACGGCTCGATAACGCATTACTAATGGCCGCATCGTAACGGGCCACATGATTAAATGCCTCCACCGCCAAATCAAAACGGTATGCAGCGCTTAAGCCGTCCGGTTTATTAAGGGCCTGCAAACAATCGGCGTATTGATCGGGGGCGGTTAATACGGCAACACCCGCGTAGTTTTTTGCGGCGGCCCGCAGCATGGCCGGCCCGCCAATATCGATATTCTCAATGGCTTCTTCCAGCGTACAATCTGCCCGCGCCACCGTTGCCTCAAACGGATAGAGATTAACGACCAACAGATCGATGGGCTGAATGCCGTGACTTGCCATGACTGCATCATCCTGCCCACGACGACCCAACAAGCCGCCATGAACTCGCGGGTGCAGCGTTTTTACGCGGCCATCCATCATTTCAGGAAAGCCGGTGTAATCGGCAATATCCCTAACAGAAATACCCTGTTCGGCCAGTAGCTTTGCTGTACCCCCGGTGGAGAGAATCTCAACATCTAGGGCCTGCAGGCCGCGGGCTAGGTCAATCACATCGGTTTTATCGGAAACACTGATCAGGGCGCGTCGCACCCGAAAGGCATCGGTCATAGGTTCAGTTCTCTAGGCCATATTGGCGGAGTTTTTTACGAAGGGTGCCGCGGTTAATGCCCAGCGCATCAGCCGCCTTTGTCTGGTTACCATTGCACTCGTGCATCACCACCTCTAACAGCGGCAGCTCTACTTGCTGCATCACCATTTGATACAGATCGCAGCATGGGTCTCCGTTGAGATCGGCAAAATACGCGCTTAATGATTTTCGAACTTCTTGGCTAATCGGACCCACGCCCGAGCAGTCCTTACTTGACTGATCTGCCATGGCAAACAACTCCCTTCCAGATCGCTCGATCATAACGACAACCGTCTTTGCATTAAAGCGCAACACCAGTCATCACGCACCTCAATTGACTCAAGATCGCAGTCATCGGCGTAGGCTGCCAGCACAGAGGCTTGTTGCTCCTTTAACAAACCTGACAGCACCAATCGGCCACCCGGCCGCACCTGAGCAATCAATTTTGGTGCCAATTCAATCAGTACTCCGGCCAAAATATTGGCCAGCATGACATCAGCCAGCGGCAACTCAAGCTGATTTGGCAAGCCTACCTGTAGCTTTGCTAACACCCCATTTTGAGACGCATTTTCTTGAGTGGCGAGGATAGCCTGTGGATCGGTATCTACGGCGTAAACCTGCTTTGCACCCAGCTTAAGGGCAGCAATCCCAAGCAAACCGGAGCCACAACCATAGTCGATTACCGTGTTGCCTGTTGGCGGGTGTTTAGCCAATGCTTCTAAGCACAACGCCGTGGTGGGGTGTGTGCCGGTACCAAACGCAAGGCCAGGGTCAAGATGGATATTAATGCCATCAGGATCAGGGGGCGTTGTATCGGTGGGCACCACCCAAAGGCCATGACCAAAATGCTGAGGCTGAAAATGCACCAACCATTCGCGCTCCCACGCGCGATCTGGCACGAATGTATCCTGCCAATCTTCCAGCACGCTACCGAGCGCATCCTCCAGCGTAGCGCGCAATGAATTAACCGGCGCATCTGCCGCAAATAATGCCCGCAGTTGCAACCGCTCCCATAACGGTGTTTGCCCTGGCGCTGGCTCAAATACCGCAGGACTCTCGTCTAATTCCGCCCATGTCAGCGCGGTTGCGCCTGCCGACTCTAGTACCGCTTCAACCAGGCCGGCACGCTCCCGGGCAACGGTCAACGCAATCTGTCGCCAACCATCACTCACCGGTGCTCGCCGGGCTGCCAGAGCACATCGCCCCCGGCTTCGCGATTGACCTCTCTGGCCAACACAAATAAATAGTCCGAGAGTCGGTTTAAATAGCGCAGCACTGTTTCGTTAACAGGCGCTGCGGACGCTAGCTCAACGCTTTTGCGTTCTGCACGGCGCGCCACGGTGCGGGCATGATGGAGATGCGCAGCGGCCGGGCTACCGGCAGGCAAAATAAACGAACGTAAGGTTTCAAGACCGGCATTGATTCGATCAATCTCAGTCTCTAACCAGTCAACTTGACTGGGCAGAACGCGCAATGGCTCGTAAGGCGGGTCTTCAACCTCCGGGGTGCAGAGATCTGCACCCACATCAAAGAGGTCGTTTTGAACCCTTGCCAGCGCCTGATCCATTTCTGGAGAAACATGCAACCGACAAATACCCAGCAAGGCGTTGAGCTCATCAACGGTGCCGTAGGCAGCCACCCGTGCATCGGTTTTTAGCACTCGTGTGCCATCGCCAAGAGCCGTTTCTCCGGCATCACCAGTTCGTGTGTATATCCGTGTGAGCTTAACCACCGCTTAGCTGCCCTGAACTCGGGCAACAGACGCCTGAATTTCAGCAAAAGCGGCATCCCGTCCTTTCCAGCCGGTAATTTTGACCCATTTACCGGGCTCAAGATCTTTATAACGCTCAAAGAAATGGCTGATTTGATCGAGCAGCAGCTTAGGCAAATCTTCAGGCTCGTTGACCGCATCGTAAATCGGGGTGAGCTTACTGATCGGCACGCAAAGGAGTTTGGCGTCTTCACCGCTCTCATCCGTCATTTCTAAAACACCAATCGCCCGGCAGCGGATAACCGCACCCATGGCAAGCGGGAAAGGAGTAACCACCAGCGCATCCAGCGGGTCGCCATCGCCACAAAGGGTGTCAGGAATAAAGCCATAGTTGGCTGGATAATGCATGGCGGTGCCCATAAACCGGTCTACTAGCAACGCGCCAGAATCTTTATCAACCTCGTATTTCACCGGATCCGCGTTAGCCGGAATTTCGATGATTACATTGACCTCTTCCGGCAGATTTTTACCGGCACCAATACCCTCGTACGCCATGATTTTTCACTCCTGATTAAAAAAGACTTTGCAGTTTATGTTGCAGTGCACTCATCCAGCAAACGGCGGTAGACGTTTTTCTACCAGCTGAGCTTTTAAGCGCGCGTAGTCCGGCAGTCCATTCCGAAACGGGGGGTAGTCCTCACCGGCAATCAGTGGCCTTAAGTACCGCAAACAGGCCTCGGTAACGAAAAAGCCAGACTCATCAATAAATGACGCCGGCATTTTTGCCTCGACATTGGCTACTTGCTCCAACGGCACCTCACCAATATGCCAGCGATACGGCTCGTCTGACTCACGCACAATCGTTGGCATAATCGCGTTTTTGCCTGCCAAGGCAAACTCCACCGCCGCCCGGCCCAACGCATAGGCCTGCTCCACATCCGTGGCCGAGGCAATATGTCGCGCGGCGCGCTGCAGGTAATCTGCAATTGCGTAATGATATTTATAGCCCAGCGCATTTTTAATCATCGCTGCAATGCTTGGGGCCACACCACCCAACTGCATATGTCCAAAGGCATCGCGCGTGCCTTGATCTGCTAAAAACTGGCCATCCTGTGTGCGCACCCCTTCAGACACGACAACCACACAATAGCCATTGTTTTCAACGCTTTGCTGAACCCGCGCTAAAAAGCGCGCCTCATCCAACGGCACCTCGGGCAATAAAATGACATGTGGGGGATCGCCCGCTTGCTCGCTTGCCAGCGCTGATGCCGCCGCAATCCAGCCGGCATGCCGGCCCATCGTTTCTAGAATAAAAACTTTGGTTGAGGTTTCAGCCATCGAGGCCACATCTAGCCCCGCCTCACGCGTTGAGACAGCCACATACTTAGCCACCGACCCAAACCCTGGGCAAGTATCGGTAATCGGCAAATCGTTATCTACCGTTTTGGGCACGCCAATACAGGTAATCGGATAACCCAGCGCTTGGCCTAATTGCGAGACCTTGTGCGCGGTATCTTGGGAATCGCCGCCACCATTATAGAAAAAATAACCAATATCATGCGCCTTAAACACCTCGATGAGGCGCTCATATTCTGCGCGATTTTCCTCAAGCCCTTTAAGCTTATAGCGCGCAGAACCAAAGGCACCGGCCGGGGTATGACGCAACGCGCGAATGGTTTCAGCAGACTCTGCGTTGGTATCAATTAGCGTTTCATGCAGCGCACCCAGTATTCCGTTTTTTCCCGCATACACCGTGCCAATTTGATCAGGATGCTCACGGGCGGCTTCGATTACCCCACAGGCGCTGGCATTAATAACCGCGGTTACCCCACCAGATTGGGCATAAAAGGCATTTTTCACGCTCATTAGACTCAACTACTCCCCTTAACCGGAGCATGAGTTTAGCAAAGGTAATCGCGTGTGAGAGGTATGGCGTCTTTTTGTTGGCTCAACTGAAAATGGAAAACTACCAAATCGCCCCAGCGAAAAGCGCCCTCGCAGGCCGCCAAATAAAACTCCCATAAGCGACAAAACTGCTCACCCTTAACCTCAACCATGGCCTCACGCACCTGCTGAAAGCGACTAAACCAGTGCGCCAATGTTTCAGCGTAATGCAACCGCAGAACCTCAACATCAGCAACCACTAATCGCTGCTTTTCTATCGCGGCAGCCACCTCCGACATAGCTGGAATGTAGCCACCCGGAAAGATATAACGCCGAATCCACGGGTTGGTCACCGTTGGTGGGCCTGAGCGTCCAATGGTGTGGATTAAGGCGATGCCATCCGGGGTTAGGTGCTCCTGTAATGCCCGAAAAAAACGTCGGTAATAGCGCACGCCGACATGCTCAAACATGCCCACACTCACAATACGATCAAACCGCTCCGGCACATCACGGTAGTCCTGCAGCCGAATGTCGACCTGCTCGGTTAAACCCCGCTCACGAACCCGCTCACGTGCCACTCTCGCCTGCTGCTCCGATAAGGTCAGGCCCACCACTTGCGCATCCGACTGCTCGGCAATCTCTATCGCCAGCCCGCCCCAGCCGCATCCGATATCTAAAACGCGTTGCCCCGGTTGTAGACACAGTTTTTTGCGAATCAGAGCGCGCTTTGCCGCCTGTGCCGCATCTAAATCGTTCACGCCATCCGGCCAATAGGCGCAGGAGTACTGCAAATCATCGTCTAAAAAGGCACGAAACAACTGCTCATCAAGATCGTAATGATGCGCGACATTGCGCCGAGACGTTGCACGTCGGTTCCATTGCTGCAGGGGCCGCAATACCATCTGCAGTGCATGCTGCAGCGTGCCTGGAGGCTGATCTGGAAAGTTACGCATGAGAACATTGATCAGCGCGCGTAAATCCGGCGTACTCCAAGCACCATCAAGATAGCTTTGCCCCAACATAAACTGTGGGTCCATCACCAGCCGACGCAGGACGCGCGAATGATGCAGGTCGAATACCGCCGAGGGGGTGCCCGCGCCAAATGACGCTACCCGGCCATCCGGATATCTCACCTCCAACGCACCTTCGGTGATGTGCCGATTTAACATTGCCTCAAGCATTTTCCCCTCCGATTTTAGCCATCAGGTGAATGCTGGTGCCTTAAACAGTTACCATTCATACCACTACAAGTCACCTATTTGGTATCCGGCAAATGCTTAAAGACTCAACGCTGCAGCGGCTCATTGGCATTGCATTGCTTCGCAACGGCCCGCAAGACCTGCCCGCCTCGCAAAATCTGATGCTTATGCTGGCGCTTGCCACCGCCGCCATCAATTACCCGGCCATTGCGCAATACACCCCAGAGGTACAGCCACTGCTGCAACTCGGCCTGTTACTCGGATTTAACGCGGCGTTTGTTTACATCGCGCTCATGCTGCGTGATTTACGACCCCGCTTTGTGCAAAGCATGTCTGCACTCTTTGGCACTGATGCCTTAATCTCGGCAGTCGCACTGCCGGTATTATTTTTGCTGGGCCCGCCGGCCGCCGAGGAAGCCAGTGCCGGCAGCGGCGCGGCAGCCATTGCGTTCTTGGCACTGCTGGTTTGGAACATTGCTATCGTGAACCACATTTTGAGGCAGGCATTGGATGTCAGTCGGTTTGTTGGGCTGCTTGCCACGCTGGGCTATATCTTTGGTGCCAGTGTTTTTGTGTTTATGGTGACCGGCGCATGAGCCATTTCCACATCCTGGGCATTGGCGGCACATTCATGGCTGGCCTTGCCGTACTGGCGCGCGAGGCGGGGCATACCGTTACAGGGCAAGATGCCGGCGTTTATCCGCCCATGAGTGATGTACTGACTGCCGCTGGCATTGAATTTGAGTCGGGCTATGCTGATGGCCCGGCCATGCATACCGCCGATACCGTCATTGTTGGCAATGCACTATCTCGCGGTAATCCTGCCATCGAGGCCCTGTTAGAGGCCGGGTTACCTTATACCTCTGGGCCGGCGTGGCTCGCGCAACATATCCTGCCCAATCGCTGGGTTATTGCGGTGGCAGGCACCCATGGCAAAACCACCACCGCTAGCCTGATTGCCTGGTTACTCGAAGCAGCCGGTTTGAACCCCGGGTTTTTAATTGGTGGGCAACCAGGCAACTTTACCGGCTCAGCTCGCCTGGGTAGCGCACCATTTTTTGTGCTTGAAGCAGATGAGTACGACACCGCATTTTTTGATAAGCGATCTAAGTTTTTGCACTTTAACCCCCGCACCTTGGTTCTTAATAACCTTGAGTTTGATCATGCAGACATCTTCCCCAATCTTGCAGCAATTGAGCGGCAATTTGCGCTGTTATTACGCAATGTGCCCGGCACCGGCAAGATCTTTTTTAATCCGAATTCGCCGGCACTAGCGCGCGTGCTAGAGCAAGGCTGCTGGAGCGAACAAGCACCCATTGAGCTGGATACTGCCTTTACCGCCCCACTGCCCGGTCAACATAACGTGATGAACACCACCGCCGCGTTGCTTGCAGCACAACATGCCGGCGTACCGCTTGCCACGGCTATTGAAAACTTGGCCATGTTTAAAGGCGTGCGCCGGCGGCTTGAGCTGCGCGGTCGCGTGAACAATATTGATGTTTATGATGATTTTGCCCATCACCCCACGGCCATAGCCGCCACGCTCAGTGCTTTTCGTGAACAACCCCTAACCGGCCGCCTCATTGCCGTGCTTGAGCCACGCTCAAACAGCATGCGCAACGGCACCCATGCCAATGCATTGGCCGAGGCCCTCCAAGCAGCGGATCAATGCTTTGTTTTGACCGATCCCGCGCTAAACTGGGATGTAAATCAGGCGCTCGCACCCCTTGGCAACAAACTGCAGACCGCACAAACAACCACTGAGTTGCTCGGTTTCATTGTGCAACAAGCAGAACCCCACGATACGATCGTGGTCATGAGTAATGGCGCTTTTGATCAGCTACATGAGCGCCTGCTTAGCGCATTAGAAATTCACAAGGAGACAGAATGAACAGCAACCCAACGGCTGCCCCAGTTACGCTTGCCATTACCGGTGCATCGGGCGGCATCTATGGGTTGCGATTACTAGAGTGCCTGCTGAGCGCGCAACGCCCCGTGCATCTGCTGATCTCTGAGGCCGGGCGCTTAGTGCTCAAAATGGAGCACGACTTAGCCTTACCGGCACGCCCCAGCGATATCGAAAAAACGCTTAGCGCACGATTTAATGCCGCAGAGGGTCAGCTACAAGTATTTGGCGATAAAGCATGGACAGCACCGGCCGCCAGCGGCTCCGGTGCGCCTAAACAAATGGTGGTCTGCCCTTGCACCACCGGCACCCTTGGCCGGTTAGCGGCGGGCACCAGCGAGGCACTGATCGAGCGTGCCGCTGATGTCGTGCTCAAAGAGCGCGGGCAACTCATCCTTGTGCCTCGTGAAACGCCGCTATCGCAAATTCATTTAGAAAACATGCTGCGCCTAGCCCGCGTTGGGGCGATTATTTTGCCGGCCAACCCCGGGTTTTATCACCGCCCTACTGACATTAACGGGCTGGTCGATTTTGTGGTGGCGCGCATTCTAGATCACCTAAACATTGATCAAAGTCTAATGCCCCGCTGGGGATTAGACTCAGACAGTTAAGCTCGCAAATACACGCTCAGCGGCATCAAGGGTATGTGCTAATGCTGCCTCGTCATGCGCGGTAGACACAAACCCAGCTTCAAAGGCTGACGGCGCTAAGTAAACGCCCTCGGCCAACATGCCATGAAAAAACTTCACAAAGCGCTCGGCATTGCACTGTTCTACCTGCTCAAAGCGCTCAATACTTGGCGCATCGGTAAAAAACACCCCAAACATCGTGCCTGCCTGATGCGTTAGCAACGGCACGCCCGCGGCATCAGCGCGTGCCTTTAAGCCCGCTAATAACCGCTCTGTCCATGCGGCTGCAGCGGCATGCACACCTGGCTTAGCCAGCTCAGTTAATGTGGCGATACCGCTTGCCATCGCTAATGGGTTACCCGACAACGTGCCCGCCTGATAGACCGGCCCGGTTGGTGCCAAATAGTCCATAATCTCGGCTCGACCACCCAGCGCGCCCACCGGTAAGCCCCCACCAATTACTTTGCCTAGGCAGGTTAAATCGGGCATCACGTTGTAATGCGCTTGCGCGCCACCGAGCGAGGCACGAAACCCGCTCATCACCTCATCAAACACCAGCAGTGCGCCGTGCTCATCACACAGCTTGCGTAAGCCTTCAAGAAAATCCTGCCGCGCCGGCACACAATTCATATTGCCCGCCACGGGCTCAACCAACACCGCAGCAATGTCGTTGCTATATTCCGCAAACAACGCCGCCACACCGTCTAAGTCGTTAAATGGCGCCGTTAAGGTTGTTTCTGTAACCGCGGCAGGCACACCCGGTGAGCCTGGAATACCTAGGGTTAACACGCCAGAGCCTGCCTCTACTAGCAGTGCATCGACATGGCCATGGTAGTTACCACGAAATTTAATCACCCGATCACGCCCGGTATAGCCACGCGCTAAGCGTACCGCACTCATGCACGCCTCAGTGCCCGAATTGACCATGCGAATACGCTCAATCGAAGGCATTAGCGACTTGACCAACTGAGCCAGCGCGGTCTCTTTTTCAGTAGGCGCACCAAAGCTGGTGCCGCTTGCCGCCGTTTCAGCGATCGCGGCCACCACTGCAGGATGCGCATGCCCAATCGCTAATGGCCCATAAGAAAGCACATAGTCTACGTAACGCTTGCCATCTACATCTTCTACCCAAGCGCCCTCACCCCGTTGAATAAACACCGGCGTGCCGCCCACGGCACGAAACGCGCGTACCGCAGAGTTCACACCGCCAACTAGGTGCTCGTTGGCTTCGGCAAAGAGAGTTTCAGATCGATTAGACATGCTAATTCACATTTCCTTTAGTCATTAAATTGCTTTGCGATGGCTGCTGCTGCGGCCTCAACATTGTCTGCGCCAAACACGCCATCAATAACCGCCACCGCATCAGCGCCTGCTGCTCGCACCGCAGCGGCATTGGTTGCATTGATACCTCCAATTGCCACCAGTGGTCGATCTGTCAATGCACGGGCCTCGGCAAAAAGGCTTAACGGCGCGCGCACCGCCTGCGGTTTTGTGGGCGAGGGATAAACACTGCCAAACGCTACATAATCGGCCCCCGCATAATCGGCCCCCGCAGCTACGGCATCGGCAGCCCGCTCTAGGCTGTTATAGCAAGACACCCCCACGATTGCCCGCGAACCTAGCTGCGCACGAGCTGCCGCCACACTGCTATCGTCTTGCCCAAGGTGCACCCCATCTGCGCCAACGGCAGCGGCCAGTGCCACATCGTCATTCACAATAAAACAAACACCCGCGCCACGGCACAGTCGAGCCAGTGCATCGGCGGCTTCTTTTCGCCGTACCGTATCTGCCGATTTATCGCGGTACTGCACCACCTGCGCACCGCCGCGAATAGCATCGGCGACCGCTTGCTGCGCTGAGTCTGTAATTACGTAAAGACCAGCAATAACGCCGGCCATCGTTTAAATCTCGATCATTTCAAAGTCAGACTTGCCTGCACCACATTCGGGGCAAACAAAGTCATCGGGAATATCTTCCCAGCGCGTACCCGCCACAATACCTGCCTCGGGCAAGCCGTCTTCTTCTTCATAAATCCAGCCACACACCACACACATCCAAGAGCGGTATTCCATTAATTCATCTCCTCTATCCCCGTTTGAATTGTCCCGTCAGGGCATAAATCGAGCCAGCGAAACGCTGGCGGACCCGGCGCAATCGCAAATTCGTCGCTACCCGCTAAAAACTGAACCGACACAGCCGGTGCGGTTAACACGGGCCGGCCAGCATGCATTGTCTCAAAGGCATGGTGCACATGGCCACTCACTACACCTGCTATGCGTGGATTGCTTTCAAGCCGATCGAGCAGCGCCTGAGCGTTATCCAGCCCAATGGCATCGAGCCAGGCGCAGTTTACCGACACGGGCGGGTGATGAATGGCCAATAACACCCAGGCATTACCCGCATTGGCTAATGCCTCATCTAAGGCAGACAGCTCTGCTTGGCACAAGTGCCCTGAAACCTCGCCGGGTTGACGAGAATCAAGGCCAATCAGCTGCCAAGCGCCTAAATCAAGCACGCGCGCCAAAGACACCGGCTGCCCCGGGGCAAACGTTTGCAATAACGCATCAGGCTCATCATGGTTACCCGGCAACACTTGGCCTGGCAGGTTAAGTGCTTGCAAACCCTCAGCCACCCGCTGACAGGCGGCTGCACTGCCATCATCACTCACATCACCGGTGTGCACGATCGCATCCGCGCTGTCGACCCATTCCATTAATCGGGTTTGCGTTGCCTGCCAGCGCTGATCTACCGGGGCCTCTGCGGTGGGTGCCGAGGGCAGCGCACATAAATGGGTATCACTCACCTGTAGTAACCGACACACGCCTTGGCCTTTTTGCATTAGCTTCCCGCCGCTCCATAAATCCAAAGTTGGGTGAACCACCAAAAACGCCCATCGCCCACAGGCATGGTGCAGTTATAGCGGCTTCTTCCAACGGGTAAATCTGCCTCGCCTTGTACCTTAAACGTGAGCCCAGGCTCAACCCACTCAGGCTCAAGCCGCTCACTGCCGTAAAAGCAAGACAACCCATGCACCGGCAAATCAGACTGCTCTAGGGTAACCACTAACGCCGGGGCCTCTGCGCTTTCACGCACCGGGTCTATTGGCTGTGACGATCTCACAGGCAGCGGGCGCGCCTGCACCTTAAGCGCAAACCCGTCCATTTCGGCAAATCGCTCATTCATAGCAAACCGCGGCAATGCGCGGCGATCAGACCCTAACCAAAGCGCACCAGATTGCTGCCCAAATGCCACATAACCTAGTGCTGCCACATGCTCCATCACCGACAGGTTGTATTCTCCGTACGGATACGCCAATAACGGGGGGGACTGATGGGCTGCATCTCCCAACTCCTCAACCAACCGCGTTTGCGCGATATTTAATTCGGCTTGTATTTGCGCGTTAGTCAGTGTCTGCAGGGGCGCATGCGTGTGGGTGTGGTTGGCAAATCGAGCCCCCTGAGCGGCCATCTCCCGCATTCGCGACCAGCCTACATAGCCACCATAATTGCTATCAATGGCCTTGCTGTTTACAAACACCGTGTAGGGCCAATCACGCTCACGCAGCATGTCGTGGGCAACGGCTCCCACACTGGAATAGGCGTCATCAAAGGTAATGGCAACCGCCCGAGGAGGGAGTGATGCGCCTTGCTCTAGCCAGGCCACCACCTCCTCGAGCGAGACCACGGTGTAGTCGTTCTCTGCTAAGTACGCTAAATGCTCAGCAAACTGATCCGCAGTAACGTTCGTACTTGGGTGTGCCGATTCTCCCACCCGGTGATACATCAACACCGTTGCCTGGTCCGCAGCCATCAGCGCCATGGGTGCGGCGCAGACAGCGCTTAACGCTAGCGCCATTAACCCTCTAAAAATCAATTCTAAAACCTAAGCTAACACCACTTTCAAAATTACGATCGCCCCCAAGCGAGTCGCCATCAAAGCCTAAGCGAATTTGACGATAGCCCAAATAGACAGCGGCATTACGCAGCATAAAATACTCCCCCCGAACACTCAGCTCACGATAGCTATCGATATCGCTAAAGGCTGAGAACGAAGGCGCAAAATACGCACTTGCGGCCAATGCGGCGCGATTGTATTCCGGTAACGTCCAGCGCAGTTTTCCACCTAGGGCGATGGCGCTGCCATCGGCATCTCGGGCATCGTCTTCAATCAAAAGCGCTCGCCCACCCAAGCCAAATTGAAAGGCGCCTCGGCCTGGCTCAGGCACATTCACGTAGTGAATCTCGCCCCCAATCACCTGCCCATCATCATCGTGCAAGCGCAGCTCGCCGCCATACTCCCAACCAGCCGTATCACGGTTACCTGACACCGATAGCCCAATCGCATCGCTGCTTCGGCCGATATCAACTGTTGCTGCGTGTGCCGGCAAACTCAGCACCACCAATAACCCAATCACCAAGCTCCAACGAAGCTGTTTTTGACCTCGCATTTTCACTCTCCCGATCTGCCGTAAAGTCGATTTCGAAATAATACACGGCTCAATCCGTCTCCACAGGGTTTGATCTGGATCAACACAAAAACTTGCCATTACAAACACACTGCACGTCTCTAATAAAAAACCGCATAACAGGGTCATCATGGAAACTACCGCTTCGTATAACGATAAGGTTGTGCGCCAGTTCACTATCATGACAGTGGTCTGGGGCATTGTGGGCATGCTGGTGGGGGTGCTGATTGCAGCCCAACTTCTCTGGCCTGCTCTTAACTTTGAACTGCCTTGGCTAACCTATAGCCGGCTTCGCCCACTGCACACCAACGCGGTCATTTTTGCGTTTGGTGGATCAGCGCTATTTGCCACCTCTTATTACGTGGTGCAAAGAACCTGTGGCGTTAGGTTACTTAGCGATAAAGCAGCCGCCTTTACGTTTTGGGGCTGGCAGGCCGTTATCTTGGGCGCTGTCGTGACCCTGCCACTGGGCTTTACCCAAAGCAAAGAGTACGCCGAGCTCATTTGGCCACTCGACATTCTGATTGCGGCTGTTTGGGTGACCTACGCTGTGGTGTTTTTTGGCACGATCGTTAAGCGCAAGGTTAAGCACATTTATGTTGCCAATTGGTTTTATGGCGCATTTATTTTGACCGTTGCCGTGCTGCATATCGTTAATAGTTTGGCGATCCCCACCTCGCTCACGCAGTCTTACCCCATCTACTCCGGTGCAGTCGATGCCATGGTGCAGTGGTGGTACGGCCATAACGCGGTTGGCTTTTTCTTAACCGCCGGCTTTTTAGGCATGATGTATTACTTCGTGCCCAAGCAGGCCGGCCGGCCCATTTATTCTTATCGCCTATCGGTGGTGCATTTTTGGGCGTTAATTTCTACTTACATGTGGGCAGGCCCCCACCATCTGCATTGGACGGCACTGCCTGAGTGGGTGCAATCGGTGGGAATGGTGTTCTCGCTGATCCTGCTCGCACCCTCTTGGGGCGGCATGATTAACGGCATCATGACCCTCTCGGGTGCCTGGCATAAGCTGCGCGACGACCCCATCATTCGGTTCTTGATTGTGAGCCTGTCCTTTTACGGAATGGCCACGTTTGAAGGCCCCATGATGTCAATTCGTACGGTTAACGCGCTTTCGCATTACACCGACTGGACGATTGGCCACGTGCACTCCGGCGCCCTAGGCTGGGTGGCATTTATCACCATTGGTGCCATTTACATGCTTGTGCCGCGGCTCTTTAACCGCGAGCAGATGTACAGCATTCCGCTCATTAACGTCCATTTTTGGGTGTCTACGATCGGCGTGGTGCTCTATATCGCCTCGATGTGGATTGCTGGCGTTATGCAAGGCCTCATGTGGCGCGCCGTTAATGATGACGGCACGCTCACCTACAGCTTTATCGAGTCTGTTGCCGCCACCTATCCGTACTATGCCGTGCGCCTAGTCGGTGGGATCTTATTCTTTGCCGGCATGCTGATCATGGCCTACAACGTGTGGCGCACCATTCGCCCGGTTGAGCCGGTCAAAGCAGCAACGCCATCAACGGCCAGTGCCTAAGGAGTTGCGCTATGTCTCATGAAGTCGTTGAAAAAAATATTGGCCTGATGGCCGTGCTCATTTTGATCGTGATTAGTATTGGTGGCTTAGTTGAAATTGTGCCGCTGATGTATGCGCGTGACACCACCGAGCCTGCGCCCGGTGTTGAGCCCTACCCGGCCATTGAGTTTGCTGGCCGCGATGTGTATGTCAGCGAAGGCTGCTATGGCTGCCATTCACAGCAAATCCGCCCCTTCCGCGCCGAAACCGAACGCTATGGCGATTACTCGGTAGCCGGAGACTTTGTGTATGACCGCCCCTTCCAATGGGGCTCCAAGCGCACCGGGCCGGATCTGGCTCGCGTGGGCGGGGTGTATACCGATGATTGGCATTACGTGCATCTGATTAACCCTCGCGATGTGGTGCCGCAATCGAACATGCCGGCCTACCCCTGGCTTGCTGAGCGCACCGTCAACGCTGAACAAGTGGCCCGCAGCATGAGAGCTCAGCAAAAGTATTTGGGTGTGCCCTACACCGAAGAAGATATTGCTGCGGCTGACGCGCTTGAGGGTGTTACCGAAATGGAGGCCTTGATTGCCTATCTACAGGGGCTCGGTGTGCCTGGAGGAGCCAACTAATGGTTAGTGGCATTTTCACCACGCTATTGCTCGTGATCTTTCTTGGCATCGTTGTATGGGCCTTCAGCAGCAAGCGTCGTAAAGATTTTGACGAAGCCGCTCAGCTGCCATTAAGGGAAGACGAGCCGATTCAATCAGAAAAAAATAATGACAAGGGAGAGCGGTCATGAGCCTGTTCTGGAGCCTTTTTATTATCGTGCTCACCTTGGGCAACATATTTGCCTGCTGGTGGTTAATTCGCTGGACGGCAAAGCCGCGCGCCGGTGAGGCAGCCGCTCATGAAACCACCGGCCATGTTTGGGATGGCGATTTAACTGAATACAACAACCCCATGCCCCGCTGGTGGCTGTGGTTGTTCTACATCACCATTGTATTTGGCTTGGCGTATCTGCTTTTCTTTCCCGGCCTTGGAAATTTCAAAGGGCTGCTTGGTTGGAGTCAGTATGGGCTTTACGAGGCAGAAATGGCCGCGGCTGAAGAGCGCTTCGAGCCGATCTATGCCGCCTATGCGGAAATTCCCGTGCCTACGCTTGCAAGCGACTCTGAAGCAATGGCCACTGCGGGGCGACTCTTTGCGAATAACTGCGCCACCTGCCATGGATCAGACGGACGCGGCGCCCGCGGTTACCCCAATCTCTCTGACGGTGTTTGGCAGTGGGGCGGAAGCCCAGAGGCGATTAGGCACACCCTAATTAACGGCCGTCAAGCCGTGATGCCCGCCTTTGCCGCCGCGTTAAGTGAAACCGAATTAGAGGCCACCGCAGCCTATGTGTATTCCTTAAGCGGGCGTGAAGCCCCGGCGCGGCTCGTGGCCGCCGGGCGGGAGCATTATCAAACGCTCTGCATTGCCTGCCACGGGGCAGAGGGCAAAGGTAACGAAGCCTTGGGCGCTCCTAATTTAACTGACAATACCTGGCTTTACGGTGGCTCGCTGGCCGCGATTACCGAAACACTCAACCAGGGCAGAAACGGCATCATGCCCGCCTTTGCCGAATCGCTTGGCGAAAATCGCGTGCATTTGGTAACTGCCTACGTTTACCGCCTTTCCGGCGGTGAGGAGAACAGCGATGACGAGCTTGCCGCACGCTGAGACATCAGTGGATCGCACTCCCTACCCCCCAAGCCGCGCTTGGCTCGTTGGGATTTGCTTATGGCCAGCATTTTTAGCGGCTGGCATTGCAACCCTGCTTTTTTTCTCTGGGATCGATCCGGAAACCCTGCGTTTACAAACCGTCCCAAACTGGGAAATTAGCCGCACGGCGGGTTATAGCATTGGCTTTTTAATGTTTTGGGCGGTGGCCGCATTATCCAGTGCGGTAAGCGTGCTACTTGCAAGGCCGCCGCGCGCATGAGTGCACAACCACCCATAGACTCGATGTATGCAGCCCATGAGAAGGTCTACCCAAGGGAGATCAAAGGGCGGTATCAAAACATCCGCAAGCTCAAGGTATTTCTGCTGCTGGGCCTGTTCTACATTGTGCCGTGGCTACGAATTGACGGTAACCCAGCGGTGCTTTTTGATTTGCCCGCACGGCAATTTCATATTCTTTGGCTAACCTTTTGGCCGCAAGATTTTGTTTACCTCACCTTATTGTTGATTGTCAGCGCGGTGGCCCTTTTCTACGTTACCGCTCTGGCCGGGCGCGTTTGGTGTGGTTATGCCTGCCCACAAACGGTGTGGACCGAAGTCTTCCTCTGGATGGAGCAGTGGACTGAGGGCAAACGCGCCAAGCGCATGAAACTCGATAAAGGCCCCTGGAATGCCGAAAAAATTCTGCGTAAAAGTGCAAAGCAGGTTCTGTGGCTGAGTTTTGCCTTATGGACTGGCTTTACCTTTGTCGGCTTTTTTGTGCCCATCGATGACCTACTTACCCGCGCGGTGGCTTTTGAGCTGGGGCCATGGGAGACGTTTTGGAGCCTTTTCTATGGCTTTGCTACCTACGGCAATGCCGGATTTTTGCGCGAACAAGTCTGCCTTTACATGTGCCCCTACGCCCGTTTTCAGGGTGCGATGTTTGACCGTGAAACGTTGGTCATCTCATACGATGAGGCGCGCGGTGAGCCACGCGGTGGGCGCAAACGCGGCATTGACCCTAAAACCCGCGGCCTTGGCGACTGCATCGACTGCAATCTCTGCGTACAGGTCTGCCCCACCGGCATCGATATTCGCAAAGGTCTGCAATACGAATGTATCGCCTGTGGCGCCTGCATTGATGCCTGCGATCAAGTGATGGACAAAATGGAGTATCCGCGCGGGCTGGTGCGGTATACCACTGAAAATGCGCTCGAGGGCAAGCCCAGTCGTGTTATTCGCCCACGCACCATTTTATACACCGTGCTATTGCTGGCGCTGCTTGCCGCTGGCACCACGGGGCTGGTACTGCGCGAGCCCGTCCGCCTAGACATTCTGACCGATCGCAACACGCTATATCGCGAGACGGTTGAGGGGCTGATCGAAAACAGCTACACCATCAAATTAACCAATATGTCGCGTGATGCGCAGACATTCGTGTTTAGCGCTAGCGGGCCAGAAAACGTGATGCTTGAAACCGAGCCCACCGAGGTCACATTAGGCGCGGGTGAAACCCGCACGCTGGCCGCACGTATTCAGCTTGACCCGATCTATGCACAGGGCGTGGGCGGAGATGACGTGACCGTTACCGCGCAAAGCGTGGGCGAAAAAACCATAACCACTAGCGAAACCACGCGTTTTCGTACGCCACTTGGCCGTTAGGAGAATCTCAAATGACCACCTCACCCATGCGTTCACCCAAACCGGGCTATCGGCAATTTTGGGCGTGGTTTGTTTTTACACCGCCCCTGATTGCTATTTGCACGGGCATTTTGCTCATCACCATCGCTAATAAAAACCTGGATAACTTGGTTACCGGTGATTTCTCTAAAGTGGGGCTTGGCTACCAAAGCACCAGTGCCGCCCGGGCCGATGCTAAATATCGGGAAATTGAGGCGGATGTCACACTGCCAGCCGCCGGCGGCACCGTCAGCGTAACCTTAACGGGGCTGCACGATAACCCGCAGCAAATTCGCCTGACCCTTGCACATGCCACATTGGCTGATCGTGACCAACAAATTGAGTTAGTTCGTGTAGATGGCGGGCAGTATCAAGGCCGTCTGCCCAACGCATTGCAAGACAGGCATTACTTGGTGGTGGCCGATTTGCAAGAAACATGGCGACTAGAGGGGCAGATCGCTGCGGGGAATACTCAGGTTCACCTGCATCCGTACCGCGAATCACCCCTGTGAGCGAGGCCTGTTTCCATTGTGGCGACCCGCTCCCGCCGCATCCACCGCCACCGGTCATAATTAACAGCCAGCCAAAGCCTGTGTGCTGTAGCGGCTGTGCGGCGGTTGCCGCCCTTATCGCCGGCGCCGGGCTTGAGGATTTCTACCGCTATCGCACAGCAGCCGCGCCGCGCCCCGAGCCGGCTCAAGATGACTGGAACGCATGGGATAGCGACAAAGCCCAACAACCGCTGGTGCGCAAGCTCGATAATGGCCACCGCGAATTGGTCTTACTCATTGAAGGGATACGCTGCTCTGCCTGCGGCTGGTTAATCGAAAACTTACTTGGCCAAGTGCCGGGGGTGCAGCAGGTCAGCGTTAACCCGGCCTCTGCACGCGCGGTTGTTACTTGGGATCCGGCCCAGGTACCGCTTTCTGTGCTGTTGCGTAAGCTGGATCATTTAGGCTATCAGCCTCACCCGCTGGCCCCCGGAGAACAAGACTCCGCCGCTTTGCGCGAACAACGCGCCGCCATCCGTCGGCTTGCCGTGGCTGGCCTGGGCATGATGCAAGTCATGATGTATGCCGTTGGGCTATATGCCGGCGCCATTCATGCTGGCATGGATCCGCAATTTGAAACCCTTCTGCGCTGGGTTAGTGCCATTGTAGCAACGCCGGTGGCGCTGTATGCCGCTTTTCCGTTTTATCGCGGCGCTGTGCGTGATTTGCGTGCGGGGCGGCCTGGCATGGATGTACCGGTTTCGCTGGCAATTGGCGGTGCATACACCTTTAGCGTTTGGCATGTATTTATTGGCCAGGGCGAAGTCTATTTTGACTCGGTTACCATGTTCACCTTCTTTTTGACGATTGCCCGATTCTTAGAGCTCATGGCACGGCAACGGGCAGGGCGCGCGAGCATTGCGTTGGGGCGACTCCTGCCCGCCACCGCCCTACGCCTTAGCGCTCAAGGAGAAGAACGCGTTGCTCTGGCTGCCTTATCGATTGGCGATACATTGCGTATTCGCCCGGGCGAGGCCATTCCTACCGATGGCCGCATCGTCTCAGGGCGTACGCATGTTGATGAATCACTGCTAACCGGTGAGTCTATGCCGCAGGCACGGCAAATTGGCGATGCGGTCATTGGCGGCAGCACCAACACCAACGGCGCCATTGATATTGAGGTCACTCAAATTGGGGCGGATACCGTAGTTGCCTCGGTGATGCGCCTTTTAGAACGGGCTCAGGCTGAACGACCGCATATCGCCCGCCTTGCCGACCGAGTGGCCCGTATTTTTGTGGTCACCTTACTCATTGCCGCCTCCATCACAGGCGCAATATGGCTACAAATTGCTCCTGAACGCGCCTTTGAAATCACCCTCGCCGTTTTAGTGGTGACCTGCCCCTGCGCACTTTCACTGGCCACACCCGCCGCATTGGTCAACGCCACGGGTCGCTTGGCGCGAGACGGGCTGCTGGTGGCCCGAGCTGATGCGATTGAGCGCCTGGTGCGCATTCGCCATGTGGTCTTCGATAAAACCGGCACCCTCACCGCCGGGCGCATTCGCTTAACGGACACCCACTGTTTTGCCCCACTCTCTACTGAGCAAAGCATCGCCATTGCCGCGGCGATGGAGGCGGAAGCCGGGCATCCCCTGGCCCGTGCTTTTGATGGTCAGCCGCGGCATGCCGAGGTAAAAGCGATTGAAAGCCACCCTGGCTTAGGCGTAACGGCCACCCTAAACAATCAGTCGCTACGCCTTGGCCGGCCCGATTGGGTGAGTGAGTTAAGCCAATCTGCACCTCCCGCAACGGATGCTGCCGCCAGCACCATTATTTTCTTAGGCGACCAACATGGCCTGATTGCCCGCTTTGAACTCACTGATGCCATTCGAGACGATGCCGCCGAAGCAATTCGAGACCTTCGTGCGGCCGGGGTGCATGTGAGCATTGCCAGCGGCGATGCTGCCCCTGCTGTGGCGGCCGTTGCTCAACAACTGGATATCGACGACTGGAAAGCCGGCCTAGACCCAGCTGGCAAACTAGCCCTGCTTGAGACCTATCGGCAAACCGCGCCCGTTGCAATGGTTGGCGATGGCATTAATGATGCGCCCGTTCTTGCCGGGGCCGATGTGGCCATCGCCCTTGGTAGCGGCGCCGCCATTGCGCATGGTAATGCCGACTTGCTGCTGGCCGGTGAGCGGCTCAGCGCCCTTGCCCCCGGGCTGGCCGTGGCCAAACGAACGCGTCGTATCATCCGCCAAAATCTGATTTGGGCAGCCAGTTATAATGCTTGTGCACTGCCCTTAGCGGCGCTGGGCATGATCCCCCCATGGGCAGCCGCGCTTGGCATGTCGGCAAGCTCGTTATTAGTGGTCGGCAATGCACTTCGGCTCTCAAGGAGCGCATCATGAATATCTTATTTGTGCTATTGCCACTGGGCCTTGTCCTGCTGGCCATTGCGGTAATCGCCTTTTTTTGGGCGGTGGGCAATGGGCAATATGACGATTTAGACAGCCCGGCCTGGCGCATTTTATTAGACGACGAATCTAAACCCCCTAAGGACCCTAAGGACTCACCATGAATATGGGCACACCAGACCCCACGCTCATTGCCGGCCTGATTGCTGGTTTGGCCGGCAGTAGTCATTGCATTGGTATGTGCGGCGGCATTGCCGCTGCGCTGGGTGGCACGGCGGCACCGGGTGGGCGCGGCGTGGCCTGTGTGTTTGGCTATAACTTTGGACGCATTGCCAGCTATGCGCTAATCGGCGCCATTGCCGGATTGATTGGGGCTGGCATTGGACAGGGCCTGGGCTCAGCCGCCCCACTATTAAGACTTTTTGCCGCCGCGCTGGTCATTGTTGTTGGCTTACAGCTTATGCTCGATCGCAACCTATTAGCGCCCATCGAGCGTGTTGGTTTAAGGCTCTGGCAGCATATCGCGCCCGTCGCACAGCGCTTTATGCCCGTTACCAACCCCGGTACCGCCTTTATGCTCGGCACACTGTGGGGTTGGCTGCCTTGCGGTTTAGTTTATGCGATGGCCCTGGCCGCGGCCGGCACCGGCAGCCCAACAGGCGGCGCGGCTTTCATGCTCGCCTTTGGGGTGGGTACCGTACCGGCTATGGCATTAATCGGCATTGCCGGTGGCAGGCTTGCGCAATTTTTTGGGCATAAAGGATTTCGTCGAGTGGCTGGTCTTGCGGTACTTGCCCTCGGTATTTGGACAGCCATTTTCCCACTGCGCGCGTTAGCACGCATGTGGTTATAGTAGGGGTATGATCGATAACGCGCTTACCCCATTAAAAACCATTCTGGGTGCTGACAATGTGCTCAGCACGCCAGAGCAAACGGCGCCCTACCTGCAGGAGCGACGCGGGCGATTTGCCGGACGCCGCGTTGCAGCCGTACTCACCCCGGGCAGCACCCAAGAGGTAGCCGCCGCAATGCGGCAATGCCAAACGCAGCAACTTAACGTTATTCCCCAAGGGGGCAATACGGGGCTGTGCGGTGGCGCTGCCGCTTTAGACGACGACCCCCACAGCGTAATTTTATCGCTAGAGCGGCTTAATAAAATTCGTCTGCTCGATGCCGAAAATTTCACGATTACGGCTGAGGCGGGTTGTCGTTTAAGCGCTCTGCAAGAGGCAGCAACCGCTGCCGATCGGTTATTCCCGCTCAGCTATGCCGCTGAGCGTGACTGCCAAATTGGCGGCAACTTGGCCACTAACGCCGGCGGCATGAATGTGCTGCGGTATGGCAATGCACGCGAGCTTGCCTTAGGCCTAGAGGTGGTATTGGCGGATGGGCAAATCTGGCATGGTCTCACGGGCCTGCGCAAAGACAATAGCGGCTACGCCTTGCGCGATCTGTTTATTGGCTCTGAGGGAACTTTAGGCATTATCACTGCCGCCACGCTTAAGCTGTTTCCTGCTTTGCGCTGCCGGGCCACCGCCATTGTGGGGCTAGCCAGCATGGCCGATGCGGTACAGCTTTTTTCACATTTACGCCAAGCCAGTGGCGATACCATGACCAGCGCAGAGGTGATGAGCCGCCAGGCACTCGGCTTTGCCGTCGATTACGCCCCCAACTGCCATGAACCGCTGCCTGCCGCGCATCATTGGTACTTACTTGTTGAGCTGGGTAGCAGCGCTGCCGCGGTCGACTTAAGTAAGCGACTCGAGCGGGCGTTAGCAGATGCCTCTGATGTGGGTGATTACCGTGTGGCCCGTTCGGCAGACGAAGCGGCTGACTTTTGGCGCTTACGCAATAG
This sequence comes from Spiribacter salilacus, assembly GCF_009649225.1. Classification (GTDB taxonomy): domain Bacteria; phylum Pseudomonadota; class Gammaproteobacteria; order Nitrococcales; family Nitrococcaceae; genus Spiribacter; species Spiribacter salilacus. Next base: position 44,692 of record NZ_WJPP01000005.1, read on the forward strand.
CATTCCCGGCGCCCAAAAAGGCGCGGGCGCGAGTATAAAGAACGATATCTCAGTGCCCATTTCGGCCTTACCGGCCTTTATCGACGCGGCCTCAGCCGCCATCGAACAGCATTGCCAGGGGGTTCGGCTTTGCCCCTTTGGGCATATTGGCGATGGCAATCTGCATTTTAATTTAAGCCAGCCAAAAAACATGAGCGCAGAGCAGTTTTTAGCACGCTGGGAGGAGCTAGCCGGCGTGGTAAACGATATTGTGATGCGCCATCACGGCTCGTTTGCGGCCGAGCATGGCGTGGGGCAACTAAAGCCCAATGAAGTGTCACGCCTCAAAGACCCGGTGGAGCAATCACTGATGCGCGCCATTAAATTGGCACTAGACCCCGAGGGGCGACTGAATCCTGGCAAAGTTATTCCGCGCTACGACGATTAAATAGCCATGATGCATAAAAGCTGCCAACTGCCGGTGCAAACGTTAAAGCCGTGGTTAGCCAAATCCAGGCATTAGCCGGGTCAAACAATGCCTCAATGCCGGCCTGCCCGGCTTCTAACCACAACGCGCCTACACCAATCACCACAATATTGACGGCGATGGCTAAAAAGATCCAACCCACGCGACGAAAAATGCGCCCTAAATCCGTCATCTCTCAGACCTCCTCAGATGCCACCGCTGCCACTGCATTACCTAGTGCGATTGCACCCGGCTCAAGCACACGCGCGGTGATACCGCCATGCCCGCGCATCGCATTGTAACCGCCTTCGCCCAGCGCTTCTTCCATGTGCGAGCATGGATCACAGACGCCCGTTCCCTCGAGCAGCACCGCGCCAATCCGAAAACGGCTTTTGCGCAAGGCATACAGATTAATTCCGCTGACGACTAAATTGCGACGTAACAGCCCCGGGTCTACTGAGGCCACGCCAGCCAAGGCGGCAATTACCGGCAGATGCTCTGCCTGAATTAACGTAATGGCTCGCTTGCCGCTGCGCCCGGCATAACGATCACCCACTAACCCGCCGGCGTTAACCTCAGCGGCCTCCAGCACCTCAAGCGGAGCGCGACGCGCCGGGCGCACACCGATCCACTCAAGATGACCCGAACGGGGAAACCGCGCCATAAGCTCATGCAGGGTTAATGCGGTCATATTGCTGCCAATTCCTTTGCTAGCCCTACCGTGACGTCGGTGGGAATTGCGCCAATGGGCGCCAAGTTAATTCCGAGCGCTGGGCGAATACGAGCGGCTCGGTCTTGGCTCAGACTTTGCCAGACACGCTTGATTTGCGCTAGTGACCGCTCCAGCACCTCATCAGGCGCCTCAATTAACCAGGCCTCTAGCGCATCAGGGATATTCACCCCAAGCCACAGCAAAAACCGAATATTACGCAACGTACGCGCGGGGCACAGCGCTACCCAAAGATCATCTGGGGTGGGGCCGGATGTCTCGTCAAGCCCCGTCAACACAGCCTGCAAATCGTCTGCTTCATATAAAATTTGGGTGGTAAAAAAATCGGCACCGGCGTCGGTTTTTGCTTGCAGACGCGCCACTTCGCCATCGCGAGAAGGAATGCAGATGTTGCCGATGCGTAGGGCATCAATGGCAGCGTGCTCGCGTAATAACTGATTAGCCTGCGTAACCGATGGCCCCACATAGGCCTGATTGCTTAGCCCACCACCCACCAGCACAAATTGGTTAATGCCATAGCGCTCCCAGGTCTCGTTAGCCCAATCCACCAGCTGATCTGCGGGTGTTGTGACCACCACCCGGTTAATCATACAGGGCACCCCTAGTTGCTCTTGAATCACATACGCAAGCTCACGCGGCGCCATGCGTGGTGCAAACGGCTTGTGTCGCTCACCTTTGCTACTGCGCGAAGGCTCTTCATGAATCTCTGGAATGTTAACGCCATCTAAGGGGAAATCGGCATGCACGGCAGCCACATGCGCCACTACCGCATCAACGGCAGCGGGCCCGCGGTGAAGCTCAGGCGGCACCGCTTCAAGTAAGGTTTTCACAATCTCAACGTATTCCTATTAAAAGAGTTGGCATAACCCATCAGTTTCAGTGGGCAATCACGCCACGTCAAGCCAGCGACAATGGTAGTCTTACTATCATAACTTCTAGGGAGAACATGATGGGACGGCTAACGCAACTGTGAACGCACCACCCGCTGCACAACCCGATTGGGCTTTATTTCTGGATTTTGATGGCACCTTGGTTGAAATTGCCGAACACCCCGATGCCGTTATTGTGCCGCCTGAGCTACCCGCACTGTTGCGCAATTTAGCGCGCCGACTCAACGGCGCCATTGCCATTGTCTCTGGGCGTAGCCTGGTGGGTTTAGATGCTTTGCTCGATGGCGCCTTGCCGGCAATGGCGGGTATTCATGGTTTAGAGCGACGCGATGCCGAAGGCCAGCTCTATCAGGCGGTTGACCGTACCGCCGAGTTTGCCCAAGCCCGTAACGCCATTCGTGAGTTTGTGGCAGCACACCCCGGCACGGTATGGGAGGATAAGGGCAATGCACTGGCTCTGCATTTTCGTAATGCGCCCACGGCCGGCCCTGCCGCCGAAGCACTGCTTGCTGCTGAACAAAAAGCCCTGGGTAATGAATTTATTCTGCAAAAGGGCAAACAACTCGTGGAGCTTAAACCGAGCAGTCAGCACAAGGGCACAGTCGTTAAAACCTATATGGCAGAGCCACCGTTTAAGGGCCGAACGCCGGTATTTGTTGGCGATGACACAACCGATGAAGACGCATTTGCCGCCGTCAACGAACTCGGCGGCCACTCAATCCGCGTGGGTGATGCACCACACACTGTGGCGCAGTATAAAATCGACACCGTTAATGAGGCGTTAGAATGGCTGAGCAGCCTGTAAATCTTGAACTGGGCGTTGTTGGCAATTGCCAAATCGCCGCACTCATCAATAAACAGGGCACGATTGTGTGGTCTTGCCTACCACGCTTTGATGCAGAGCCGGCCTTTAGCCAATTAGTGGATACGCGCGATCAGGGCTACTTTGCGATTGAACTCTGCAATCAACAAGAATCGCGTCAGTACTATCTTCGCAACACGGCCATTCTGTGTACCGAGCTCACCGACCAGCATGGCGGCGTGCTGAGAATTACGGATTTCTGCCCGCGGTTTCGTCAATTTGGCCGCTATTATCGACCCGTTATGATCGTAAGGCGGGTTGAGGTATTGCGCGGCAATCCGGTCATTCGTGTGCGCCTTCGCCCCGCGATGGGCTGGAACGGTGAGCGCCCAGAAATCACCCGTGGCAGCAACCATATTCGCTTCTTACGGCGTGAGCAGGTTCTTAGAGTAACCACAAACGCAGCCCTCACCCATGTGCTCGATGAGCACCCCTTTATGGTTGATAACACGCTTACCTTTATCGTTGGGCCCGATGAAAGCGTTAAAGACTCGGTGGATGACATGGGGCGGCGCTTTCTTGAACTGACCGAGCAACACTGGCGTGACTGGACACGCTCACTTGCCGTTCCGTTTGAATGGCAAGGCCCGGTAATTAGAGCCGCCATTACCCTCAAATTATCGGCTTACGAAGATACCGGCGCGGTAATTGCCGCGTTCACCACCTCCATTCCAGAGGCGGCGAATAGCGAGCGTAATTGGGACTATCGCTATTGCTGGCTGCGCGATGCCTATTTTACCGTGCACGCACTCAACCGGCTGGGCGCCACACGCACCATGGAAGGATTTTTGCGCTACATCATTAACATTGTGGCAGCCAGCACAGAGCAACGCCTGCAGCCGCTTTATGGCATTGGTGGGGAAAGCCGCATCGAAGAGACGATTGCAGAGTCGATGACCGGATACCGCGGCATGGGCCCAGTACGCGTGGGCAACGATGCGTATCGTCAAAACCAGCATGATGTTTACGGCACGGTCATCCTTGCTGCCACGCAGGCCTTTTTTGATGAACGCCTTGAGCGCCCTGGCGATAAAAGCCTTTACCATCGGCTCTGCCCACTCGGTGATGCCGCCGCTCAACTCTATGATCAGCCCGATGCCGGCATTTGGGAGTACCGCGGTCGAGCACGCGTGCATACCTATTCGGCCATGATGTGCTGGGCGGCCTGCGATCGGTTGCGGCGCATTGCCGAGCGGTTGGGGCTTGATGCCGATGCCCGTCGTTGGCAAAACGAAGCCGAGCGAATGCACGCACATATCTGCAAAGCCGCTTGGAACGAAACCGAAGGGGCGTTTACCGAAACCTTTGGTGGCAACACCATGGATGCCAGCCTGCTCATCATGCATGACTTAGGCTTTTTGGCCGCCGATGACCCGCGATTTGTGGGCACGGTCGAGGCCATTGAGCGGCATTTGCGCCGCGGCGATCATCTTTTTCGCTATGCCGCAGAAGATGATTTTGGCCTGCCAGAAAACGCCTTTAACATTTGCACGTTTTGGTTTATCGATGCACTAGCAGCAATTGGCCGCCAAGACGAAGCCAGACAGTTACTCGAAAATATGCTCACGCATCGCACCAAGCTGGGTCTGCTTTCTGAAGATTTAGACACCCAAAGCGGTGAGCTTTGGGGCAACTTCCCGCAGACCTACAGTATGGTCGGGTTAATTAACGCAGCGGTGCGCCTGAGCCGATCGTGGGAGGAAGCGCTATGAGCCGACTAGTGGTTGTCTCGAACCGAGTTCCGACACCACGCTCTAACCAGCCTCAAGCGGGTGGTTTAACGGTTGCCCTGAGCGGCGCACTCAAACGCCGCGGCGGCATGTGGTTTGGGTGGAACGGGCAGCTAAGCCAAGGCCCCATTAGCCGACCCAAACTCACCACTCACGAGGGCATTGAATATGCCACCCTGCCTTTAGCGCGCACCGACTACGACGACTATTACCTCGGTTATTCCAACACCGTTATTTGGCCGGTTTTTCACTTTAACTTAGGCGCCATGGACTATCACCGGCATTACGCAGAAGGCTATGCGCGTGTGAATGCCCTATTTGCCGACGCCCTTACACCGCTGCTCTCACCCGATGACATCGTGTGGATTCACGACTATCACTTAATGCCCCTGGCCCGCGAGTTACGCGATCGCGGGGTGACCAATCGAATCGGGTTCTTTTTGCATATTCCATTTCCCGACTACGATGTTCTGCGTGCCATACCTGGGCATCGGCAGCTCATTGAAGACCTTTGTCGCTTTGATCTACTCGGGTTTCAAACAGAAAACGACCAACATGCCTTTGAGGAATCGGCCAATCGCGCCGTGGGTGCGCTCTGCCGACAACCCGGGCAGCTGCGGCATCGCAACCGCAACTTACAAACCGGCGTGTACCCTGTGGGCGTTGATGTCGATGAACTGGCCCAACTGGCCGAACGTACTGTACTGGCCCCCCGCGTTCGCCGCTTAGTGCAGGGGCTGGGTGATCGGGATCTGATTATTGGCGTTGACCGGCTAGACTACTCCAAGGGCCTTGAGCAGCGCTTACGCGCATTTGAGCTGTTGCTCAAAGACTACGCGCACCGTCGCGGGCAAACGGTCATGATGCAAATTGCCAGCCTATCGCGCAGCAGCATCAGCGAATATGCCGATTTGCGGGCGCGGCTAGAGGGCCTGAGCGGCCATATTAATGGCACCTACGGCGATATCGATTGGGCGCCCCTGCATTATTTAAATAAAACCTTTGCTCGCGGTTCGATTATGGGCCTGTATCGAGCTGCACGCGTGGGTCTGGTTACCCCCATTCGTGATGGGATGAACCTGGTTGCCAAAGAATTTGTGACCTCGCAAGACCCTGAAGACCCAGGCGTGCTTGTGCTCTCTGAACTGGCCGGTGCTGCTGCTGAGCTGGATGATGCAGTCCTAATTAACCCTTACGACATCGATGCGATTGCTGCCGGGCTTAATCAAGCGCTTGCTATGCCAAGGCCTGAGCGCCAACGCCGCCATACGCGCATGATGGCCGTGCTGCGTGAAAACGACATCAATGCGTGGGAAGAGCGCTTCCTAACCGATTTGCGATGAGCCGCACCATCCTCCATGTTGATATGGATGCGTTTTTTGCCGCCGTTGAGCTGCGTCGACAACCTGAGCTAAAAGGCCAACCCGTTGTGGTGGGTGGCCGCGGCGACCCCACTCAACGCGGCGTTGTTTCAACCGCCACGTATGAGGCGCGGGTGCACGGCATTCACTCTGGCATGGCCCTGCGCACGGCGCATCGCCTCTGCCCAAATGCGGTTTTTTTGCCCGTCGATTTTGCCGCCTATCGCGCCGCCTCCACACAGGTATTTACCGTGCTCGATCAGGTCAGCCCCGTGCGACAGGCTGTGGGGCTTGATGAGGCGTATCTCGACATTAGCCATCGCCCAGAAGATCCACTGCAGATTGGCGCACAGCTTAAAGCCGATATTCTCAGCGCAACGGGGCTGGTTGCCTCGGTAGGCATCGGACCCAACCGCCTGCTCGCTAAAATTGCTTCTGATCTTGAAAAACCCGATGGGCTGACCCTGCTAACCATTGCTGATGTGCCTGAAAAAATTTGGCCGCTGCCCGTGAGAACCCTACATGGCGTGGGGCCCCGCACGGCCGAGCGCTTAGCCGCCTTAGGTATCACCCATATCGGCCAATTAGCCGCAGCAGACCCGCTTGAGCTAAGCCGTGAGTTCAGCCCCAGTCATACCATTTCTTTGCAGCAGGCCGCGCGCGGCGAAGACGACCGCCCGGTACAAACCGAGCGCGTTCGCAAATCCATTGGTCGGGAGCGTACGTTTCAGCAAGACTGCCGCAGCAGCGGGCGATTAGCGCATGAGGCCGAGCAAATGCTTAAAGAAGTGCATGGCCGGCTTTGCCACAGTGGCCTGCGCGCGCGCACGGTAACCGTGAAGCTGCGCTATCGCGACTTCACCACGCATACCCGCTCACAAACACTCGGCCAGGCCAGTGCTGAGTTTACAGCGCTGGCAAGCAGCGTTCATCACTGTCTGTTTGCCCATACGCTGCATCGCGCCGTTCGCTTGCTGGGCGTGCAGCTCTCGGGTTTAGAGCATGCCCCGGCAGAAGGCGTATGATGCCTGTTGCCGCCATTCTTACCGCCTTGCTGCCTTTATTTGTGGTGATTTTAATCGGAGCGGCCCTGCGCCGTGCCCATTTTCCTGGCGATGCTTTTTGGCCAGCGCTTGAGCGGCTGATTTACTTTGTTTTCTTCCCAGCGCTACTGATTAGCAGTCTGGGCAATGCCGCGCTTGATGCAGCCCGCCTGCTGCCCTTGTTTTTAGCGCTCACATTAGCGCTGGCTGCCGGCAGCGCGCTTGTCTTTGCGCTGCGCCCATTGCTCCACCTCACCGGGCCTGCGCTGAGTTCTGTCTATCAAGGCGCGCTGCGCTTTAACACGTATTTGGGCATCGCCATTGTGCTAAGCGTGATGGGGCCAGCGGCCATGCCAACCGCCGCACTCGTGATTGCGCTGTTTATTCCGTTACTCAACGTGGCCTGCGTTTTGGTGCTTACACGCTGTGCCGATCGTCACACCACGCCAGGCGCTGTGACAAAAAGCCTCATCAGTAATCCGCTGATTTTAGGCTGTGTAATCGGTTTGACGCTCAATTTAACGGGGCTGGGCGTACCGGGCATCGCCAATCGGCTATTAGAGATTTTAGGCAGTGCCGCCGTGCCACTGGGGTTGATGAGTGTGGGCGCGGGGCTGCAGTTTCGGCGTTTACGCCAAGATATCGCCCCCATCTTAAGCAGCAGTTTAATTAAGTTGGTGATATTGCCACTGATAGGCTGGGGCATTGCACTGGCACTGGGCTTGCAACCCCTAGAAACCGAAATTTTAGTACTCTTTTTAGCCTTACCGGCCGCTACCTCGGCCTATATTCTGGCGCGCCAGCTGGGCGGTGACTACACGCTCGTCTCTGGCCTACTGACCTTTCAAACGGCCGCGGCCGCCATCACATTACCGTTAATTTTGGCCGGGCTATCAAGCAACTGACATCTTGATGCGCTACAATGTTGCTATGCAGCATTAATGCGGCGATCAGGGGTTTGATATGACCATTCGCAATCTCAACGCCATCTTTAAACCCAAATCCATTGCGGTTATCGGGGTCAGCCGCCGACAGGGATCTGTGGGCGCAGTGCTAGCCCGTAATCTTTTTCATGGCGGCTTTGGCGGCCCGGTCATGCCGGTTAACCCCAAGCATGAATCCATCGAGGGCGTTTTATGTTATCCCGATGTCAGCGCCCTGCCGATCACGCCTGATTTAGCGGTCATTTGCACGCCGCCTGATACGGTGCCGGGCTTGGTTAAAGAGCTTGCCGAGCGCGGCACCCGTGGTGTTATCGTGATTACTGCCGGCTTTGGCGAGGGTAATAATGAAACTGGCATGGCATTGCGTGATCAGATGCTTGCAGCGGCCAAGCCGCACCTCACGCGCATTATCGGCCCCAACTGTTTGGGCGTATTGGTGCCCGGTATTGGGCTTAATGCCAGTTTTGCGCATATCTCACCACCCAAGGGCCATATCGCCTTTGCCACGCAATCGGGCGCGGTGGTTACCTCGGTGCTCGACTGGGCGCAGCGCCGCAAAATTGGTTTTTCCCATTTAATTTCGTTGGGCAGCATGGCCGATGTCGACTTTGGCGACACCATTGATTATTTGGCCAATGATCAGCACACCCGCGCCATTCTGTTGTACATGGAATCGGTAACCGACGCGCGCAAGTTTATGTCGGCCGCCCGGGCGGCAGCCCGTATGAAACCCGTTATCGTGGTTAAAGCTGGCCGACATGCGGCCAGTGCTCAGGCGGCAGCGTCGCATACCGGTGCGCTTGCCGGTTCTGATGCGGTTTATGACGTGGCATTTCGCCGGGCCGGTATGCTGCGGGTAGATACCCTGGGCGAGCTATTTGATGCGGTAGAAACACTGTCATCCGCCGAACTACCGCAAGGCGATGCCCTTACCATTTTAACCAATGGCGGCGGCATTGGCGTGCTAGCGGCCGATACCCTCATTGCCCAAGGCGGCGAACTGGCGGATTTGCCAGAGTCGGTTGTTGAGGCGCTCAATGCTGTGCTGCCGCCAACTTGGTCGCATGGCAATCCAGTCGATATCATTGGCGATGCTTCTGGCAAACGCTATGCCGATGCGTTGCGCGTATTAACCGAGCAGCATGAAAGCGATGCCATCTTGGTGCTTAACTGCCCCACCGCAGTTGCCGACAGTATGGAAGCCGCCGAGGCCGTCATTGCTGAGAAAAATCGCCCCGGCAAACCCGGCATACCCCGACCCGCATTGTTTACCTCTTGGGTTGGGCAATATACCGCTGAGGCCGCCCGTCGGCGCTTTAGCGAGGCGCATGTACCCACCTACAGCACGCCAGAGGGCGCGGTGCGGGCGTTTATGCACATGGTTGAATACAAGCGTAACCAGGCCCAGTTACTTGAAACACCCCCTTCGGTACCCGAGGTGTTTACGCCAGATTATGCAGCCGCCAGGGACTTAATTGACCAAGCCAGCGCCGACGGAAGAGAAATTCTCTCAGAACCTGAGGCCAAGCAATTACTGGCGGCGTATGGGGTAGAGATTGTGCCAACTGAAGTAGCGGCTGACCCTGAGGCCGCGGCACAAGCCGCAGAGCGACTCGGCTTTCCTGCGGCCATTAAAATTCTCTCCCGCGATATCACCCATAAAAGTGACGTTGGCGGCGTGGTGCTCGATTTAGAAAACGCCGAGGCGGTCAAGCAAGCCGCAGAGGCCATGCAGCGCCGCGTTACAGAAACTTACCCTGATGCTGCATTACAAGGCTTTAGCGTACAGCCTATGGCCAAACGCGCCGGCGCTTGGGAGCTGATTGTGGGTGTTACTGATGATGCCCAGTTTGGGCCCGTTGTGTTATTCGGCCAGGGCGGCACGGCCGTAGAGGTGATTCGCGATCAGGCCCTCGGTCTGCCGCCGCTTAATCTTAAACTGGCCCACGAGATGATGCGCCAAACCCGTATTTACCGGCAGCTCAAAGGCTATCGCTCTCAAGCCCCCGCTGATTTGGATATGATTGCGTTAACGTTGACCCGCATCGCGCAAATTGCCACAGACTTCTCAGAGGTCAAAGAACTCGATATTAACCCGCTTTTAGCATCCGATAGCGGCGTGGTAGCGCTAGATGCACGAGTGCGCATTGGTGAAAACGGAATGGGTACCCGGCGCTTAGCAATCCGCCCCTATCCGCGAGAGCTTGAGCGCACTATTACCGCAGAAAATGGCGAGGATTATTTGCTAAGACCCATTCTGCCCGAGGATGAGCCTGCGCTGCACCGCGCTTTTGCCCACTTAACGCCTGAGCAAATACGCCTGCGCTTTTTTGCCCCCATGAAGCACCTAAGCCACATGGCGGCGGCCCGATTTACGCAAATTGATTACGACCGAGAGATGGCTTTTATTATCACAGTACCGGGTGTGCCTGGCAAAGCAGAGCTCTACGGCGCGGTGCATCTGAATTCCGACCCCGATGGAGAGGAAGCGGAATACTCCATTATTGTTCGTCACGATCTGACCCGCTTGGGCTTAGGGCGAATTTTAATGGAACAAGTCATTGAATATGCCAAGCAGCGGGGTATTAAGCAGGTCATCGGCGATGTACTGCGTGAAAATCGACCCATGCTGTCGTTATGCAAGCAGCTTGGTTTTAGCCAAAAAACCGATCCAGAGGATCGCGACATCGTGCATGTGCGACTGCCGCTTAGCGATACTTCAAAATCTCCATAAGCTCATCTACCATCTCATCGGCATCACCGCGTGACTGAGCACTGGTCACGTGGTGGTGTAGGTGACTACGCAACACGGCATCGCCCACTTTTGCCACTGCACCATCCACCGCCTTAAGCTGACGCAGCACATCGACACAGTAAATATCCTCACGCTCAAGCATGCGCAAAATCCCCTCGACATGACCGCGAATGGAGATGAGCCGTTGACGGGCGGCCTCGCGGACTTTGGGGTCAAGCGCTAGCTGGCAATGGGCGTCGAGTTCGCTCATCGGTGGGTTCTCCGGTAGATGGGTGAGGCGTAAAGCGCCGCAGCCGCAGTGAATTGGTTAACACAAACAAACTTGAAACACTCATGGCAGCCGAGGCTGCCATTGGGTTGAGCAACCACCCGGTTAGCGGAAATAACAAGCCCGCCGCAACCGGAATTAATGCCACATTATAGCCATAGGCCCACACAAAATTACCCCGAATCACGCGATGGGTTTTTCTAGCCAAATCAATGGCATCACGCAATGCGTACAAATCTGCGCGCATGAGCACGGCATCCGCCGCTTCAATGGCCACATCGGTACCGCTGCCAATGGCAACACCTACATCGGCACGCGCCAGTGCGGGGGCATCATTAATGCCATCGCCAACAAAAATCACACGGCGCCCCTCGGCCTGCAGCCTTTCAACTTCAGTGGCCTTACCGTCGGGCAGCACACCCGCCAGCACCTCATCAATCCCTAGGCTGCGTGCCACGGCATTGGCCGTTGCCGCTTGATCACCCGTTACCATGGCCACGCTGAGGCCGCGCTTTTTGAGCGCCGCCACAACCGCCGCACTTTCTGGGCGAGCGGGGTCGGCCACCGCAGCCAAACCAATTAATGCGCCATCAACTGCCACATAAATGGTGGTGCGCGCCTGGTCCGCCAAGCGTTGAGCGGTATCCGCCACGGGCGTCACATCAATGCCCAGCTTTTCCATGTAATGCGCCGCGCCCACTTGCACCATTTGCCCATCTACTTTGGCGTGCACGCCAAAGCCAACTTCTGCGGCAAAGTCGCTTACAGCGGGCAAGGCAATATCGCGAGCGCGGGCGGCCTCAACAACCGCCGTACCAATGGGGTGTTCACTGTGGTTTTCCACCGCTGCCAGCAGGGCAAGCAGACCCGCCTCATTGCCGTTTAATGCCTCAAGGTCCGTAAGCTGGGGGCGCCCGATTGTGAGCGTGCCGGTTTTATCCAACACCACGGTGTCAGCCCGTGCCAGCGCTTCTAACGCCGCGCCGCGGCGCATGAGCATGCCATTTTCAGCGCCCTTGCCAGTGGCCACCATCACCGCGGTGGGCGTGGCCAGCCCCATCGCACAAGGGCAGGCAATGAGCAGCACGCTTACCGAGGCCACAAAAGCATAAGACAGAACCGGGTCAGGACCCACGCTCAGCCATGTGACCGCGGTTAGCGTGGCAATTACCAGCACAATCGGCACAAAAACACCGGCAATTCGGTCAGCTAATTGCTGAATCGGCGGTTTTTCGGCCTGCGCACGCTCAACCAAATCGATAATTTGAGCAAGCACCGTGTCTTTGCCCACCCGAACAACCCGAAAAGTGATTGAGCCCTGGCCATTCACCGTACCGGCAATTACCTCGTCTCCTTCACCCTTAGATACCGGCACCGGCTCACCCGAGATCATAGACTCATCAATGCGTGACTGTCCCTCAATCACCTCACCATCAACCGGGATTCGTTCTCCAGGGCGCACTAATACCTGATCACCGGCTTGCACGGCATCAATATCGACTTCGGTGTAGTCACCATCACGCCAAACCCGCGCGGTTGGCGTCTGCAAACTGAGCAGACGTCGAATAGCCTCTGAGGTACGGCCGCGGGCAATTTGCTCTAAATAGCGCCCCACCAAGATGAGCGTAATGATAACGCCAGCGGCCTCAAAGTAGCTCAATGCCGTACCGGCGGGAAACAACCCTGGCACGCTCAAGGCAAGCAGAGAATAAACATACGCCGCACCGGCACCGATCATTACTAGGCTACTCATGGCGGGCGCAAAATGGCTGAGCTCCTTGTAGCCGCGAATAAAAAAGTCGCGGCCAGCCCAAAACACCACCGGTGTGGCCAATAGCCACTCCACCGCTATCCAAGCACGCTCGGGCATCCACTGATGGAAAAAATCATGCCCACCAGGTAAGTGGCGCCCCATCGCAATAATCACCAGCGGAATGGTAAAGGCCGCAGCAATCAGCACTTGGCGGCGTAATCCCGCAGCCGCATCTACCGGCGCATCCACTTCAGAATCAGTTACCCCATAACCGGCTGCTTCGATGGCGGCCACGGCCTCGCTGCGACTGACCTCTCGCGGTAAATAGGTCACCCGGGCATTGCTGGTACCGAGATTAACGCTGGCGTCTAACACCCCCGGCAATGCCAGCAGGGCCTTTTCTACACCGTTGACGCAGCCACCACACGTTAGCCCCGTGAGCGATAAGCTCAGCACCTCAGTGCCTGCCGGATAGCCTGCCTCCTCTAACGCCTGAACCGCCGCCGCAATCACCTCGCGGCGCTCGGCATCGGGAGCGATAGTCAGGGTGGCTCGGCCCGTTGCCAGATTAATATCAGCCTGAGTAACTTGCGGCACGGCAAGCAGCGCTTGTTCGGCGCGGCGAACGCATCCGCCGCAAGTCATTCCCGTAATTTCGAGTTCAATTTCTTTATTCATGATTCGACTATACCCCTCCCCCGGAGGGGGGGTCAAAGTGGCAGGCAAAAAAAAGGGGCCCGAAGGCCCCTTGGGTTAGGTCATCGCTTAGCGCTGACCGGCTGACATCCACTCTTCCATCATTTCGTCATAAGGCATCGTGGTGCCCTGTGGCATCTCATTTTCCAAACGCGCCTTAGGCGAACCTGGCTGACTCAGCCAGTACTCCGGATCACGCTCGTCGTTGAGCACCGGTGCATAGGTGTCAAACACATCAGCACGGGCCAGACGCTCCATCGTCCGATCGATTGCCGCGGCCAGGTTATCCAGGCCTTCCTTCGGCGTTACCTCACGACTCATGACCGGCGCCAGGTTCTGCCACCACAAGGGGGCCAAACGTGGGTAGTCCGGTACGTTCGTGCTGGATGGTGTCCACCAGCTCTCGTTCGGGCTGCGATAGAACTCCACCAAGCCAGCCAGCTTCGGTGCCATTTCCGTCATTTGATCGGAGAAGATGTCCGACTCACGAATTGGCGTTAGACCGGCAATGGTCTTCTCCAAAGAGGTGGTCTTGGCCACGGTGAACTGCGCAAACAGCCATGCCGCGGTGCGACGATCTTCAGGCGTAGACTCAAAGAAGGTCCAGGAACCCACGTCCTGATAACCAACTTTCATGCCATCTTCCCAGTAAGGACCGACGGGTGATGGCGCCATCCGCCATAGCGGGTTGCCCTCATCATCCGTTACCGCAACGCTTGGGTCGACCATGTCGGCAGTAAAGGCGGTGTACCAGAAGATCTGCTGAGCAATGTTGCCCTCAGCAGGTACTGGGCCGGCTTCACCAAAGGTCATGCCCGCTGCCTCTGGCGGTGCATAGGCTTCAAGCCAATCCACAGCCTTGGTCATGGCAAACACGGACGCTGGCGAGTTGGTTGCACCACCGCGGGAAACACTAGCACCCACTGGGTTGCTGTTTTCATCTACGCGAATGCCCCAGTCATCAACCGGATTACCGAATGGCACGCCGGGGCTACCCATACCCGCCATGGAGAGCCAGGAGTCATGGAAGCGCCAACCTAAGGAAGGATCACGACGGCCATAGTCCATGTGGCCATAAACACGCTCACCATCAATTTCCTGAACATGGTCTGTGAAGAACTCAGCGATTTCCTCGTAGGCCGTCCAGTTGGTAGGCACGCCCAGCTCGTAGCCGTAAAGCTCCTCAAACTGTGCCATCAGGTCTGGATCGGTGAACCAGTCCAAACGGAACCAATAGAGGTTGGCAAACTGCTGTGCAGGCAACTGATAAACGCTGCCATCAGGGCCTGTGGTGTACTGAAGACCAATAAAGTCGTCCAGATCAAGTGTTGGCAGGGTGTAATCTGCCCACTCATTTTCCATGGCTTCTGACAGGTTAACGGTAACGCCATAACGAATATGCGTACCAATGGCATCAGAGTCGTTAATGAAACCGTCGTAAATATTACGACCTGACTGCATCTGGGTTTGCATGGTATCAACCACATCACCTTCGCCGATGATGTTATGGGTGATATCAATTCCCGTCAGCTCGCTAAAGGCTTCTGCCAGCACATCACGCTCATAAACGTGAGTCGTCAGGCCTTCTGCAACCGTATTAATCTCCATGCCACGAAATGGTTCGGCCGCTTCGGCAAACCATTCTAGCTCTGCAATTTTCTCCTCACGGGTCAGCGTGGAGTTAACGAATACCTCGTCAACCAAACGCTCGATGACCGCGTCTGTATCATGATTATCTGCCAGCAACAGACCGGGCGTGAGCAAAAGCCCCCCTGCCAGCGCTGACCATAGTGCTTTATTACTTTTCATAACTACCTCGTTGCTTTCTAGCACGAATTGCAACCCCTAAAAGGGCTCTCTTCCTCACTTCGACTTAACCCCAACGCATTAAAATCGCCATCCAGACGATAGAAACACCCAGAGCCAACCAAAGACTGATATCGGTAAAGCCAACCACCACCAAATGAATATAGGCAGAGGTGAGTAAACCGATAAAAAAACGATCGCCGCGCGTGGTACTGATCGGCAGAAACCCTTTGCGCTCGATGGTGGGAGAAACCACCTCCCAAATCGTCATCCCCAGTAAACCGGTGGCAATGACCCCAAAGAAAAGGGCCGTTGGCAGCGTCCAAACCATCCACTCCATCATGCCAAGGCCTCCTTTATGTCCGACCGAGGGCAAAGCCCTTGGCAATGTGATTACGCACGAAATAAACCACCAGCAGGCCAGGCACGATCGTTAAAATGCCGGCTGCAGACAGCGTGGCCCAGTCAACCCCAGAAGCCGTAGACGTTCGCGTCATAATCGCGCCAATCGGCTGTGCTTCGGTTGCCGTGAGTATGCGAGCCAGGAGTAGCTCAACCCACGAGAACATAAATAGGAAAAACAGCGTTACACCAATGCCCGAGCGAATCATTGGAATGAAAATTTTCACAAAGAACGCCGGGAAGCTATAGCCGTCGATATAAGCCGTTTCGTCCACTTCCTTGGGCACGCTGCTCATAAAGCCTTCCAATATCCAGACGGCCAGCGGAATGTTGAACAGGCAATGGGCCAGCGCCACCGCAATATGGGTGTCAAACAAACCCACCGAGTAATAGAGCTGAAAGTACGGCAGCAAAAACACCGCCGGTGGTGCCATCAGGTTGGTGAGTAGCCAAAAGAACAAATGCTTATCGCCAATAAACCGAAACCGGCTAAATGCATACGCGGCTGGCAGCGCCACCAATATGCTAATGGTCATATTCATGAACACGTAGGTCAGCGAGTTTACATAGCCCATATACCAAGATGGGTCAGTTAAAATCCGCAAATAAGCATGCAGATTTAACGCTTCAGGCCACAGTGAGAATGTGCCCAAGATTTCTTGGTTGGTCTTTAAAGACATATTGAGCAGCCAATAAATGGGCAGCAGCGTAAAGAATAAGTACAGCGCCAACAGGCTACGCCTTAAGCCGCTGGACTCACGTGAAGCACCGGCACTCATTCAGCACCTCCCGCGCCCTGCTGCGCCGCTTTTTCTTTTTGCATATTCATAATCGTGACGTAGAACACATAGCTCACCGCCAAAATGATCAGGAAGTAAGTAATTGAGAATGCCGCCGATGGCCCTAGGTCTTGCTGAGCGATTGCCATAGTGGCCAGTGACTGACTCAAAAATGTGGTGGAGCTACCCGGGCCGCCGCCAGTAAGCACGAATGGCTCAGCGTAAATCATAAACGAGTGCATAAAGCGCAGAAGGACTGCGATAACCAGCACGTTGGTCAGCTTGGGCAGCTGAATGTAGCGGAATGTGGCCCACTTAGACGCCCGATCGATGCGGGCAGCCTGGAAGTAGGCTTCTGGAATTGAACGCAGCCCGCTATAGCAAAGCAGCGCTACCAGCGGCGTCCAGTGCCAGATATCCATAATGATGATGGTGACCCAGGCATCCACCGCATTGGCGGTAATGTTGTAGTCATACCCCAATTCACGAATGATAAAGCCCGCTAACCCGATGTCACCCCGGGTAAAGATCTGCCACATGCTGCCCACCACATTCCAGGGCACCAGCAGCGGCATCGTAATTAAGATGAGCACGGCCGAGGCCTGCCAGCCGCGTTTTGGCATTAGCAGTGCAATGCCAATGCCCAATGGAATTTGAATAGCCAAAATCGTAAAGGAGAAGGCAAACTGCCGCATCAATGCAGCCTGCAGGCGTGAGTTGTTAAGTGTTTCTTCAAACCACTCTGCACCCACAAAAAACGCCGATCGACCCAAAATATCCTGCAAAGAATAATTCACCACCGTCATTAGCGGGATGACCGCACTAAAGGCCACCAGCACCAGCACTGGCAAAACCATTAGCCACGCCCATTGGTATTCACGTTTATCCATGCTTTGCTCCTCCTGCACCGACAAGATGCTCATCGGCATACAGCAGCGTGTGCTCTACGGGGAAAACCAACCGCAGGCCATCACTGTTGATTTTTTCTGATTCATCTAAGCGCACATGAAATTGATGGCTGCCAAAATGGCCGGTCACCAACTGGTGCTCGCCTAAGTCTTCAACTTGGTCAACCTTCAGCAATAAGCCAGACTCACCCTCAGTGGCCAGGCGTACCAACTCTGGGCGAATGCCTAACTGCAAGCTGCCGCCGTTTTGGCTGGCGGCCGCCGCTGTTGCCGGGTCAATCGCAATTCGCTCGCCATCGACCAGCGCCTCATTGCCACTGAGCTCACACGGCATAAAGTTCATGCCGGGGCTGCCAATGAAGTACCCAACAAACGTATGGGCGGGGCGTTCAAATAATTCCTGCGGGGTGCCAACTTGTAGTACCTGGCCGGCCAACATCACCACCACCTTATCGGCAAAGGTCAGCGCCTCGGTTTGATCATGGGTCACATAAACCAGCGTCAAATTGAGCTGCTCATGCACCTCACGCAGTTTGCGACGCAACTGCCATTTAAGATGCGGGTCAATCACGGTGAGTGGCTCATCAAACAGCACGGCGGAGACATCTTCACGCACCAAACCACGACCGAGCGATATCTTTTGCTTGGCATCAGCGGTGAGGTTGCGGGCACGCCGATCAAGCACGTCGGTTAAACTGAGCATCTCTGCCACCTGACGCACCCGCCGATTGACGTAATCTTCTGCCATTTTGCGATTGCGAAGCGGAAAGGCGAGGTTTTGAAACACGGTCATCGTGTCGTAGACCACCGGAAACTGAAACACCTGCCCGATGTTGCGCTCTTCGGTGCTGCGATGGGTAACATCTACCCCATCAAACAATACCTGCCCTTCTGAGGGCTGCACTAAGCCAGAGATAATGTTAAGCAGCGTTGTTTTGCCGCAACCCGACGGGCCGAGCAGCGCATAGGCACCGCCGTCTTCCCAAACATGCTGCATGGGCTGTAAAGCGTATTCGCCCCCGGGCGCGTAACGGTGTGCCAAGTTGTTTAGTTCGATTCTAGCCATGTTATTGCCCGAGCTCTGAGTCTGGGGATGCGACTAAGCGATCCTGTTGATCAAACACATACAAATGCCGGCGATGAAAATGCACTTCAAAACGAGCGCCCGGATGTACGGTGTGCACGCCGCGCTCCAGCACCACCCAATCGCGGTGATTAACATCCAAGTGAATGTAGGTAACTGAACCTGCCACCTCGGCCACCTCAACTTCGCCCACCAAAGACACCGAGCCTTGGCCACGGTCGCTGGCAAACAAATGGTGGGGGCGCAAACCCAAGGTGTAATGCCCCGTGGCGAGATGACTTAAATGCGGCGGCAACTCAATGCCTTCACGACCGTCTACATAAAATTGGCCATCCTCAATGCGTGCTTGCATCAAGTTCATGGGCGGATCAGCAAAGACCTGGGTCACGGTCGTATTGACAGGGTTGCGATACACCTCGGCCGTCGGCCCATGCTGCAGCAAGCGACCTTCGTGAAGCACCGCAGTTTTGCCGCCTAAAATCAGGGCTTCTTCAGGCTCCGTGGTGGCATAAACCACTACGGTATCGCGATCAGCAAATAAGGCGCGCAGCTCAGAGCGCAGGCCCTCGCGCAATTTATAATCCAGATTGACGAGTGGCTCATCGAGCAAAATCAGTTTGGCATCACGCACCAGCGCCCTTGCCATGGCACAGCGCTGCTGCTGCCCACCGGATAATTCACTGGGCAGCCGGTCGAGCAAATGATCAATACCCAATCGCGCGGCTTCATCGCGCACGCGCCGATCAATATCGGCCTTGGGCAGGCGCTCAAGGCGCAATGGAGAGGCAATGTTTTCGTAAACCGACATGGCGGGATAGTTAATAAACTGCTGATAGACCATGCCCAGCGAGCGCTTGCGCACAGAGACCTTTGAGACATCCACGCCGTCTTCCAGCACACGCCCCGCGTTCAACGGCTCTAGCCCGGCCATTACGCGCATCAATGTGGTTTTGCCCGCCCGTGTCAAACCGAGCAGCACATTAAACTCGCCCCGCTCACAAACCAAATTGATATTGTCGAGGTACGGAACCCCCTCAACAGAACGACTCACCCCCTCAAGAACCAGGCTCATTACGCAGTTGCCCTCTTTTTCTGTTGCCCACCAAACCAGGCAGACACACGATCTTGCTGCGCTTGATCCAGCGCAAGTCCAATACGGGTACGACGCCAAATGGCATCCTCCCCGCTCAAAGCCCATTCATAGTCTGCTAAATAGCGCAGCTCGGCCTCGTAGAGATCAGATCCAAAATGCTCACCCAAATCGGCAAGGCTTTGCGCCGAGCCCAGTAAACGTCTGGCCTCGGTGCCGTAATTACGCACTAACCGCCATACCATGTCATCGGGTAACCACGGATAGTCGCGGTGCACACTGGCCAGATACGCGTCGAAATCTCCATTCGGGATATCGCCGCCGGGTAGGGTTTCTTTGCCGGTCCAGTCCACCACCTTGGCATCTAGCGCTGGGGCTAACTGATCAACCGCTTGGCGCGCCAAGGTGCGATAAGTGGTGATTTTGCCACCAAACACAGACAGCAATGGCGGCTTGCGCTCATCTAAATCAAGGCTGTAATCGCGGCTAACCGCAGAAACGTCGTCTTCTTCAGACTCGTCATACAGCGCCCGCACGCCGGCGTACGTCCAAGTGACCTCTGCCGGCGTAATGGGTTTTTTGAAATACCGGTTAACGGCGTCACACAGATACTGAATTTCTTCTTCGCTGGCTTGCGCGTCTGCCGGGTTGCCCTCATACGCCACATCGGTGGTCCCGATCAGCGTGTAATGCTGTTCATAAGGAATTGCAAAAATCACACGGCCATCATTATTTTGAAATAGATACGAGGCATCGTGATCGAACATAGACGGCACTACAATATGGCTACCCTTCACCAAGTGCACATCTTTGTCGTCATCACGGCTCATCGCATCGTCAAGGAAGCGAGCCACCCATGGGCCGGCGGCATTAACCAGCGAGCGACTGCGCACCACCGACTCTTCGCCCGTCACCAAATCTTTAAGCCGAATTTCCCATATCCCTTCAGTGC
Source organism: Spiribacter salilacus (assembly GCF_009649225.1). Taxonomy (GTDB): domain Bacteria; phylum Pseudomonadota; class Gammaproteobacteria; order Nitrococcales; family Nitrococcaceae; genus Spiribacter; species Spiribacter salilacus. The sequence goes on from NZ_WJPP01000005.1 coordinate 65,190, forward strand.
GCTGAGCACCGATGCAACGCGTTCTTGGGCGTACACTGGCGCCCCGATTGGCCGCGTCCATGCAATTCAGTACAACCAGTCGTGAGTCTTGCACCCAGCAATCTGAGTACATAAAACCTTTGCTTAACTCATCAGTTAGCGGCGCGCCGGTTTCGTGCTGACGCAAATTAATACCGCGGGAGGCGGGAAGTTTTTTACGGCCGCCTAAATGATCGTAGAGGAATAAGCCAAGGCGAATTAGCCAAGCGGGGCGTAACGCTTTGACATGCGGCATCACAAAACGCAGCGGCCAAATGATATGAGGCGCGATTCCGAGCAATACTTCTCGCTCGGCCAGTGCTTTTTGCACTAAACGAAACTCGTAATACTCCAAGTAGCGCAGACCACCATGCACGAGTTTTGTGCTGGCAGATGAGGTGTAGTTGGCCAAATCGCCTTGATCACAAATCAAGACTTTAAGCCCCCGCCCAGCGGCATCGCGAGCAATACCAGCACCGTTAATACCGGCACCGACGACTACCATATCGAATGCGTCTACTTGCTGACTCGTGGTTGCCACGAAATCGACTCCTCCTCGTATGTTCGGTTTCCAACATACCACCGAAAATTCTGGGGTCAAGAATCAGTTACGAAAACGCGTCCGCCATGTTCCTCCAAACAGCGCCGAATGGTAATGGGTGGCTCGGCATCCGTATGCAACTCGCTAATCTGGCTAAGATCGGCCACACGCACCAATGCGTTGCGCCCAAACTTACTTCGATCCGCCGCCAAAAGCACTGATCGGGCATTAGCCATAATAATTTGCAGCACGCGCACTTCCCGGTAGTCAAAATCAAGCAACGTACCGTCGGCCTCGATGCCCGAGATGCCAATCACCGCGTAATCCGCTTTAAATTGGTTCATAAAATCGATGGTTGCCTCGCCGGTAATCCCCCGATCACGATGTCGCACCACGCCCCCTGCCACAATCACTTCGCAAGCTGGGTTGTCTGCTAAGATACTGGCAACATTAAGATTATTGGTGATAACACGTAACCCCCGATGATCACGCAGTGCCCGTGCGACGGCCTCGGTGGTGGTACCTAACGTCATATACAACGAGGCATGATTGGGGATTCGCGCTGCTAAGCCCTCGGCAATTTTTTCTTTAGCCTCAGGGCGCAATACCTGGCGGGCCTGATACGCCACATTTTCTACGCTTGAAGGTAGCCCCGCGCCGCCGTGATATCGGCGTAACAGCCCAACAGAACAAAGATCGTTAATGTCTCTGCGAATGGTCTGCGAAGTGACTGAGAAGTGCTGCGCTAGGTCTTCTACAGACACAAATCCCTGCTCATGCACCAGATTGAGCATTGCCTGCTGACGTGGATTCAATTCAACGGTGCCATAGTCTGCCGAAATCACCGCGCCCCTCCTTTATTTTCATTTTCGAACACATTGTTGCTTGACTTTTCATCTGCGCGTTCGATCATACCGACTAAAAGACATCACGCAATGCTGGAGGAGAGGCACCGATATGGTGGAACAAACTGGAATACTGGCAATCGACCAAGGCACAACAAGCTCAAGGGCGATTGTTTTCGATATTGATGGCCACGCGGTGGCTACCGCACAACGGGAGTTTCCCCAGCATTATCCGCACAGTGGGTGGGTAGAGCATGATCCGCAGGATCTGCTGGACTCTACCCTAAAGGTTTGCCGTAAAGCGCTGAAAGGCGCGCGCGCTGCGGGGGTACATGCGGTTAGTATTGGCATTACCAACCAACGCGAAACCACCATTGTGTGGGATCGAAAAACCGGCGAACCGGTGCATAACGCCATTGTTTGGCAAGATCGACGCACCGCCGAGCGGTGTGCCGCGCTGCGCTCAGCCGGGCATGAGGCCATGATTACCGAGCGCACTGGCCTGTTACTCGACCCCTACTTTTCAGCCACAAAAATCGGTTGGATTTTGGATAACGTGGCCGGCGCCCGGGCACGGGCCGAAAAAGGGGAGCTAGCCTTTGGCACCGTCGATAGCTGGCTTTTATGGTGCTTAACGGGCGGCAAGAGCCACGCCACCGATGCCACCAACGCCAGTCGCACACTCCTATTTGATATTCACAAACAACGCTGGGATGACACGCTTTTAGAGCTGTTTGATATCCCCAAAGCCATCTTGCCCGAAGTACTAGATAGCGCGGCTGACTTTGGCACTAGCGATGAATCGGTTTTAGGCGCAGCACTGCCTATTCAAGGTATAGCGGGCGATCAGCATGCTGCCGTTGTTGGACAATGCTGCTTTAGCCCTGGCATGATTAAAAGCACTTATGGCACGGGTTGTTTTGCCCTGATGAATACCGGCTCTGAAGCCGTGCCGTCAAAAAATCGCCTACTTACCACAACGGCTTACCGCATCAATGGCCAACCCACCTATGCACTAGAAGGCTCTATTTTTGTGGCCGGCGCGGCGATTCAATGGCTGCGCGACGAGCTCGGCATCATCGCCCATGCCTCACAAAGCGAGGGGCTTGCCAACTCAGCCGAAGCCGAGGGCCTTTTCTTGGTGCCCGCCTTTACGGGGCTGGGCGCACCGTGGTGGGATCCAAATGCCCGCGGCGCGTTTTTTGGCTTAACGCGCAATACGGGTGTGGCTGAATTTGTGCACGCCGCGCTAGATTCGGTCTGCCTGCAAACCGGTGATTTACTCGAGGCAATGGCCGGTGATTCCGGCACCCACCAACACACGCTGCGGGTTGATGGCGGAATGGTGGCCAATAATTGGCTACTGCAACGTCTGGCTGATCTGACGGGCCTAACCGTTGAGCGACCGCAGATTATCGAAACCACCGCCTTAGGCGCCGCCTATCTGGCCGGTTTACAGCATGGCATCTACGCCTCACTCGACGAACTTGGTTCACAATGGGCGCTTAATCAGTCCTTTAACCCGGCTATTTCGCGCAGCCATCGTGACCATATCGTTGCAGGATGGCATGATGCAGTACGCAGGACGCTAACAAACGTTTGACTCTGCGGTGGAGCGGGGTGGAGATAGTGTTATTTGGATGCCTAGGGAAATTTATGCGGATTGGCAGACTAATTCTCTATTTGCATAAATTTAACTAGGGGCTGGTGCATTGATACCACGCCCCCTTGGTAACTCAAAAAAGGAGGCTTAATGCAGTATTTACACACAATGGTCAGGGTAAGCGACGTAGATGCGTCTTTGCGGTTTTATTGCGACCTGCTGGGCATGCAAGAAATCCGCCGCAAAGAAAGCGAAAAAGGCCGTTTTACGCTGATCTTTTTGGCCGCGCCGGATGATGCAGAGCGGGCGCGCTCCAGCGACAATGCGCCCATGCTAGAGCTCACTTGGAACTGGGACCCTGAAACCTATAGCGGCGGCCGTAACTTTGGTCATTTGGCGTATCGGGTAGAGAATATCTACACGCTCTGTCAGCACCTGCAAGATAACGGCGTTATCATTAATCGCCCACCGCGCGATGGCTATATGGCGTTTGTGCGCTCACCCGATGGCATCTCCATCGAGCTCTTACAGCAGGGCGACCCCTTGCCACCGCAGGAGCCTTGGGCCTCTATGGAAAATACCGGCAGCTGGTAGGTAATAGACGCATGACCACACGTCAGGCAGTAATTGGGTTTGCGGGATGGGCATTATTGGTCATCCTCACGGCAATGAGCGGCATCCTCAGCCCGCCGGGCAGCTGGTATGCGGCACTACAAAAACCCCCCTTTACACCGCCTGACCTAGCCTTTCCGATTGTATGGACGCTTTTGTATGCCTTAATGACCGTGTCGGTCTTTTTGGTATGGCGTAAAACCACGCTGCTTGGCGGGTTACCTACCCTTTTGCCCTTTGTTGCCCAGCTCGGTGCCAACGGCCTGTGGAGCATTTTGTTTTTTCAGTGGCATCGGCCCGATTTGGCGCTGGTTGATTTAATTATTTTATGGGCGCTGATCTTATTAACCATACTGCGCTTTCATCGCGTACGGCCACTTGCCGCTTGGTTGCTAGCCCCTTACTTAGCCTGGGTTACCCTGGCGGGCTATCTTAATATCGGCATTATTGTTTTAAATGGGCCAGCACCACCCGGGTAGGCCAAACAACTAATCGCGGGCAATCCGCTCTTGCCACTCCGCTTCGGTAAACTCGAGGCCTTCACGCTCCCACGGTGGCACGGGCGTAAATTCTTCAACCAAAAAGTCAACAAAAGCCCGCACCTTTTGCGAAAGATGTCGACGATGCGGATAAATCAAAAAGTAAGCCGAGCTTTCGTGCGGATACTGCAGTAGCACCGGCACCAAATCTCCTCGGCGTATGGCCGGCATCACTAACCAGGTAGACAGCCGCGCCAACCCAAGGCCGGCAAGCGCCGCCTCGTAAAGTGCATCAGCGGTATTGGCGCGAAAATTACCTTTAACATGCAACACGCGTGAGCCGGCTTGCTCATCTTCAAACGCCCAGTCATTAAACTGCGAAACCTCGTATAAAGTTAGGCAGTTATGCTTGAGGAGTTCTTCTGGCGTGCGCGGCTTACCATGCCGCTCAATATAACTTGGCGCTGCACAAATAATGCGTCGATTCACACAAAGCCGCCGCGCGATAACCGAGGGATCTTCCATTTGCTCACGCCATTGAATGGCAACATCAATGCCCTCTTCAATTAAATCGACCTGCCGATCGGTAAGCTCAAACTCAACCGTTAAGTCGGGATAGCGCTCTAAAAACTCGCTCATTCGCGGCATTACCTCAACCCGGCCAAAAGCCACGGTGGCTGCAATACGCAATGTGCCGCGCGGATTTTCGTTAAGCGCCGTAACGGCCTCCTCAGCCTCTTCGATCTCTTGGATAATGCGGGCAGAGCGCTCGTAATAAGCATGGCCCACTTCAGTAAGACTAATCTGCCGGGTCGTGCGGTTAAACAAGCGCACGCCCAAGCGATCTTCCAGCCGCCGAATTTGTTTACTCACCGCCGATGGCGTGAGATCAAGATCACGCGCTGCCGCTGAGAAGCTGCCCTTCTCTACCGCGCGCACGAACATGTGCATCTCTGCCGCCCGATCCATTTTATTTGTGCCTTTCTGTCTTAAATAATGTTCCGATTTAACGGATTATCTCTTCAACGGAACAGAATACACTGTGCTCATTGTTTCAACACCCCTTTTATTGGAGATAGTTATGACCACAGTTGATCAAGCTGTTCAAAACGCCTACGCACTGCGTAGCCAGTACCTTGCTAGCCTTGTACGCAAGGCTATTGCTAGCCTGCGCCGCCGCGTGGCGGAAAACAACCCCCAAACGGGCGGTCTAGCCACACATCACTAAACCGTCATAGAAAGGCGCGCATTAGCCACAGCACTCCCATACCCGCCGCTAGGGTCCACAGGGTGCTGCGGCTGCGCCATGCAACCAATGCTGCCACCAGCCCGGCCAGCAGCCTTGCCTCATCAACACTCCCCGTTGCCCCATCAAACTGCACAAGCCCCGGAAGCACCAGCGCGGCAAATGCAGCCGGGGGCACGTAATTTAATCCGCGCCTTACCACATTCGGTAGGGTGAGCTGCCCGCCAAACACCAAAAACGCCCCGCGCCAAAAAAACGTGCCTGCGCCAATCACCAACACAATAAGCCACAGTGGATCAGTCATCAGACCACCACTGCTCAGCTAGCATGCCTGCAACAATGCCGGCTAACGCTGCCGAAGTCAGGCCTAGCCCTGCCGGCAAATTTCGCCCCGCCACCGATAAGCTACCGGCCACGGCTGCCGCCACAAACGACGGGCGATTTCGAATGGCGGGCACCAGCAAGGCCAAAAATATCAACGGCACAAAAAACCCGAGCTCCCAGCTGGCCGGCACCGCCGCGCCCGCCCAAAAGCCAAACGCCGTTGCCAACTGCCAAATTACCCATAACGGTGCCCCCACGCCCATATAAAACCAATGGTTGTAGGCAGGCGGATCGTCTACCATAAAACGAGAAATTGTTAAGGCGTAGGCCTGATCGGTTAGCAAATAAGCCATTGGCCCGCGCCAACGAAGCGGCAAATTAGCAAAATGCGGCCCTAAATGCGCGCTATACATCAGCATGCGCAAATTAATCAGCAAAGCGGTAATAACAATGATGGGCGCGGCGGCATTAGCATCAATGAGCTGAATGGCGGCCAACTGCGAGGCCCCCGCAAAAATCACCACCGACATGCCCAGCGTTATCTCTGGGCTTAACCCCACCTCAAGCCCCGCTAGCCCGGCCGCTACGCCAAAGGGCGTAACCGCGGCCAACATTGGAGATACGGCCCGTAAACCGGCGTAAAAAGCCTGGCGTCTCACAAGCGCTTAAGCGTCGGGCGGCATTGTTTCTGCGAATGCCGGCAAACTATTCATTTGCGCCAACCACTCTACCGCCGCCGGATTACCCGCTCGCCAATCAAGCTCTGCCGATAAGCGAAATTCTAGCCACGTTAGCGCCACCACCGTGGCAATATCGCCCAAATCTGGCTCGCCCGCACGGGCAGTATCAATGGTATCAACCAACGCAACCGTACTGCGGCGCAGCCCCTCTAAGCGTCGCTCAGCAAGCTTAGTGGTTGGATCACCAAAACGCCGCTCCAAAAACACACCCACCCCCGAGTCAAGGGCACCTAAAGCCAAGCCAAGGCGTGCATGATTGGCCTCAATATCTTCTCGTGGAATAAGGCGCGGCTCAGGAAACCGCCGCTCTAAATACAACACAATAACCGCGGCTTCCGTTAAAGCGGTGCCCTCATCGGTTACCAAAGTTGGCACCCGGCACACCGGGTTGACGGCCAATAGCTCAGGGGGGCTTTGCCAAGGGTCTAACAGGTGCTCAGTTACCCGGTCGCCTAGCTGTTTTTGTGCCAATACCAACCGCACAATACGTGCGTATGGCGATGTAGGTGATGCGTATAATTTCATCATTTAACCGTTTCTCCCCCTGCCATTGCCCTTATTTTCTGTGCCGTATTATGCCCGATCATGAGTAGGCACGGTGTTAAAATTAATGTTAGCACTGTGGCAAAGGCCAAGCCGCCGGCAATGGTGGCAGACAGCTGGGTCCACCACTGTGTTGAAGGTGCATTAAATTCAATGGTGCGGCCCAGCAGATCGACATTCAGCTTTAGCACCATCGGCATCAAACCTAAAATGGTGGTCAGCGAAGTGAGCAGCACCGGCCGCATACGCTGAACCGCCGTGCGAACAATTGCCTCAGTCACTGGCATCCCGTCGCGGCGCAAGGTGTTATAGGTATCAATCAACACGATGTTGTTGTTCACCACAATGCCGGCCAGCGCAATCATGCCCACACCACCCATTACAATGCCAAAGGGCCGCTGCGTAATCATTAACCCAAGCAACACTCCGGCACTAGAAAGCGCAATGGCAGAGAGCACTAATATTGCCTGATACACGCTGTTAAATTGCGTGACCAAAATAATCCCCATCAGCGCGATGGCAATTAAAAATGCCCCCATCAAAAAGGACTGCGCCTCGCGTTGATCTTCATCTTCACCACGAAACTCAATGCTAACGCCCTGCGGCAATGGGTCTTCTTGCAGGGCTGCACGCAACGCCGAAACCCGCTCATCGGCCAACTCGCCCGCGGCTACATCGGCGCTAATGGTTAATACGCGTTTGCTATCGACCCGCTCCAGCGTGCCCGTTCGCGGCACCGGCACAAAATCAACAAAATTAGCCACAGGCACCTGCCCGTAGCGCGTGGGCACCCGCAACTGGCCTAAATGATCCAAGCTGCGCTGCTCCACCGGAAAGCGCACCCGAATATCAACCTCATCATCCGCGTTATCGGGGCGATAATCGGCAATAAGCACACCATTGGTGACGAGCTGCACGGCATTACCCACCAGCTGCACATCCGCACCATAACGGGCTGCCCGCTCACGATTGACCTGCAAAGACCACTCAATGCCCGGCAATGGGCGATTGTCTTCAACATCAGCAAAGCCGCCAAGGCGCTCCATGCGCTCGCGAACCATCGCCACACCCTCATTAAGCTGGTCTGCAGGCCCGCCAAGCTGCAATTCAATGGGTTTTGCCTGCCCAGGCCCCTGCTGCTGCTCGGTAATTTGAATTTGAATGCCAGGCACCTCGGCCACGGCCTGACGAATATCTTCAATAATCACCGCGGCGGGGCGGCGCTTTTGCCAGTCCACAAAATCTAGCTGTACGATGCCAATCGCATCGCGCGCGAGTGACTGCCCCCCCATGCGAGCGGGGTCAGCAAACGTACGCGCATAGGCATAGCCCACTTCATCAAACTCGGCCACCTTGGCCTCGACCGCGCGCACTAGCTGGTCTTTTTCATACACCGACAAATCGCCCCGCGCCTGCACCTGCACCCGGGCATATTCAGGTTCGGTACTCGGGAAAAACGTAACCCCTGCGCCAAACTGCCCATAGGCACCGTATATGGCCACCACAATGGCAATCATCAAAATAAATACACTACCGGGGGCCTTAAGCGCGCCATTCAGAAAACGCACATACGCCCCGCTAAAGCCATCGAGCGTTTGTAAATCTCCCCGCTCAGCAATCTCTACCCGGCGATCATGCCGCGCGCGATTGCTATCAGCCCGCCCCAACTTACCGCCTAATACCGGAATAAAAATGAGCGCCATCACTAATGAGGCGGTGAGTGTGAAAATAACGGTAATAGGCAGGTATTTCATAAACTGCCCCACAATGCCGCTCCAAAACAGCAATGGCACAAACACCGCTAAGGTTGTTAGCGTAGCGGCCGTAATGGGCCAGCTCATTCGCTTTGCACCATACTGATAGGCGTCTTTGGCACTCCAGCCCTCAGCCAATCTACGCTCGGCAAGCTCCACCACCACAATGGCAGCATCCACCAACAATCCCACCACCAAAATCAAGCTAAACAGCACCACAATATTGAGCGTGTAGCCCATGGCATTCACGGCCAAAATGCCACTTAAAAACGCACCAGGTATCGATAGCCCCACCAGCAGGGCCGGGCGCCAGCCAATGGCGGCGATGACCACAATCATTACCAACAACACCGCGGTAACCACATTATTTTGCAGATCCCGCAGCATCGTACGGATATCTTCTGAGCGATCCTGCAGATAGGTCACGTGCAGGCCATCTGGCCACTGCTCACTGGCCGCCTCAACAATGGCGCGGGTTTGATCGTTTACCTCGATGATGTTGGCCCCAACGCGTTTCGAGACCTCTAGGGTGACGGCCGGCTCACCATTAATGCGCGCAAACTCACTCGGGTCTTTGTACGTTCGGCGCACTTGGGCCACATCAGCAAACGTGACCACCTGATCGCCATCCACCTTTACCGGCAGGCTTAAGACATCTTCCATGTCTTCAATAACCCCAGGCACCTTAACGGACAGCCGCCCAGCACCAGTATCCAGCGCACCGGCCGCAATTAGACGATTATTGCGGTTAACTAAAGAAAACAGCTCGTCGTAAGAGACGTTGTAGGTCTGCATCACCCGGTCATCAACCGCTACCTCGAGTAGCTCTTCACGGTTGCCACCGATGTCGACTTCTAACACACCCGATAAGGCTTCAATTTCATCTTTAAGCTGCTCGGCAGTTTGCACCAAAGCCCGCTCTGGCACCGCCCCTGAAAGCGCTACCGTGAGCACCGGGAATAAGGCCACATTCACCTCATTAACCCGCGGCTCCTCAGCGCCCTGTGGTAAATCAGACTTGGCGATATCTACGCCTTCACGCACATCACTCAATGCCTGATCTGGGTCAAACCCCGCATCAAATTCGAGTAATACCGAAGCAAAACCCTCGGCCGCCGTGCCCTTAATTTGCTGCAACCCCTCAATGGAAGACAGCTCGCGCTCCATCGGCCGCACAAGCAGCCGCTCCGCATCTTCAGGCGAAATGCCCTCATACGCCATGGAGACATAAATAATGGGGATGTTGACGTCGGGCTCGGCCTCTTTAGGGATGTCGATGTAAGCCACCGTTCCCATACCGATAATGATCAGCAGGACCAACGTGACGGTCCGGCTGCGGCTAAATGCGGCGTTAATTAACCAATGCATGCGACACCGGCTCCGCCGGAATAGGATTGACCTGCTCGCCCATTTGCACAAACCCCTGGCCAACCACAACCACCCGCAGATTTGACGGCAAGCCACTTACCCAAAGCCCGCCACGTTCTGCGCGAACAATTTCTACCGGATAAAACATGACCCGGTTATCACTATCCAAGCCCTTAATGCCAATTTCGCCATCATCGGCAAGCGACAACCAAGCCGGGCTAAGCCGATGGGCTTCTACCTCACCTAATGGCACGCGTAGGGTAGCGCTCATGCCAACCGGCAGCCGATCAGGGTTGGCCGCTTCCACCTCTACCCGAAATGTTCTGGCCCCATCGCTGGCGGCAGAGCCAATAAAGCGCACACGCCCTTCAAGCTGATCTCCCGTTGCCAACTCAACTTGCGCCATCCGCCCGGGCTTAACCTGCTGAATGTTCTGCTGGGCGATATTGGCAGAGACAATCAGCGGATCGGCATCAATCACCCGCGCCACCGTATCGCCCACTCCCACATAATCGCCCACACTCACCGGTAGCACCTCAAGATGCCCACTAATCGGCGCGCGAATTTGGGTATGCCGAATTTGCTCTTCAATGGCAGCCAGCTGCGCGCGGGCGGCGGCTAGTTCGGCGCGCGCTTGTGCCACTGCAACCTCAGACTGAAATCCCTCATCGCCTAAACGCTCTGCGGCTAAAAAATCCGCCTCACGTTGCATCACGCGCGCCTCAGCCTCGGCCTGCCGAGAGGCACGATCACCCATGGCAATCTCAACCAACAGCTGGCCCTGGCTTACCGAATCACCCTCAGCCGCCTCTATCGCCATTACCTGACCGGCCACTTCAGCACGCAACTGAATATCGGCCTCGGCCTCGGTTTGGCCCTGCACCTCAAGCTCTCGGAGTACCGGCTCGCTGGTTAGCTCACGCACCTGCACACTCATTAACGATGCCGGCGTCTGATCGGCCGTATCGTCAGTGCTCTGATCTTGGCCAAACAGCCCCGTTAACATCCATACGCTTAATAAAAGCAAAAGGGCTGCGGCTAACAGATACGATTTTAGGTTCATCACTCAGCCTTTAGCTGGTGTCCAAATTTAGCGGCCTTTGTTTCTAGGTAAGCATGGTTATGCGGATTACGCCCCGCCAAAATTGGCAGCCGCGCTAATACCTGCAAACCGGCTTGCTCAAGGCCCGCCACCTTTTCCGGATTATTCGTCAATAACCGAAAACTCAAAACGCCTAAGATGCGCAGCATATCAGCCGCTACACCATAATCTCGAGCATCTGGGGCAAAACCGAGCGCCTCGTTAGCCTCAACCGTATCGGCCCCTTCACGATCTTGCAGCCCGTAGGCGCGAATCTTATTTAACAGCCCAATACCCCGCCCTTCTTGGCGAAGATAAATAATGACCCCGGTGCCGGCCTCGCCAATCCGCTGCATTGCCGCTTCTAATTGCGGCCCGCAATCACAACGCTGGCTAAATAGCGCATCACCCGTCAGGCACTCTGAGTGCACTCGCACTAAAGGGGCCTCGGCCTGATCTGGCTGCCCCATCACCAGTGCCACATGCTCTTTATCGGGCGCTTCGGCAAAACCATAAATGGTAAAGTCGCCCCAAGCGGTGGGAAGACGGGCGCTACCCGTTAATTTGACACTCGACATAATAGGAAAAGGGTATCACGCCCCTCGCTCGTGCGGTGCATCAAAATCCAAAATTGGCCCCGCAGGAATGACGCCCGTCGGGTTAATCATAGGATGGCTGGTGTAATAATGCCGTTTAATATGATCAATGCTGACCGTTTCGGCAATTTTGGGCTGCTGATACAACTCACGCAGATAGCCCGACAGGTTGGGATAATCGGCAATGCGGCGCAGATTGCATTTAAAATGCCCCACGTACACGGCATCAAACCGAATCAATGTGGTAAATAAACGCCAGTCGGCTTCCGTAATCACATCACCCACCAAATACCGATGCGTGCTCAACCGGTCTTCCAGCCAATCTAGGCTTTCAAACAAGGCATGAACTTCGGTTTCATAGGCTTCCTGCGACGTAGCAAACCCCGATTTATAGACCCCGTTGTTGACCGTGTCATAAATGCGCGCATTGAGCGTATCGATCGTATTGGCATGCTCGGCAGGGTACAAATCAATCTCACGATTAACGCCCGGCAAGTCGTTAAACGCCTGATTCAACATGCGCAGCAAATCGGCCGACTCATTATTGACGATGGTTTCGCGCTCACGATCCCACAGCACCGGCACGGTCACGCGCCCGGTGTATTGCGGGTCGGCCTTTTGGTAAAGCTGATGCAAAAACTGACTGCCATACAGCGCATCAGCCGTTGCGCCGGGGTAATCATCTGCAAAATGCCAGCCGCCATTGCCCATGTAAGGATGAACCACCGACACATCGATGAGCGATTCTAAATTCTTTAACGCCCGCACAATTAAAATACGATGCGCCCAGGGGCAGGCCAGCGAAACATACAAATGGTAGCGATTGGCCTGCGGCGGAAAATCACCCGCCGGATCAAGCGTACGACGAAACACGGTTTCTGGCCGCTCAAACCGCCCACCGGTAGACTCCGTGTCGTACCACTGATCGTGCCAAACCCCATCTACTAATAAACCCATCAATCCCCCTTAACGCTTTTTTCACAGTCGTGTAATAATGGTCGATCGTATCGCGGTAACCCTGGCAATTGGAGATCGGTAATGAATCCCGACCTGGACCACCACTTTGAGCAAATCATTCGCGGCATTGGTGAAAACGTAGACCGCGAAGGGCTCGTTAAAACACCTTACCGCGCCGCCCGTGCAATGGAATATCTCACGCAGGGCTACCAACAATCGTTAGACGACTTGGTGAACGACGCCCTATTTGAATCCGACAGCGATGAAATGGTGATCGTTCGCAACATCGAATTCTACTCGCTTTGCGAGCACCATGTATTGCCCTTCATTGGCCGTGCGCAAGTGGGCTACATCCCCAATGGCAAGGTGATTGGGCTATCCAAAATTGCCCGCATTGTGGATATGTACGCCCGGCGCCTGCAGATTCAAGAAAAACTCACCCGCGATGTGGCTGAAGCGGTGCAAAGTGCCACCGATGCCAAAGGCGTTGCGGTGCAAATGGAAGCCAAGCACCTGTGCATGATGATGCGCGGTGTTAACAAGCAAAACTCAGAAATGAGCTCTTCAGTGATGCTTGGCACCTTCCGTACCTCGCAATCCACGCGTAACGAGTTCTTGCAGCTCATTAGCCGGTAAACCGTATATCTATGGCACGTATTCACATTAAAAACCTGCGCCTACGCACCTTTATCGGCTTTAACGATGAAGAGCGCCGCAAGCGCCAAGATGTGGTGGTTAACGTGTGGATTGAATACGATGCTGGCCCTGCGGCCCAAGGGGATTTGGTGGACGAAGCGCTTGATTACAAGCGCATCACCAAAGAGATTATCGCGCATGTTGAAGACAACCGCTTTTTACTGCTCGAAAAGCTCGTCAACGATCTTGTTGACATCGTCATGGCCCATCGCCCCGCTCAACAAGCCACCGTGGAAGTCGACAAACCGCATGCCCTGCGGTTTTCCGACTCGGTGTCGCTAACGTTGTCTAAGAGTCGGGAAGATTAACGACTAAAAATCGACACAATAAGCGAACCGTGCTACAACACAATAAGCGAATATTGAAACAGCACGATAGGCGAACGGTAGCACATGGCGAGCCCTTCCGAAAAACTGGCGGACTCCCTTGCCGTCCTGAAAAAATTGCAGGATGGTGGCGCAGTAGCCATACGTTCGAAAGACCTGACCCGCACCCACCGGGAACGGCTGGTCCGTAACGGCTTTTTACAGGAAGTCATCAAAGGCTGGTACGTACCACACCGTCCGGACGATCAGGCCGGTGACAGTACGGCCTGGTATTCCTCCTTCTGGCAGTTTTGCGCTTCTTACCTTGAAAGCCGCTTTAGCGGAGAATGGTGTTTGTCACCAGAACAGTCAGTCATTCTCCATGCCGGAAACTGGACCGTGCCGGGTCAACTCCTGGTAAGGGCAAAACGGACACGCAACAACATCACCACCTTGCCGCATGGCACCTCTCTGCTCGACATCCGGGCCGAGCTGCCCGGCACAAAGGATCGGGTCACCATCGAAGGGTTGCAGCTCTACAGCCTTCCGGCGGCACTGATTGCCTGTGCGCCAGGAACCTACAAACAACACCCGACAGAAATGAGAACAGCCCTGTCACTAATCGGGGATGCCTCCGAACTTCTGGACCAGCTCCTGGACGGCGGCCGCAGCACGATTGCCGGACGGCTTGCTGGAGCTTTCCGTAACATAGGCCGCAAGCGGGTTGCCGACGACCTTCTCAAGACCATGAAAGCAGCGGGCTACGATGTCAGAGAAAGCGACCCGTTCCAATCACAAAGTCCGATGTCCTTTACCAGACGAGAGAGCTCTCCCTATGTCAGCCGTATCCGGCTCATGTGGCAGGAAATGCGGGGGCCTGTTCTTGACCTGTTTCCCGCCCCTCCAGGCATTCCGTCTGATACCGCGTTGTACCTTAAGCAGGTAGAAGACGTTTATACATCGGATGCCTATCATTCGCTTTCGATTGAAGGTTATCAGGTCAGTCATGAATTAATCGAGAAGGTAAAATCAGGCTCATGGAACCCGGACACCGACGAGCAGGACCGTAACCATCGCAACGCCCTTGCGGCGAGAGGTTACTGGCAAGCCTTTCAAGCAGTAAAAGACAGCATCGAGAAAGTCCTGAAGGGCCAAAATGCCGGTCAAACAGCAGAGAAAGACCATAGTGCATGGTATCGGGAACTCTTTGGCCCCAGTGTAACAACAGGTATCCTAAAACCGTCCGATCTGGCCGGGTACAGAAATGGCCCTGTCTATATCCGGAAATCCATGCATGTCCCGCCCAACAGGGAGGCCGTACGGGATTTGATGCCTGCATTCTTCGATCTACTTGCGGAAGAACAGGCCGCCCAAGTGCGTGCTGTACTCGGACATTTTGTATTTGTACATATTCATCCGTATATGGATGGAAACGGTAGAATCGGTCGCTTTCTCATGAACATCATGATGGCATCAGGGGGATACCCTTGGACCATTATTCCGGTCGAAAAGAGAAATGAGTATATGGCCGCCCTTGAAGCCGCCAGTGTTGACCAGGACATCAGAGCATTCACAAAATTTCTAGCCCTCTTCAGCCCAGCACCTCCCAATTGTCTAAGAGTCGGGAAGATTAGTGCCTAAAAATTGACAATAAGCAGCGCGAGCTTTAAAACCCCCGGTAGATTCCCAGCGAGTTAAATAGGTCCATGGAATGGGTCCAGTGCCTGCAGATCAAGGAAACTTAATGACCGCCGTGGTTATACCTTGTTACAAGGTCAGAGAGACGATTCTTCAGGTAATCACGGATATTGGGCCTGAAGTCGATTTAATCGTATTGGTCGATGACGCCTGCCCAGATGGCACCGCAGCATACGTTGAATCACACTGCCGTGACCCACGCGTCCAAATAATTCGCCATGACCGCAATCGTGGTGTTGGTGGCGCCGTAATAACGGGCTACCGCGCGGGAATAAAGGCTGGGGCAGACATACTGGTTAAAGTCGATGGCGATGGCCAAATGGATACCTCACTTATCCCTTTGCTCATTCGACCCATCAAAAATGGCGTTGCTGATTACACAAAAGGCAATCGATTCTTCTTTTTAGAAACGCTGGCGTGCATGCCAAAGAAAAGACTAATCGGCAATGCCATCCTGTCATTTATGAACAAATTTTCCTCGGGTTACTGGAAGATCTTTGACCCTACCAATGGCTACACCGCCATCCATGCGTCAATTGCAGCGCGCTTGCCGCTTGAAAAGATCTCTGAGCGTTACTTTTTTGAGTCTGACATGCTTTTTCGGTTAAACACACTGCGCGCTGTGGTCATTGATATTCCAATGCATGCCCGATATGGCGATGAGGTGAGTAACCTTGTAATTCGCGACATCATCGGTGAGTTCTTTGGTAAACATATTCGTAATACCTTCAAGCGGTTTTTCTATAATTATTATCTGCGAGGCATGTCAGTTGCCTCAGTTGAGCTGCCTTTAGGCGCGCTACTGTTCGTTTTTGGCTGTATATTCGGGCTTTATCATTGGGTTATTTCAATCTCTAGTGGCGCGCCCGCCACGGCAGGAACCGTGATGATCGCAGGGCTTTCAATTCTTACCGGTTTACAACTGCTACTCTCTTTTATCGGTACTGACATGGCTTCTGAGCCAATACATGCTGCCCACCTCACTAGTCTTGGTGTTACCCACAAAAAGGACTCCATCTAATGGTTCATGCCGTCGCTCTAGCTTGTGTTTGCGGAATCGCTATTGGTCAGATCCTTTTTAAGATGAGCGCAACATCACTGCAAACAACAGGCTCATACTTTGCTGAGCCAACAGTTTGGATCATTCTGACAGCGCTTGCCCTTTACGGCGTGACAACTTTTGTTTGGATTTGGGTATTGCAGTTTGCTCATTTGGGTCGCCTCTACCCCCTAATGGCGCTGGCGTTTGTGCTCGTTCCCATTGGCAGTCACTTCATCTTTGGCGAACAATTCTCGCTTAGCTACTTTATCGGCGTACTGCTCATCGCAGCAGGCATATTTTTGACTGTGTTTCATTCGGCCTAACCCAATGGTTCTGCCATGGCGCTTATTGTTAATTGGCTGGCTATTTGTAGGGCTGAGCGTACTTTTAGTTACGCCACCCTTACAGTCGCCAGACGAACCCCATCATTTACAACGCGCTTACATGCTCAGCCAAGGCCAATGGCTTCTTGCCGCCCCGCCGGAGCAAAGCTCTGGCGGCTATGTTGATCGGGCGTTAGTCACTTTTTATCACGCAGCCCATGGGATAATCGCCGGCGAACGCCTTACCAAGGATAAAAAGGATCAAATCACCGAGATATCCTGGGCGGGCCAAGAACACTTTGTGAGCGCACCCGGTACCGGCTATTACTTCCCGCTTATTTACGGGCCGCAAGCCCTGGGCTTAGTGATTGGCGAACAATTAGACTGGACGGTTTATGATAGCTATCAACTATCGCGATTTTTAACTCTATCCGTTTGTTTCGTCATACTTTTTTTTGCATTTCTGCTAGCACCGCCTAACCCGTTAGTCTTAGCAATCATTATGCTACCTGTGGTGCTTTTCCAAGCTACCTCAACTAATTTGGATGGGCTGATTGTAGCGTTGATCGTCTTAGCATTGAGCGCGTTTCAAAAACTCGCCAACTCCAACGAAAACCAAAATGGCAGGTTGCTAGCCGTATTTACTGTGGTGCTACTGACCGTACTTACTGCCCGGGTTAATTTATTCCCGCTGCTACTGCTACCGGCCGCTTTGTGGTGGAAACACCGCTCCGCTCGTTTTCTCTTAGCAACGGCAGCCATTGGGGTGCTGGTAGCGGCATGGACGCTAACAGCGGCCATGTCTGTTGTTGACCTGCGAACAGACGCAACCCAAGTATCCTTAGTTGATCGGTTGATCACTCTCATTGATGCGCCAACCCTTTTCTTTGAGTCGTTTTGGGTAACCGTTTCTGATGCCCAATATCTAAGGCTTTACTTAGCGGGGTTTATCGGGATTTTAGGATGGTTGAATATTACCTTTGATCAACAAAACTATGAGATTTGGTATGCATTCCTTGGACTGAGCGCTTTCCTATCGCTATGGATGAGATCCTCTGTCGACACGGTGCCAGCCGCACGTGGTTTACTAATAACAAGCGCTCTACTCTCTGCCTTTGCTGTCTTTTTTCTGATGTGGCTGACCTGGACCCCGCCAGATCACACCCATATCATCGGCGTTCAGGGTCGATATTTTTTGCCCATGGCAACATTGCTCGCCTATGCCTTTGGAACAGGCGCCTCACGCTGGCCAATTGCCGCTACGGTCACGCTCATAACCATGCTGATCTATACGCAGGCCATGATGCTCACGACATTGCTTGATCGCTACTACATAACGGGGCTTATGTAACGGCGTAATCAAAAATCCTTTTTCTATTTAATTAGTAACTATTAGTGCGACAACAACACCGGCAGCGTCATCTCGCTTAAGATGCGCCGGGTGGTACCCCCCAAAATCATTTCACGCAGGCGTGAGCGGCCATAGGCGCCCATGACCAGCAAATCGGCGTTGCGATCGGCCGCGGTAGAAAGCAGCGTATCGGCCACCGCAATGCCCGAGTCTGCCAAGGCAACGGCCTCGGCCTGCACGTCATGGCGGGCCAAATAAGCCGCAATATCCGCACCGGGCAAATCACCTTCACCAACCACCAGCACGGCAACCTCTTGCGCTGCCTTAAGTAACGGCATGGCATCGGCAATAGCACGGGCAGACTCACGCCCGCCATCCCAACCAACCACCACGCGCTGGCCAATTGGCGTTGGCTGCCAGGCATAGGGCAGGGCTAGCACGGGCCGGCCAGCCAATAGCGCCACCTGACCCGGCAGATCGGCAGGCACCAAATCGGCGGGGCGATCGGGGTCTACCTGCCCCACCACCGCAATATCAGCGTAATGGGCGTGCATCGCAATGATATCCACCGCGGCGCGATCAATGCGCAGATCTTCTACGGCACGCCATTCGGTGGCGATGTCATAGGCTGCCGTGCCATCGTTAAAAACCTGGCCTAAACGGGCATTACGTGCCTCCCACGCCTCGCGATAGCGATCAAGTGCATCTGGCGGCAGATACTCTGCATGGGCGGCCAGCGGCTCAGCCACCGCCAGCCCAGTCAGACGTGCACCCCATGCTGCCGCCATTTCCGCGGTAATCGCGGTGTGCTCAGCCTCATGCCCATCATCTTTTAAATACAGCAAAATATCTTTAAACATGCATATTCTCCGCAACTTTCTGCGTATTTCGACATCATACTCGCAACTTACCTTGTTACACTGGTCGGTGAACACCAGCCCGGAGCTTTTTAAATGAAACTCGTTGTCCGATTTGTGCTTGCCTTACTGCTGCTTGGCGTCATTTTTGGCGGCATCTTTGGTTATCAGTTCTACAGCATGATGCAGGCAGGCGGCCCTCCGGGCGGGCAACCACCGGTTAATGTGATGGCCACTGAGGTCAGCGAGCAAGACTGGCAGGGCGTGCGCAACGCCGTTGGCAGCCTAACCGCCGTTGATCGAGTTTCTATTAGCACCGAGGTGGCGGGCACCATCGAGCAACTGGCGTTTGATTCGGGCGATACCGTTAGTGCCGGCGATGTTTTGGTTATTTTGGATGACGAGGTAGATCAGGCGCAGCTCGATGGGCTGCGAGCCGAGGCTGAACTGGCGCGTATTGAATTTGAGCGAGCCGAAGAGCTTCGCCCCCGTCAGGCCATTTCACAATCGGAATTTGATGAATCACGCGCGCGGCTCGATAGCGCCATCGCCGCGGTCCAAACTCAAGAGGCCAGAACCCGGCAAAAAACCATTCGCGCGCCCTTTGACGGCGTACTCGGATTACGCCGCGTGAGTGTGGGGCAATTTTTAGCCCCCGGCAGCGACATTGTTGAGTTACGCCAACTTGACCCGCTGTTTGTTGACTTCACCCTGCCAGAGCGTTTTCTGCCAGACATTAGCGTTGGCCAAGCCCTGCGCATTGAAGTGAGCGCTTATCCCGATACCACATTTAATGCCGAAATCAGCGCCATTGAGCCTGGCATTAGCGAACAAACCCGTTCGGTTAGTATTCGCGGCACAGTCGACAATGCCAATGGTCAGCTGCGCTCAGGCATGTTTGCCCGGGTAGCCGTTCAAGACCCCAGCAGCCGTCAAGTATTAGCCATTCCCGAAACCGCCATTAGCTTTAACACGTATGGTGATTTTGCCTTTCGTATTAACGAAACAGACGAGGGGTTAGTCACCGAGCGGGTGCAGTTACAAACCGGTGAGCGCCGCAACGGCCTTGTTGAGGTGGTTGATGGCTTGGCGGCTGGCGACCAAATCGTGGCCGCTGGCCTGCTTCGAGTGCGCCCGGGCCAATCAGTTACCATTGATGAGGAAAATGCCTCTAACCTCGATCCGGCCGAGGTAACTGAGCAATGAAGTTTACGGATATCTTTATTAACCGGCCGGTGCTGGCCACAGTGGTCAGCTTGCTGATCCTGCTGGCCGGCGTTCGCTCGCTTGATCTGCTTGAGGTACGGCAGTACCCCTCCACCGAAAATACGGTGGTCAGCGTAACCACCGCCTACCCAGGTGCCGACAGCCAACTAGTGCAGGGCTTTATCACCCAGCCGCTGCAGCAGGCCATTGCCGAGGCAAACGGCATCGACTACATCACCTCCGAAAGCCGCCAGGGCCTATCGACCATCGAGGTCAATATGGAGCTCAACTACGATGCCAACGCGGCCGTGGCGGAGATCCAAGCCAAGGTAGCCAGTCAGCGCAACGTGCTGCCCGCTGATGCGCAGGACCCGGTGATTGAATCGAGCACGGGTGATCAAACCGCATTAATGTATATGGCCATTTACAGCGACACGGTGGCCGTACCGCAGATTACCGATTTTGTAGACCGTGTGCTGCAGCCTCAGGTGCAGGCACTGCCAGGCGTTGCCAAAGCACGTGTATTTGGCCGTGCGCCCGCCATGCGCGTTTGGCTTGATCCTGAGCGGATGACCGCACTTAATGTAACAGCCGCAGAAGTCGCCCAAATCCTCCGTGCAAACAACTTTCAGGCCGGCATTGGCAGCACGAAGGGCGCGTTTGTGCAAACCAACCTATCGGTTACAACCAACGTGAGCGACCCCGCTGCATTCAACCGACTGGTGGTTCGTGAAGATAACGGCACCGTTGTGCGCCTTGAAGACATCGCCGAAATCGAATTTGGCGCCGAAACCTACGACTCGGCTGCCTGGTACAAAGGCCAGCCCTCGGTTTTTATTGCGGTAGAACAAGCCCCGGGCGCCAACCCGCTGGATGTGGCCGACTCAGTGCGCGATCGTATTCCTGATCTAGAGCGCCAACTGCCCGATAGCGTCAGCCTTGCGCTGCCTTACGATGCCAGCCAATTTATTGCTGATTCGATTGATGAGGTCTTCGTAACCATTGCCGAAGCCGTGCTCATTGTGCTTTCGATCATCTTTTTAACGATCGGTAGCCTGCGGGCAGCAATCGTACCTTCTGTGGCTGTGCCGCTATCTTTGGTTGGCGCGGCCACCCTCATGCTAGCGCTGGGCTACTCGATTAATTTGCTTACCCTCCTGGCGCTGGTGTTGGCGATTGGGCTGGTGGTGGATGACGCCATAATCGTGGTGGAAAACATTCAACGGCATATTGAAGATGGCATGGAGCGTAAAGCCGCCGCCATCACCGGCGCGCGCGAACTGGCTGTGCCCATTATCGCCATGACGACCACCTTGCTGGCAGTGTATGCGCCAATTGGCTTTATGGGCGGGCTCGTGGGCACGCTATTTAGTGAATTTGCCTTTACGCTGGCCGGGGCCGTGCTGATCTCTGGCATCGTCGCGCTTACCTTCTCACCCATGGTGTCGGCGCGTGTTCTTAAACCCGCGGGCGATCATGGCCGCTTTGAAGCGTATGTGGCCGGCGCATTTAGAAAGCTAGCAAGTGGCTACAAACGCAGCCTGCACAACTTGCTCGATACCAAAAGCGTGTTGGTCTTCTTTGGGTTGGTGGTGCTGGCATCGAACTACTTCATGTTTACCATGAGTGAAGATGAGCTGGCCCCCACCGAAGATCAAAGCATTCTGCTGTACCTTGGCTCCGCCCCACGCACGGCCACCTTTGACTATTTGGCCGAATTTGGCGAGCGCTATCAATCTGAGGCCGAGCAGGTTGCCGAGTATGAACGCACCTTTATGATTTTGGGCGGTTTTTCTCCCGATACGATTTTTGGCGGCATTGCCCTTTCGCCAGTTGATGAGCGAGAGCGCAGCCAATCTGAGGTACAACAAGATCTCTCGGCACGTTTTTCCAGCAACCCCGGGTTGGATACGGCTGTATTTCCGCGGCCTAGCCTGCCGGGCTCTGGCGGCGGGCTACCCGTGCAGTTTGTGTTAACTACCTCTGATGATTACGCCACGCTTGATGCGCGCGCCACCGAACTGGCTCAGGTGGCACAGCAAAGCGGCAACTTCATGTTTTTACGCAAATCCGTAGAATTCGACCGACCCATGACCACCCTCGAGGTTGATCGTGATCAGGCGGCTGATTTGGGCATCAGCATGGAAAATCTGGGGCGTACCCTTGGGGGCATGCTGGGCGGGGGCGATGTTAATCGCTTTAACCTCGATGGCCGCAGTTACAAAGTCATCCCTCAAGTAGATCGCAACTTCCGGCTTACCGCCGAGATGCTGCAGGATTACACCATCGATACCGCCAGCGGCCAGCAGGTGCCGTTATCCAGCATCATTACACTGCAAGAGTCGGTAGAACCGGGCTCTAGAAACACCTTCCAGCAGCTCAACTCCTTAACGCTGGAGGGCATTATGATGCCCTGGGTACCGCTGGGCGAAGCGCTAAACTACCTAGAAACCGAGGCAACCAACCTCTTGCCGGCCAACTACGGCTTTGACTACACGGGGCAGTCTCGGCAGTTTGCTAATCAAGGCGATGCGCTGGTAATTACCTTTTTCCTGTCTATTTTGGTGATCTACTTGGTGCTGGCCGCGCAGTTTGAAAGCTGGCGTGATCCCGCCATCATTTTGGTCTCGGTGCCGCTGAGTATTGCCGGTGCACTGGCCTTTATTGTGCTGGGCTTTGCCACCATCAATATTTACACGCAGGTGGGGCTAATCACCCTAATTGGCGTGGTTGCCAAAAATGGCATATTGATTGTGGAATTTGCCAATAAACTGCAATTAGAAAAAGGCATGAGCAAGCGAGACGCGGTTGAAGAAGCCGCCGCCATTCGCCTGCGCCCCATTATCATGACCTCGCTGGCTCTGATTGTGGCGATGGTGCCGCTGCTGCTGGCCACCGGCCCCGGCGCGGTTAGCCGATTCCACATCGGCCTGACCATTGCCACGGGCCTTGGCATTGGCACGTTATTTACGCTGTTTGTGCTGCCGGCGTTTTATCTGCTGTTAGCGCGGGATCATCATGCCCAATAATGCCGTGCTAACGCAGGGCTTAACCCGGCGTTATGGTAATCACAATGTGGTGGATGGGGTTGATCTAACAATCCAGCAGGGCGAGTGCTTTGCCCTGCTTGGCCCCAATGGCGCCGGTAAAACCACCACGCTGCGCATGCTTTTGGGTTTAACTCCACCCAGCAGCGGGCAGATCGAGGTGCTCGGCGAGCCCATTCCCGCACGCGCCCGCGAAATGCGGCAGCGCGCCGGCATCGTGCCACAGTTTGATAATCTCGACCCTGATTTTAGCGTGAGCGAAAACCTGATTACCTACGGCGCCTACTACGGTGTCTCACGCAAACTCATGAAAGCGCGCCTGCCAAAGTTGCTGGAGTTTGCCGAGCTCACCACGCGTGCGGATGACAACATCGGCGGGCTATCAGGCGGCATGAAGCGTCGGCTGACCCTTGCCCGCGCACTGGTGAATGACCCCGAGCTGCTGGCTCTCGATGAACCCAGCACCGGCCTTGACCCACAGGCCCGTCAACATATTTGGGAGCGACTGCATACCCTGCGCCGTGCCGGTAAGACGCTGCTACTGACCACTCATTACATGGAAGAAGCCGAGCGGCTATGCGACCGGGCGGCTATTATTGATCATGGCCGCATTGTGGCCTGCGATTCGCCACAAGCACTGATTGCCGAGCACATCGAGCCGCATGTGGTGGAGCTACGTGGTGATCTTGCCCTGCACTGGCAACAACACATTGGCACGGCCGCTCAGCTTCAGGGCGTACGCACCGAGGCCGTCGGCGAGACCTTGCTCATTTATAGCAACACGCGCGACACCCTCCTTAATGCCGTAGAAGCCGATATTGGCACTCGCTACCTCTACCGGCCCGCGGGGCTTGAAGATGTCTTTTTACGCCTTACCGGTCGGGAGCTGCGCGACGGATGATCGAACACCTTCGCCAAGCCCCCATCCCCAGTTTGCGCTTTGCGGCCGTTTGGCTACGCAACCTTAAAGTGTGGCGCAAGCTCATGCTGCCCTCCATGCTCGGAAATTTTGGCGAACCGCTGCTCTACCTGCTGGCGCTTGGTTTTGGGCTAGGGCAATTTATTGGCGAAATCGATGGCATGACTTACATGGTCTTTTTGGCCAGCGGTATTGTGTGTTCGGCCGCGATGACCGGCGCCACGTTTGAGGCGCTGTACTCCGCTTACACCCGGCTCACCATGCAACAAACCTGGGCGGCCATGCTTGCTGCCCCCATGACCGTGGATGATGTAGTGTTGGGCGAAATTGTTTGGGCCGGCACCAAAGCGTTGATTAATGCCAGCGCCATTGTGCTGGTGGCCGCACTCCTCGGCCTGGTGGCTGGGCCCGAAGCCATTCTGGTGTTACCCGTAATTGCGCTGGCTGGGCTTTGCTTTGCCAGCATCGCCATGGTCGTAACGGCCTTATCACCGAGCTACGACTTCTTTTTGTATTACTTCACTTTGGTGATGACGCCGATGTTGCTGCTCTCTGGCGTGTTCTTTCCCCTCTCAGGCCTACCTGATGCGATTGCCTTAGGCGCGCAATTTCTGCCGCTGGCCCATGTCGTGATGCTCGTCAGACCCTTAATGACGGGCGGCAGCATTGATGCCCCACTCCTGCATCTTGCCGTGATTTTGGCCTATACCTTCGTGGGTTACTGGATAAGCGCGGCCATTGCCCGGCGC
Organism: Spiribacter salilacus; assembly: GCF_009649225.1. Lineage (GTDB taxonomy): Bacteria > Pseudomonadota > Gammaproteobacteria > Nitrococcales > Nitrococcaceae > Spiribacter > Spiribacter salilacus. The sequence goes on from NZ_WJPP01000005.1 coordinate 90,090, forward strand.
CGGCTTATTCGATAATAATCAGCGATTGCACTGGGGCGTCGGCCATTTGCTGGCGGCCATTTAAAAACGCCAACTCAATCAAAAACGCATAGCCCAGCAAATCCGCGCCCAGCCGGCGTAAAAGCTCTCCTGTGGCGCGGGCCGTGCCACCAGTGGCCAGCAGATCATCCACAATTAGCGTGCGAGCACCGTGCTGCAGTGCATCGCGATGCACCTCAACCGCGTCGGTGCCATATTCCAAATCATATTCACAAGAATGCACCGCTGCCGGCAGCTTGCCCGGCTTGCGCACCGGAATAAATCCCGCCCCCAGCTCATAGGCTAGCGCCGCGCCAAAAATAAACCCGCGTGACTCGGTGCCCACAATATATTCCGGCTTTAAATGGCCCAAATCAGCCGCCATTAGGTCGATGGCAAGCGCAAAGCCCTTCGCATCGCCCAACAACGGCGTGATGTCTTTAAAGATAATGCCTGGCTTAGGAAAGTCGGGCACATCCCGTATCAACCCCTCTATTTGCGCCAATGCGGCGCTTCTATCGGATATTTTGCTCATTCTGCAATCACTCCCTGTCGGACATAACGCAAATGCACTTCGGCCGCCTGCTCGGCCGCCGCGGGGTTTTGCTGGCGTATTGCTGCTACTAGGGCTCGATGCTGATCCCGCAACGCCTGATCGCCACTGGCATTCACCAGCATAGCCGCTCGGGTGCGGCGCACATGCTCACGCATGACCGTAAACAACCCGCGCATCACGGTTACCACCGCCACATTATGGCTGGCCTCTGCCACCGCCAAATGCAGCCGCGCATCCCATGTGGCAGCCGCTTCGGCGTCTCCCGCCTGCTGCGCCTGCTCCATCTGCTCAATGGCCTCGGCAATGGCGCCCTGATCGGCCTCGGTGGCTCGCTCGGCCGCAAAGCGCGCCGCCAGCGTTTCTACGCCCTGACGCAACTCCAGCACATCCGCCACCGCTTTGGGCTGAGTCTGCATTAATCGCAATAACGGATCGGTTAGGCTGGGCGCCGTGACCGCCGCTACGGTATAGCCAGCATTGCGCCGCACCGTGAGCAGCTCGCGTGACACCAAGCGCAGCAAAGCCTCACGCAGCGACGCGCGCGAAACCTGCATAATGCGCGCCAACTCACGCTCTGCCGGCAGCGCGTCACCCGCTTTTAACTGCCCCGCTACTATTTGTTGTTCAATCTGCTCGGCAATCGTATCGGCCAGACGCCCCTCAGTTGGCTCAACCGGCGCAAACGCGCTCATTAGCCACGCCCTACTGGCGTGGCTGGCGTGCCGAAGGCGTCTGCAGCAAACCATCCACCATTTGCCGCTTCATGCTCCAACCGCGCCATAATTTCGAGGCGCTCTGTTTCGCTTAAATCGCGCCACACTTCGATTTCCTGCTCCGTACGGCCACAGCCAATACACCGGCCGTTTTCTTTCTCACAAATGCTCACACAAGGCGAAGAAATGGACATCGGTTCCTCCAGATTATTGATCATCGGTATCATGCCATACAGACGAAGTTTTCGTGGTAGTCATGACTTCGCCACCTTAGCTCAAAAACAAGGCGTAGGCCGGGTTGTTGGATTCGTCCCGGTACGGGTAGCCGAGTTTATCGAGGCTGGCTTTGAAGTCGGCGCGCTCGGCGGGGGGTACTTGTACGCCAACCAGCACGCGGCCGTAGTCGGCGCCGTGGTTGCGGTAGTGGAATAACGAGATGTTCCAGCGTTTGCCGAGGCGCTTTAAAAAATTTAGCAGGGCGCCGGGGCGCTCAGGAAAGCGCACGTGGTAGAGAACCTCGTCAGCCACTTGCTGGGCATGCCCGCCAACCATGTGCCGCACATGCACCTTAGACATTTCATCGTCGGTTAGATCGAGCACCGGGTAGCCCTTTTCCTCTAGCGCGGCAACCACTTCGTCACGGTCGTCTAGCCCATTAACTAGGCCAATGCCGGCAAAAACATGCGCTTCATCAGCAGACGCATACCGATAATTGAATTCGGTGATGGGTCGGTTGCCGATGGTTTCGCAAAAGTCTTTAAAACTGCCGGGGCGCTCGGGAATTGTCACCGCCAGCACCGCTTCACGATGCTCGCCCAGCTCGGCGCGCTCGGCCACATGCGCCAGGCGCGAGAAGTTCATATTGGCGCCACAGTTAATGCCGATGAGCGTGGCATCGGTAATGCCGGTTTGGGCGATGTACTTTTTAATGCCAGCCACGGCCAGTGCGCCTGCGGGCTCCATCACCGTGCGGGTATCTTCAAAGATATCTTTAATACCGGCGCAAATTTCATCGGTACTAACCAGTAAGCACTCATCAACCAGCTCTCGGGCAATGCGAAAGGGTTCTTTGCCGATTTGTTTTACGGCCACGCCGTCGGCAAAAATGCCCACCTCATCGAGTGTTACGCGCCGCCCGGCGGCCATGGCGCGCTCAAGCGTAGGCGCATCTTCAGGCTCTACGCTAATAATCCGAATATCAGGGCGCAGCTGCTTAATGTAAGCGGCAATGCCGGCAATTAGCCCGCCACCGCCGGTGGGCACAAACACCGCATGAATGGGCCCGGGGTGCTGGCTGAGAATTTCCATGCCAACCGTGCCCTGCCCGGCAATCACATCGGGGTGATCAAACGGGGGAATGGGAGTTAATCCGCGCTCTTCGGTGAGCTTTTCGGCATGCGCTTTGGCGGCATCATAATTATCGCCATGCAGCACGACACGGCCGCCCCACTGACGCACGGCATCCACCTTAATGGCCGGCGTGGTGCGCGGCATCACAATGGTCGCTTTAATACCGAGCTTTTGCGCGGATAGCGCCACGCCCTGCGCATGGTTGCCGGCCGATGAGCAAATCACTCCGCGTGCTTTCTCGGCATCGGATAATTTGGCCATGCAGTTATACGCGCCGCGTAATTTAAAGGAGAATACGGGCTGCATATCTTCGCGCTTTAATAAAATGCGATTATTGAACCGACGCGACAGATTGCTAGCCAGCGTAAGTGGCGTTTGATTAGCCACATCGTAAACGCTAGCCGTTAGAATGCGTTGCAGATAGTTTTTCATAGATCCGCAGTTTACAGGAGCCAACTCGTGAGCACACCGAATCCGCAAGATGAGCAAAAACGCGCCGTTGCCGAGGCCGCCGCGCAACGGGTTGAAGCCGGCAGCATTATCGGCGTGGGCAGCGGTTCTACCGTTAATTATTTTATTGATGCCCTGGCTAAAAGTGCCGACCCCATTCGCGCGGCCGTAGCTGCCTCAGAGGCCAGTGCCGAGCGCCTGCGTCAGCATGGCATTTTGGTGGAAGATGCCAACGCCGTAGATGGGCTTGCCCTGTACGTGGATGGCGCTGATGAAATTAATCGCCACTGCCAAATGATAAAAGGCGGCGGCGGCGCTTTAACGCGCGAGAAAATTATCGCCGCAATGAGCCGAGAGTTTGTGTGCATTGTAGATGAGAGCAAATCGGTGACCGCGCTGGGCGATTTTCCCCTGCCCGTTGAGGTAATCCCCATGGCGCGCTCTTATGTGGCCCGAGAGATCGTTAAGCTTGGCGGGCGGCCAGAGCTACGGCGCGAGTTTACTACCGACAATGGCAACGTCATTTTAGATGTGCACGATCTTAACTTGGGCGAGCCCATTGCCATGGAACGGCAGCTCAACGACCTAGCCGGCGTGGTGTGCAACGGGTTATTTGCGCTGCGCCCGGCCGATGTATTGCTGATTGGAACGGCAGACGGGGTAAAAACCGCTCACCCTGCATAGCCGTGCGGGTTTTGCTGCTGCCAGTGCCAGGCATCACCCAGCATGGTGGGTAGGTCGTGCTCGGCCTGCCAACCCAGCTCTGTGGCCGCTTTGCTGGCATCGGCATAACAGGTGGCAATATCGCCCGCGCGCCGCGGGCACAGGTTCACCGGAATGGTTTGTTCGCTGACCTGCTCATAAGTGGCCACCACCTCGCGCACCGAATAGCCACGACCCGTGCCTAGGTTCCAAATCGGGCAGCCGGTGTGGGTGGTTAAATACTTCAATGCGGCGATATGCCCACGCACCAAATCCATCACATGAATATAATCCCGCACACCGGTGCCATCGGGGGTGGGATAATCGTCACCAAAGATCTGTAAGGCAGGCCGCCGGCCCACCGCCACTTGGCTGATGTAGGGCACCAGGTTATTGGGCACGCCGCGGGGGTCTTCGCCCAGCATGCCGCTGGGGTGTGCGCCCACCGGATTAAAATAGCGCAACAAGCCGATTGCCCACTCGGGTTCGGCGGCAGCAAGGTCTTGGCAGATCTGTTCAATCATGCGCTTGCAGCGGCCGTAAGGGTTGGCGGGTTGATCGGCGGAAGCAGATTCGGGAATGGGCACGACAGCCGGGTTGCCATACACCGTGGCCGATGAGCTAAACACCAACCGATGCACGCCCACTTCCTGCATTACCTCAAGCAGGTTCAGCGCGCCGGCCACATTGGCTTGGTAATAGCTTAGCGGCTGCTCAGCACTCTCACCCACCGCTTTTAAACCGGCAAAATGCATAACCGCATCAATCGAATGCTCGGCAAAAATGGCTCGTAGCGCCGCTTGGTTGCGCACATCGGCATGAACAAACGGCACCGGGGCGCCGGTCAGCATACCCACCCGATCGAGTGCTTTTTGGGAGCTATTAATGAGGCTATCCAGCGCAACTACGGAATAGCCGGCCTGATGCAGTGCCACCAAGGCATGCGAGCCAATATAGCCGGCCGCGCCGGTGACCAGTATTTTCACGCGCGGGTTAGGGCAGCCTCGGGAAAGGGTACCCGCTGCTCTTGTTTCATAACCTCCAGCAACAGCATGATGCGATCGTCGCTGCGGCGGGAGTAGAAAACGCCTTCCAAACCGGCAAAAGGCCCCTCAAGAATGCGCAATTTATCACCCGGCTGGTAGCCCACCGGCGGGGTAGGAATACACCCGGCACTATCGAGATTTTGCTGCAGACAATCCACCACATAGTCAGGCACATGAGGAATACTCGAACCCCAGCGCACTAGGCCCGCTACCCCACGAGTGGAACGAATGGGTGCCCAGTTTTCGGCAATATCATCTAAATGAATAAACAAATACCGAGGGAATAACGAGTCCACCACCGTGCACATGCCGTTGCTGCGCCGCCGGCGCACCCGATGCTTGGGCCGAAACACCTCGTATTCCTGCCGGTCTAAATTAAACTCAGCGCGCTCGTCTTCTTTAGGTTTGCAGTAAATGGCATACCAGCGCTTCAAAATCCGTCTCCTTGCCGCCGTATTAGTGCGGGCGTTGCGGTGGTTGCATCTCTAGTAGGCTCGACTCTAAACGCTGAGCCAGCCGATCATAGGCCACGCTATCCATGCTTGAGCTTCGAATAGCCTCGCAAAGCAAGCGCGTGGCCTGGCCATAATCAAAGGCATCAACCGCCAACTGTAACGCATCGAGCTGCGTCTGCAAGGCGGGCCAGGCCACCGAGGGCTCGACCGTTTGCATAATCATGGGGTGAGCCGTGGAGCGAATTTCTTCGCCATAAAACAGATCTTCATGCAGCTTTTCGCCCGGGCGCAGGCCAATAAAATCAATGGCAATATCACCATCTGGATTGGCCTCGTCGCGCACCGAAAAGCCCGACAAACGAATCATACGCCGCGCCAGCTCAACAATTTGCACCGGCTCGCCCATGTCTAGCACAAACACCTCGCCACCCTCGGCCATCGCGCCGGCCTGAATAACTAGCGCTGAGGCCTCGCGAATGCTCATAAAATACCGGGTGACTTCAGGGTCGGTAACCGTAACCGGGCCACCATGGCGAATTTGATCTCTAAAGAGCGGCACCACCGAGCCCGAAGAATTTAATACATTGCCAAAACGCACAATCGCAAAGCGGGTGGGGCCGCGGCGGGCATTGGCTAAAGACTGTAGGCTGAGCTCAGCCAAACGCTTGGTCGCGCCCATCACATTATGTGGGTGGACTGCCTTGTCGGTAGACACGAGCACCATGTCGCGCACGCCCGCATTACAGGCCGCCTCGGCCACACAGCGAGTAGCCAGCGCATTGTTGCGAATGCCCTCCAGTGCATTGGTCTCTACCAAGGGCACATGTTTGTAGGCGGCGGCGTGATACAGCACCTCTACATCATAGGCGCGGAAAACCGCCTCCATACGGCGTTGATCGGTTACCGAGCCAAGCAGGGCCACAATTTCGACATCCTGCTCGGCAATGGCCGCAGCTTTGCGCAGCTCTCGATCGATGCGATAGAGCAAAAATTCTGAGTGATCAAATAACACCAGCCGCGCGGGTTCACGCGCCATGGCTTGGCGGGCCAGCTCTGAGCCAATCGACCCACCCGCCCCGGTAATCATGACCGAGCGACCGGTTAGCGCGGCATTAATCAGCTCATCATCTGAGGCAACGGTACCGCGACCCAGCAGATCGTCTACATCAATATCCTGAATTTGCTCCACTCGCGCCCGGCCAGAGACGATATCGGCCATATCCGGCAGTGTTTTCACATGCACAGCCAATGACTCGAGCGATTTCACAATGGCTTGGCGGCGTGCACGCGGCACCGAGGGCATGGCCAGGAGTACGTGGCGGAGTTCGCAGCGGGTGATTAGCGCGGGAAGATCATCGGGCGCATACACCTTAAGCCCGCCAATCACTTGGCCTTGCAAACGGGGGTCATCATCAATAAATAAATGTGCATGAAACTCGCCGTCTGCCACCAGCGTGTTAGCGAGCTGTGCCCCGGCACGGCCAGCGCCATAAATTGCCACGGGCTGCCGGCCCCGGGGTTTGCTTAAGAAAGACTGAAACCAGCTGCGCGCCAGCAGCCGCATGCCGCCATTAAGCAAAAATACGACGCCAAGAAAAATGGCATACACACTGCGGGGGAAGGGCTCTAAGCGCATAATCTCAACCACCGCCACAAAGGCTAGCGTGGTGAGTGCGGCGGCACGAAAAACATCATAAATGGCACGCGGGCCAATGTAGCGGGCCACCATATTGTAGAGGCCGCTAACGGCAAAACATGCAATACCGATTGGTGGAATGGCCAACACCAGCCACCAATGGATGGTAAAAAACAGGTGCAGGGGCTCGCCTAAGCGCAAATAAAACGCCAGCCACACGGCAAGCGGCAGCACCATCATGTCGGCAAACATGGTGATTGCCCGCTTTTGACCGCGGGATAAATCCAGCAACCGCTGCCGCAAACGTTCCGTATGCTGTTTTAACCCCATATCAACAGCTTAGCCCAAATCGGCGTCCGCCAGCAAAACAGCCGCCGCATCTTTTTCAGACAACAGTGGCTCAACGTGGGTCGGCCATTCAATACCGATGGCCGGGTCGTTCCATAAAATCGAGCGTTCATGCTGCGGGGCGTAGTAGTCGGTGGTCTTGTACAGCACCTCTGCTGTTTCGCTGACCACGACAAAGCCATGGGCAAAGCCGGCCGGCACCCACAGCTGGTGTTTGTTCTCCGCCGTGAGCGCAGCGCCCACCCATTGCCCAAAGGTAGGAGAGCCGCGGCGAATATCCACCGCCACATCAAAAATCTCGCCCACCACCGCGCGCACCAGCTTGCCCTGCGCTTGTTGCACCTGATAGTGCAGGCCGCGCAACACGCCTTGGCTGGAGCGGGAGTGGTTGTCTTGCACAAAGGTTTCCTGGCAGCCGGTGGCGTCAGCAAAAGCCCGGGCGTTAAAGCTTTCAAAGAAAAAGCCGCGATGATCTCCAAATACCCGCGGCTCGATCAGCATGACATCAGGAATGGCCAAGGGGGTTAGATTCATCGCAGATCTCCGGTTTCTTTTAAGACTTGCAGTAAATACTGCCCATAGCCGTTTTTAGCCAGCGGCTGGGCCAGGGTTTGTAAAGCCTCTGCCGTAATCCAGCCTTGCCGATAGGCAATTTCCTCAGGGCAGGCCACTTTCAGCCCCTGCCGCCGCTCTAATGTGGCAATAAACTGCCCCGCCTCAATCAGACTGTCATGCGTACCGGTGTCCAACCAGGCATGCCCGCGTCCCATTAATGAGACATGCAAATCATCGGCATCCAGATAACATTGATTGAGATCGGTAATTTCCAGCTCGCCACGGGGCGAAGGCTGCAGGCTTTTGGCAAAATCCACTGCACGGTCATCGTAAAAATATAAACCCGTTACCGCATAAGCGCTTTTGGGCTGGCTGGGCTTTTCTTCTAAGCTCAATACCCGGCCATTGGCATCAAACTCCGCCACCCCGTAGCGCTCTGGGTCATGCACCCGATAGGCAAACACCGAGGCACCCGATCGGGCATTGGCCTCATCCAGCAACTCGACCATGTCATGCCCATAAAAAATGTTATCGCCCAAAATTAGCGTTGAGGGATCGCCATTAAGGAACGACTCGGCAATGGTAAGCGCCTGCGCCAACCCGTCAGGGCTAGGCTGCACGGCATATTGCAGGTTCATGCCCCACTGGCTGCCATCGCCGAGTAGCTCGGTAAAGCGTGGGGTATCTTCTGGGGTGGAAATCACCAGCACATCGCGCAGCCCGGCCAGCATGAGGGTGGCCAGCGGATAATAGATCATGGGTTTGTCATACACCGGCAGTAACTGCTTGCTCATCGCCCGCGTAACCGGATACAGCCGGGTGCCCGAGCCGCCGGCTAAAATAATGCCCTTGCGTTGGCGATGGGTCATAAAATCTGCTCCAAAGTGTGGTCAAGCGCAACGCGCCAGTCTGGCAGCGTCAGGCCAAATGTGTTCTCAAGTTTGGTTGTGCTTAAGCGCGAATCGGCGGGCCGCGGCGCCGGCGTGGGGAATTGCGCGGTGGTAATGGCCGCAATCTGATCGGGCGTAACCTTAAGGGTGTGCCCAGCGGCCAGCGCTTTTGTAATCACATGGCAGGCCAAGCCATGCCAGCTGGTATGGCCTGCTGCGGTTAGATGATAAACCCCATTCGGCCCGGCCGCTGCCCCCTGCTGCAAACGCTGATGCAGCGCCTGCGCGGTAACATCGGCAATGAGTGCGGCGGTGGTGGGTGTGCCCACCTGATCGCTGACCACCTGCAGGCTATCTCGCTCGGCCGCTAAGCGCAGCATTGTGCGTGCAAAATTATGCCCGCGCGCACCAATCACCCAAGCGGTGCGGAATATCCAATAATCCGCGCCCGTTGCCGCTAATGCCTGCTCTCCGGCCCACTTGGTTTGACCGTAGACGCTTTGCGGATGGGTGGTGTCAGTTTCTTGGTAGGGCTTAGCCAGCGCGCCATCAAACACGTAATCGGTAGAGTAATGCACCACCAGCGCGCCTAACGCCGCGGCTACCTCACCCATCACTGCTGGAGCGGTCGCATTAATGGCTTTAGCCAGCTCCGGCTCAGATTCTGCTTTATCTACCGCGGTATAGGCCGCCGGGTTCACAATCACGCTTGGCGCGATGGCCCGCAGGGCAGCTTTTAATGCCGTCGCATCGCTTAAATCGGCTTGTGCACGATCAAGCACAATCACTTCACCCAGCGGCGCTAGGGCACGCCGTAGCTCAAAGCCTACCTGCCCTGTCGCCCCGGTCAGGGCAATGCGCACCGTCGGCTGGCTCAAGGCACCACCCCGTATTGCTGCTCTACCCAGTCGCGATAGGCGCCGCTGGCCACCCGCTCTACCCATTCGGTGTTGGCCAGATACCAGGCAATGGTGCGCTCAATGCCGGTGGCAAAGTTCTCGGCCGGTTGCCAGCCAAGCTCTTGGCGCAGGCGTGTGGCATCTATCGCATAGCGCCGATCATGCCCGGGGCGATCAGTCACAAACGTAATCAGCCGGTCATACGAACCCGCGGGATCGGGCTTAACCGCATCAAGCCGCGCGCAAATATGCCGCACGATATCGATGTTGGTCCACTCATTTTCGCCACCAATATTGTAGACCTCACCCGGCTTACCGGCCTCAAGCACCCGGCGAATGCCGCTGCAATGATCGCCCACATACAGCCAGTCACGCACATTGCTGCCATCGCCATAAATGGGCAGCTCACGGCCAGCCAGCGCGTTATGAATAATCAGCGGAATCAACTTTTCAGGAAACTGATACGGCCCATAATTATTGGAGCAATTGGTGGTTAGCGTGGGCAGGCCATAGGTGTGGTGATAGGCCCGCACCAAATGATCTGCGCCGGCTTTGCTAGCGGAATACGGCGAATTGGGCTGGTAGGGGTGAGATTCGGTAAAGGCCGGGGCATCTGGGGTTAGCGAGCCATACACCTCGTCTGTGGACACATGCAAAAAGCGAAACTCGGCCTGCGCGGCAGCATTAAGGCCTGCGTAATAACCGCGCGCGGCCTCTAGCAGCGCAAAGGTGCCCATCACATTGGTGGCAACAAAGGCATCTGGCCCGTGAATGGAGCGATCGACATGGCTTTCGGCCGCAAAATTAATGATGGCCCGCGGCTGATGCTTGGCCAGCAGCGATTCAACTAACGCCTGATCGCCAATATCGCCCTGCACAAAATGATGCCGCGCATCGTCTTTTAGGCTGGCCAGATTTTCTAGGTTGCCCGCGTAGGTCAGCTTATCTAAGTTGATAACCGGCTCGTCATGCGCCGCCAGCCAGTCCAAAACAAAATTGGCGCCAATAAACCCTGCGCCCCCGGTAACCAAAATCATGGCCTTCCCTTATGCAACCCTCTCTAGAACGTTGCAGAGTATAGCGGGAAAGGGGGGTTGCACCCAAAGGTGAGCAATTAGCGCTGGCATACCGAATCATGCACCTGCGCGCCAGAGGGAATTTCCCGCGGCCGATTACCGGCAAACACAAAGCGCAGTAGCTTGCCGCGCCAAGTCTGCCAGGGTTTATGCATGAGGGCATGCGGGTTGGGCGGCTGCGGGATAACGGGATCAGGTTGCAAGGCCAAGCCCTGCGCAGCAGCTTCGGCCAACATCCATTGCAGGGTGATTTCTGCCAGCCCACGGCGGGCATAGCCGCCACCTACATCGCCATGCGAACCGGTAAACCAAACTTGCTTAAGGGTTTGGCGCGCATGCAGCGGCGCGGTACGCCACAGCAGCGGTTCAAATCGTGGGCGGCGCTCATGAATGGCCACTGCATGGCGCGCATGGCTTACGGAGGGAGTTAATCGCGCGTTAAAAAAGCGCCGATTAGCATAAAAATAACCGAGTGAAGCCACGGTATCCCAAGCGCCAATAAAATGAATGGGGCAAGGTTGCGCATAGCGCTTGGCAAAGGCGTTGCGCTCGGCTGGCAGCGCCTTGCGAGTATAAAGATCGCTGGCCATGCTCAATCGATCAGCATGCTCAGGCCGCAACAAACCCACTTGATCGAGCATGCCCGTGAGCGCACGCATGGCATACGCCCCGCGGCTATAGCCAAACAAAAAGATCTGATCGCCCGGCTGATAATGCCGAATTAAAAACCGATAGGCGTTTTCAATTTCACGCGTTAAGCCATAACCAAACCATCGCCCCAGTAGCCCTTCCGGGCCAGAACCTAAGCCTGGCGCATAGTCGTAAAGTTGGTGAGGGGCGCTGAAATCAAGCCGTTGAACTAAATGATAGACATTAGACGCCGGATCAGCCGCCGTTTGGCCCGTGCCATCACTGCAGTAAACAAGATTGCGCATGCGCGTATTGAAAGCACAGGGCGCGGGGAGATTCTGTGGCTTATTTCACCAAACAGAATGGAGATAATGCTGGTGAATTAAACGGTCTTTGGTAAGCAAAGCGGCCTGCGAGAGCCGTGCTTGCGCAACGATGAGACGATCAAATGGATCTCTAGTCCAATTTTCTGCCTGAGCCGCATGCACAATTGCCCCAAAGGCGGCCTCACACGTTTGAAGCCCAACACGGCCGCTCAAATAATCCAGCACGCGCTCCGGTGATTGTCCGACTCGACCGATTTCCGATAGATACTGAAGCTCTAAGCGAACCATCGGAGAGACTTTTAGCGCTTCGGTTGATTGAAGCTGATCGACAACGGGATCAGGCAAACCTGATGTGCCCTTACCATAAAGATGCACAACTACATGCGTATCTAGATAAACTACGGCTGCCATTCATCCGACCAGTCAATCTCCGCAATCTCATCTGGATCTCCAACCAGATATTCAGGATGAGGCTCTAGTACACGTAAGTCTCTTATCGGCTCTGCAGACAGACGTATAACCCGCCCCCGCCGAGAGATTTCCACAACTTCTCCTGTTTCAATCACTTGGTCGAGCACCTTATATAAGTTGGCACGTAGCCATGATGGAGTAATGGTTGACATAAGCGTACGTTATATTAAAAAAGCGTACGTGCCAAGTTTTTGTTGATGCGGTATCATCGCGACAGTGAAAATTAACGTGTACTCTTTTCTCGGCTCATGGCAGCGGCGGAGCGTTTTCGTCGGATTGCTCGTCTTTGGCCTTGTTTTATTGGCTCAAGGCATCTACCGACCAATTATCGTGCAGGTTGAGGCACGCGCCGAGGCAATGGCGCAAGCCGAAGTATTTGTTGCCCCGTTTCCCGGTGGCCCGTACACCCCTGAAAAAGCACGCCTAGCCAGACTTGAAGCACAAGCCTGGACGCAAGCGACATTCGCCTTTCACGTGGCCTATCCCATTCAGGAACTGCGAATAGACACAGCAAAACAAGCGATTAACGTCGATATAAGAAACATTCACATCCAAAGCCGCTGGGGGCAGCAAACGCTATCGCCGGGGCAAATACTGGCAAACATACAACGCGCTCATCAAATTGATGTGCCAGCTCAAGCCGCCGATTCACTTTTAATGGTGGGTACTGGGCGTGATCCGCATTTTGTTTTGTCGCTTTCACCAGAGCTTTATGCGCCCTCAATTTGGCAACGAATTACCGCTGCACTGGTTCCCACCATCATCGGAATCGTTATTTGGCTGTTGGTCGAACTTCTCAAGCCTCACCAAACAAGACTGGCGCGCCTACCCGAAAAAATTGGCTATCTCGTTGAAACTCGATCACCCCTTCTCGTTGGTTTGTTAGGTGCTCTTGGCTTATCGGTATTGCTGGTGCTGCAGTTTGAAATTGCGCGCATCACGCCAATGTATCAAGGGCCGGATGAAGAGGCACAGGTGCCTGTTTCCTTTGCGGGATTTCACCAAATGGCATTTGGCGGAGACGGCCAATGTACTTTGATATGGGCCGATTTAATTACAGTACGCGACGAAATTATGCCCATCGCCCGTCGGCTTAGACTGCCCGTTACCCAAGAGCAGGTTTCCTTTTTAAAAGACTTGCGAGAAAACTCACCACCACCCACTGCTGAAACACCACTAATAAAGACCAATCGACATACCTGCGGCGCCACGCTAATGCTAACGCATGCCTATAACTGGCTGCCGGTGTTGATCTATAAAACACAACCCAACACCCCCAGCATCGATTACTTAAGCTACTTGCGGTACGGCCAAATTTTGTTGGCCTACTTTATTTACGCACTGACTTTTTTTGTGATTGCGCGGGGGCGTTCGTTGTTGGCGCCCGTGCTCACTCAGGCGGGACAGGCACGGCTTAAGATGGGTTTAGCGCTGTCTTTACTGGTGTACCTCGCCATTCCGCAGATGTTATTTATGACAAGCGTAATCAATGACACCGGCTACGCTGCGCCACTTGGCATTTTTACTTTAGTTAGTGTCTTTGTTTTCCACCGCTGGATAACGCCAATCCTGTTATTGATCGCAGTCGCCATGTTTGCCAGTGAACTGGTGGCTTATCTTGCTTTCGTTGTGGTGGGTATTCTTTGGTTAATGGGCCAGGCACTTAATGGATGGCACAACGGTTACCGATGGCTATGGATTATCGCAAGCCTCATTGCTGCTGGCATTGCAATGGGTCCTCTATTGCTCAACCTGCTCGATGCCAGTCGCCACTTAATTCCTTTATCGATCCCATCACCATTAATCGGCGCGGAGCACCCTGAAGTTTTCTACCGACATATATGGCAGACCGCCCAGTTTGTTTATTCATTTGGGTTGCTGGATTACAACAGCTTTTTTGGCGTCCTCGGGCAGCTTGATACGGTCTTTCCCGAACGTGGGCCTATCGCCTTTAAGGTTCTTGTTTATGGTCTGGTGGCACTTTTGGTGGCAAATGGACTAGTTAGCCTGCGTAACGGCCATCGTCCGCTGCAAAATTGGAAGCAAAAGCACACCTTGTTTGCGCTATTCATCCTGATTTTGATTCCACTGGCCGTGTCCGTGGCCAGCTATGCCACGTTTGACCATTACGCACGGGCCGCTAATGAATGGGGGAGGGAAATTCAAGGCCGTTATTTCCTTCCTCTTTACCTGTACCCCTTTAGCTTTCTTGCGATTGCGGTAGTGCTGGCGGCACAATCAAAACGGGCGCTGGGTGTAACACTGCTCGCTACCATTGCATTGATTAGCGGCGTGGTTTTTTACACGAGCAGCGTCATGCTCGATGTGCTTGCCATGCGCTACTACCCCAACCCTGAGGTGATGGCGGCCTATCGGCAGCTCTTACCCTAACTTGCTAGCAAACGAACAACGAATAGAAAAGCGACCAAAACAAGCAAGGTAATAACCCACCCCTGCCAACTGACGGGCCGTATTCCCCATCCAAACCGTTTGCGAGCAAACCAAGGTTTACCGTAGCCTTCTTTAGGCGATTGATGGTTTTTGTCTTCCATAGGGGCATTATGCATTGGCAGGTCTTCAGATCCAACAACTTAACAAGGAAGACAGCGCCGAGTTCTGTAGCCTGACCTACCCTTCACAACGCTGGTTGCTCCTCAACCCTGGGCAGGAAAAAGTGATAGCAGTTGGCGTGCGTAGTGGCCAAGATCCGGTTGGGCTGGCGTTGGCGCACGCTAGACCTACGAGCTTTGACGAGCTCGTATCACTGTATATCAATCCTTTATTCGATAGCCCCGCTGTTCGCAACAAATTACTGGCTCAGATTGAGAAAGAATGCTCGGCCGTCGGGCTAGAGACCCTCCAATTTTTGCCCGTGGTGTGGGAGCCTTCCATCCAATCCCTTGAATGGCTGATTGAACACGGATGGACGTATCAGGGGACGCGTCAACTGGTCTGCAAAGCGCCTGTTGATAACCTACTGGCAATTGACTGGTTACAGCGCCCGCAACTACCCGCCGGCTATCACTGCATACCGTGGTCAGAGGTCAGTGACTCATCACGGCAAACATTAAAAGACAGCCAACCCCACTGGCCGTCTTTACTTGATCCTTTTTATTTAGAAAAAGATCACTGCGACAGCGTTAGTCAGGCACTACTTGATGAAAAATCCCGTATTCGCGGCTGGCTCATCACCCATGGTATTGACGCGCAAATCCTTCGCTGGACGGCATCTTGGGTAGATCCGCAAATCCAATCGATGACCCGCGTGTTTCCACTCTGGCGCAACGCGGCTGAAGCGCAGAAAGCCGGCAGCAAACACCCCTTAGCGACTTGGACCGTTCCGATTGGATTAGACCGGATGCAGCGTTTCACCCTCCGCCGCATCCGACCCCATCTAACCGCGCTAGGGTATGCAACCCTTTTTAGTCGGGAGCTCTAAGTCACGCTACAGACGCAGCGCACACAATTTCCACCGCAGCTGGGCCACTAGCGGAGGGCGCACCGCCAGTCACGAGAACAAATTCACCAACACCGCCCTTACCGCCTGCCACTGTATCGAGCTG
This sequence comes from Spiribacter salilacus, assembly GCF_009649225.1. Classification (GTDB taxonomy): domain Bacteria; phylum Pseudomonadota; class Gammaproteobacteria; order Nitrococcales; family Nitrococcaceae; genus Spiribacter; species Spiribacter salilacus. The sequence goes on from NZ_WJPP01000005.1 coordinate 105,774, forward strand.
ATCGTCGCTAAGCTCACCTTGAGCATTTGCTTGGACGTACTGTTGAGCCTCATCAACGGTAATGTCGTAGCCATGCTCTTGAGCAATGGCTACAAGCGATTCAACACCTTCAGAAGCATTCACTGCCTTTTCACGCAAAAGCTCATTCGAGGCTAAATCGCTAACAAAGCGCTCGATTTCTGCCGCGCTCATGTTGCAACTACAGCAACGACGGCCGCAGTCTCAGCCGCTACCACAGCTGATGTTGCAACCTCAGCGCTTTGAACAACGTTGGTCGCAACGGCAGTCTTACCACCGGCTACAGCGTCAAGCTGATCGTCGCTCAGTTCACCTTGGGTGTTTGCCTGAATGTAATCACGTGCTTCATCAATATTGATGTCGTAGCCGTGATCTTGCGCAATCGCAACGAGTGACTCAACCCCTTCTGAGGCATTCACTACCGTTTCACGAAGGCTTTCGTTTGATGCTAAATCGTTCACAAAACGCTCGATTTCTGCCTGACTCATTTTGTTAACTCCTGTACAAAAAAACTATGATGGATTGCCAGACAGGGCCAATGGCGTCTGTGTGGCGGTTAGAGGTGGATCACAAGCAATGCCGTAAAGCGCTGGATCATCGTTTAATAGACCATCATCAAATAACTGCTGAAGCACGCGTTGTACAAAAAATACATCCGCTTTGTCCCGCAGTAGCTTTCGCATAATCTCTCGGCCCGTAAACCGATTTTCAGCCAGCATTGCACCTAAGGCGCCATCAAACGGCAGTTGATCACGCCAAATTTTATGGGTCCGGGTAGTCAACTCAAACCCATTTTCTATCGGCTGATAATTTAAATCTCGCCGAAAGCCCAAAACCGTATCCATGGGTAAACGCATCGGCATGTGCCGAGCAATTAAATCCTCAATAACGGCTCTAAAATCGTCTGCATCTGTAAAAAATCGCTCGGCATAAACGCGATAACCCAAAGGCCATAATGAATCGGCTCGAGTTGGCGTAACTAATTGGATGCGCCGGTGCAACAGATTGACTAAGAACCCACTAACACAGGCAATCGTGGAATGGTCTTCACCAAAATAATGCTCATTATCCTCACGGCCGGCGGCTTGTCTTCGCAATCGGCGCGTCCGCGCCCGACCCGCAATGGCCTTAGTGCCAAGCGCTCCCTTTTGCTGATGAACGAGCTCAACCCCCATCAGTTCTTCAGGCGAGAAGGTTTCCATAACCGACTTAAATATCTTGGGGGTAATGATAGAAAAACGATTAGTTACGGTGCGATAGCGATCGAATAACGACAACACTTGTTGAGTTAACTCAAGATCACGCAGAGGGGCGGCGCAAGTGGTTTGCGGCAAGGCTCCCGTTACATGGTAATAGTCTTCAATAAATTTTGGGTAATCGGGATTATCGGCCGGATCGGTAGCCCAATAACAAAAACCGGTTTGCGTGGCGTTGCCAAAAAGATCGACCATGTGCGCCAGCATGCCTTGCCATAACTCAGCAACCTCTGGCGTGTAGGGCTGGTAGTCGCGGTAGCGCTCTGCCGAAATCCCGCAAAACCAGCAGCCAACTGAGCAACCATCTGATAACTCAAATGCAACAATCGGATGCGTGATAGAGTTTGAGGAAGCCATACCCAGTTCGCTTTCGCAGCGTTTTTGCTGGCGCATCCGCCATGCATCAAAGGCCGGGTTTATTGCTTCGCAACGCCCTAGCTCAGTCAGCATGTCGCGATGCTTCATCATGTCCGCCAGCCAGTCATCCCATAAAACGACAAGGGGCCACTTTTCTGCCTCAGCTGTGAATCGATACTGGGCATACTCAGAATGCCACAGCGGCAGTAATTCGGTTGGATCTACGCTAAGGCCGTATTGCTCGACCACAGGGTTAGGGTCGGAATGATTAGCTGTGAGCGCCTCTCGAAAGCCAGCATCACCACATAAGAACTCCATAAAGCGCTTGACGTGCGCAATTTTATTGAGCGACTCTTCACTCCGGCGTTCAAACATCCCCCGATAAAATCTAATTGCCTTAGTAATGGTCGCCACAACTTTGCCCCTACTAAATTTTTAGTGATGAATTCAAGGTAAACGACGCACATGACAGTTGCAAGTATTCTTCAGAGCTACTCAAAAAAAATGACCGTTGTTGTATTCGTCGCGGCGCTAGTGGCTGTAACGGGGGAAGTGCAAGCGCAAACGCTCGCAACGCTGTTGGCGGCAACCGTTGAGAATAACCCGCGCCTATCGGCCATTCGCGAGCGTCAAACATCCAGCCAAGCGAATGTTGATGCTGCCCGTGGTCAGCGCTGGCCCACCCTGACGGTAACCGGACAAGAGGGACGACGCCATTTAGATCAGCGCACCGCCGAAGAAACACTAACCGATCGGCAAGTGCGCCTAGAACTTAACCTTGACCTGTGGCGCAGTGGGCAAATTACGGCCGGCATTGAGAAAGCGAATGCCAGCGCGGCACAAACCGATGCACAGCTTGTGCAAACGTCAATAGACGCGCTCAAAACAGTGACAACAAACTGGTTTTCTCTACAAGGAGCACAGCAGGTCATTGCACTGCAGCGCAGTGATATTGCCGAGCGAGAAAACTTTGTTGAGGAATTAAATACGCGCGTTGAGCGCGGATTAGCCACAGTGGCCGATTTAAGTGCAGCGCAGCTGGCCGTCATTGAACAACAAACCGCGCTCCAACAAACCGAAGAGCAACGCAACCAGGCAGTGGATACCTTAGAGAACTGGACTGGACTGCGCCCGGAACAAGCCATTGGCACCGCCCGATTACCAAAAATTCCCGCTACGCTGGAGGCAGCATTAACTCAAGCGGCACGTCATGCAGCGCAAGTTGAAATTGCCCGTGCCGCCGTTGCACAAGCTGAAGCTGAAGTGGCAGAACGCGAAGGTGCACTTGGGCCGCGATTAAGCCTGAACGCGCATCATGGTTACGACTATGATCAAACTATTCATGAGAATGTGCTTGAGGAGCGTGCGGTCTCGCGCGAGCAATCAACCGGCGCCATGCTTGAGCTAACCGTACCGCTAACGGATGGCGGCACCGGGCGTGCTCAGGTTCGCGCGTCTACGCACGCGCTAGCCGCCGCCCGACTTCATCAGCGCGCTGCACAAGAGGACACCGCTGCGGCGGTACGGCATAGCTGGATGAAACGCGCTGCTGCGCAACAGCGCATCACCCTACTTGAGCAGCAGCTCACGGCTGCCAAAGCACTACAGCAATCGCGCAAGCGAGAGTTTGATCAAGGCCTTAGCGACATTCAGCCACTGCTCGATGCTAACCAAAAACGCAGCAGCACCGAACAGGATTTAATTCATGCCCGCACCACACTGCGCCAAAGTGAGGTTCAGCTGCTTGCTGATATGGGTACGCTAACGCCTGAGCGTCTTGGCCTAGAATGACGATCATTCAGCGGCTACCGGATCCCGTCGAACTTGATCACGGCGCACCGCTGGAAAACGTTGATGTGGCCTACTGCCGCTATGGCGAACTCAATGCAAAGCGTGACAATGTTATTTGGCTTTGTCATGGGCTCACCAGCAATCAGCATGCTGGCCCCAATGGGTCACGCAAAGGTTGGTGGGAATCACTAATCGGACCAAGCCAACCCCTAGATACTGACCAATGGTGCATCATTTGCAGCAATGTGTTGGGGGGAGACAGTGGCAGCACCGGCCCCAACACACCCCACCCGACTGATGCAAAGCCCTATGCCACTCGCCTACCGATACTCACTATCGCAGATATGGTTCGGGCCCAACGAGCGCTTTTAGACGGCTTGGGTGTCTCACAAATTGCCGTGTTGATTGGTGGTTGCATGGGTGGTTTTCAGGGGCTTGAGTGGTTACGCCAGGCACCTGAGCGGGTATCTCGCAGTCTGTTGATTAGTACTACCGCGGCCTCTAGCCCAATGACCATTGCGATGTGGGCGATGATTCGCCGACTCATCCTGACCGACCGTGACGAGGGTATGGGCTTAGGCGCTGCACTTGGATCGCTTTTTTGGTTAGGCAAAGAAGGGATGGAAAACCGCTTTGGCCGTGCAGTCATCGCGCCTGATCAGCCGGTAACCTTTAAACCGTATTTTGCCGTAGAGCAGTTTCTTGAAGATATCATTGCGCGCAAAGCCGGTGGCATGGACCCCAACAGCCTGCTGTACCTGACCCGTGCCATGGATCTATTTGATATGAATAACGCCATAACCCGCTTAACCGGGCCCGTTGAGCTGGTCAGTTATCAGCGTGACTGGCGGTATCCGCCTGACCAAGTAGAGACCCTGAAAACACAGCTTGAGGCTGCCGGTGCTGCCGTCAAACATCATGTGCTTGATAGCAAAACCACCCACGGCGCCTATATCTTTGAGCCAGACACCATTGCACCAATCATTAAATCAGCACTCATTAACGGCACGCCTAACAAATCTTGCTGAAGGTCTTTGATTGATACGGTCGATAATCCGGCCAACTCCGCACACCGGCGATGAAACGCCTGCTCCACCAAATGTTGCCCCGACAAGGTGTGCGTAATATCGGTGGCCAATAGCGGATGTGAGTCTAGGTTTTTGCCAAGCAGCACCGGATCGATCGCATGCGGCTCAAGCATCACCCACCCATGACGCTGCACCCAAGGCAGCCAGCGTTGAAATGCCGCCACCAAATCAGCACCCATCTGCCCGGCCGTTAGCTGCTCAAATGCTTGATTAAGATGCACCGCACACGACGAATGCACAACCGCATCATCTAGCTCATCAGGCTGGCCCAACACGGCACGATTGTGCATCACCGATTTACTCACATGCAGGCAATCCTGCATTTCAATATCATGTTCTTTTAAAGCCAGCGCGATGGCCTCGGGATGATTAATATCCCCTGGCAACACCAACCCACCAATAGGATCAAGGCGCGTTTGGCATAGCCGGCGGGCTGGCGCACTCGGCTCAACAGCTACCAATCGCGGCGGCGTATGGCCTGCCTTAACAAACGCCGAATGCAGCCCCAGCAGCAATGCCCCATTACCCGCCCCCGTATCCACAATGGCCTGCGGTCTATTCGGCGCTATGTGCATTGCCTCCATGACCAACTCGCAAACCGCATTATGGCAATGGGTTTCATAAACGACCGCGCTAAACGCGATATCTGCAGCGCGCTCCACGTGCCACTCATCGCCGCTAGCATCAAACCCCGGCTTTCGATGAGCGTGGATTGCAAACACATCACGCAGACCCGATAGCAACGGCGCATAGCCTGCCACGTAGATACTTTGCGCGGCCATGGGCATACCCGCCCGCCCCGTTTGATTGAGGGCAAAGCCCTTCGTGCTTTCGGTAACCCAGCCCAAAGGGGCCAGCTGCTGCAGTACCTGCCGCCATATCTGCTCTGTGATGCCGCAACCTGCGGCTAAACGTTGAACTGCCCCTTGCTCAGCCAACCGCGCCAGGGCAACCAATGCGTTTAATGCAGACCGTCCCTGAGCCGCAGTGATGGTGTTTGGGGTTGTTAACTCCAACCCTTCAGCTGAAACACCGCCCCAGCCGAGCACCTCAAACCAGCGCCCAACGCAGGCCAGCAAACCCGCATGCGTGTGATGCCGCTCGGCAAGTACCGCAAGTGGAATTGGCCCATCCGCCGCGCGTAGCGCATGCCACACGCCATTGTGCTCAAGGGCATCAACCACCGAGCCCATCGCCGCTTGATTAATCGCACAACAAAGCGATTGCCATGCCCGTTGCTGCGTTTCGGTTAAGCTCATGCCAGCTGGCGATTGGCAAGCGCTGCAAACAACCCTTGCTGATCCATCAACGTGGCAAAGTCACCCACCTCGCCCACGCGCCCGTCTTGCAGCACATAGATACGATCGGCCGCGCGAATGGTACTGAGTCGATGGGCAATGACAATTCGCGTACACGCCAAAGACGCAACGCTCTCGCTAACAATGGCTTGTGTGCGATTGTCCAATGCCGAGGTTGCCTCGTCAAAAATCACCACGCGCGGTCGGCGCACCAGTGCACGAGCAATCATTAAACGCTGCCGCTGCCCGCCAGAAAGGGTAGTTGCCCCTTCGCTAAGAAACGTGTGAAGGCCCATGGGCATCGCCTTGATATCGGCATCGAAGCCAGCCATGCGGGCCGCTTCCCACGCGGCATCTTCATCAACATCACTGCCCGCGGCAATATTATGAAAGATGGACCCAGACAATAGCCGCCCCTGCTGCAACACCACGCCAAACTGATAACGAACCGCGCGTCGGTCCAGCGTTGCCAAGTCCTTATCATCAACAAATACACTCCCGCTCCATGGCTGCTCAAAGCCAAGCAACAGACGAATCAAGGTTGACTTACCCGCGCCGGATGGCCCAACGATGGCAACAAACTCACCGGGGTCCGCTCGCAACGATAATCCTTTAAGCACTGGCGGTGATTGTTCTGAGTAGCCAAAAACCACATCGTGTAAATCAATGGCCCCCTGAATTGGCCCGGGATCTGCCTGATCGGGTGCCTGCTCGGTGGGTGCTTCAAGGATAGGGCGCACACGCTCGTAAAGGGGGGGCAGGTTGGTGAGCTGAATGGCCACGCTCGTTAAACCAAATACCGCGGCAATAAATTGTCCAAAGGCCACATGAAAGGCCACAAAATGGCTGGTTGGCATCACCTGTTGGAGCTGACCCGCTGCTGCACGACCTACATCAGGCGACTCAAACACCGCCAACAGAGCACCACTTTGCAAACCAATCACCGCTAACACGGCCCCCAGCGCCAAGGGGTGGAACCCCGCTTTTAAAACGCTTAACCAATTCTGCAAATTGACATGCTGAAAATTAAGCCCCATTAAAGTGCCATAAGGCCGCCCCCACTGAGCAAATGCGCTGCGCTCAGCGCCCGCCACACGCAGGCGAGATAGCCCCCCTAGCAACTGCAACACCAGCCCTTGCAGCTGCCCTTGCAACGCTAATGTTTGCCGATAGATTTTTATTACCTGCTGCCCAATGCCATACGCAATTGCCATATAGATCAGGGCAAATAACAGCGCGCCCGCAGACAGTTGCCAGTCGTACCAAACCATCAAGCCAAAGCTAAACAGCCCAATCACCGCATGCGATAACGAACCGATTAAAGAGCCGGTGAGTAGCTTACGAATAGAGTTAATGCTCATGGCTCGATTGGCCAAATCGCCTACCGCATATTCTCGGAAAAACGCCGCCTCAAGCTTTAACAACCGATCCCAGACGGCGGCCTGCACGCGGTAGTCCATCGCCCCTTCCATGCGCAACGACGAAAAAGCGCGCACTAAGCCAAAAGTTGCCATGGCCACGGCTAAGGTGATGAGTGCCGCAATTAACACGGTCAGTTGATGCAGCTGAGCTTCGGGGATAACGGGATCCATAATCCAACCGGTGACCACCGGTGTGGCCAGTGACAGGATGCCAGCCAATAGCAGCATGAGCCCAATCCGCCTGAAATCCTGCGCACAACCGGTCAAACTAAAACGCAACAAATCAGCGGGCCCCGTTTTACCCTCGGGTAGCGGCATGAAGACATAAAAGGCCTGACGTGCAATGTCGGCAGCCTGCGCCGCCGTGACTACCTGATCACCGGCTTGCGGGGTCCACATGCGATAGTGTTGATGGCCATCGGGGATAAGTGCCAGTGGATTATTCGCTTTATCAAAGCCTATTAAAGGACCATGATCATTGTTCCACCAGCCTGTTTGCAGATGGACTGCACGCTTTTGTAGCCCTGCGCGCGCCGTCATCGCAGACAATGGATCGTGGCTGCTTAAGGCTCTGGTTTCTGCCTCAGGTTTTAAATCGAGCACACCACCTTGGGCTTTAACGACATGGGCAAGCACCGCGGCAAGATCTCCGCGTGCGGCATCAGCGGCGTCACCCGCTAAGCGGCCTCGCAAACCCTGCGATAGCGCACCGATGGCATCTCGAAAACCGCGGGATCGATTTTGCGCGGTACGTTCTATGGCGTCTGATCGTGCTTGCTCTGCCTCAACCGCACGCGCTGTTACAGATTCAATGATGGCGGCCAGCCGCGCGGCAATCTGCTCTGAATCGGGCTGACAAGGCTCCGCTGGCCCGGCAAACGCAGCACAGGCTTCATCCAAGGCTCGGCATAAAGCAGCCTGCCCAGCAGTATCAGCAGCTGCAAGCACACTTGACCAATCGATCGATACCGTACGGGTTGGCTGTGCAGGTACCGCCACCAAGCGCGCGCCCTTTGGCGTTTCTGGCATGCCAGGCAACACCGTGCCTGCCTCACGCGTAAATAAGTAATGACGCTGAGTGATTGGCCCAGGCGGCTCTAGGAATACATCCAAACACCCGTCAATAATCACCTGCATCGTGCCGACTGCAGGGGTGAGTCGATCACGCCCAGACCATACCTGCTCTGTGCGCTGGGCGCTGTCTGAAAGCCCTAATTGCGCCAGTAAATCACTCATGCCTCACCTACCAATGCGGCATAACGTCCGTTAAGCGCAATCAAATCTTCATGGGTGCCCCGTTCTATGACCTTGCCATGCTCGAGCATGATAATTTCATCCGCGTCCCTAACCGTGCTTAAACGGTGCGCAACTATCACGCAGGTACAGCCACGTCGGCGTAGTGCCCGATCAATTTGCGCCTCCGTTACCGGATCTAGCGCGGCCGTGGCCTCATCAAGCACCAAAACAGCGGGGTCTCGTATCAGCGCGCGTGCAATCTCAATCCGCTGGCGCTGTCCGCCGCTAAAGTTGTCACCCCCCTCGCTGACCGCCTCTAAATACCCACCAGGGCGAGAAGCAATCAGCTCATGAATCATCGCATCCTGAGTTGCCCGTCGCATTGCCGCATCAGTCACACTGTCATCCCACAGCGTCAGGTTGTCGCGTATTGTGCCGGCAAACAAAATACATTCCTGGTCTACTGAGGCAATGTCGCGAGTGGCAAGCCGCCGGGGCAAATCAAATAGCGGCACATCGTCATAAAGCACCGTGCCCGACTGCGGCACCAAAAGCCCGGTCATCAACTTCGCCAGCGTTGATTTGCCGCTACCTGAGCCCCCCACCAACGCCACCCGTTGCCCAGGCTTTAGTTTAAGCGAAAACCCCTCAATTAAAGGCGGCTCTGCCGGGGAGTAGCCAAAAGTAATGTCTTTGAGTTCTACTCGTCCGCTAAGCGGCGTCAATGACGGCTGCGTTTTATCGTCTGGTGGCTCGGTCAGCAGCGGATCTTGGGGGTTATCGAGCACATCATCTAATCGATCTAAATCGCCCTCAATCTCCTGTAGTTGGGAGCCGAGCCCAACCAAATGCTTGATAGGCGTGGTGACATGAACGGTAAGCGCCTGAAACGCAATGAGTGCGCCAATCGTGAGCTGACCCTTCATAATTAACAGCGCACCACCGCCTAAGACGAGAGCAGACATTAAATGGTCCAAAAAAGACGGTACACCTTCTAGCACAGACGTGGTTGCCGATAGCTGTTGCTGCGTATTGACGGTTCTCGTTTGATAACCCGACCAGAGTGAAAAGAAATCACTTTCAGTGCCCGAGGCTTTGAGCGTTTCCATTGCTTGTAGGCCAGCCATTGCAGCGCCCTGAGACTTTCCACTGGTGTTAAGCAGGCTGGCATTTAAATCACGCCGACGGCGTTGGGCAAACTGCAAGGCCGCAATGTTGGTGAACGTAAGGGCAAATACCAACACGGTAAGCTGCCAGCTAAACAACAGCATCACTAACCCAAAAAAACCAATCATTAAGGCGTGAATTACCGTGGTTGGTAACGGCCCGGCCAGCAAACTGGCTAACCGATGGCAGGATTGGACGCGAGCGGCAACATCCCCAATGTAGCGCTGCGCATAAAAGCTCACCGGCAAACGCAGCGTATGCCAGAAAAACTCGCTGGCAATGGTGACGCCCAATTTCATTTGCATTTTAAGTAAGTAGCGCTGCTGCACCCAGGTCAGAAAAGCGCTAAATGCCCCACTAAAGATAAGACCGACCACCAGCACAAACACCCAGTTGCTGTAGCCGCGAATTAAAACATCGTCAATAAACGTTTTTATGAGTGCCGGCTGCACTAAGCCAGGAACTACGAGCAACAAGGTAAATAACATAACAATGCTGGCTGCGTCCCCCGAACCACGCAAACGGGGAAGCAACTTTGGCAAGAGCTTGGGTCGCTCGCCACCGGGCTCAAACTCTGGGCCCGGCTTAAAGGTAAGCATGACGCTGCTAAAGCTCTCTTCAAAATCCTCGCGCGATACCTGACGCGGGCCACTACCCGGATCATTCAAATAAACCCGATCGCCCTTAACTCCTTCCACCACCACAAAATGGCTGACATTCCAAAAGGCAATAAAAGGCTCACCCGCTGTTAACGCCTCGTCGGCCGTTGTGCGAACACCCTTGGTTTCTAACCCATAACGCCGTGCGGCCTTAACGATATTGCTTGCCTTTGCCCCGTCGCGCGAGACCGCGCAATCGTTTCGCAGTTGCTCTAGCGGCACGCGGCGGCCATGAAACTGCAAAATGCTGGCTAGCGCAGCCGCCCCACATTCCACTGCCTCCATCTGCAACCGGGTTGGAGTGCGGAAACGCCAGTGTGTCTTGCTGCTAGCCGCCATTGTGTGGCGAGACCCAGTTTCTCAGCGTAGGAATAAGCAGTTGAATAGGGCTTGCACGGCGGGTAATAACGGCTGCTGTTGCCAGCGACCCGCTTGTTATCTGCGTTGGCGGGCCAAAGGACGAAGACCAAGCAAGGCCACTGGGTGCGGCTTTATCAGGCAGTAAATCGATATGCACCTCTAACGGCGCGCCTGCCTTGGTCAGTTCATTAACCAGTTGCTCGTTGCCCAAACGGTTGAGTAATGCAGGTTGCGTTGCCGGAAAGGCACTCACAAATGAGACTTTGCCAATCATTGCGCCATACACGTCGCGCTCTATATTTTCAGGCGATACCTGCGCGCTCATGCCAGTGGTCACGTTTTTGCCCTGACCCGCGGGAAAATAGCCCACCAGCTGCAGCTGGCCATCCTGACCCTCAATCACGGCAAATTGATCCCCTGCGTTCACCCGATCGCCACGTTTTTGAGCAATCGCCACCACCACGCCGGCTGCCGGTGCGCGAACAAACTGCTCCGCGGCTACAGCGGCCAATAATTCTTCTATCTGGTTTTGCTCTCGGGTGAGTGACTCTGTAAGCGATGCCAATTGATCTTGCTGGCTAGCTTTGAACTGCAAAAGCTCCAACTGGATTTTTGCCATCTGATCACGGCTCTGGCGAATAGACTGCTCAGTTTGATGCAGCTCGCGTCGCGTTGCCTCGACGCGCTCACGCGTAACAAAACCCGCCGCCAAATCCTCACGCTGATCAGCCAGCAACGCTTGCAGATAATCTCGATGCTCCGCATCGTCATCCACCTGCTGCTGCAAGGTCATTATCCGCTGATCCGCATTATCTTGGCGCTGTTTTAAAAGCTGAGCCTGACTGGCCTGCAAATCAGATATTCTTGTCTCTAGCTGATCGACCAGCCGACGTGATGCGGCAATACGCGTTGCCCGCTCTGACTGGCTGATTTTTGCTACCAAGGCGTTGGCTTCTACCTCGTCGCCCACCGAAACGGCAATTTCTTCGACCACGCCTGCGCCGGGGGCTGCCACCGAATAAACACTCGCATCAGAATAGAGCAGCACCCCACGCCCCTCAGACCGATAGTCGATTTGGCCAAAAAACCCCCACGCAATAAACGCGCCCACTAACAACGTGCTAATGGCCGCAATCAGCCAAGTAAATGGACGTGTTAGCTTTAATGCGGTGGACAGTTGTTCAGGATCACCGCGCGATGGTGACTTAGCCCCCATGAATCCGCTCCTTGTTTTTAGGTGTTAACCCTAGCACGACTGCCCCGCCCTTCCGCAAACCGCCAACAGCGTGAGCAAACCCGTTATTAAAATCACGGTGGGCAGCGCCGGGATTGCACCGGCTGCCAGCAGCCAGGCGGCGGGCAGCAGAAAAACCAGGTTGATGAGTAACACGAGTAATGTGACACGGGTATGACCCCATTTGGCGGCCGCATGCTGATAGGCATGGCTGCGATGAGCTTCGGTTATACGCTCGCGGCGGGCGGTGCGCACGAGCAAGGTGGCCGTGGCGTCTATCCAAAAGATGGCAGATAGCACAATGCCGCTCCAAAACAGCAGTGGCGCGGCATGGGCGGCCAGTAACACCAGCGCGCCAAGCAATAGCCCGAGTAAGCCACTGCCGGCATCGCCCATAAAAATACGCGCGGTGGGAAAGTTCCAGGGCAAAAAGCCCAGCGCACCGGCGGCAATCAGGCCGCCCAGCGCTACTACCGCGGGATAAGGGCCCAGCATGAGGGCCATTAATGCCAAGCCGCCGGCCACGGTAAACGCCTCAATACCGGCAATGCCGTTAATGCCATCCATAAAGTTAAATAGATTCAGCATCCAAATCAGATACACCCAGGCCAGTGCATGGCCAATCAGGCCAAAATCAACTAGCTGACCAGCAATCGGGATAGGCGGCAGCCCACCTAATGTAAAAAGCACTATCGCCGCGGCTAGCGCATGCGCCACCAACCGCCAGCGCGCAGGAATATCGCCCATGCGATCGTCCCACCAGCCTGCGGCCGCCACTATCAAACCCGCTGCCATCAGGCCGATGCCAGGCTTAAGCGGCAAATAACCCCCCAGTAACAGCAGCGGCAGGCCCAGCAGCACGATTGCCACAATTGCCAGCCCGCCGCCGCGCGGCGTGGGCTCGGTGTGGGAGCGCCGGGCACCGGGCTGATCCAGCATCTGACGGCTGGTAGCGTAGCGCCGCACCACACCCACCAAAACCGCCGTAATGCCCACCGCCACCCACAGGGCTGGCGCCAGCCAAATCAGCCCAATATGCCCCTCAGCCATCGCCTTTCACCATCTGCTCAATACCCGCCTTAAACGTAAGCGGTGGGCGCCAGCCAAGCACAGCCTCGGTATCGCCAACATCCATACATAACGACCCAATCAACCGCTCAACCCGCGATTTTTGACCGCTGATCTGCCCAATCCCGCGAATAATGGGGACAGGCACTTTTATCAGCAAATTTTTTTTGTTCATGGCCGTGGCAATTTCGGTGATCAGCTCGGGGGTGCTGGGCATGTGGGCATCGCGCATGAGCCAGACTCGGCCGGGGGCGGTGGGGGCGTTAATGCAGTGCAAAAGGCCGTCCACTAGATTAGCGCGGCCAATGAGGGAGCGCTGATTGTTGACCGCACCCAAGGGTAAGGGCCACCCGCGGGCCACGGCATTAAGCAGGCTTGCCAAATTGCCGCCAACGCCCGGGCCGTGCACTAGCGGCGGGCGAACTACAACGCCTTCTAAGTCAGACTGGGCGACCACCTCCCATAACGCCGCTTCGGCCGCGGCTTTAGAGCGCGCATAGGCATCGGCGGGAGCGGGGGTATCGTCGGCGCGAAAGGGCTGCTCAGCTGAGGCCAACTCGCCATTCACCTTAATGCTGGAGAGGAAAATCATCCGCCGCACGCCGGCTGCCGCTGCCGCCTTGGCCAAGCAGGCGGTACCCAGCGCATTCACCCGATGAAACCCAGCCTCATCAGCCTGGCCAGCCCGATCCATCACATGCACGCGCGCGGCACAGTGAATAAGCGTATCTACGCCATCGAGCCAAGGGCCCCACTGCGTATCCGGCCCTAATTCGGCCTGCGAGCGAGTTAACGCACGCATCGCAAACCCCCGGCGGGCGCCCTCGGCGCACACCACCCGCCCAATCCAGCCCGATGCGCCGGTTACGGCCACGGCCCGGGGCTTCATGGCAATCGCCCTAGGTGTTTGAAGAAATAGCGAGCGATGCTAAGGGCATGCCAACGCATATAGCCTAAGTTGCGGCGGCTTGTGCGCTGAGCATCGTGGATTACTTCGGCTTCTGGGACGAGCAGAACTTTCCAGCCTGCACGCCAGAGTCTGGCGCAAATATCAACGTCCTCGTAATACAGATGGAAGCCCTCATCAAACCCACCAATCGAGGCAAACGCTTCTTGGCGAAAGAGCATGCACATCCCCCCAACCCAGTCTACGGCTTGCGGATCTGTGCCAGAAACCGGCGCACGCCCGTCAGCCGCGCCCAGTGCTTTTGCAACGAGATCATGGAATCTTGGGAAATTGCGCGCATTGTCCTCAACCTCACCAGATGGTGAACGCACCAAAGGCGCAACGACACCCACATCCGGTTGCTTCAATGCATCAAGCAGGGCAGGAAAGGGATCGGTAGGCATACGCAAATCAGGGTTGATGACACCAAAAAAAGACGCCTTTGAGCGCTGAAAAACCGCGTTATGATTAGCACCAAACCCTGCTGGCTGAGTGTTTTCAGTCACATCAAGCCACTGATCTAATAACAAATGTGCTGGTAAGGAGCCCGGGCAATTGGCCGTAATGCTTATCTGCACGTTTTCAGGCAATTTGCGCAGATCTTGGAGCAAATGCGCTAATAACGCCTGCTGCCCATGGCTAACAACGGATAACCTTAGGTTGCCTTCACCCTCGCGCACGAAAAACCAACCCAAGCAAAAATGTCAGCCCGTCACCCAGCGTTGTTAACACGCGCGAACTAATACCTAAAGAAACGGCACCGGCAGGGCCTAAAATCGGAGAAAACAAAACGAGTAAAGCGGCTTCTCTGACACCCAACCCTCCCGGTGCACCGGGCGTTACATAACCCGCTACCCAGGCGGTGGCAAATAACATGATAAACGACAGCAACTCGCCTGCATCAATGGCAAATAAGTACCGCGCCTGAACAAATGCGGATGCACCAAGCAGGCAAAAACAAGACAGCAAAATTGCCGCCGTGACCAGCGCCACGAGCGCCTTAGGCCGCGAAATAACTACCCCATTACCAAGCCGTCTCGACAGCCCCGGCGAAACGCGATTTAACAGCGCAATTGCCGGCCACGGAGCCAGCGCCAATGCACCAGCCAACCCAAGAACAACCCATTGCTGATTAAGCACATCAAACGGCCCACGGAGCGGTGTATCTAACAGCAGCAAAAGCGCAATCGCGGCAATCCCCAGCCCCAATGCAAGCGTCCAAATCACTTCCAGCAGCGTAACGCTGATTACCGGCCCCAAAGGAAGCCCCTGAGCTCTGGCGAGTGCGGCACGGCCCACAAAATGCCCAATATTACCGGGCAAATACTTGGCCATCTGCGATAGCGCGATAATTTTAAAGGCGGCTGACCAGCGAACAACGACGCCTAAATCATCAAGCAAAATCCGAAACAACAAAGCGAGCAATGCGGCAGTCATGGGCACAACGATCAAAGAGAATAGACCGGCCGCCAACGCGCTTGGCGTCATCTTAACTCTAGGCATATCGGCAAGGTTAGACACCAAAGCAAACGCGAAGTAAATCGTCCCGATCGCTACGAGAAAAAAACCGACTCGACGTGCCCACATGCGAAAAGATCGCGATTTCTTCCCCAATTTAATGCTCCACTGCCCTATTGTCTCCACGGGTGCAGCATATCAGCTACCATTCGCTACTAAACGAGCAGAGGATAACCGATTCGTGGCAAATCTGATGGATAGCACCGCCGGCAAACCGCTGGCTCAGTCATCAGCGCGAATCCAATGGATCGACGCAATCAAGGGGCTGGGCATCAGCCTAATCGTTATTGGGCACATTTGGGCGCTTGATGATCGATCCCTTTTTTACGAATGGATCTTTGCCTTTCACGTGCCGCTTTTCTTCTTTGCCGCCGGCCTCAATCTTAAACCCAAAATAACCGCACCCTTGGCGTTTGCTCGTCTTCGCTTTCAGCAGTTAATGACGCCGTACATTATCTTTGCATTGATCGGGTATCTCTTCCACTTAGGCGGATACCTTCTCACAAAGGGGCAAGCCAACCCCCCTGCCGCCTTTGCCGACGGCCTCTGGATACCCCTGTTTGGAATTCTTGAGGGCAGGGTCGGTGATGGGCGGCTCGTCAATAGCCCACTGTGGTTCTTGCCGGCACTGCTCATTGCGCTTGTTGCCTGTCATGCCATTAACCATCGCCTGCAAAACACCGCCGCCCGGCTTGCCATCGTAGCTATGATGAGTGGCATTGCGTTATGGGTGGGAGATGGGATGGCACTGCCCTTTAGCATCAATGCCGCACTCATTGGGTTGTTGTTTATACAAGTCGGCTTTGAATATCGGCGTGTCGGCTTTCCACTGCCCCACCGCTCAACCGGAGCAATCGGCCTCATGGCGATAGCGTTTGCGATTACGCTGTTTGCGCCACTGAATGCACCCGTAGACCTTGCCAAGGCCACCGTAAATCAACCGCTGCTGTATTTACTGTTTGCCGGTGCGGGGATTATTTTTTGCTTAGTCGGCACGCGTATTGCGCCAAGCATTATTCAGAGCTGGCTGGCGCGAATTGGACGGCATAGTTTGGTCATTCTCGTTACCCATATGCTCATTATTAAGGCGGTCAAGGTGGGGCTGTATCTCATCACGGGCATCTCTATCGATACCATGGAGCATAGTGTGCTGCTTGGTTTAGCAGTGCTGGCCATCACTTGTTTGATCATGCTGCCAACCGGCGCGGTTATTATCCGTTGGTTCCCGTGGATGTTGGGGCAGAAAAGTAGGCCGCTAGCACCTCACTAACCTCACCCTCCATCCGAATGTGGCCATGCTCAAGCCAGATCACTCGATTACAAACACTCTCAATCAGCGGCCGACTGTGACTAGCCAGCACTAAGATATCCGTGTTGTTGACCAGCGACTGCATTCGCTGCTCTGCACGCACCCGAAAATCTTCATCGCCCGTTGATAACCACTCATCCATCACCAAAATCTGCGGCTGAATAGCAGTCGATACCGCAAAAGCCAAGCGCAACTGCATACCGGATGAATAAGTGCGAAAGGGCATATCGATAAAATCGCCTAACCCCGAGAATTCGATAATCTCATCAATCCGGGCCCGGGTTTCCGCTGGGGTGAGCCCCATCATGGCGGTGCGCAGGCGAATGTTTTCCCGCCCCGTTGCCTCGGGATCGATGCCGAGGCTAATATTGATTAAAGACACACACTCGCCAGAAATATCAGCGGTGCCTTCAGTAGGATAATAAATCCCAGACAACACGCGCAGCAGCGTGCTCTTGCCCGAGCCATTATGCCCAACAAGACCCAGTCGATCGCCCGGTTTAAGGTCTAAATCAATGCCTTCTAAACCCCGCACGGTAACTTGCCCGTCGGCTGCACGATTAATGCTGCCACCGGTCATCGAACTGAGCACGCGGTTTTTTAGCGATAGCGTTGCCGCATTAAAAACGGGAAAGTCGACACAAACGCCATCAAGGGTAATACGCGCGGGTTGTTGTAGATCTTTGTTCATAACCAATACGCCACCCGCCGCCGATAGCGACCAAAAAATGCAATCGCAAAGGCCCAGCCAATCACCGCCATCACCAACGGAATAACCCAGTTCAGCAGGGTCGTTGGCATGCCAAGCAAAGGCGAGCGCACAATCGTTAGGAAGTGATAAAACGGGTTAAAATCAAGCACCGGAATATCTACACGGGCTCTTAATAACGCTTCGGTCCAAATAATCGGCGTCAGATAAAAGCTGACCTGCAGCACATTGCCCACAATTTCCGTCACATCACGATAGCGCGCACAAACCACAGCCAACACCAAGGCAATCCAAAGCAAATTGATGGTGAGCAATATCAACCCAGGAATGGCTAGCAACGCATCCCAACCCACCGGCCGCAAAAAGACTAATAAAACCAGCGGAATGATGAGTAAGTTATGCGCAAGAATCAGCAAGTTACGATAAATTGTAAGCCCAACATGCGTACTGAGCGGCATGCGCACCTGCAAAATCGTGCCGCTTGAATCAATGAAAGCGGTACAGCCCTCACCCAATGCGGCGGCAATATACGTCCACAAAATAAGCCCAATCGCCAGGTACGGAATGAACTCTGGCATATCGAGCTGAAATAAATTGCCAAACACCAAACTTAAAGCGGCAATGAGCACCCCTTTATTAATGGTGAGCCAAAAAGGACCAATTCGAGAACGCCGGTAACGGGTGGCAATATCCTGCCAACCCAGCGTTAATGTGACATGGCCACGGCGTAAGGCCGCGACAATGTCCTCAAAGCCCTCGGCAGCAGCAAGGCGTACGGCTCCAGTCATGTTATGCTATTCAGTTGATTCAAAAAGATAACTCGCCAATATACACGAGACATGAAAATACTCTATGTTGCCGGCAGGGAGGCCGAATATTCCCGCACCCGTATCGTCATCGCGGCTCTGCGTGCCCGTGGGCATGATCTTACGCTGTGCTTACCCCCTGACCGCCGCTTTCGCCACTACCCCAGCTTAGCCTGGCAAGTGTTCCGCAACGCCGGGCAGTGCGATGTGGTACTCGTTGGCTTCTATGGCCAACTCCTTCTACCCTTGGTATGGCTTGCCACCCGTAAACCGATTGTTTTCGATACCTACATTACCACTTACGACACAATGGTATTCGATCGCGCCAAAGCCAAGCCCGGCTCTTTAAAAGCCTGGCTTTATGGCCTTTCAGACCGCCTTTCCTATCGGCTGGCGCGCATTAGCATACTCGACAGTCAGCATGTGATCGACCATTTTGGCCGCCTATTTAACTGCTCTACTCACAAGCTACGCCGCCTATTTTTAGCGGTGGACGACACCGTCCTTCACCCCCGCACGGAAACACCCAGCCCGGCCACCCTACCAACCCCTGAGAAACCGTTGCTCGTGCATTTTCATGGGGAATACACCCCATTTCATGGCGTTTCCACCATTATTCAGGCCGCCAAAATTCTGCAAGACGCCGCTGAGCCGGTGGTTTTTCAAGTGGTTGGCAAAGGCATTACCTACGAGCAAGACCGCGCATTAGCCGCTGAGCTTGGCGTAGCCAATATTCGGTTTATTGACCCCGTGCCCTATCCCGATTTGGCCGATTTAATGGACAAAGCCGACATCTGCTTGGGTATTTTTGGCAATAATCATCGCGCCGAATTGGTTATTACCAATAAAGTGGTTGAGGCTATTGGCATGCGCAAACCGCTCATTACGCGAGATAACGCGCCGGTTCGCGAGCTACTCACCCATGATGAAACGGCCTATTTAGTACCACCGGCTAACCCCGAGGCGCTTGCACAGGCTATTCGCACCCTAGGCACCGACCCCGCTAAACGCGATGCCATGGCCCAGGCTGGCTATGCACGCTTCCTTGAATATGGAACCATTAGTCAACTTGGCGCGGGGTTCGACCGCATACTCAACGACTTATAGGATCAGCATTGATGCAACATACTGAAAACGTTGTTCTTGGCGGCGGGCTCACCGGCCTTTCAGCAGCCTATCACCTCAACGGCCCCACCACGGTGTATGAAAGAGGCAGCCGCCCCGGTGGCTTAGCGTGCTCTGAAGAGGTTAACGGCTTTTTATTTGACTACGCACCGCACATTCTTTTTCCTGAAACCGAGTATGCCGCCAAGCTGATTCGGGAACTGCTGGGCGATAACATCAACGTGCAGGGCCGTAAGGCATTTTTGTATCACCTCAAATACGATCTTTACTCCAAATTCCCTTTTCAGTCTCATCTGCATGGGCTGCCGGTGGATGTGATTGTTGATTGCGTGGCAGGGCTTGTTGATGTGATGCGACAAACAGATCGCCCCGAGCCACAAAACTATCGTGAGTGGATTTATTGGCGCTTTGGCAAGGGCATTGCCGAGCATTTGATGATTCCGTACTCAGAGCGTGTATGGACGATTGACCCCAAGCACATGAACTTTGACTGGATTGCACGCCGCGTGCCCGAGCCCGATATTGAAACCGTGCTCCGCGGCGCCCTGCACGATGAAAGTGCCCAGTCTGGCGCCACCAAAGAATTTTGGTACCCCATCGAAGGCGCGATCGAAGCGCTGCCCAAAGCGCTGGCCGCGCGGGTGTCTGATATTCGGCTCGATCACACCGTAACGGCCATCGACCCCACGGCCAAAACCGTAAGCTTTAAAGACGGCAGCCAAACGGGTTATGACAAACTGGTTTACACCCTTCCGCTAGTGCATTTGCCACAGTTTATTCAAGACGTGCCCAATAGCGTGCGCGCCGCCATTGATGGGCTGCAGCATAACCGCATTGATTGCGTGAACATTGGCATTAACCGCCCCAACATGAGCCCGCATCATTGGCTGTACTTTTATGAAGATGACTTTATCTTCCATCGCATCAGCTTTCCGCAGAACTTCTCGGCGGCCACCTGCCCGCCGGGCACCAGCTCGGTTTGCTGCGAAGTGGCCAGCTCTAAGCATCGCCCACCGCGTGTAGAAGGGCGCGACAATCTAATTCAGTCCGTGATTGATGGCCTAGTTAAAGCCGGCATTATGCGAGAAGACGACGAAGTCTTGGCCGCCGACGTGCTGCCCATTGACCCGGCCTATGTGATTTATGATCTGGATTATCATAAAAACGTAGGCACCATTCATGAGTGGCTGATTAGTATCGGCATCCACCCCTGCGGGCGGTTTGGTGACTGGGAGTACTACAACATGGATCACTCCATGATGAGCGGCAAACGCGTGGCTGATGTGCTAAACGGCGGCTGACCCGTTATGCGAGGGGTGGTCAACCAAATCACTGAGCGCCTCGATAGCCTGCAAGAAACCTATTGGCCCAGCGATAGGCGCCCCCACCCGGGTAAAACCCAGGTGATCTCGCTGCTTTTTCATCGGCTTTTTGAGCCTGAAGAGCTTAAAGCCGATATTTACCGGCATGAACACGTGAGCGTGGATCAGTTTGAGGCCGTTGTGCGGTTTTTTGCAGAACGTGGCTATGAGTTCATCACCGCCTCGGCCTTGCTAGAAGCCAAAACGTTGGGCAATCGTTGCGTGATGCTCACCTTTGATGATGGCTATCACGACAACCTGCGTGCCCTACCTGTGCTTGAGCGCTATAACGCCAAGGCCACGCTTTTTTTAGCGCCGGCACCCATTGCTGAGCAAAGCGTGTTTTGGCCCGATGCGGCGTATGCCGCTGGGCATGGCAACGCAATGAAGGCGCTAATTGATTTAGATCCTGCCACGCTTAGCGCACAACTACTCACGGCCAACCCCAATGCGTTTAAACCCACACCACTGACTCGGCCGCTATCTCGTGACGAACTCGATACTCTACTGAAATCTGGTCGCATCGAACTGGGCCATCATTCCTACCATCACCTTTCGTTAACACAGCGTAGCGATGCCGTGATTGATGAGGAAATTGATCGCTCCAATGCGTTTTTTAAAGACATGCTGGGCCATGAGCCGCGCTGCATGGCTTATCCTAACGGTAATTACTCAGAACAAGTAATTCGGCGCTGCCATGCCAAAGGTATTGATGTGGGGCTAACCTGCCATGCGCATGCCGATAGCCTACCGGCAATACCGCCACCTAAACAGCTTATGCGGCTCGGGCGATTTATGATTGTGGGCAAGCGGCCGCTTCAGCCACAACTAGCCAGCGCAGTATCTCAACGATCTGTAAAGCAAGCCATCTATAAAACCCGCCAAGCGCTGCGCTGGCCCGGGAGACCATAATGCCCCCGCAGCTCAGCATCATTGTGCCAATTTACAATGCTGCCGATACCCTAAAAGCCTGCATTGAGTCTGTTCTCACGCAGCCGTTTGAAGATTTTGAACTGATCTTAATTGATGATGGTTCCACCGATCATAGTCATTCTATTTGCCAACAGTTTGCGCAAACAGACAAACGCATTACCGTGCAATCGCAACCAAATGCAGGGCCTTCCCAATCTCGTAATAACGGGTTAGAAATAGCACAAGGCCTTTATGTCACCTTCTTAGATAGCGACGATACCGTTGCGCCGGCGTTTTACCCCAGTGCAATGGCCTACATGCGCAGCAAAGATTGCGATTTATTTGTGGTGGGCATCGATCGTTTTATCAGCGAGCGCGATGCGATTACTGTAAACGCAGGCCCTATTGCACTCGAAACGCTCTATCAACTGATATTAGAAACCAATTTTATTGGCCTATCCGCCTGCAATAAAGTCTTTCGCCGCCAGATCATCACCACCCATCATATTACATTTCATGATGTTCGATTTGCGGAAGACTTAGTATTTCTCGGTGATTTTCTGCAACACACCGTTACCGCGGCCATCGACCCACGGCCGCTGTATCACTATCACGAACAACCAAACTCAATCACCCAAAAAGCTCGCCACAGCAAGCAAATATCACCGCAGGACCTGACCGTCCTTGAGGCACTGGAGCTAGCGGAAACGCGCTATCTAAAGGCAGGCTCAGGCTCGATTGCAACCACCTTTAAAACACGGGCTTGTCGATCGGCGCTGCGTCTGATGCTTTTAATGCTGCAGGCTGGCTACGCTGATCGCAACGCCTATACCCACACCCATAAAAGATTACGCCAGGGCTGGACCGCCTTAGCGCGATCTCGGTACCAATGCTGGACAATTAAAGTAAGCGCCGGCCTGATGGCGCTAATGCCAGTCGAACTATTGCGTTTGGCGGGCCTAGGATGGGGCCGTATCAAAGGGATTAAATAGTCCGCTATCATGATAACCAGATCAACTCTTGCGCGCGGAGCCTAAATTTGTGAAAAAACTGATTATTCAAATTCCCTGCTATAACGAAGCCGAAACGCTTGGTATTGCCCTGGCCGCACTGCCGCGAGAGGTAGCCGGCTTTGATGTAGTGGAATGGCTGATCATTGATGATGGCAGCACCGACGACACCGTGGCCGTCGCACAACAAAATGGCGTGGATCATGTGGTGCGGCATCGGAATAATCAGGGCTTGGCACGCGGGTTTATGACGGGCATACAGGCCTGCCTAGAGCGCGGCGCCGATGTGATTGTGAACACCGATGCCGACAATCAATACAACGCCGACGACATTCCCGCACTCACCGCCCCCATCGTGGCGGGTGAGGCCGATTTTGTGATCGGCACCCGGCCCATTAGCACCATCGAGCATTTCAGCCCACTTAAAAAGCTGCTGCAAAAACTCGGCAGCTGGGTGGTGCGTGTGGCCAGCCGCACGCAGGTGGATGATGCCCCCAGCGGGTTTCGTGCCCTCTCAAGGGATACCGCGCGGCACCTTGTTGTGTTTAGCGAATACACCTACACGCTAGAAACCATCATTCAGGCCGGCCAAAAAAATATGGCCATTCGCACCGTGCCCGTGCGTGTAAACGATGACCTTCGCCCTTCACGGCTGATGCACAGCATTCCGTCTTATATCAAACGCAGCATTGCCACAATTATTCGCGTACTGGTGATTTACCGGCCCTTTCGGTTTTTTGCCACGCTAGGCGCGATTATTTTTGGCGCCGGGGTACTGCTTGGTCTTCGATTTGTATATTTAAGCTGGACGGGGCAGGGGCTTGGCAACGTTCAATCCGTAGTGCTTGCCGGGTCTTTGCTAGTCGTGGGTTTTCAGACCTTTTTAATTGCCTTTGTGGCCGATCTGCTTGCGGCCAATCGCAAGTTGCTCGAAGAAATACGGTCCCATGCCTTAAGGCTGCGGTTTGACGAGCCCGAACAAGGCAAAAAGCACACGCTAAAATGAGCATTGCCAAAACCCGGCTATTCCTTGGGTTACTGCGCCGCACCCCATTACGCGGCTGGCCCGCATTTATTCGTAACCATCTTGGTAAGCCCAGCTATACCCAATGGCTGCGCTTGCACCAACAACACGGCCTAAAAACCGCCAAAACGCTGGGCCCTACGCTGGCAGAAAAACCCGATGCACCACGCTTTAGTATTTTGCTGCCCGTGTGTGACCCGCCCCTGCCTTGGCTGAAAGCAGCGGTTGCTTCTGTGCAAAACCAAACGTATCCAAACTGGGAGCTGTGTATTGCGGATGACGCCTCTGCCTCAGCATCCGTTCGGGATTGGCTAGCGAACCTGGCACAGACAGACACACGAATTAAAGTGCAGTTTCGTGAAACACGCGGGCATATTTCTGCAGCCAGCAACAGCGCATTAGAACAGGCCTCTGCCGATTGGCTGGTTTTGTTGGATCATGACGACTGCCTCGCCCGCGATGCCCTGTTTTGGCTTGCCCAAGCCATACAAAAAAACGCTAGCTGGAAAATCTTTTATAGCGACGAAGATCAAATTGATGAAAAGGACAGGCACTTTTGCCCTTTTTTCAAACCCGACTGGTCGCCGCATTTGGCTTTAAGCCAGGCCTACTTGGGCCATTTGGTCTGTATAAAACGCGATCTTGTTGGTAACGGCTTCGATTCAGCGTACAACGGCGCTCAAGATTACCACCTATGGCTTACCGCCAGCCTTCATGCCGGCGATGAGGCGGTCTGCCATATTCCGCGCATTCTTTATCACTGGCGCGTGCATCAAGGTAGCACCGCGCAGGGCGGTGATGCTAAACCCTATGCCGATGATGCTGGCCTACGAGCCGCAGCGGCTTACTGTGATTCACGGTACGCAAATAGCCAGCCAACGCCCAAGGTCATACCCGGCGATTACCCCCTGACCTATCAGCTCGATTTTAGTGAAAGCTGCGCGGCGCAAATGGCATCCATCATTATTCCCACGCGTAATCAGCGCCAATACCTTGAGCCCTGTATTGAGAGTATTCGCCGCCACACTGGGCCTATTCGTTACGAAATTATTGTGGTTGATAATGGCTCAACCGAGCCAGATACGCTTGAGTACTTGGAAACGCTCAAACAGTCTTCTGATTGTCAGGTGTGCACTGACCCCCGCCCGTTCAACTGGTCGGCAGTTAATAATCTTGGCGCTACACGGGCCCAAGGCTCGGTATTAGTGTTTCTCAATAACGATATTGAGGTTACAACGCCCAACTGGCTCTGCGCGCTGGCGGGCTATGCGTTATTGCCCGATGTTGGTGTGGCCGGCGCATTACTGAGCTACCCAGATGGCACCATTCAGCATAGTGGCGTGGTGATTGGTATGGGCGGATGGGCCGACCATGTGTTTCGTGGCGACGGTGCCGTGCATGCCAACCCGCATAACCCGTTTGTATCCCCCCTACTAACTCGCAATGTCATGGCCGTTACCGGCGCATGTATGGCGGTGAGCCGCGCACGATTTGATGAACTAAGCGGTTTTAATGACACGGATTTTATTATTTGCGGCAGTGATATCGAATTTGCACTGCGTGCAAGACAGGCGGCGGGGTTTAATGTGCTCTGTGCACAAGCCCAATTAATTCATCATGAATCTAAGAGCCGGTCACCCGAGATTCCTGAGCAAGATTTTATTGGCTCGCGCGCGGCGTACGGGGGCTATCGAACAGAGTGGATTGACCCCTACTTCAACCCCAACCTATCGCTTCTATCAACCACCCCGGCTTTATCGCTTGAGCCGCCTCGCCCCCCAGCGCCCAACGCAGCGGCAATTTGAGCAAGCAAAACCACTAAGGCAATCAAAATAAGCGGGTGCGCAGGTGATGTGTAACGCGGCAACCCATGGGTGAGTAGCGCATAGGCCAAAAACATACCAGCGGGCAACAACAGCCATGCCAATTGCGCGGGTTGCCAACGCAGCAACGCAACCAAAAACAGTGCCCAAAAGGCTAAGCCGGCCGCCAAATTCAGCCACTCACCCAGTGAAACCTGCCGTTGCACCGAAAAGGCGGGCAGCTCGGCACTCGGCAAGCTCCAAAAGCCGCGCCAAAAAATTGCTCCACTCACTAAAAGGTGCCTGTCCCAATACCGCATAATATCTTGCACCCCCTGGGCCTGCAGCGTGGCATTCACTGTTAGCTCTGGTGTGGGATGCCCGGCTTGCCGTAGCTCTGCGATACGCCGATTGAACTCGGCGGCAATTTTACGATGAAAGCTAATCGCCTCTTCAGGCCGCCCCGCCTGTGCGGCGGCCATATCAGCACCCGCAAAACTAGAGTGGTATCGATTCAACCGCTGCCAGCGCCCCCCGCGCTCAAAGTCGTTATCGATGGGCGCCCAGTCTGTACCTGCCACCCTAAACTGATAGATTTCTGGGCCATACAGATAAAAGGCCCCTTTCATTTCATCGGCGGTCATCGTGTTCATGAGGGAGCGCCCATAAAGCACACCCGAGGCACGAGGGTTTAAGTTGCCCGTTTCGGCTACTAGATGATTCCTCACGCCCCATGGCAGCACCACCGTTATCGCAACCAGCACAAAGGCCAAAGCCGGCATCCAGCGTCGATTGCCTGCCTGCGTCACTAAAAATAGTGCTAACAACGGCGCAGCCACCAACCCCACAAACAGCATGATCGATTTAGTCAGTGCCAATAACCCCAGTAGCAACCCCGCAGCGGCCGCAGCCCCCACGGTGTGGCGCTGAATCGCACGATAAAATGCCGCGGCAGCCCACACCATTACCGTGCCGGCATGTAGCTCGGTATAAAACGTATCTAACCGCTCAGGGGCGCCAAAGAAATAAAGATAAGCCAGCAGCGTTGCTGCCACGGGCGCCCACGTTGTTGACGTGAGCATTGCCGTTAGATACCACACACCCAGCAGCCCCAACGCCACCCAAATTAAGTGGCTTAGCTTAATCCAGCGCGCCTCTGGCCCATTTTGAAACTCGCCAACGGCCGGCAAAGGCTCCAGCAAAGAGCGCACCCATAAATAACTGCCAGCCACCAGCGGTGGCACGGGCTCCCGCAGGCTAGAGGGTACTGGCTGTGCACTACCGGCATCTAAAGACAAGGTGCCAGTGTCGGCAAAGCTATAGGCCGTGCGCACGTTATCCATGCCATCGCCATAGATGTTGCGCTCGGTAATGTGCCCACTGGCATGCCAGGTTAACGCAGCGCACAGCAACAGCGGCACAGCGGCCCAGGCCGGCAGGCCTGCCTTTTGCAGACTCCAACCCAGGCCACCGCCAACAACCAGTGCGCCAAGTAGCGCGGCACCCATAAAAATTAAAGGCGGCCATTGCAACTCATGCGGCAACACCAAATGGAAGCTCGGATCAGTACCGGTTGCTCGCAACATCACCGCATCACCCTTTACCCCATCAATTTCAACCTGATAAAGGCTTGGGAAAATTTCCTCGCGCAATGCTTCACCCGCCCAGGTTTGAGTGCCCCAGCGTGTTTTGATGGTTACCGGCCCAAACGCTATTTGATCGCCCACTTGCTCAGAGGGGTCAAAGCGAATGCGATCGATCGGCCTTAGCGTTTGAAATTGCAGCGACGGCTCAACGGTATCGCTGCTGCGCTGCGTCCAATTCATACGCCGAGTGGCATGAAAGCCTGCGTTGCCCGCGCTATAAAATAATTCAGCCCGCGTAAATTGCTCGTTTGTCTGCGTGACTGACACTTCGTGCGTATGACTGAATAGCAACAGTGCGCCGGTTAGCACCGCGGCGATGGCTCCACCCAGCATAACCGCCCTCATCGTCTAGCCTCTGGGGTGTGCGTGCTAATATCCATTCGCAATGATGTTAGAAGCACAACAAACACGCATCGAGTGGATTGACGCCCTGAAAGGGCTGGGAATCAGCTTGATTGTGCTGGGGCATGTTTGGTCCCTCGAACAGCCGCCTGAGTTTTATGTTTGGCTCTTTGCTTTCCATGTGCCAGTCTTTTTCTTTGCTTCAGGCCTTACGCTGAGGCCTGATAAAACCGCTTTATTTGGTTTTCTGCGTCGCCGTACCGTTCAACTAATGCTGCCATACCTCGTCTATGCGTTGCTTGGCTATGTCTTCTATTTAATCGGTTATGGCCTTTCACGCAACCTTAGCGTTGCGCCAGCCGCCTTTGACTATGGGCTTTTACGCCCACTTATTGGGATTTTAGAGGGCCGCGTGGGCGACGGGCGACTAGTTAATAGCCCGGTATGGTTTCTGCCTGCGCTGCTGATTGCACTGGGGCTTACCCATGGCATTAATCGGCTTGTGCGCAACCACACCCTACGGCTGAGCCTGATTGTCGGGCTCAGCGGCAGCGCTTTGCTATTGGCTGAGCGCGTTGTGACTCCACTAGGGCTATCAACCGGCGTTATCGCAATCTTATTTGTGCAGCTTGGCTATGAGTATCGACAACGCGGATACCCCTCCCCAAATACTGATGCCTACACCATCGCACTTTTAATGGTGACCCTATTGATCTCGCTATTCGCTCGGGCTAATGGCCCGGTTGGGCTGGCGGGCCCTACGGTTAATAACCCCGCCTTATTCGTGTTATTTGCAATCAATGGGATTGCCGTCTGCGTGATGGCTGTTCGCCTTGCGCCATCTGCTGTGCAGCGTTTACTGGCTGCCATTGGGCATCATAGTTTAGCCATTCTTGTTACCCACATGCTGATCATTAAAAGCCTCAAAGTGATGCTATCCCTTGCCGGTGGTGTTTCTTTTTATGACATTGAACACAGCCTACCCCTTGGGCTAGTTGTGCTAGCCGCAACCGCGGTTTTATCCATCCCCACCGTTTGGTTTATTGAACGTTGGCTGCCATGGTCGCTGGGTCGATTTTCACGATGAAATCCATCATCAAAACCATCGGCCTTTGTCTGGTGCTAGTAGCCACGGGTTATTTTGTGTACGCGCTTTACGCGCAACGCGCGGTGTTTGCCGAGATTAACTGGTCGGGGGGCGCTGCGCTGGCAATGGTGGGATCCATTGTGGGTATGCTCGCCATCACGCTACTTGGCGGTGTTGCCTGGCGCATTTTGTTAGCCGACCAGGGCTTCAAACTGCCTTGGCCAACGGCCATACGGCTGGTTGCCCTTTCACAAATTGGTAAATACCTGCCCGGCAATGTGGGCCATTTTGTGGGGCAGGTGGCGCTATCGCGTGCGGTGGGTATTCCTGTGGGTGTCTCGGTTGCCGCCTTAGGTATCTCCACGGTTTGGCTGATTGCCCTAGGCGTGGGCGTGGGTAGCGCCGGGCTCATCGAAGCGGCAGCAACCAGTGGCGTGAGCTGGATGCCTGCCTTTACCCCTGGCCGGCTCATCCCACTATTTGTGCTGTTAATCGCATTGCCTTGGATTGGCATTTTTGTGCTCAACCACTTCCTACCTACGTTGTCGGAGGCACTGGGCAAAGGCCAGAAAATCATGCCACCCAGCCTGGGCGCAGCCATACTACTGACATCCCTGTTTTTAGGGACTTTTATCATCTTCGGCCTCATGCTCAAAGCGCAGTCCAGCGCATTATTTGACACGCCAGATGTGGGGGTGATTACATTTACGCTCTTGTTTGCCAGCGCGTGGGTTGCGGGCTACCTAATTCCGGGGGCACCCGGGGGCGTTGGCATACGAGAGGCCATGATGCTGTTGTTGTTCACCCCTTTACTCGGGGCAGGGCCGGCTGCGGCAATCGGGCTTAGCATGCGAGTAGCAACAACATTGGGGGACGGCGCCGCATTTCTTGCTGGGCTGACCATTGGATGGGCGCAAAAAAACAAGGAAATCAACTATGAAAGCCAATCGTAAAGGTGCCATTTTAAGCACCCTCAGCTTGGTCGGTGTTTTGGTGGTAAGCGGCTGCTCAAGCAGTGGCGATGGCGTTTCTGCCGTACCCAACCCGTACGTTATTCCCAGCGGCGGGGTGCAAGTGGCTACCATGCGAACCTTTGGCGATAGCTACTCGGTGCCCGCAGGCTGGGGCGCACCGTGGAATGAAATGCTGGTTGCACAGGGCCGCGTACAAACGCTAGATAACTACGCGGTGGGTGGGGCCCAAGCCGCCGTCGGTTTAAGCAATTCGTTTAATGTGCAAATTGATCGGTTTCAAAACACCGGCGTTGGCATTGGCGATCGAGACCTCACCATAGCCTATTTTGGCTATAACGATATTGGCCGCGGTGGTAGCGTTGATGGTCTGGGTATTGCCCGTGCCGGCTACCAGCTTGGCGTTAATCGGTTAATCGACGCGGGCGCCATTGCGGGCGAGCGGCGTTTATTTGTTACCCAAATTCACGACTGGAGCAGCAACCCTCGCGTTAACCCCGCTTTAAAAGGTGAAGTGGTTGCTTGGAACGACTTTGTAGCCAGTGTTGCCAATCAGTCGCCCAACATTGTGGCGGTTGATCTTTTCACCGTTTTTGAGCGCGTTTATCAAGACCCTGCCGCATTTGGGCTAGTAAACGTAACAGACGTCAACCCCAGCCGCAGTAGCGTTGACTTTCTTTACTATGATGGCCTGCACTTTGGCACCAAAGGCGCCTCCATTATTGCCCGCACTTACAACCACTACCTCACCCGGGGTTGGGATTGGGCGAATAGCTTGGCCGCTGGCGCCAGTGCAGCGGGTCGGTTGCAGCAGGATATTGATAGTGGATTACTTTACCTGCAGCTCCAACAAACCAATGACTCGGTCGAGGCCTTTCAGCTTGGGCCTGATTCTGCTGAGTCAGGCATGGTCTTAGACTTTGCCATGAATAGCCTACCGGGCAAAAACAGCCGCTTAGGCGTGGCCTTGTTAACGGAGCAACAAGACTTTGGCAACGCACTAAGCCCCGTGTCAGATGCCGATGGCACGCTTAATAGTACGGGGCTTGCCAGCTACATTCGGGCGGATATGGGCCCCATTAGTAGCAAAACGCAAATCAGCGCCCTTGAGCACACGCGGCGCGATCGCGCTTACGACGATTTGATGGATTTTGGCATTCGAACTCGGGCCAACTCCAGCAGCTTATCTGTGCAGCAGCGCTTTTCTAGCCTGGTTAATCTTGGCGGCGTAACGCTCGCACCTTGGGCTGGTTTCACCCACCATACGCTGGAAATGGATACCGACCGCCATCAAAGCCTTTACACCTCGCCCACGCGGGTGCAGGCCAGCGGCTACAACACGCTGATGGCGGGCAGCGGGCTAAATATTATCGGCCACCCCATCAGCCTTGCTCATGGCGCCGAACTCCAGCTGAATGCCTCATTAAGCCTTGAGCAAAGCCTGTATCGTGACTCCATCGAGCTATCGTTTACTGAATCGGCGCTCAGCGGTGTTGTGCAAAAAGAATCTGTAGATTTAGGCGATATGGAACGCCGCAAAATGGGCATGGGTGCGGGCCTAAACTTCCACAACGGGATCAGCGTTTATTTGGGCTACTCCGTAGCGGAGCAAGATGGAGAGCTGGCAGACCAAGGGTTGTTATCTATTAGTCGTCAGTTCTAGTGGTTAAAACAACGGCACCCAGTAAAGCGAGTGCGGCCAAAATAAACCAAGCGCTAAACTGCGCCTGAGCGGCGTCGCGCTTAATTTGCAGGCGATGAACGATGCCATGGCTGGGGTGGGTCACATTGCCAATCGTGACCCGCTCAGCTCCCTCCACTGCACGATCAAAATACACCGAAGGGGCGGCCGTTTCGACGCCCTGTGTTGCCTGAATCACCATATCCACCGGCTGGCCATAAACCTCGCCAAGGGTTAGGTCATCAAAGCAAAACGACTCAAAGCGTAAATCCTGCAGCTGATCAAATGCCAATTGGCTAGTGCCTAATACCACCTCGTCTTGTTCAAGGGTCATCTGCAATTGCCCGCCCCGCGCCGAGCCGCCATGCGTTGCCATATAAACCGATAAACACACCGCTTGATTTGCGTAATGCCGCGCCATCGGGGCACCGACAAGACGATCCCACTCCAGTGGTTGGCGAAGACTTACACCAGGCGATAGCTTGGGTGAGAGCTCTGCCTCTACCGGATGGGGTTTTTCGCCCAGGTTCACTTGCCCATAGTTTTGAATCTGACCCGCCTCACGCAACGCCATCCAACCCAATAGAATGGCAAACGCCAGCAGACCCACAATCCAATACCGTGCCATGCCCGTCATACCTGACTCTCAATATAAAAGGGAATAATTTGGTCTAAGTACGCATTGGCAAGGCCAAACACCAGCAAAACAAAACCCACCGCCAACACCCATCGCGGTACTTTCAGCGCCTGCACCGCTACCCCAAATGCCACCACCAGCAAAGGCAAAATGGGGAAGAGATACCGCCCCTGCGTGGCACTCGGATAACCCAAGATCAAATAACCAATGTAGATTTGGTAAAGCAATATCGAGCCAAAAAACAGAAAAATAATCGGCGCGTACAGCGCCAGACGTGAGGTTGCCTGCTGGGGGAAAAACAATAAACCTAAAGCCAATGCCGCCAGCATGGGGGGCGCTGACATACTCAGCAGCTGTAGCAGCCCATTAGGCTGGGCCGGAACGCCACTAGAGATAAAAATAATTACCGAATAGGCCGTGCCACCAATTAAAAGCGCGCCCAGCAACCCCCATTTAAGCGGTAATAACGGCAATCGCACGGCAATGAACGATTGCACACTCACCCCCCATGCCGGCTCATTGCGGGTTTTGCGGCGTAATGCTTGGTATACCAGCACCAATAAAAACAAAGCAAAGATAATGAGGGTGCCCAACAGCACCCAGGTAAACGCTTCTCGAGAAAAGCCATAAATCTGCGTCATCCGAATACCGGTGCAGAACTCCCGCAGCTCAGGTGTTACGCAGTAACCCGAAAAACCAATCAGGCCCAAAAAATGCCCAAATAGCCATTCCATAACGGGCCAGTCACCTAAAAGCTCGGTAAAGCTACTGCTGCCCAAGCCCGCCCGCGGATCAACCTCAGAGCCTGATCGATAAAACGGTGAGCCATGGTGATAAAAGCTGCGGCCCATCCACCACAGCGGCCCGGCCAAAGCCAGCAAACTAACCCCCACACTATGGGTTAGCCAGTGTTTAAAGGGCCCGCGTAATTCAAACACCATAATGGCAACGAACGGTGCAATCAGCACCCAGGCGTTCATCTTAGTGATGCCGGCTAGCGTGAGCCAAAACGCACACCAATACGCCGCTGAAATCTGATGGCGCAAAATAAACTGCGTAAAATACAGCGTGGCGATGGCACAGAGCAGCAACAAAAACACATCATTGGTGGTGCCAGAGGATAGATGCAACAAATTGGGCACTAAGGTTATCGCTACACTGCCAATCGCGGCGCGCGGCGCATCTAAGCCGATTAAGGTTAGGTTTTTAAATAACACAAACACCAGCAGCCCCAGTGATAGGGCCGACACTAGGCGTGGCGCGCGGCTTATCCACCACTTTCCATCGGTTAGCTGATCTGCCAGTAGATACGGAATGGTTGCCACCGCATAAAAAAGCGGGGGGTGTTGTGCCATGTAATTACTTCGATTGTCTTCGCCCCAGCGCTCGACATCATAGCCCCAGCGGCCACTGGTCATTTTTGCCTCGCCAAACAGCGGAAACACGGTGCCATTGGCAATGTCATGCACGTAAGAGTAATGACCAGATTCATCGGGCGTGTCACCCAACGGGGTCACGAACAACGCCATATAGGTTGCCAGTATTGCCACTAACAATGCTGTGCTAATAGATGCCCAACGGCTAGACATGCTCAACCCCACTAAAAAAAGGTGGCGGCCCGGCGCGGCCTTTAATGCCATCAGCCACCCCGCGGCCCATCATCTGCAGCGAAGCCCAGCGATGCGCGCCAAACAGCAAAACAAACAAAAATATTTGGAGTAGCCGTAATGCATCGCCCCGCTTCCAGCGCGCGGGCAGACTTTGGCGTGCATACAGCAGCAGACTATTACGAAACATTGTGTAATACCGCCAGGGGGCGTGCGTGCTGACTTGTCGCTTTCGACCCAACCAAAAGGTATACCGCTGCTCACCAAGCGAATGAGAAAAGGCCGCCCGTTCGGTGCCAAACAACTGATAGCCTGCGTTAGCCGCGCGCAGGCACCACTCAGTATCAATATGATCGATAAACAACGGCTCATCCATTAGCCCCACCGCCTGCAGTGCCTTAACGGGCATTAATGTACCAGAGGCAATCGCAAAATCGATGGGAATGGCGGCTTCGTTGGGCGCAGGGCGCACCCGAACAAACCCCCAGCGGCTAATGCGCACAAACCCCGGCCAATGCGCAGATTGACCCTGTCGGTACGCTGGCGCTACCCCGGCAACTGGCTTATCAGCGGCTTGTAAGCTAGCCAGCACTTCACTGAGCGCGGTTACGGTGCCCGCATCAGGCAGGCTATCTTGATCCAGCAGCAAAATGGCATCTACCGTGGCCAGCAAGGCGGTGATGCCTTGGTTTTGCGCTGCAGCCAAGCCTAAATTGGCTGCATTACGTTGCCAGTGCAACTGCGAATAACGGGCTTGTAGCTCGTGTTTTTCTTCAGGCGCTGCCTGGTTTAACACCACAGCGGCGGTGCTGACCTCTGCCGTTATGCGGCTGAGCAATGCCTCTAGCTGCGCATCGGGCGCTTGATAGGCCACGATAACGGCCCCCACCCGCATGGCTAAGACGCACTCATGTTAAGCCAGCGGGCCCAAACTTTTTCTGCCAGCGGCGCAAAGGCCACCTCGCCTGTTTGGTAGGCGCCGAGTAGGCCGCTGCCATCATGCACCCCAATTAGGCGTTCATCATAACGGGCAAGATGCTGTGACAATGCCGCTGCCATGGCAGGGGTATCGCCTGGCGCAAAGGCTTGCAGCCCACCGCCCCACTGGGTCAGATCTTTATTGGCATACTGATTGGTGATCACCTGCAAGCCAGCTGCCGCCATTTCTAAGGGCGGATAACTCGGGTGCGGAGAAATCATTAAAGAAACGCCGGCATAGCAGCGCCGCAGCTCGGCGGCATAGGCCGATAAGCTCAGCTTGCCGTGTGACTCCAGCACCAGCCCATCACCAAGCCCAATATCAGCATGCGGCTCACCCACCGAAATAAACTGCCACCCCGCCGCAGCTCCAGTGGCAACCACCTGCCTGAGCACATCAATAACAAGCGGAAACGCATTACGCTCTACCGTGGGGCGACCATACACGAGCACGCGTTTTTCGCGTGGCCAGGGGCCATCGTTTAAACCCGCTTTAAGATCAGGATTGAACACCGGATCAAAACACAAGGCATCGGCAGCAATGTACTGATTTTGCGCCATAAAATCGCGCAGCAACTGGCTGTTACACACCGGCAGCACACGCGTTGGGTTGGCGTAGGTTTGAGCGGCCAAGGCATAACGGGCAGACCACGGGTAAAAGCCCGGCTCAAAATCCTGAATTAGATAAATAAATGGATGATCAGGCGTTAAACGCGCGGCCATGTGCGCGGTCCACCAGGCGGTGGCAATCACGCATTCATTGGGGCGCATGCTAAGCGCTTGCTCACGCCCGCCCGCTGGAATAATCCAATAGCCTGGGGCATCTGTTGCTAGCGTGCCTATTTGCCAATCAGGAAAACGGGCTTTTTCTGAATCCGCCAGCGCGGATTCGTCTGTTACCACAATGCGTAAATCATCCACCAGCGGCCGAAAACCTTCTAAAAAAGCCATGGCCGTGGCAATGCCGCCAAAATAATGCCGCTCTGAGATACCGGGCAGTAGCAGCGTTACCCGACTGCGCTCAGAGGCCACCGACCGCGCCGGCAAGGGGTTAATCTCGCCAACTTCAGGGTTGGCATGCCGAATTCGGCTAATTTCTTCAAAGAAATAGCCATAAACCGCCCTAAGCGCGGCCTGCAGCCACCGCTGCGACAAAAGAGAACGCAAAGCCGATTTAATCATGGCGCCTAAGGATACACCGATGCAGCAATACCGCCAGACAGACGATCATTAATGGGTGCAAAGGCACCGCGTACCGATCTACCCCCTGCGAGAGCAGCGCGTAAAACAGCAACATGCCAAAAGGGATGGCCGTGAGCAGAAAATCTTGCTGACGGCCCGTAAAAAATGCCACCAATGCCAAAATAATTAGGGCAGACCCAGCCGCTAAATTCACGCCATCGCGCAGTTGGATGGCGGTGTTCCATTTTAAAAACTCGTTTGGCGCTAAAGAGAATGTCCAAAAACTTTTCCAAAACACCAACCCGCTCACCATTAAATGGGCCATGGGCTGCTCTTGAAACATTTGAAACGCTTTTGCAGACACCACATCGCCCGCCTGCATATTGGGAAAGGGCACATCGAGCTCTGCATGCACTTTGCGCTGATGAATCATCTCGGCTGCTGCGGCCTGATGAAAGCTAATGGCTTGATCGGGCTGGCCGCTGCGCCGCGCTGCCCAATCATCGCCAGAAAAATCGGATGGCCCATGATTCAAGCGCGCCCAGCGGCCGGCGCGCTGCAAATCACCGTCTTGACGCTCAAAGCTCGTGCCCGCCACCCATCGATTCATGGTAAAAGGCCCATACAAGGTGATCATGCCCTTCATCTCTTCGGTATCCATGCCATTCATTAGCGCGCGCATGTACACCACATGCGAATTACGCTCAGAGGTCATTTCAATGCGGTCAAAATGAATATAGCCACGAATCACCCAAGCAGACACAAACACCATTGCAGTTAAAAACACCACGGCACTAAGCTTAAAAGCCTCAGCCACTTGCCCCGGCATTTTTCTATGCCAAACCCATACCCACAGCGGATAGAGCAGCGCAAAGAACAGGCCCACGTAAACAAACGCCGCTTTAGTGAGCATCAACAACCCAAACGCCACGCCGGCGGCTAAATATCGCCAAAAACTCGGCTTGGCAAAAGCGCGCATCAATAGATACAAACTGGTGGTTAGCAAAGCCGCGCCGTGTAGCTCGGTATAAAACATATCAATGCGTTGCGGCACCGCATAAAGAAAATAATAGGCGCCCACCACCGCGAGGGTGGCCACCGGCATGGACCCAGAAAGATGCCGGGCCAGCAGATACGTTGAGATTAGCCCCAAAAACGCCCACAGCAAATTCACCTGCTTAAAGAGCCAATACCCATGGCGCGTTTGCATATCGCCTACATCGCTAATCACGCCTGTGGCCTGCAGTGTCATAATCCACGCGGCGGCAGTAATCGGCGGCAAGGGCTCACGCAGGTTACTCGGCTGAGGGGTTAATGACCCCCGTGAATGCGCTAGCACCCCGTGCTCAACGAGGTTTAGCGCCATTGCATAGTTTTGTGAGGAATCACCCGGAAAGCCTCTTTCAGAAATCTTTTGCCCGGCCATTAGCGTTAACCCGAGCATGCAAATCACTAAAGCCACCCCACGCATTGCACTGGCGCCCGAAAAGCCCAGCAACGTTGCTACCAGCCAGACAACGCTGACCAAAACAACCGCCAGCAGACCCACCCCGGCCATCCACCCCCAGCTGGGGCCCGCTAAAACATGGCTGGGCTTTAGCTCTAGGTAGGGGTCGTTGCCGATAGACTCAAAATAAACGGCATCTGATTCGATACGGATTTGGCCGATACCCGCGGTGGTTTGAATGGCATCTACCAGCGCATCGGCGCTAAGTACTCGATCTGACCAACGGGTTTTAACGCGCAACTCAGCCACGCCAAACTCACCGGGCGACTGGCCTAAATCGATGCGCAGGTGTTTGATGGGGAGTAGGCCGCGATGCCAAAAGTGCGCGGTGGCCCATTCATTGGGCGTTAGCTCGCGCTGCAGGCGCCTGTCGGCCGAAAATGCGTGCCCTGGCGCGGCCATAAACAGTTCAATATCCCCTGCTTGTGGCGCATAGCCTTCTACATAAACATCTAGCCGCTGCGGCGCAATTAACACCACAATAGCAACCAATGCAGCCAGCATTTGCAAAACGACCAGGCGGGCCATGAATAATCTCCGTTTATACGGCAAGATTAGCAGGCTCAGCCGCACAATGGATATGAGGTCGAATTTTTTACCGCCATCCCCCAAAATAGACAAATGATGGAAAACAAACAAAAAACATGGATTGTGACGCCGGTATTTGAAGATGTGGAGGCATTCACACAGCTTCTGCAGGGGCTAACCGGCGCGCTAGGTGATGGGTTTTATGTGGTGGCGGTGGATGATGCATCGGTACAACACCCGCTACCCAGCGATATCCTTGAAAAACAAGCTATTAACGGCGCCATTATTACCCTTCGGCGCAACGTTGGGCATCAACAAGCAATTGCTATTGGGCTGCAACACAT
Organism: Spiribacter salilacus; assembly: GCF_009649225.1. Taxonomy (GTDB): domain Bacteria; phylum Pseudomonadota; class Gammaproteobacteria; order Nitrococcales; family Nitrococcaceae; genus Spiribacter; species Spiribacter salilacus. The sequence continues at coordinate 143,759 of NZ_WJPP01000005.1, forward strand.
CAGCACGCAGCTTAATCCTGAAGACCGGGTGGTAATTATGGACTGTGATGGAGAAGACCGCCCAGAGTCCATCCCACTGTTATTACAAGAACTTAACCAAGACACCTTTGATGTTGTTGTGGCCGCGCGGGGCCTGCGCACCGAAAGCAAAAGCTTTCAGATTTTTTATGCGGTTTATAAGCGGCTGTTTCGCCTGCTCACAGGCCGTGCCATTGGCTTTGGTAACTTTATGGCGCTAAAACCCGCCGCCGTGCAGCGGCTGGTGGCCATGCGTGAGCTTGCCACCCACACCGCTGCCACGGTGCTGGCCTCAAAACTCCGGCTTGGGTCTTGTCTTGTGGATCGTGGCACGCGCTATGCCGGCCAATCAAAGATGCGCTTGGTGGGCTTGGTGCTACATGGCTTTAAGGCACTGATGGTGTTTGCTGAAGATGTGCTGGTGCGCGTGGGCCTGGCTTGCGCTGCTATTGCGTCTGCCGCGATTGCTGGCGCGCTATTGGCCGTCATTCTTAAAACCATTGGCTTTGCCACGCCAGGCTGGTTCTCGTTGGCGCTAGGCATATTAATGCTCACCTTTATCCAAACAGGCGCGCTGGCACTCATTACCTTGATGATGACGGGTTTAGTCAGAGGCAGCGCCTTTGTTAGCGTGCCGCGCTACGAGGAACTGATTGACCAGGTGCACACCCGCCCATGAGCCACACGCTGGTGCGCTATGTGCTTAATGGCCTATTTGCCACCGCGGTTCATTTTTTGGTGCTCACCCTTTTAATTGAGGGGTTGCAAATGGCCTCTGCCGGCGCCGCCAATTTTATTGCGGCGGGATTTGGCATTACGGCCTCGTTTTTGGGCAATCGGTTTTTTGTTTTTGCTTACGCCCGTGGCCCGCTCGCCTATCTGGCGGTGCGCTTTTTGCTGCTCTATGCCGGCATTGCCGTTGTTCATGGCCTAACGCTGGCATTATGGACAGATTGGTTGGCACTGGACTATCGCATCGGCTTTTTGCTGGCCACTTTCTTACAATTTGCGCTGAGTTACTCAGGTAACCGTTGGCTGGTATTTCGCTAATGAAAAAACTTCTCATCGCTCTGGCCGCCACATTGCTGTTCATTGTTGTGTTGCTCTCTGTGCATTTTGTGCACATGCGCTGGCTACCCGTAAACGTGGTTTTTTACGCAGCGATGGTCGATGCCGTGATTGCCGCCGTCATTACTGCGGTGCTGGTGTTTTTTCTGCGCGCGTGCCAGCAGCTAACGGGCCTAGAAAAAACCTTACTGCTCGTCATTTGGCTGCTCGGCGGCTATGCCTTTGCCATTTCTGTGCCGACTGTAATTGACCGATCTTTATCGTTCTATATTCTGGAAAAGATTGACCAGCGTGGTGGCGGCATCGAACAGAGCGCCTTTGAAACGATATTCAAGGAAGAATATATGGTGGAACATCGGCTGGTAGACATTCGCCTAACAGAGCAGTTTGAATCAGGCACCATCACCCTAGAGAATGGATGCGTGAAATTAACGCCCCGGGGTGAAACCCTTGTGCGCGCCAGTCGGTTTTACCGCCAGCAATTATTGCCCCGCAAACGCCTCATTATGGGCGAATACACCGATGCGCTGACTGATCCATTTCGCGATAGCGCACCGCGCAGTGATTACCAATGCGAGTAGGCATAATTTTTGCCGGCCTAATCATTCTTGGGCTGCTAGTTCATACCGATTACGGCATATCTTGGGATGAGCCGCAGAGTCGGTTGACCGGGCTGGTGAATGCCAAACACTTAAGCCAAACCCTGTTTCCGTTTTCCTCAACCGCGCATCTTAATGTGTCAGACCTGCAGAGCTTTCGCGACAAGGATTATGGCGTGGCGTTTGAGCTACCCGTTGTGACGCTTGAGCAGGTGCTTGGTTTACAAGATTCTCGCCAAATTTACGAATTTCGGCATTTAATGACGTTTCTTTTCTTTTTGCTCGGTGCCTATGCCTTAGTTAACTTAATCGAGCGGCGCTGGCAAAGCTGGCAATGGGGGCTGGTGGGGGCGGGGTTGCTCATCCTATCGCCCCGGTTTTTTGCCGAAGCGTTTTATAACTCTAAAGATATCGTGTTTATGTCTGCCTTCGTAATTGCCTTGGCAACGATGGCCGCTTTTTTGCAAACGCCCACGCGCAAATCGCTTTTACTGCATGCGTTTGCCACCGCCTTTGCCATGAACATTCGCATTATGGCGGTGGTGATATTGGCCACCACGGCAGCCGCCCTATTGGTTCAGATTGTTAGAGGTGGCACCCCGCTGCGCAAGGCCGCGGCCTACGGGGCGGGCTATGCCCTGCTGTCTTATGGCTTCTTTGTGCTTTTATTTCCCTATATTTGGGATAAGCCCATTAGCGGGTTTTTTGAAGTCTTCTCGAATATGTCCAGCTTTCGCTGGCCCTACGCGGTTTTATACGCTGGCGAGTTTGTGGATGCCCGTGATTTGCCCTGGCATTACGCGTTTACCTGGATTGGCATTACCACACCCACCCTCTACCTAGGGCTATTTGCCATTGGCTTAATCCAGCTCGCGCGCAATGATCGGCAGCTGCTTGACTTCATTCTGCTGGGCATTTTGATGGCCACCTTTGGTGCAGTCATTTATTTTCAATCGGTGTTGTACGATGGCTGGCGGCACCTGTATTTCCTCTACCCCATCATGATCTACTTCTGTGTGGCGGCACTGCGGCTGCTTGCGCCATTTTCTTGGGCGGTAATTGCCGTGCATAGTGTGTTTATTGCCATCTGGATGTGGCAGGCACACCCACTGCAAAACGTGTATTTCAACGCGCTTGCCGGCAATGAGCCGCGCTATCGGTGGGAGATGGACTACTGGGGCCTTGCCAATCACGATGCGCTAATGCACATCGCTGAAGCGGACGATCGGCCCCAAATTAGCGTGCATGCGGCCAGCAATACCCCACTACTCATTACAAAACGAATGCTGCCGCCGCAACAGCGCGGGCGCTTTTTGTTTCAAAAATCCCCAGAGCCCAACCCCGATTACGTGCTCTCCAACTATCGCGGGGTAGACAAGGGGCATTTAGATCGGTTTAGCGAAGATTATGTGCTATTCCACGAAATAGAAGTGGGTGGCCATATCATCTTGACCCTCCTAAAACGAACGCCGACGCCGCCAAACGGGCTCGATCAAAAAACCCCATAGCAACGCCGCCACTACGCCGATGGCAATGGCAGCCTCCCGCAGCCATGCGGTTGCCGGCGGATAATCCTTAGGCGCAAGTTTAAATACCATATGCGGATCAGGCCCGCCCACCGCTAAGCTCAGCGCATCAGCAGTTTGTTCAGCAAGGCTGAAATGATTGACCTGCTGGCCACGATCCCAAAACTCCGCAACATTTGAAATAAGGGTTGATGCCCGCGTGACCAATTGTGGGTTGCTAACATGAAGCGCACTAGCCCTTGGGTCAGCATCAATACGCAGCACACGAATGGGCGGGACAAGCGCCCAGGTTTTTGCATGTGTCTGCCAGACGCCCGGCTCAGTAAAAAACCGTGTTTTGCGGTACTCATTAAACGGGGCATCACCCTGCGCAAAATAAACATCCACAAACCCACCCCCATCGAGCTTTAGATCCAAGCCCAACGACACCTCTGCACGGGGGTAGGTGAGCATAAGAAAACCGTAGCCAGCTAGAAACCCAATACCCAAAGCCCGCAACACACGAAACATCGACTTTTTCAGTGACATGCGGCGCCTCGGTTTAAAAAAGAATGCGATGAAACAGCCAATCTGGGTAAGCCTGCGTTAGCGCTTTATTATCTTGCGCTGCGGGTTTTGAGCATAGCCTATTGTCTTTAGAAAACTCAAAGGCCGGCACCGTAGCACCAAGAAACTCATGATTTAACGCTTTGGCAACACAGAAAAATGGCTTTCCTTCAGCCCTGTTAATCATAGAGGCCAAACGCGCATCATCTGAGTGGTACGCATAAACGGGCACATCGCCGCGTGGTGCTCGAGCCAGGATGCCATGGCGGCGAAAGTACCGATTTAATGCTGGCTTATGATCGCCCACCACCATAACCAAAGCATCTGGATTATCCGCCAATACCGTATCGGTAAATGCCACAAGGTCTTTGATTGATGTTTGCAGCTTGTAGGCAAAATCACGCTCCCCAAAATCATTATTAACGGTATAGGGGCCATGCGTGTAAACCGTTGTTAGAAAGAAGAATTTTGGCCCAGAAATTTGATCTCGAAGCGCTAGCGCGGTGTCATATAAAACATAATCCCGCGTCCACCCTGCATGCTGTTCGCCCATTTGCTCAAGGCCAATAAACCGATCAAACCCCAGCTTTGGAACTACCTCATCACGCCGCCAAAATTCAGATGAATTGTTATGCGCCGAAAGGGTAGCAAAGCCGCTATCTGCCAACGCAGCGGGCAAAGTGTGGGCATCGGCACGAATATCTTCGGCATATTCTTGGTAAATGATGCCATTTAATGCGCCGTTAGCCGGCAAACCCGTAATAAGCTCAAAGGCGCCGTTAACGGTGCCTCCGCCGAAGGTGGGTGAAATGGCCCGAAATTGTTGAAAACCTCGATCAACCAGAGGCTGGAAGTTATCGCTAAAATGATAATCCTGATGCCAGCACGCTTCGCAAAACACCAATATCACCTCATCAACCACTGCAGAATGATCCTTGCGGGCCATTAACTCTTGATAATGCGCTGCCTGCTCAGCTGTGGGTGCGCGTGGCATTGAGCGTTGTGACGTTTGAAGCAAATGCCACAACAGCCCGTTTTGCTTTACATTCAATGACCAGTTCCAACTGTGGTATTCAACCCCAGCCGTTTCAAAAAGCGTAGCGATTGGCTCTGAAATTGTTTCGCTCGTCCGCGCAAGGGGCGGATGAAACACCAGCGGAAATAACAAAACGGCAACAACCAAGGCGGGGCGCGATACCTGAACAAGCCGCGCTCGAAACCCAACGCCAATAATTAACAAAATGACAAAAAAGCCACTCAGTACAACTACATGCAAAGGCGTTAGATAATGCAGCACAATCCCGGCGTTATCGAATGCCGTTAGGTCTGACCAAATCAGTGGCTCTCCGGTTGTTGCATACTTGAGGCTATGTATTTCAGACAACACATAAATAGCCAACAACATCATCGCTGCCGCAATAGGCCAATAGATAAAGCTGGCCAAGCTGACAAATAGCCAGATGGCAGGCAATGTTGAGAGAATCGATTCTACAATCCGCGCTTGGCCGCGGTAGACTAAGTGAAAATCTTGAAGCACAACGGATAACGCAAATGCAGCCATCCCTGATGCAATTACCCAAGCAACCACTCGCATGGTAGCTGTATTCCAATGTGTTGTCATAAAAATGAAATATTGTCATAAAACAACTAGCGGCGATAGAGCCCGCTCGGAATCTTTGGGACTATGAAAATCCTACTCACCGGCGCCGCCGGATTTATCGGTTATCACACCGCACTTAAACTGCTCGGCCGCGGCGATACCGTGGTCGGCCTCGATAACCTGAACAACTACTACGATGTTGCCCTCAAAAAAGCCCGGCTTAAGCAGCTTACCGAGCGGCCTGGGTTTAGCTTTGTTCAGCTTGATTTGGCAGATGCCGCCGGCATGCAGGCGCTATTTGCGGAGCATCAGTTTGATCGGGTTATTAACTTAGCCGCCCAGGCTGGCGTGCGGTATTCGCTAGAAAACCCGCAGACGTATGTCGATTCCAACATCACCGGGTTTTTGAACGTGCTCGAAGGCTGCCGGCATACCGGCGTTGGGCATTTAGTGTATGCGTCCACCAGCTCGGTGTATGGCGCCAATACGCACATGCCGTTTACCGAGCATGAACCGGCGGATCACCCGCTGGCCATTTATGGCGCCACCAAGCGCGCTAATGAGCTTATGGCCCATAGCTATGCGCATTTGTTTGGGCTGCCCTGCAGCGGCCTGCGCTTTTTTACGGTGTATGGGCCCTGGGGCCGGCCAGATATGGCGCTATTTTTATTTACGCGCAGCATTTTGGCGGGCCAGCCGATTAAAGTGTTTAACCACGGCCACCATCAGCGCGATTTTACCTTTGTGGGAGATATTGCCGAGGGCATTGTGCGCACTTGCGACAACCCCGCCACTTCCAACCCAAACTGGGATAGCAACGCACCCGACCCGGCCACCAGCAATGCGCCCTGGCGGATCTTTAACATTGGCAACAACCGCCCTGTGCAGCTGCTTGATTACATTCGCGTATTAGAAGATTGCCTCGGCAAAAAGGCCGAAATGGAAATGCTACCCCTGCAGCCGGGCGATGTGCCGGATACCTGGGCAAGCGCCGAGGACTTAAAGACAGCGGTGGGCTATCAGCCCGAAACGCCGGTAGAGGAAGGGATTAGTCAGTTTGTGGAGTGGTATTTGGAGTATTATCGGTTAGCCTAATTGGGCGTTCATCAACCTTACGCTCGGGCAGCGGCAGGTCAACATCTGCAGAGCTCACTGGCATAGCCAGCAACTTAGATATTTTCTGCTTTTTGCTCTTTTTACTCATCCCGCAAATCATACTCCCCATCGGCACTGAGCAAAGGATGTACGCCCTCGCCCGCTGGCCAGTTCGGCCAGCGCTCGCGCCAATAGGCCAAATCGCTTGCTGGTATGCGCTTATCCGCAAATAGGTTTGCCTTTGCGCGGCTTTTGCCCGGGGCAAGTGTTAGGCTGGCCGCCGGCAGCCACACGTTATGCAGCCCTGCCTGGTGGGCGCGTAGCATTAAATCAACACCGGCTAAGTGACTCTGAAACCGTGAATCCAGCCCGCCCAGTTCATGATAGGTTTCGCGCGCAATCGCATAGGCAAATGGTGACATTGCGGCATAGCGCTGATGCAGCACGGCACGGCCACCATAGCCATACAAACCACGCTGCCAGTCCTGAAATACGAAATGGGCCTGGTCGTTTTTAGGAAAGACTAATCCACCATGGTCAAGCCGGCGGCGAGTAGACCACACCCGCGGGGCCACACAGCCCACGCGGCGCTGCATGGCCCAGGCGGCCAGATGCTCTAAGGCACCGGGAGACGCTTTGGCAATCATGCCATCTAAAATGAACAGCACATCGGCCTTACTTTGTGTAAGTGTGGCGGGCGATAGCGGCTGATAGTTAACCGTTGCGTCTTCTACAGAAGCGGCCAAAGCGGGTTGCGCAGCCGCATCCTGCAAGAGCGCTGTCACGCGCAAATCATGCGCCCCTTCACGATAATTAATGGCCTGAAAAATCGTTAGGTCATAACACGGTTCAACCTTAGCAACTTGCCCGGTACGCTCCAAATGCTCGCCCACCGCTCGCGCGGCAATGCCCGTGGCATAGCCCTTTTCATCGTTAGACAATGCCGTGCTACCGGCAATGGCACGCCAGTGATAAAGCACCTGCGGAATGTGCACCACCTGCTCTGGCTTAATTTGCTCAATAACCCGCAGTGCTAGGTCAAGATCTTGGGAGCCCTCAAAACCCTCACGAAAGCCCCCTGCCGCCAGCACCTCGGCCCGCCGATACACGCCTAAGTGGCTGATCATGTTTTGGGCAAGGAGCAACTCATAGTTAAAGCTCGATTTAAAATAAGGGTCTATGCGCCGCCCTGTATGCGCCTGAATACGATCTTCATCCGAATACAAAATAACGGCATCAGGATGCGCACTAATCGATTGGGCCACTGCAGATAATGCATCAGCGGTAAGCAGGTCATCATGATCGAGAAGCGCCAGATAATCGCCCTGCGCAATTTCGATTGCAGAGTTTGACGCCGCTGAAATATGCCCATTGCGCTTGCGATAGACCACCTTAATGCGCTGATCAGCTGCCGCCTGCGCATCTAACACCTCCCGCACCGCGGGGTCAGTTGAGCAATCATCTGCCACGCACAACTCCCAGCGCGGGTAATTTTGCGCGCGCACTGAATCGATGGCTTGCTCAAGTAACTCGGGCGGTGGGTTATACACCGGCAGAATCACCGAGATTAAGGGCTGTTTTTCTGGTGGCGGGGTGTTGAGCCGTTTTTGTTTAGCCAACCAAATTTGATAATGCGCTTCCGTTTGCGGGCCGTTAGATGAATTACGCTGTGCCAAATAGGCACGACATGCACGCATAAAACCATCGTGCCGTGAAATAGTTTCGGCCATAACCGCTCGCCACTCAGCAAATGCCAGCGCGAATAACTTAGGCCAGCGCAGCGGCGCACTCACCCGCCAACTTGCTGAATTGCGCAATGCGGTCACTTCCTCACGCGCTGCCGCTAGACGGGCAAGCGCGTCATCAGCGCGTTGCTCAGCAGCCAACTGGGCCCGTTGAGTTTCTAATAGCCGGCGACGAAGTTCATTGGAGTTTGCCTCATCAGCGCTGGGCTTTTTAACTGTCATGATGCGTATTTAAGCAGATCGGTAAGTTGTTTATACACGGTATCGGGCGTTATTTCGCGCAAACAACGTTTATCGTAAGGGCAAAAACCCGAGCGGCAAGGCGCGCACACCGTGTCTTTAGCCACTACCATGACGTTGGGCCCTCTCGGCATCCACTCTACGTAAGGCACCGTTCCTGAAAATACAACCAACGTCGGCGTGCCAATCTGACCAGCCAGATGCGCTAATCCAGAATTGTTTCCGACTACTGCCGTGGCACTTTCTAGGTTTTTCTCAACTTCATGCCATTTTAGCCGGCCACAGTCGTTACGAATCTGATCTGCTGGCAGACCACGAACAAGCAAATTGCCCAACTGCCTCTGCGCGGGGGCACCTAAAATCGAAATGACCAGTTGCAAATCGTTCAGGCATCGCTCAGCCAGTGCGCGGTAATAACTGATTGGCCAATCGCGCAACAGGTCGTTCGAAAATGGGCAAAAAACAAGATTAGGTGGCATTTTGATAGGGAAACTCAAGCCTTAAGGCACAAAAAAGCGCCAACATGGCCATTTGCTCTTCTGAATGGGTACCGCCACTTTCTCCTTGCTTGAAAACATGCGCACCATAAAACTGCAGCACCGCGTCAGGTGGGCCATAGATTCTTAACTCATACCCTGTTACAGCCTCTTCGAGGTCCAATTCGATACCTTCGTTAATGTGCTTTTGCGTCAGTGTGCCGGCCTGGAGTGTTGACTGCCCGCGATTCACGCTAATGTCATAACCTAACGTCGGCAAGCGCGATGGCGCTTCTATGATCGGTCTTATCAGGTACCGCCCAGGGCGAAGGTCTTCGTAAGGGCCAAAAATCAGCATCTGGTGGGGTAAAGACCGGCCTAGTGCATTCCTTAATCGGGTTCGAATCCCTCTCGGGCCATGCCCCAGCACAACCCTATATCCGTCATGCCGACCCAATGCTGTTACAGAAAACTCAGATGCCGGTACATGTTGTGAAATTGCCTGCCCCCGGTAGACCGGTGAATTAAGATCTAAGTTGAAGTCCAGAAATGGAAACTGATGGGCTCGACCAACACCAATTTTAAGATCGCTCTTAACCCGCTCTAGTAGATGACGCGTATCACCCTGAATTCTAAAGTCGATGGCAACGTCAAAATGCAACGCTGCCAACCGTTCCTCAAACGCCGTCTCTGCAGATTCATCCGGTGCTCGTGTTTCGCCTAAAGAAGGATTTTCTTTGAAGTAGTCAAAGGCAACAACATCGTCAAATAAACCTTGCTGCTCGGCCGCACTCACGTTCCACGCGCCACAACATAAGGTGATATGCGCGCTTGGGAAGGCACCGCGAAATAACTCAAAGGCCTTTTTTGCGAGTAAAAAATCACCGCGATGATCAAGCTTTAACAGCAAAAAGCGCTGCGGTTTTTGTTGCTGCGGAAGCACCTTAATCAGCCTCTCTATCATGCCAGGCGCTTGTTCACGGCTAATTTGAGAGAACTGCCGCTTTGCCGTCATCTCAGGGCTGTCCCATCGCATCACATTACTGGCCCATTCCGGCGGTTCGCATTTTTTTAAGAACAGCAGAATGCTGGCCTGATTACGGTCACCCAGCGCCTCTTCATGCTCAACAACTTGATAAGAAAACGGCTCAAGCGCCTCTTCTACTTCGCTCAGCAGCGTTGCTGACGTATAAAAACGCCTATGAGCAGGCTCTTTGTGCGAAGGCGGCATCAATTTTTCTTCGAAGTAAAACTGTTGTGGCACCACCAAAATTAGCGTGCCGTCTGGCTTAATCACTCGAAACCAGTCGGCTAATGCGCTGCGGTAGTCATTAATGCGCGCCAGGGCATCATCGACAATAACCGTTGAATAAGAATTGGCCTCCTCGCCCAAACACGCAAAGTCTTTGGCATCAGCACCGATATTAATCGCTGCGATCTGCGGAAATTGTGTATGCAGAGCCAATCTTGAAGCTTGGTGAAAAACGACCAACGCCGGCTGGGTTAGCGTCGGCAACAAGCGATCGACTATGGCGGGTTGTATCGTCATGAATCACTCAATGCTAAATCATCTCTAGCCCGGGTAAGGCGCGGGCTGTAATAAGGCTCATCAGTTAAAGCCGCTCCCCAGTGCTCATGCATCCAGTTAGCCTCTTCAGCCAACCGGGCGGCCTTGGCGCCCGAGGCATCGCTGCCGCGTGTGCGTGACTCATGATGCAACAATCTGACGCCCGGTACTAACACGTTAGTAAATCCGGCGGCGCGTGCTTTGAGACAAAGGTCGATATCGTTATAGGCCACCGTTAATGCCTCGCTCATACCGCCCAGCGCTTGAAATACCTCGGCCTTAACCCACAAGGCAGCACCGGTAACCGCACTCGCCTCTCCCAACCCACCAATAGCGGCCATTACCGCAGGATCGTTGGGATTAAGCCCACGGGCGGGATGTCCTGCCACTCCACCTAAGCCCAGCGCCACGCCAGCATGCTGTATAGAGCCATCGGGATAGCACAGCATGGGGCCCACGCAACCAATATCGGCATGGCTAAAAATCGGCAGCAGTGCCTCAAGCCAGCCAGGCTCCAGCGCCTCAATATCGTCATTTAAAAAGCCCAAGATCTCACCCTTTGCGGCGGCAGCCCCGGCATTGATCATGGCGGCAAAATTAAAGGGGTGGGGGTAGCGCAGTACACGCACGGGTATCTGCGAATCCGGCAAATGGCCCTGATGCTCGAGTTGATTGAGATAGCGCAGTGCATCGGGGGCTTGGGTTTGATTATCTACTAGCACCACCTCGGTACGCGTAGCATCTAGCGTGCGGGATAAGCTTGCTAAAGCCACCTGCAAATGCGGCAGACCATCGCGCGTTGGAATAATAATGCTGACTTGCCCACCTGGATCAGCGCCTGTCGGCAGCCCAGCAGAACTAGCCAGCGCAGGCGAGTCCGCCGCCTCATGAAGCAGCGGTAAAGGAATGTGCTGAATCCGGCCCGGCGCTGTGTCTAATTTAGGCAATAGCGATGCTAACGAAGCAAGGCCATCTGCAGCGCCTGTTGCCTCTAACGCATCCTGCCGAATAAATACACTACGCCCAATGTAGTTGTGGTGCTTAAAGCGAATGGGCGACCAATCTGGTTTAAACACCGGCTCAGTGCGAAAGCCCTGTTCATCAAGACGATCATGATCAGTATAAATCGCCACACAATCAGGGTGTGCCGCCGCTACTGAGGCCACACACTGATAGGCATGGGGCGCGAGCTGATCGCCTGGCGCTAAACGCACCACCCAATCTGACGCGGGGGTTGCGGCGTAGCGCTCGATTAACGCCGGCTCAATTTCGGCAATCCAGCGGGCGTAGCTGAGCGTTTCATCAGGTCGCCGCTCAAAGCCTGCGTTATACGCAGCCCACTCCGCTGGCCTCGCCTTTGTGGGTTTTATTTCAAACCGCTCCACCAGAAACGGCCCGGCAAACTCAACCGGATCAAGGCGAATGTAGGCAGGCTCATGAATATAAATCAGGCGCTGGGTTGGCTGGCCACTTTTAAAGGGAATACCCATTGCCGTATGTGGGCAATCGCCTTGAGCCGTTTCTAAATATAGCCGTGCATTGGCGCTTAAGTGATCAAGACTGCGGGCATGCACTCGTAATTGTGCGTTTAGCTCATACCAGCCGGCCGGCAGCCTGATCCAGCTTCTTAGGTTTGCGTTAGTGCGCTCTATAAACGCACGCTGATCTAAACGGCGCCGCACCCCGCCCCAAACAGCCCCACAAAAACGATAAAGCCGGCGTTGAATGCCCATTGCTAACTAACGTAGCCCACGCTGCAAGCGCTTATCCCAAGAGCACCACTGTGCCAAGCGTTTAGGTAAGCGCTGTGAGTAAGTGCCCAGCCAATGCCCTAGCACATTGGCCAGATTCATTTTGAGTGTCCGCCGGTCAGCGGCGGTTTCTTGATAGACGCGCTTTATAAACATGCGCGGGCCACGGCATAAGCGGTAATCAAAGTACCGCCGAAAGGCGGAGGCCTCGTCAAAACTGCGCTGAAATCGCTCAAATGCTGAAAATTGGTGGCTGTGATACACCACGGACTCATGCGCATAGGCCTTAACGTACCCAGCCTCTATAATTTCTTTTGCCCAAACTTGGTCTTCTGCAAAGGCAACATCGGCAAAGGGGTGTTGCGCCCAAACGCTACGCCGTATTGCTGAGTTGTTATTAGAGAAGAAATGCAAAAACTTGCGATACCCCTCTTCAGCCGCATACAGGACGGGGTCTTCCAGATACACCTCTGGCTGCGCTTTAAAACCTTCAAAATGCCGCTCTAGCGCTTTATGGGTTGGCTCATCCGCTTCTGGGTAAGCGATGTGCCGACCAAAAACACCGGCCACTTTTGGGTTTTGCACCAAGGGTTTAACCAGCGCATTGAGCCACTGCTGATTGGCCGGTAGGGCATCATGCGTTAAAAAAACCAATGCCTCGCCCTGTGTCATCTCAGCCCCGGCGTTTCGTGTTTCCCCATGCCCAAATTCGGCAGGGGCAATTTCATGGACACGCACGCGCTCATCATTCAGTGCAGGGAGATATTCCAAGGTGCCATCCGTAGACCCCGAATCAATCACTAGTACTTCTAGGCTGCTAATAATAGCGGGGTCAAGCGACTGCTCGAGAACGGCCTGTAACACTTCTTGAAAACGCGGCCCGGGATTACGAGCCGGGATTATCACCGCCGCAGACAGTGCCATCAGGCCGTTAACCCCTCAATTAACGCCTGCTCAAAAGCAGTACAACTGGCAGCCCAATTGAGTGTGGCCACATGCTCAGCGGCAGCCTGGCGGATTTGCGCTAATTGCGCGGGCTCAGATAGTGCAGACTGAATGCCAGCCGCGATTTTTACTGGGTCAGGCGCCACAGACAGCGTTGTACCGGCTGGGAAAACCGCCCGGGTGCCGGGCATATCTAGCTCAACCACTGGCAGCCCGCATGCCATCATTTCAAGCGGAATGAGTGAATAATTGGTGGCAGAAAATACGACGCCTAAATCAACTGCGCGATATAAATCTGCCAGCTCGGGTGGCGTTAAAACTCCATGATCTTGATAGGAATAGGCGGGGGTAAATGCCAATGGCTCACCAAAAAAATCCACACTAAAGTGCAGCCCTTGCGCATGCAGCAACTCAAAGGCGGCCAAAGCCAGCTCTACGGCACGCCGAGGCGTACTGGGGCGATAATAAAAGGCAATACGCGGTATGGCACTGTGCTTTGTGCTGACGCTGCCTTGAGAAAAATAAATTTCTGGGTCGTAAGCTAATGGCCAGGCCCGCGTCCAGCAGGCGTAGTCTTCTCTTAGCCGCTGGGCCAACCAATTCCCGCCGCAGAGGCATTTAAAACCAAAGCGATAGGTGTTTTCCGCCAGCAAGTAGCCGGCGCCCATGGGCTGAAACTGCGGCTCAAAATCCTGCACCACATAAAAACGCTCACGCACATGGCTGACGGCTAGGGCGGGATAAGCCGTCCACCAATCTGTAGCGATAACCGCATCGCCACTAATCTGGCCAGGGTCGTCTGGTAAAAAGCGCACCTCAACACCAGCGCTGAGTGGCTGGTAAGCCTGAAAGGTTTTTAATGCCTCTTCAGGTGAATTGTGAAACCACGGTGGGCGCAGCCATAAGGTTTGTTGATGACCTTGGGCCTCTAAAAAGCGCACATGCCGAAAGATGCTCATGTGCCCGCCCCCACTTTTGTTAGCGGCATCCGGAATAATCCATTGAAGGTTTAATTGCTTAGAATGTACGGGGGCCTGAGGTGGTACTAGCTCACGGCGCGGATGGGTGGCGATACGCTGTAAATCAGGCGTCCACGTGGATATTGGCGCGGGAGCCGGAACTTGCTCGGGCGCGGGAGCGGGCGATATTCCCGGAACACCGCGTAACCAGGCTAGAAAGCGGCATAACCGACTTAACCCCATCCCCTACAACCGCCCATCCACCTGCGCCGCAGGGAAGGCGTATTTTACATCGTAAAGGTAGCCGTTGGGTTTGAGCCAAGCCCGTACGCCGTCGGCGCCGCGGGTCACGAAGGCGCGGTGGCCTACGGCTAAGATGACGGCGTCGTAGGTTGCGGGCGCGGGGTTGGCGACCAAAGTCAGGCCAAATTCGTCGCGGGCCTCGTCGGCGTCGACCACGGGGTCGTGAACGTCGATGGTGGCGCCGTAGTCGGCCAGCTCGGCAATGATGTCGACCACGCGGGTGTTGCGCAGGTCGGGTGTGTCTTCTTTAAAGGCCAGGCCGAGCATTAGGATGCGGCTTTGCGGCAGGCTTACGCCGCGCTTAATCATGCCTTTGGCCACTTGGCTGGCCACGTAGGCGCCCATGCTGTCGTTAAGGCGGCGGCCGGCCAAAATCATTTCGGGGTGATGGCCCACGGCTTGGGCTTTGTGAGTCAGGTAATACGGATCTACCCCAATGCAATGTCCACCCACTAGGCCCGGGCGAAACGGCAGAAAATTCCACTTGGTGCCGGCGGCCTCCAACACAGCCTCGGTATCCAGCCCCAAGCGGTTAAAGAGCACGGCCAGCTCGTTGACCAGCGCAATGTTCACATCGCGCTGCGTGTTTTCGATGACCTTGGCGGCCTCGGCCACCGCAATGCTCGGGGCCTTGTGCGTACCGGCTTTAATCACACGGGCATACAGCGCATCCACAAAATCGGCAATCTGCGGCGATGAGCCACTCGTCACCTTCACGATGTCTGTGACCCGATGGGCTTTATCGCCCGGGTTGATGCGCTCTGGGCTATAGCCGGCATGAAAATCTTGCCCGTACTTAAGGCCCGAGACCTGCTCTACCACCGGAATGCAGTCTTCCTCCGTTGCGCCCGGGTAAACGGTGGATTCATAAATGACCACCGCGCCGGGCTGAATGGCCGCGCCCACGGTTTGGCTGGCTTTAATGAGCGGAGTGAGATCGGGCCGGCGATGCCCATCAATCGGCGTAGGCACCGTGACCACAAACACGTTGCAGCCCTTAAGCGCCTCAAGATCTGCAGTGTAGCGAATGCCCTGCGCCGCGGCGGTGGCAAGCTCTTCAGCGCTGAGCTCTTCGGTGCGATCATGCCCAGCCTCTAGCTCGGCGATGCGCCGCGCATCAATATCAAAGCCCACCACGGGATAGGCCTCAGAGAAAGCCGCTGCAAGGGGTAGGCCGACATAGCCTAGGCCGATGACGGCGATTTGAATGTCCATTTCAGTTTTCATGGGGTGATGATACGGGCAGACGGCACCGAGCGTAAAAGTTATTCCTTAGTCCAGCGGAGCAAAAACGAGCTGCCATCGCGTTCGATGATTCGGTAATTCGCCCGAAAAACGATCAAGGTTTGGCGGCATGGACACCTCGATGATGAAGCGGCTCAAGGAGCTCGAGGATGAGAACCGGCGCTTGAAGAAGATGTACGCCGAGGAGCGGCTTAAGTCGGATCTGCGCCAGGAAGCCCTCGAGGGAAAGTGGTAAGGCCATCTCATCGCCGTGAGATGGCCAGAAAGGCAGTCACAGCCGGCCGCTGTAGCATCCGGCGTGCCTGTCAGGCTTTTCTATTAGCCAGACCTGTTATCGGTATCAGGCAAAGCTCAAGCATGAGAATGCGGCACATCGTGGTGATGGGGTACTTATGTTGCATTGACAAGCTGAATCTACAGCGCTTCCTTAGAAGTGTCTACTTATGACCTGTTCATCTTTTGAGGAAGCTTACGGTATTAACGATAAGCACTGGAACCATAGATAATAAGCAATATACCGGCGACTACCAGCCCTAAACCGACTAAATATTGCACCCCCAATCTCTCACCGAAAAACAGATAACTCCCAAACGGGACTAATACGAATGATAGCGCCATCATTGGGTAGGCTCTAGCAAGCCCAATGTTGCCTACTACCCAAAACCAAGCCAGAAACAGCAGCCCATATAAGCCAATTACGCCTCCTAGCGTCAATAAGACACTAGGCGTCAAGTAACCCCCATCACGCTCGGCGAATTCTGTTCCCAGCCTCAGAAGCAACTGGCCAACCCCAACGCCTATCACACAAAGAACGGCTACGACGTACCCCATTAACGCGACTCATGTGGGTAGGTAACGCCTGACAACTTTGGCGAGATCGGTTTTGATGGCTCTTGCAACATGTCAGCACTAACCACTGCAATTAACATTTGTATCCCTGCCACTAGCGGCAATGCTGCCAGCATGACGGTACCTGCACTTGCTGGCATTCCGGTCTGCAGGGACTCTACCCACTTTTGCAATCCAAAAATCAACCCAAAGGATAACAACACCGTCCCTACAGGGAGTTCAATTGATGTCGCGGACATACCACGAAGATAGTAATTATAGAAGATCCTTTTGCCAAAATTTCTCAAGCTTTTCCCCAAAAACGGAAAGACCGCTTTATAGCCCTTTAAATAACTCGTTTCATTACCATATATCGCATTAATCGGAAAATCCTGAACCCTTACTCGCAGTGTACTTAACCGAAAAAGCATATCGCTCTCAAAGAAATAGTCATTCGAGACTTTTGCTAGGGGTATCCTTTTTAGTACTCTCGAATCAATCGCTGTTAGGCCGTTAGCTGGATCCGCGATCGACCAATATCCTGTTGATACCTTAGCCACAAGAGAAAGAAGCGCATTGCCAACAACTCTTTTGCGAGGCATCTGCATAAGTGATTCCAGGAAAAAAAATCGATTACCTTTAACGTAATCCGCCTCTCCCTTCAAAATAGGGTTTGAGATACTTCCCACCAGTCTTGGGTCGTGCTGCCCATCCGCATCTAGTTTGACAATGACACGGTAACCAGCAAGCAAAGCTCGCTCATAGCCAAGCTTCACTGCCGCGCCGACACCACGATTCGTTTCTCCGTAAACGACATGGACTCGGTCATCATCGCAAGAGGCTTGCACCAGAGCCCCCGTTTTATCTGGGCATCCATCGTCAATCACAAATATTCCACTTACCTCATCACCAATGCTTGCTAGCACTTGGAGGATGCTGTCACGTTCCCGGTAACACGGAACGACCACCGCAATCATAGGTTGCTCATCTTTCATCTCGGCCCTTTCCCTGTGCTTGCATCAACCATATGAACATCTGCCAATAGACACAACTGGCACCAATAAGGACCGGTATAATTAGTGGGTACCTGTATCGCCAATCATAGTCAATGATCGTTGCCGCATGAAACGCCGTCACAAAAACCGCGGTGATCAAAAGCAATATAAGATAAATCTGCTGGTTGGGCTCTAAGCGGTTTCTGACCAACGGCCAAGCCAAAATGGCGCCAGCACAAAAAGACCAAAACAACCCGTTGGCCAACTTATGAACGAAAGAGTAACTTTCAGCCCAAGGCGCCCAAAAATGCAGCACCTTTAACCAGTAGATTTTAAAGATTCCTAACCAGCTCTCTGGCGGACTTGTCCACGTCTCTGGCCTGTCATGTACAACCATTCCCTCAAGATGCATTTCTCCCAACCAGCTTAGTTGACGAACATCTAAAGGCGTAAAAATTTGCGCCCAATACAGCGTAGCAGAAAAAACCCCGCCTACAACCAATAATCCAACACATGCAACAGCGACGTTTCGATACGTAAACAACTTCTGCTCAAGCCTGAATACAATCAAAATCCATCCGCTTAGCAATCCGATCACATAGGGCGCTGCAGTGGGTCGAGTAAAAATTATAAAACCGCCCATCAGCATTACGCCTAAGTCAGTTACGGAGAATTTTAGACGAACAGAATTTTTTGCGTTGAGTCTAGTGATTATCAGAAAAAGTAAAAATAATACGCTCACCGAAAAAATCGTATCAGTCAAAATGTATCGGGGCCAAACAAGATAAGCGTCGGATAATAGTAGCACTCCAGTGGCTAGTGCGCAGCAGATGGAAGGCATTAGGAGCAATCGAAGGATCTTATAAGTTAGAACCAAACACCCACAAAGCAATACTAAATTAAAAAAGAAAAAAACAACCTTCCATGCATCACCAAAAATAACTTTCAACAGCGCAAAGAAAGTGACAGGTACCGTATAGAAGTAGGAAGGCGTGACAAAATTATTTTCTGAGTAATAGCGGAAGAAATTGAAGTCGTGGGAAATCAAAAGGTCCGCCCACCTTGAAAACGTTCCTGTATCTGGGGAGCTCACAGACCCTTGCGATAAGTGATAAAAAATGAGCAAAAGAGACACGATTGAAATGACAGCCATTGATAGCTGAAATTCCGATATTAGAGTTTTTTTATTGTTTTTTAACATAATCGGTGTGCTCCATTTGTTTTATTGGAATCTTTTAATGTGTTTGGCAACTTTGCGCATCTTGTAAGTCCCCATAAACTCCCAGCGTCTTCTCAATTACGATCTGCTCGTCAAATTCGGCCAAGGCCCGCTGGCGGGCGGCCGCGCCGAGCTGCTGGCATAACTCTGGATCATCAGCCAGCCGAGCGATGGCGGCGGCTAGGGCATCGGCGTTGCGCGGCGGAATCAGCAAGCCATCTTGCTCATGGGTGACAACCTCACGGCAGCCGGGTACGTCTGTGGTAATAAGCGGCAGGCCGCAGCCGGCGGCCTCAATCAAACTTTTGGGCAGCCCTTCGCGATAACTTGGCAGCGCAACGGCATCCACCGACTGGAATAAAGCTGGCATATCATCCACCTTACCCAACCATTCGATAATGCCCGCATTATGCCAAGCCTTGAACTTTTCGGCCGGCACGGCGGCGGGGTTGCCCGCATCCGGCTCACCCGCCAGTAACAGCGTTATCTGCGGATGGGTGGATTTGAGCTTTTCGGCCGCTGCCACCCACTCGGCTATACCCTTATCCCAGAGCAGCCGGGCGGGTAGAACAATGCGAAAGGCGTCGTCGACGGTACGCTTAGCTCCCCCCTCAGCCGGCTTAAATCGCGTTACGTCCACTCCCGAACCGGGAATAAGCCGCAGCTGATCGGGCCGCGCCAGGCGGGCAGACTCAAATAGCGCCATGTCGTCAGGGTTTTGCAGGATAAGCCGGGCGCGCTTGCCGCCGAGCGCCAACCTAAGCGCCAATCGCACCATCGGGCGCAGCACTAACGCCTTAATCGACCGGCTGGTAAACACATACCCCAGCCCGGCAACAGCGCCAATGCGCGGGCGATTGCCCGCCACGCGCGCGGCTAATGAACCATACACCGCACACTTAATCGTAAAGCCATGCACCACATCAATTTGCTCGTGCCGCAAGAGCTGGATTAACCACCACAGCAATCGCAGTTCGCTAAACGGATTGAGACTGAGCCGCGCCATCGGCGCTGGGCGCCAATCAAAGCCTAGCTCGCGGAGCTTGTGGCCGTAGGGGCCAGGGGGCGAGATGAGGATGACTTCATACCCCGCCGCCTGCAGCGCACGGGCCAGCGAGAGGCGGAAGTTATAGAGATACCACTCGGTGTTGGCGAAGAGGAGGGCTCGTTTCATGGTGCCCGACGAGCCTGACGTGCTTCACGAACCTGGTTTTCAGTAATCTCCAACGCTTCCGCTTCGCTGAGCCCTGCGCGTAATCGCGATCGCTCCACCAGCACGGTCGCATCCTCAACAGGCTTAATACCGCTCAGGCGCAGACTTTCTCCGATTAGCTTGCTAATCGATCGGCCTTGGCGCGCGGATGCCTCTTCAAGCGCACGATGAAGGTCGTCATCCAAAGTAATGGTCAGTTGACCCATAGGTTATTCCCATATTTTTATCAGTCCGCATCTTATTGGCCCATGACCTCTGCCCAGAGTCCACAATAAGAATCCGCCATGCAAGCTAAGCTAAAGGGCGTAACAACTCGCTCACGAGCCGTGTCAGCACGGGCGTGCCATTTTCTTTGACTGTAACAGTACAGTCTGGCAGGATCCTCATTAGACTGTAACAATACAGTAAAGGAGAGCATCATGGCGGCTCAAGCCGAACAATTGCTGCAATATGGATCGGGGGTCACCCGTTCGCTGCTGCCGGCCATTTTCAATATTTTCAGCAAGTGGCGCCTGACCGGCGCCCAGCAGATGACTTTATTAGGGCTCAGCAACGAGAAAACCCTTTACAACTGGAAGCGCCAACCAGAAAAGGCTCGGTTAACTCGGGACCAGTTGGAACGGGCCAGCTACATTTTGGGTATTTATAAGTCCCTGCAGATTCTATTGCCCGAGCCGGCACTGGCCGATCAGTGGGTGTCTACACCCAATGACAACCCGCTGTTCAATGGCACAGCACCACTGAATCGCTTACTGGCTGGCCAAGTGGTGGACTTGGCGGTGGTTAGGGATTTTCTTGATGCGGAGCGGGGTGGCTGGTGATCGACATCAACACCCTGCCCGGCAGTGAGGTCGACCAGTCCGTCTATCGGATTATTCTGGCGCGCTATCCGCAAATTGACCTGTTCGATCGTGTCTCCAATCCACAGGATTGGGAGGTGCTCTATGCCGTTGAGTCTCTGACCAATCCCAGGTTGCGCGACGCAGCGGGTGATATTCGCCTGGTGCCAGCGGAAGATCGGGTATACGGCGATGGCGCGTCTTGGATTATGGCGGCTTTTACCCACCCGCCGGTGGATGGCCGCGGTAGCCGCTTTAACCGTGATTTTGGTGTTTACTACTGCGCTGCCGACGAGAACGTCGCTATTGCCGAGTCGTCATTCCATCGGGGGCGTTTTTTACGGGAATCGCGGATTGAAGAAACCACACAAGAGATGCGGGTTATTCGTGCCCACCTAGGCCCGGTGACGTTGCACGATGTAAGACATTTATCCGGACACGCCATCTACCATCCTGACGACTATGGGGCCGCTCAGGAGCTTGGATACGCATTGCGCGAAGCCAAGAGTTTTGGGGTTCACTATCACAGCGTGAGAGCCGATGGGGAGTGCTATGGTGTGATGCGCCCCCGGGCACTTTCCAATGCCATCCACTGGCGCTATCTTCGTTACCAATATGCTCAGGGATCGATACTTGAGGTTGAATGATTGCTGATCAGCACACGCAAGCGGGCCAGTGCCAAGTTGGTCGATTGATCCAAAAGTGACTGCGGGAAACATCGCTGATAGCTTCGTTTTTCTGCGGGATGGCCGTCTAGCATCGGGCGCAGACTGCTTTTACAACTTTGTGCCGTAGAGGGGATAGACACCCCCAAGACGTCAAGCAACATTCCTTCGAGACAGACCGGACTGGAAAGAATCATCTCTATATCGTGCTTTCGAGCAATGTCACGGGCGGGTTGAGTTACTCCCACATCATCATCTAGCAACAACACTCGCTGGTCATAATCCTTGTGCTGATAGCACCTGACCATCCGCTTCAGCAGATCCCGAGGTGACCCTCCGTCACCAGCCCTTACCGTCACTGTCTGACCAGACTTTCGCTGGTCATACAACGACTTCAGATGGTCGACAAACGCCCTATCATGCGCTCCCTCGCCAACAATCAGGAGCGATTTTAGTGCTCTGCGTTTTGTATTGCGTTGCGGCATCCTTGCCTTCCTACCTTCAAATATTCGGGACGGCTCCGAGCGCGCCGGCTTGATACTTGGCAAAGAGGTTGTCGTCGCTGCGTAATCCGACGACCCCATCTAGCCGCCAAGCCTCGCTGACAAGATCTTGCTTTTCGACGAGGTACACCTGGTGTTTGGCCAGCAAGTTCAACGCCTCTGTGGTGTGGCATGAAAATAGAAGCTGTGCATTATGCGGGTTGGTGTGCTCCAAGCGGAACAAATCTAGGATGACCTCCAGCATATGCGGATGGAGATCGCTGTCGAACTCATCAATTACAGCAACACCCCCGCCCTCTAGTACAGGCAAGATATACCGCAACAGCACGTATGCAGATTGGGTACCGCTAGACTCTTCGAAAAATGGCAATGAAAAGCCTTGACCGCCCTCCAGGCGATGCTCGCCGAACGGCACTTGAATGGAGTCCGTTTGCTCGCCCGTTTCATCATGCACCGGCATCTCTCTGAGTTTGACATCACTTAAACCAAGATCCAGCTCGCAGATCGTGCGCCGCGCGCGCTCATGCAATGCCTGATTCTCGCTAAAGAAATGCGCGCTACTCAACAGTTGCTGATGATCATAGTGGGCGCGGCCAGTAACCCTGAGATTTGAACTATAGCGCTCGAAGTAGGCGACAACCTTGGAGGCAGCCGCAACGTCATAGACATGCCCGGCGGCCAGCAACGAGGCATTACCGCGAATCCCCCGCGCATGGGCCGCGTTCATGCCAAAACCCTTTTGCTTAACGGCATAACTGTTGCCACCGCGTTCGCGCACGAACAGGTAGCTGTAGAGACGGCTGGTCTTCACGAACAGCGCCTCATGCAGCACATGCTCAGGCGTTACGTCCAATTGATAGCGATAGGCCTTCCCATCAAGTTCAAAATCGACCTCAAACTCGATCGGGCTTTCCTCATCCAACTTGTGCGGACGCACCGGAATCGGCTGTTGTGGTTCGGCATTCAGAAATGACCGAGAAATGAACCAACTCAAAAAGGCCATTGGCTTAAGCAACTGCGTTTTGCCAGCGCCGTTGGCGCCCAGCACGGCCACAACCTTGTTACCGCGGCTCTGATCAGCAAACGCCAAATCATAGCCGGAATCAGACGGCTGCTTTCCAACCTCGAATGAGACCATCGCTTCCTCACGAAACGAGCAGAAGTTTTTAAAACGGTAGCTTTTTATCATACTGCGCTAAAACCAACGAAATTTTGTTTATATTCGCGCAGAACGACCCAATTAGCAAGCGTAGTGATTAAATGACTCACCACTCCCGCGAAGTGAGCTTGGCCACACGCACAAAGCCAACATTAGACACCGCTCGCCTTGAACCGCAGGGAGTTTTTGGTTCGAAACAGAAGGTAGCCATGGCCGCCTGATGAGCTCTACTTATCGCCCCGGTTATAAATGGGGGGAATACCACTTCATGCCGAGGCCGAACCCGAGGCATTATTGCCTTCTACGTATCGAACCCTTCTCAGCACTAACCACCGCAAATGCGGCAACCATGGCGCTGCCATCACAAGGGCCGGCACAATAAACTTGGCGCGGTGGCGCAGGCCCGTGCCGAAGTTACCGACCCCAATGGCATAAACGAAAACCAGTGCGGCGCAGATCAGCAATACCAGGCGCGCGGCGGGATTGTGCCAAATTGCATGGAAATTTCTAAGAATAAGGAAGGATACGGCCAAGTATAAAAGCCCATCAACTAACCCGAGCAGTTGCGGAAAGCTGCGGATGTCCCACGGGAAAGGGGCGCCAATAAAGTAAGCGATGCGGGCGGGTAGCAGCAGAAGGTAGTGCGCGGCGTTTTCTGGGGATAACCAGTCTGGGTAGCTCGCGCCACCGTGAGCCTGGCGCTGTGCAAGCGCTATCCAGGTATCGACAGACAAGCCCTTTGCCAGCGTTCCGATGTAAGGGATGCTCAGGCTGCCGGAGGCAAGCATCAAAACGGCAACAAGCCCAACCATAACTAAACCTAAGCCTATGAACGAGACATTCCGCCGTTTAAGTGCCGCGCAAAGTCGCTTTGTCTCGTTTAGCAGTAATAAAAGCAGCAACATGACTGCGCCGACCAACATTGCGCCATGCATAAAGCCAGCAATCAAAAAACCCACAAAGGCGAGCAACAGTGCGCCAAGGCGGTCAGATTCTTGCCAAATTACTGCCTGATAAAGCGCAAACAATAATGCGAGTATGATAAACGCCTCGCGCATTGTTAACGCGCTATACATCACGAGCATGGGAAACACAGCAGTGACCCAAGCCGCTCTTAATGCCGCATCCTGACCCCAAATGCGCTGGGCTAAACGATAGGCAAGAAGCACACACAGGGTGCCCGCGATCACACTCAGCGACTGCATAAAGAGCGGGCTACGATCTGCCAAGGCGTAAGCCAAGCTCACCAGCCACGGGTACCCCCAGCCATTCCCATAGCCTGGAAATTGCGCTAGGGCTGCAACAAAGCCTTGCTGGGCAAGGCTCCATGCATAGTTTTCAAAGCTCACGGCGTCAGCAACGCCATCCGGCAACGGGCTAACATACCGATGAAATAGCGCAGCGCCGGCCCGCACAGAAAAAGCAACGCCTAACACCCAACGCAATGCGCGTACTCGCAGCGCCAAAAAAGTGGTCAGCAAAACGCCAAACATCAGGCCAACGGCACCAAAGATTAAGTCAATCATTGAATCCTTTGGCCCTGCCGGTTTTCTTCCAGCCATGCCTGAAACATCAGTACATTCCAAATTTGTGCATGACCGTGACGTCGCCCAGTTAGATGGGCATTCCAGCACCGCCGGACTAAAGTAGGATTTAAAAATCCTTCGCGTCGAAGTCGGTCTTCACTGAGCAGCGACTCCGCCCAGTCACGTAACGGGCCACGTAGCCATTCACCTACAGGCACCGCAAAACCGGCTTTTGGGCGATCTAACAGCTCTTTGGGCACATAGCGATACAGCATCTGCCGCAGCAGCCATTTGCCTTGCCCATCACGCACCTTAAATTGATCAGGCACACGCCAGGCAAATTCCACTAAATGATGATCGAGCATGGGCACTCTGGCTTCTAGGCTTACCGCCATGCTGGCGCGATCCACTTTCGTTAAAATATCGTCTGGCAGATAATTCTGCATGTCGGCAAGAATCATCTGCTCGCGAAGGCTTAGTGCGTCAGAGGACGTACTCGATCCGCCGGCCATAGAACCCAAATCATCAGCCCCGCGCACCAGCGCATCCGGATTCGGCCAGGCGGCGCGCAAACGACGATAGAAATCCATGCCGTCGTTGGCCAGCAAAGCATCGCGAAGCTTTTCCAGCTTTTCACCCAGCTGGGGGATACGAGCTGAGCTCGTGAGGAAATTTGCCCTCAGCGCCAGTGCCAGTGAGGCAGCGGCCGCTTGCCGCATGGGGCGGGGCAATCGATGGATCTGGCGCCAAAGTTTTGGCGCCATGACATGTCGGTTGTATCCGGCAAAGAGCTCATCGCCACCGTCACCGGATAGGCTAACCGTTACTTGAGATCGAGCTAGCTGGCTGACTAGATAGGTGGGGATTTGCGAGGAATCGGCAAAGGGTTCGTCGTAGATGGTTGGCAGGTTTGGAATAACGCCCATGGCCGCCTCTGGGGTAACCGTTAGCTCGGTGTGGTCTGTACCCAGGTGCTTTGCCACGGCGGCCGCGTGCTCGGCTTCATTAAAATCCGCTTCCGTAAAACCGATCGAAAACGTCTTTACCGGCCGTGAACTTTGCACCTGCATGTGCGCCACGATTGCAGAGGAGTCGTAACCACCGGAGAGGAACGCCCCCAAAGGCACATCTGCCTCCATTCGCAGCCCCACGGCTTCATGCAGACGGTGGTCTAATTGATCAATAAGGGTGTTGGCATCAAGGAAGCTATCAGAGCCCTTGGCGGCGATGCCACCCAAATCCCAGTAGCAAGTCGGTTTGCCAATACGTTGGCCGCCTTCTGACACCACCACATAATGGGCGGGCAGTAATTTATGGATGCCCTGATAAATCGAACGTGGCGCCGGCACATTGCCATCCCGCATAAACGCGGCCAATGCATTACGATCAATCTGCCCCTGCCAACTGGGATGCGCGGTTAACGCCTTAAGCTCAGAGCCAAAAAGAAAAGTGCCGCCAGCATGCCCATAATAGAGCGGCTTCTCACCCATGCGATCACGAGCCAAGATTAAACAACGTTCTTGCCGATCCCAAAGGGCAAAGGCAAACATGCCGTTTAGGCGCTGCAGTGCCTCGTCTATGCCCCAATGCCTCAGGCCAGCTAAGAGCGTTTCAGTATCTGAATGACCGCGCCACTCAAACCCACCACCTTCCGCTTCAAGCTCAGCCCGCAGTGTACGATGATTATAAATTTCGCCATTAAACACCAGCACAAAACGGCCACAAGGCGACTGCATGGGCTGGTGCCCAGCTGGTGAGAGGTCAAGGACGGCCAGGCGTTGATGGGCCAAGGCAAGGTTAAGTTCACTATCATTCCAATGCCCATTTGCATCGGGGCCACGACTTTGAAGGCGGCCAGCCATGCGCGCAATCGAAGCTTTATTATGAGTCGACCCACCCCATGCGCCGCATATGCCACACATCAGTACTCGCCCCGATAAACCGCCAAGTAACGCTCGGCTGTGGCGGTTATCGAGTACCGTTCTTGGATGCGTTTGCGTGCCGCTCGGCCTAATTCCTCGTTTTGCTGCGCAGGCTGTGCCAGCGCGGACTTTATCGCCTCCGCTAGCGCGACTGGATCCTTTGGCGGGACTAATGACCCGCGGTTTCCAATTACCTCTCGAACGCCCCCACAGTCTGTGGCCACCACAGGGCGCTGACAGGCCATCGCCTCTGCCACTACAAGACCAAATCCTTCCCATGCGGATGAAAGCACAAACACATCACAGGCTGACATTAATGCCGGCACGTCATGCCGGACTCCAAGCCAATTAATTCGTTCTGAAATCTCTAGGTCGGCGGCAAGAGCCTCGAGCGTCGCTCGAAGCGGTCCGTCTCCAGCCACCGCCAAGCGCCAGCTTCGATCGTCTTTTAAAGCGCTCATTGCCTTGAGTAAGGAGGGGTAATCTTTTGGCGCCCATAATCGGCCTACCGCCAGAATGAGTGACGTCTCGGCTGAAATCTTTAGTTCCTCACGAATTTGCTCACGCAACGCTGTATCAAATCGAAATTCATCCGTGGATACACCGTTATAAACTGGAATCATGCGGCCCGGCTTAACTGCGCCCTGCGCTTCAAAAGCTTGAACAGCTTCATTAGACACATTGGTGGAAATATCCGCCAAGCGATCCGTCAGCCGATAGGCCCAAATGCGAGCACGGCCTTCTTCATTAGAATTATGTGCGCTGCTGATTAGACAACGCATGGGTACTACTAACCTAAGCATACGGGTCAAGATATTGGCATGAACGAGATGCGAGTTAACAATATCGGGTTGGAAGGACTTAACCATCTCGCGCAACCGCCTCAAGCCCACCAACAGCCCAATAGGATTACGCTTCATCGCTAGATTTTCTAGGGATATGTTCCTGTTTTTGGGTCGAACGATTATCGGCTCAGTCAAACAAACTAGCTTTACCTGATGGCCAGCAGAAGCGTATTGATCTGCTAATGCGCATACCAATTTTTCAGCCCCACCGACTTCTAGCCCCGTGATGCAGAGCAAAATTTTGAGT
This sequence comes from Spiribacter salilacus, assembly GCF_009649225.1. Lineage (GTDB taxonomy): Bacteria > Pseudomonadota > Gammaproteobacteria > Nitrococcales > Nitrococcaceae > Spiribacter > Spiribacter salilacus. The sequence continues at coordinate 171,403 of NZ_WJPP01000005.1, forward strand.
TTAGCGTCAGCCACAAGGCAAGGTTTCAATAAAGCTTTCGCTTTGAGCGACAATTCAGTCGTTTTAGCTGTTTAAATAGCGGGTTGGGTAAGACTTCCGACAATGTCATTTTTAGCACTGATGATAGAAAGCTTAAGTCACTCGCTAATCTAGGGCGACCGTGGGATGCCAATAGTCGTCGGGTTTCCAGCCACGTGCTAAGCCCACCGCTTTGCCCGCCTGACCGGAAAAAGCCGACCGGCTGATCAAGTCGAACAAATGGGATGTCTGCTTTAAGCAACCGGAGCAGAAAGTCATAATCTGCTCTTAAAAGATAACGTTCATCAAATAAGCCGAGTGATTCGTAAATCTCAGTTTTGACGTACATGCCCTGATGCGGGCACGGCATTTCTTTCCACATCCGCGTATCGAGCTCATCATCGGTCAATGGCGAGGCAACGCCAAAAACCTTACCATCCTCATGCGCAAGCTCAACAGGCGCCATTGTAAAGCCTGCCGTGGGGTTTTCTGATAGTGCCGCAGCCACCCTCTCCAGGGTATCCGGGTAAATCACATCATCCGCATTAACCAAACCAATGATATCGCCACTAGCTAAGCTAATGCCCTTATTCATGGCGTTGTATATGCCCTCATCCGGCTCACTGATCCAGTGGTCAATTGCATCCTCGTAGCCGCGAATGATGTCTAGCGTACCGTCCGTGGACACGCCATCAATAATGATGTATTCAACGTTGGGGTAGGTCTGAGACAAGACACTCTCAATTGCCTCGCGGATGTGAGTTTGCGCGTTGTAGGTGACAGTGATGATGGAAATTAAGGGCTGATTGATCGTAACTATTCCTGCCTGTTGTGTAAATTTTATTTTACCCAGCAAGAGTACACACCTGATTATGCCGCAATCTGACCCTTGAATGCATCTGGGCTGATGTATCCAAGGGCTGACTGGCGGCGGATTAGACCTCGGTGCTGCCAACCACATTAAACACTGCCACGGTCGGTGTGCAGGATCACGCTGTGGGGCGGGCTGCTCCGGGCGATGGCTGATTTAAGCGCGCCACGGGCGAGTTCCCCATCGATTCATTGGCTGCTTTCCCAGCCAATTACCTTGCGGGTGCAAAGATCGATTACTACTTTAGCCTCTCAGAGAGCCGGTGCTTAAGCCAAGAATTCTCCTCGCGTAGCTCACGCTCTCGATCACTCACGCCCCGCTCATGCGCCGCCTTCGATCGCCTCTGATAGATCTGCGTGGCATAAATCCCCAGTTCGCGGGCCGCTGCTTCAGCGCCAACTCGCTCGGCCAGCGCGAGGGCCTCGCCTCGATACTCTGCACTGTAGGGAGCGCGTTTTTGTTCCGATATCATTTTCACCTTCGTTGCTATGGTTCACCTCCAGTGCATTAAGTTACTGTGGTGTCCACTGCAAGTGGGTCAGATCATTGTCCTTAGTGCCAGTAAATAAGTTGGCTAGGCCGATGATGTCGCGACCGTCATTCAGCAGGCGTACGCAGAGATGCGAACTTAGGACGCCGGCACCGCCGGTGATGAGGATGCGCGAGCGGTGCGAGTAGTTTTCTTTCGATGTAGGTTATCCAATATGTTCGACCATTTGTTCTAATCGGGCTTCGAAGTGCTTTGCGTCAATAATGTAGTCAGCTCGCTGTGTACTCTGGGCGGCGTCCGTCTTTTCCGCTAGCGAATAGTAGTAATCCAGTTCAAGATCCGATGCCAAGGTGAAGTAGCAGTTATTTTGGCCATCCCCAGAAGCCCTGATCTCAAGGACTTTCCCTCTATCCTTCATCCACAACATGTGAGTTAAACCGGCCCCATGCAATGACACTAACATCTCAGCCCCCAGCATCACTTGAACTTGCTGTTTAAAACTTAAGGCATCCATGTCAATAACTTCAAAGCGAAATTTGCTCAAAACCGGCAATAATTCATCTTCATTTACAATCTTTCGTTTCTTCGCATTTCTACGAGTTATGTAGACTCGCTTCACTTGCCTGCCCTCATTCCGCTTAATGGGGAAAAAGCTGCGCAGCCTTTCCCTAAGATTTATTACAACCTCCCTTCGGTAATTCCCAGTAGGCGCCAAATCAGGCACAACCATAAGATTTTTTACCAAAATTAATTGATCATTATCTTGTTGAAAGACCCTAAAATCAAAAGCAGATAATGAACTTACCATGAAGTCTGCTTTATGATTTGAGGGAATGATCACCACCCCTTTCTCAGCTGCGACTCGATAATTCCGCTCCATAAATTCTAGCTTTTGCAAAACATCAAGAAACCAATGAAAAAAGTTTTTAGAATTAGAATTAGTAACATAGTACGCCTTATCTATCTTTTTCAGCCTACGCAACTTCAACAGGGAAAATAAAGCTTTCAGGTAAGCTTTGAACGAGCCTTTCACTCCAACTCTAATATTAAATTGCTTACGATTGAGAGCTAAGCCTTTGAGCACGTGCCCAGAAGGAAAGACCCATGCACCTGCCTCTTCCGTCTCGGAAACTGCTGGTAACTCTCTGACAAGCTCGTTTCCAAATAAACTTTCATCTTGTGGCATAAGACATTTTGGCGCTTTTCTTTCGACAACCTCAAATGGATACTCATAGTTCATCTCGCAACCCCTTCGCGTTGGCTTTATCCCTGTTCATTGACGGCCCTCAATTCTGACCAATTCAAATTTCTCCCAGAAGGAAAAAAACACCTCATGAAAACCACCCTCAGGGACATATTTTTATCAGAATATATTTTTAACGTCCTTGCCATATTTTTCTTAAAAATAAATAGGGTTTCGCTATATGCCCTAAAATCTCTCCTTTTATTTTATCAAAAGCAGACAAGACTGGCCGCCTCGATAGGTCGATCTCCACCCCTTCCTGCTCGCATAATTCTATCGCCCCCGGCAGCCACTTCCCTTTCAAGATAGCCGTACAGAAATAATCTAATGCCAATGGCGCCTCTCTCTTCACCCCTAGGAAAAGTTGATTTTGTTTGCTGGATTCAATAGTTCCTCTGATCTCCATATCCCAACCGCTCCATTCCGGCCGGATCAACTCCAGAAATGGACGACTTTCCCATATCGCTGCTTGCAATGAAATACGATAAGGAGCATCCTTTGATATTTCTCCAATTTCAGAATTACCCTTGTAAGAGAGATCAGGGCCGGGGCAAGGAAATAGTCTCATACAGACCGCTCTTTCATCAGCGGTAAATTTCAATATCCTTTCGATATAGCCGGAGTTAACCTTACTTTTCAGGAAATAATCCTCCTGTAAATAAATAATATAGTCGGTCTTGATCTCTTTGATTGCCTGAATAAAATTTCCGCCCCATCCTTGATCATTTGGTATTTTAATTGTTCTCACTCTTTCATCTGGATATTCTAAATTGTTGGCAATCAAGTAAATTCGATATGGACAATCTGGCCAGTACCTCCAAAATAGCTCAAAAAAAGGTCTCCAAGCATCTGAATACCCATCAAAAGAAGAAATTACAATGGAGCAATTAGTTGAATTCATATATTGAATTTCGATTTAACTGTAAACTTTGATCCTGCCCAACAATAGTGGACACCTGATTATGGCGCCAAGCTTCAATACCCTGCTCGTTCGCCTAGCGCGCAAGTAGCCGCGATAGATTCTCATCAATCAGCAGCTTTAATTGCGGGCCGTCGCAATGTCAACGCCTTGATTGGTCGGCCGGGCGCCTGGCCCAGGCGTGCGCATAACTGGGCGTAGCGCAATGCTTCTTTTTTAAGCCGCGGGCGATCCTTGGCGATCTCCGAAAACGACACGCCTGCGCGAAACTGCTCAACAACCTGCGCCAACGGTACGCGCGTTCCTATAAACACTGGCTCGGCCGAACACACTTCGGCCTGTCGCTCAACCAAAGAGGCGCCGCGCTTGGCAATGCGCAAGGCGATCTGCGTGCTGCGCACAATCTTAGTCAGGTCTAGCGACACTGGCACATCCCCAGTGCGGGTTAGCTTCAGGCCTTTTCGCTCCCAGCTACCTGCCGAACGCTTTTTTGCACTTAACACCGCATATACATCACGACGATCTGCCCGATTCAACTGCATGCCCTCGGCCTCCAGAGAGCCCTTGAGTCTGAACTACACGACATCACGAAAACCCAGACGATGGCGCTTGCGACCATTGGCCTCATGAACTGTAAGTTATGTCGATTAGGCTGAATAAACAATCTGCTCATACACCGCCCGATACTGCGCCGCGACCACGGGGGCGGCAAACCGCGCCTCCGCCCTCTCCCGCGCTTGTTGGCCCAATAGCCCGCCGATTGGCCCTGTCGCCCGCTGCGCCAGCACCCAGGCGATGCCGTGGGCAAGGTCTTCGGTGTCGAAGGCCTTGGCGAGGTAGCCGGTGCGCTGGTGCTCGACGATGTCCGGCAGGCCGCCGATGTGGAAGGCGATCACCGGGGTGGCGCAGGCGTGGGCTTCGACACCGGTGTTGGGCAGATTGTCCTGGCGCGAGGGGGTTACCATGGCATCGGCGGCGCTGTAGAGCGCGCGCAGGCTGAGGTCGTCGTGCAGGTGGCCGGTGTAGTGGATGGGGAAGCCGAGGTTGGGGGGTGATTGCGGCGCGCGTTGGCCGAAGATGACGAGCTCCATGCCCTGAGCGCGCGTATCGTCGCGCAGATGTTCCAGTGCTTGCAAAAGCAGATCGAAACCCTTGCGCGGGTCACGACCGCCGCCCATGGCGCCAAACAGCAGTAAAGGTACATCCGCTGGCAATCCCAGCAACTCGCGTGCGAGGGATTGCTCCAAGGGCTTCCAACGCTCGGTATCGACGGGGTTCGCCACTACCGATACCGGCCAATCGCGCATCAGCGCACTTTTGCGCACGCAGTCGGCCAGCCATTGGCTCGGCGTCACGATGTGCATGGGTTGTTGCCAGTGCTTGCGTTTGCGCTGCCAGGTCCAGTGGTTAAGGTCGAACCCAGATTCGTGCGAAGGGCGGTTATCGCGACGATAGCCCTCGCGCCAGCGATGATCCTCGGTGTAGTGCTCTGCACCGCAGAACGCCCACATATCGTGCAGTGTCCAGCCGATGGGCTTTTGGATGCGACCGATGTCGGCGATAGAGAGCATCTCGCCCTGCACCCAATGCAGATGCACGATGTCGGCATCGCTGGCGTTGATGCGCTTGACCCACTGCGACGGCAGAATCGCGGGCGAATGGATAATGGGATTACCGGTTTTGAGCGTGTTTACAAGCGGTCTCACCGAATGCGAGCGTACCGCAGCCAATGCTTTGCTCACTTTGCTTGCTGGCCCTTCGACCGTCCAATCACCCGCCTTGGCTTTATTGACCCACATCAGCGAATCCACACCGGCATCGCCCAGGCTGTGATGGATTCGATATGCCGCGCGAGCGGCGCCGCCGGAGATATCAGAGTGGTTTAGGTGGATTACTTTCAAGCGATGTCTCAATGACAAAATATTTGCATAAGAAGTTGACCAGCTCGCGCTTTTCCGCGTGGCAGCCATGAAATCAGTGGGTAGACCCTGCGGCTGCACTCTCCTTTTTCGCGTGCAGCTGGCAGATTGATCTCGCCCTTGCGACGATAAGATCGGCCATAAAGAACCTTCTCTTCTGGTTGCAAACCCATTGCCTGCATTACAGCATCCCAAGAAGTATTGAAATGAAACAACTGCGGTAGGTGGCAAAGAATCACCGGAGCAAAACAATTCGCGATCAAATACTGCCCACCAACACGCAAGTGCTCGGCTGTTTTGGCGGTTAGGCCAATCGGATCTGGTACATGCTCAAAAACATCGGTGGCGATCAAAATGTCATATTCGCCAGTCAACTCGGGCACAAAACGGACATTCGGTGTATTTGCCGCAAGTGCGATCGCAGCCGGATGAGGGTGCGGATCAACGACTTCTACCTGAGCGTTCGGCAGGGCCTCGCCGATGAAACGTGCCAATCCACCAAACCCACCTCCAAAGTCAGCGACGCGCAGAGGCGCTTGATTGACGATCCAGTGCGTAAATTGACGGCGATTTTCTAGGCTCAGCTCATGTCGCTCAACAAATAAACCATTCAACAGCCAAACCGGATGTTGGTAATAAGCCGTAACACGCTCATCCATGTTCAAAGGATCACAACTCAGTTCAACCCAAGGTTCATCCATCAAAGACCAAATCTGCTCAAGGTCCGGATATCCACCAAAACGGTCAAAAACTTCCTTCAGGTACTCTGCTTCTGCCGTCGTCAAATGTTGCAGGACCAACGCCGGGACAAACTTATCTAACTCAGTCATGACACTCTCCTCGCGAGAGCGTCATGGACAATGTACCTACTGTGGCTTGCGCGCCTCGATATACATTGACTCGGCACCTTTGCGCGGTAGTCCGTCTGCGTCGAGATCGAGCGGGTAAAATGGGAAATCTGTAATTGCGCTGCTGTCGGCTGAACGGCGCTCCACTGAAATGAAGCCCACCGCTTCGAGCGCTTGCTGCAACTGGTGGAAGTCCCAGAGCCAGTGATGCTTCTCGCCCACCGCGGCGAGACTGACGTTTTGCGCGCGGAATGCCGGTGGAAGCGCCTGCAGCACTGCTTGAACCCAGTAACGCTGCAACCGTCGTGGAACAGCTCTGAGTGCGCGTTTGAACTGGGTTTGTGCCCCCCCCGCAGCAGGCTTCGACTGATCAGGAGCACCTATCTGCTCGCCTGTGCGATGCCTGATGAAATCGATCATTACCGTGTTTTCTCCAGATTCTGACACACCTTGCTTCGTTTGCTCTTGTAATGTTCGATAGTACTTACCGAGTTCGCCCCCCGATTGTCTTCGAACACATTGATCGATCATTTCCAGCACTAGAAAATCAGCTTTGTCGTGCTTGCCATCATCACGCAATTGCAAATAGGTGCGGGCCATGTTCTCCAAATCCGGGAGAACGAGACGAATCACACCGCCAGCCTCGAGAACACGCAGACATTCGCGTAGAAAACTTTCCACTTGAGGCTTGGGAATATGCTCAAGAAAATGTGATGAATAGACCAACTGAGCAGAGTTATCAGTCAAGGGTAACCGACCAAGTAAGTCAGCTTGTTGGACACCCGATGCCGCGACAAAATCAAAATTTGCCCAGGCCGACTTATCAATAAAGACTGGCCCGCAGGCAAGGTTGATGTATTTTGCAGGCATTAGGCGAAACTCCTTTTTAACTTGCGATAGACAAATCCACCTGTACGGCGCGGCAGGCGCAGCAACGACCATGGAAAGCGTTGGTTTTTCCCGTCGAAAGTGTGATCAAAAACATAACGATCTGCGGCTTGATCTCGGGTAATAGATGCTGGATGAGTAAGCTCGCCTATTGCGCTGGTCGCCATTCCTGCCAACGGGCTATTGGCAGATGCGGTGTGCGTCGAATCCGGCCCAAAACCGATATTGCTGACCAAATTCACATTCGGCGTTGCGGTTAGGCCACCGTGAAACCAGACACTTGCCGTCCAAGGGTAGCCCCAAGAATCGATTTGCCCAGCCCGGACGCGATCGAAAATCTTTTCCCAGTACCGGCGCTCCACTGTGTCTGGGGTATGCCGCTGCCAGGTATCCGACGCGCTCCATGCCGGCCAAAACGGCAGATCGCCTTGATAGTGCCGCCAAGCGCGACGCCAGCTCGCCCAGCCCCAACAGTGGTTGTACTTGGAAAAGTAGTAGGACGCCTCGCCGCGCCGCTGGCCATGTTGGAAATTGTTACCGGTAATCACAGATACCCGTTCATCATCTGCGTATCGGGCTAACAAGGTTTCGCAGAAAGAGAAAAAGTCTGGATGCGGCAAACAATCATCTTCCAGAATAATACCCTGCTCCTCCTGCTCGAAAAACCATGTGATGGCTCCGCTCACAGCGTATTTACACCCCAGGTTCTCCTCCCGAAACAGCGTCTTTACCTCACACGGCCAATCCACCGCTGTGGCAATTTCGCGGACCTTGGCAACCCGCTCAGCTTCACCTTCCCGCCCCTCGCGTGGGCCATCAGCGGCAACATATAAACGCGGCGGCTTCGCTTGCCGGATGGCTTCGAACACCCGCGTGGTGGTGTCGGGTCTATTGAAGACCAAAAACAGCACTGCCGTTTGGAGCGGTGCAAGTGGGGTAAAGGTTGATGTCATTCTCTTGCCTCTGGAAACAATCCCGGCATCCATTGCCCGGCCAGGGTGGCGGGAAACGCCAGCCGAAGTGGTGCGCGCGTGCTGGTGGCGGTCAGCACATTCTGTTCGGTGAGCGCGGCAACCACGCGGCGTGCTTGCCGTTCGCTGGCATCCAGCAAGCCTGGCACATCGCCGCGCAGTAAAGACCCACGGTATAAAATGGCCTCCAGTAAACAGTCTGCTTTCTGCGGCAGGGCGCCGCCGCGTATCTGTTGCACTGCTCAGTGCAGAATGCGATCCCGCAGCTTTTCGGGCGCCACCAAACTTGCCATGAAGCTGACTTGGTCGAGACAGGTTTGCAGGAAAAACTGGATGAAATTTGCTATGGCTTGTTCACTGGGCAAATGGGATGTCATGCTTATTTTCAGCAGTCAGCGGGGTGCTCCAGCTTTCAGGTTCCGATTCGATAAGGTCCTGATTCATTTTGAGAGCCTCAACCGCATCTTCTGCCGCAAGCCGATGCTTCTGAAAATGGGCAATCACGATTTTCCACGCGAACGTTTGGGCCTGAACCGCTAATTGCCTCGTCAAACTGAACGACAGAAAACCCCGACTATGCGCTGAGCTCCCTCTTAAATTGAAGAGGAAGTAATAGTAATCGAGATACGACATCCCAGTACCAGAGAAAACCTCATCACAGTTGATATCAACCGCCTCTTGCCATCGATCTTCAACACGACTCCGCTTCTGCGGAGTCGAGCGGTCACCGGGCTGACCCAATAAGCCCTCAACAGCACGCGTTGCCTGAACGATAGCGGTTTCCATCTTTGGCAGCGCTATAACCTGCTCCCATTTTTCCGGTTCAGAGTGGTCATGCATTCTCCGCTCAGGCGAAACAAGCGCACAGTCTTGGCAGAATTGATGGTTTTCCATGGCGACGATTAGATTTTGTACTGCGACGAAAAACGGCTCTGACCTTTGCAAAAGCTCGAGCTGACTACTGACTTCGTAAATCTGACGAATTCGAATAATTTCTGCCCCCTCATCATAAACACTCGAGGGCTCTGGACCGTAGTGTTGTTCGCTGCGATCAAGGGAAGGATCGAACCGGTATATCCACTGATAACTCGTCTGTGGGAACGATTCCAAGCCGCGATTAAGCGCTATTGCGAGCTTCAAGGCTTCACCAAAAGTCCGCCAAATATCAACGCTATTAACCGACTCATCAACCTCCGCAACCAGTCCGGTATAACTGTTTTTAGTATGCGTCCAGAGATGGAGCTTCTCATGCCCCCAGGTCAACAAGTACCTATAATCCCCTTTCCTAGGTAAAGTGCCGTTTTGGAACTTTACACCTCTTAGCTCTGCGTGTCTGCATTCTCGATGTGGCGGATCAGGCGGAAATTTTTCTTTGAATTGGCCAACGAGCTCCTGCTTTCGAAGGTTTATGCTTTCTAGAATTTTATTCAGCTGTCCCGGATCGTGGGGCTCGGCTAGTAATTGGACCGCTGCTGCTTTATGAAGCTGATTCAAAGCAGAATCGTCCGAAAGAATTCGGCTCAACTTTTGATTATTGCTACTCGACATCCCCTGAACACTCTTTTATCGCAATCAGTACAACCGCCGCACGAAGTAGGTCTAACACTGATAGCGACCATCAATATGGGTGTTGAAGAAGCCACCTTTCGATGCAGCGCGCAGGAACTGCTCATAGATGTGAGCGGGCACACCGCAGTAGTCGTAGGTGCGGCCCTGCCTAAAGATGATCCGCAGGCGCTGCGTGGTCGGGTCATAACCGATCGCATCAATAGCCTTAGAGCTGACGCTCTGCATCTTCGTCATCAGTCCCTCTGTTGAGCCACTTTCTCTGCTGCGAAACTCATTACCGGCAACACAACCCCGCCGCCGGCGATACCGTCAAGAATTGCTCATCGATCGCCCTGCGCTGAAAGCGCGCGTTTGGGTGCCGCCACCGTAGAGGGTGATGGGGTCGTTGCAAAGCCCCGGCCCGGACGGTGAAGCTGGACACCACGCGCCCGTCGCTGGGGTGCATGCGCCGGCCGTAGGTGTTAAAGATGCGCGCCACCTTGATGTTAAGCCCGTGCTGGCGGTTTCCACAGTTAATGTGGCATTGCCCGGCGGTTTCATCTGAAGGAGGACAATTGCTGCTACCCCCGCGGCGGATATGGATCTCCGCCGTGACTATCGCTCTCTCTGACCTTGCCATCCTTGTTATGGATCCGGAGTTCAGTCTTTTGGTTTCGGCTCACCCTACGCCCGGCATCAATTGCCTCGCGTTTAACGGCGTGGCGGCTGCTCGCGCGCTTACTCCCGCCTCTTTTAACGCTCCAACCACCGTCAGGATTCGGGACGATGTGGTGAGTATCTGGCTTTTTTGGCATATGCCACCTCCGGCATGGCTAAACTGCCTAAACGACACAGCCGAGCTTAACGCCTAACCTTGCAGTGTTGTTTGCAAAATGAAGATCATCACCCTTGGCAAGATTATTTGCCCAGTGCAACGGCTGGAGATTGAAAAGGTCGTCACTACCACCCAAAGCGACGGGCTTGATGTGGTCGATTTCCCAACCCCCGTCAACGCGCTTGCCGTGCTTATCGCGGCATATATGTGCGCCGCAACGATCTTGCCGGACGACGGCAGGGTCTCTGCCTGAGACTACTGTCGCTTTGCGCCAAACTGCCTGTCTAATATCGTCGGGGAAGGGGCGCCCTTGTCGATCTGTATTTCTTTCACGCATGGTCAATCCTCCTTGATTATCAAATCTCACTAGAGCACTAGCCGTGCCGCTGACACCACTATTACCATGGTCTGCTCTAGCCGGACAATCAGAGATTGTCAAGATATCGTGCCTTGATTGCTATAAAGATACCATATATTGTTTGCGGCACTACAAGGACCCTCTCGCGGCGTCCTTAAATCAGGACACTACCCAACAAAACCCCGCAACGCTTTTTTTCAGCCGGGAAAGGACTTATTAAGTCCCTTTTCGACTCCTATTCGCCACTTCGCAAAGCCGGACGGCGGGGCCTCGGCAGTATTGCGGATATCCCCATTCAAAAACGCACAACGTTCGAACGCTAGCAAACTCCCGCCCGAGCCGCACAGGCATCTTGTTGAACTGCATACCTGTGGTAGTCACCAGTATTCGGAGTTAGACGGCACCCAGACGATGAGTCATCGCAGGTTTATAGACGCCTACCGCTTACGATCGTATCGGAAAAAGTAAACATACCAAGATCCTCGGGCGTCCGCTCCACCATGATTGGCGTAACATCCGTACTGCGCGGCGTATCGGTCTTCCGCAGCTTGAGCTGCCTCCCTTGATGTGTAAGGGCCTACAACTTGCCAATCCCGCAGACCAACCACTTTCCGCTCCCATTCCAGTTTTCTCTGATCGACTCGCGTAGTAATACCTACCTGACATGGCATAAGTGATCTCCTTTCAATCTTTTAGCCTAAATCCTTTTCTGCTCTCTTCGCCGTCACCAAGTATGATCTCATCTAGTTGCAGTCGAACTCACGCGCCCACGCCAATCGGATTCACATTGCCCCAGTAGCTTTCGGGTTGCGGATGCACTTCGGGGTCGCCATACACCTCGCTGGTGGAGGCTTGAAAGATCTTCGCCTTGGTGCGCTTGGCCAGCCCCAGCCCAGCATGTTAATGGCACCGTGCACGCTGGTCTTAGTAGTTTGCACGGGATCGAACTGGTAGTGGATTGGCGACGCTGGGCAGGCCAGGTTGTAGATCTCGTCCACCTCAACATAGAGCGGGAAGGTCACATCGTGGCGCATCAGCTCGAAATGCGGGTGATCGAGCAGATGGGCGATGTTGTCCTTGGTGCCGGTGAAGAAGTTGTCCAGACAGATGACGTCGTGGCCTTCGTTCAGCAAGCGCTCGCACAGATGCGAGCCGAGGAAGCCGGCACCGCCGGTGATAAGGATGCGGGAGCGGTGGGAGTAGTTTTCCATTCAGTGCCTTTAAGAAATTGCATTCAATATTTTGAGTTTCAGCGTTTCACTATCCGACTCTTGCGCTATATGTGCAGTGACAATTTCCTGCAATAAATCTCTGTCGATCCGACCAGCCGCAACGTGATAACTGATATTTTCCATCTCGTGCAAAAAGCAACTCACACAGTATAAATAGCCATTCAACAATAGAATTTGCGCAGCAGGCGTACACGCCCGCTCTCCACCATCAACATGGCCAAGTTCAGAAAAGCGCGGAAATCAAAAATCCCGAGCTGGGGGGTCTTGGCGATGTTCCCGAAATTGGCTTCGGTAACATCCTGCGCTCGGAGAAGATTCTTCAATTTGTTCAAACGGTTACCGCGCAACACCTCATACCCATTTTGGCGCAGCTCGTCGCCAAAACGCCCGAGGTAATTCTCGATGGTACGCGGCGACACCTCAAAGAATGCCGCCACCTGCTCTTTCAGAACAATGGCACGGCCCTCGAACACAATACCATCCACACCAGCAGCCTTCTCAATCTCTGCCAGGGCATAAGGATTGTTCAGCACATTTTGCCGATCAATCGCCGATGTGGTGAGGTCTTTATTCATCTTAGCGTCTCGGCGCAGCGCTTGCCGTCGTCGCTTAGGTATTCCATCGCCCCACAACATTGCAAAAACGGTCGATGTCTGGCACGTTACCCAGATCAAATTTCGCCATGACCGAACACGGTATGACTAGAGCTCCTCGCCCGATCAAAACATTGATCGTTGGGCCAAGATAGTATTCTTCATTTCTATGCGGAGGACCAGAAAGTGTGGTCTCGATTGCTGCAAATAGTAAATCAGCATTACGGAAGCCATAGACTCCCGCGCTTGCATAGCAACTAACGAGTTTTTTCTCTACAACATTGATGACGCGACAATCGGTAATTTGAGCATAACTGGATTTACCGCTGGTATTCACGTACAGGGGAAGAAAAACATCCCAGCCAACGCGACCAGCTGGTAATTCAAACTGACAGTACTGATCAACATTTACACAAATCACTTCGCCTGTTGCCGGTACAACTCCTCTCGCCGCAAAGACACTCGCGGCAGGCCCTGGAGGTATTTTTGGGACTGTTATTAGCTCAAAATCAGCAGGGATTCCAAGCCGGCCAATCCAGTCACGACAGAGGCCAGAAAGACCAAAATCTCGTTCGAGGTGATCAGTGGTAATTGCTAAGATCAAGTCACCATCATTAACGTATCCGGATAACCCAGTAAGGCACCATGCTAGGATTGGTCGACCAGCCACAGAAATCGCGGGTTTGCAAGGGCCAAGCGCACTGACCCGAGCTCCTTGACCAGCCATTGGAAGAATCCACGTACGAGACATGTAATTTATCTTAGCGCAATGATGATTAAGGCATCCAAAAAACGAGCCAAGGGCGCGGAGATGAAAAGCATTCAGTGACTTCACCAACATACCTCACTAAAGCCGGTTTTAGCGCCGCCATCGCTTTAGCTCCCTGAAGCTGAGATTTCAAGGCCGCATGCAGTGCTGCAGCCGCTATGAAGCAAGCTGGCTGGTTTATCATGCAACAAAGTGGCAATGTCTCTACGAATTGTGTCCTCAGTGACATTCCAGCCAGCGAGAATTAACTCCTGGTAACGCTCGACCAATGCGTCATGTAGTTGATCTTTGAAATGACCCCATTTAAAAATCAGTTGTTCCAAAACCCGCGCGTCAGAGTGTTGTGGCACAAACCCAAAGCCTAATAAATCGAACCTCATCCGAAGTGTTTGCTGCACTAAGCTTGGCTGATTATTGAACCACCAAAACCCGAACAGCTTTAAGTTGGGAAACTTTCGAGCAAGAACAGTTAGCGCATGATGGGCATCATGATGCAAATGCGTAATTAAAATCCTCAGCTCCGGAAAGCTTCGTGCAAGATACTCAACTTCCGAAAGCCCAGCAACTCCCAGACCGTCACCTCCGAGTTCGTAATCGGGGTTCACTTGGCGCTTGACGCCAACCATCAAGGCCAACGGCATACGATTTTCCTGAAGCCAAGGTAACAGCGCATCCAAGAATAGCTTGTCACTTCGAAGACTCTTCAGTTGAACGCCATCGAGAGAAAGTGCCACATACTCGGGTCGACTAGTCTCGGCCCAACGGTCAAGTAATGCTTGGAATTCTAATATCTCTATTGATTCGGCGGATCGTATTAGGCCCAGCCGAGCAAGAGAAACTGCCGCAGCTCGGGGCTTAAGTAACAAGGTATCGAGACGCAGCGCGGCACCATAGCGGTCCCGGTTCCAATCAGATCTCTCGAACAACGACCACTCTTCCTCATCGCAAGGGTCGTTTGTCATAATAACGCGCTCAATATTCAATCTATTCAGTAATTCTTCATCATTCAGGCGGGAAGAGTCGATAGCGCGCTTGATTTCAGAGTAAGGAAATAAGCCGGGTTCAATGCCCAGGAATTTTAATACTGTCACAACACCTTTTGTAGCTTCGGAAAAGGGCGTATTTGCACGGAAAAGAGTATCCCAGACTACCTCTGCTTGCTTGCGTTTGGATAGCGCGAAAAATCTCTTAGGTGCTATGCCAGATACTGTAAGGCACTCAACCGTTAAGTAATGATAAGTCAGAAGGTCGTCCGCTCCGCTAAGAGAAAACTTTTGGTGCTGGGGTGGGAAGAGATGCGTATGAATATCCAGTATCGGTGCATTATCAAGTATCACTCGGGTGACCTGCCCAACGTTTGCTGCAGAAACTGAGGGCGGGGCCTGTCCTGTATCGGTCGCAGTAATCATAGTCTTACCCCAGTGCGACTCCATGTAGTCAATAATGCGTCGATCAATAACAGTGTCCAACGACGGGACTTCTGGCAATTGTATTTGAGCTGGGCCAGCGGGATGGACAGCCGTTGTGTCGAACGCATCTGTCTTGAAGCAATGCACTCCGGTGCCATCGAACCCAATGTTGGCAATAAGTGGACGCGATGGAAATAAACACATCGTATTGGTTAGATAGTGTGCAAGTACCCAATTAATGCTCCAGATGTCATTGGAATCGTCTAATGCAGCGTAACTGTCGATGTACGCGCGGACATCTTCTGGTAGCTTTGGGTACGTGCCCGTTTCATGTGTTAACTTAAGCAAGTGGCGTAAATCAGTATCGTAATCAATCCAACGATCGCGCCAGGTGCCCCAACCCCATGGCACGAATCTTGATATCAGTGAGCCCGAAATAGTTGGTGAAATGGTAGAAACGTGTGGAAACTGATATCCACATACACTACGCACCGTTCTATCACGCCAATACTTAGTTAAGCCCGCCTGCATATAATCGAAAAATCCCGGTTGTGGTATGCAGTCGTCTTCCAGCAATATCACGGCTTCGTGATCCTGAAGGGTATCAGAGACGGCGCTTACAATTGACCGGCGTAGACCCAAGTTGACCCTACGCCGCACTAAGCGGACATCTGCCCACTCGATGGCTGTGGCTTCTGCAGCGATCTCCTCTTGCTTTTCTCTGATTGTTCGGTCATCAGCGCCGTCCATGAACACCAAAAAGCGCCTTACCTTCAGACGCCGAAGGGCATCGAACACCTGCTTCACATGATCTGGGCGGCTGT
This sequence comes from Spiribacter salilacus, assembly GCF_009649225.1. Taxonomy (GTDB): domain Bacteria; phylum Pseudomonadota; class Gammaproteobacteria; order Nitrococcales; family Nitrococcaceae; genus Spiribacter; species Spiribacter salilacus. Next base: position 187,138 of record NZ_WJPP01000005.1, read on the forward strand.
AGGCAAGCACCGCTATTCCAATACTTAATGGTCTGTCAGTCTGACTTGATTGCATTGATAAGGTGCCGATCTATTAGGTACGAAACTTCAAGGTATCAAGTGGTGGGAAGAACCGCTCTGTCCCATATCCGTAACGTGACTCAAAACGGCTCATCTTTAGGATGCGGTTAAGGTAACTTGTATACATTTCGGTAACGTCGAAATTCTGCGTGCTAACAAATTTACCGTGCATCGATCTCGAAAAATCGGTGAATTCACTGAAGGAGATTGTTCCTATAGGATCTTCACTGGATACACACACATCAGGACCACGAATCGTCGCCAAGAAATCGCTTGCCCCTTCGCTCAATTGCTGCACAATATGCCGTCCTTGCCGTTCGGCTACGTCTAAATCGAAATCCAACGTGTCATCGATAGCCTGACGTTGCAAAATTGTCGGAATGTAGGAGCGCGAGGAAATACCTGCTTGCAAAAGATGGTCAACAAGTAATTGTGCGGCAGTAGTACGGCTGGATCCGTACATCGTTTGACCAGTAGCATCCTTGACCGAACCTACATCACCAACGGGGTAACCCTCAGATATGACGATAACCGCACGACCCGCGTTGGCTAACTTATCATCGACCGCACCGATTAGCACGTCCAGTGGCTGAGGGTCTTCAGGCAACATTAACAATAGCGGAGCTTTCCTACTAGGATCAGCTATTCGGGCTGCGCCGGCAAGGAAACCTGTCTCCCGCCCAAAAGTCTGTGCGACTAGAACCCTGTCGTGTGATGCTGCACCCGCGTTTTCAATATCAAGGAGTTTGGTGACTTTTGCCCAATGGTTAACACAGCTAGGAAATCCTGGCGTAAAAAAAACATCTCGGCACTCTGGATCACCGAGATCGTTATCTACAGTCTTTGGCGCAGCAGCTACACGTACACTTTTACCAATCGCTGATGCGATTGCTCGAGTCTGTTTGATCGTCCCGTTGCCTCCAATGTTAATGAAAGCACCAATATCATACTGCTCGAATATATTCGCCAGTGCCTCTAACTCATAGCCGCTAAGAATCGACATACGCGCCGTACCTATAGACGCTGATCCTGGCGTTCGGCGAAGCATTTCAAGCTCTTCGTTGTTCAAGGAACTGAGATCCATTAAAGATCCATTTAATAGACCGGTTATACCCGGAATACCGGCAAAAATTCGACCATAGGATTTCATTTCCACTGCCTGACGAATAATTCCAACAAGCGTTGCATTAATTACTGTCGTTGTTCCTCCCGACATAGTTACTAAAAGATTTTTTTTCATTTTAGGAGGCCTCTACTTGTTGCAAACATATTTAGCGTGAGAGACTCCATTTTTTATAAATTTTCCGCATGTATACCTTAACCCTATCTGGGAGACGTGCTGCAATTCTGTATAGAAGGCTCATATTGCGATCCGGCTTATTTCGACTTTTTATAAGCCGCTGATGTAAGTGCTCTGATTCCTCTTTGTCGACAAAAGCCGAAGGATCATTAAATAGGGAGTCAACACCAAAATTCTTTAAGGCCAAATTGATCCAAGCAGGGTCATGGTCTTTTACGGGATAATAAATAATGTGGTAATCGATAAATCGCATCAAGCGAGGCTGAATTCTTATCTGCCTCGCACGGCGGCGAGCGATCATAGCAAGTGTCTGCTCTGGATTACGCCCCCCCTGTTTATAAAAAAAATAAATATCTTCAATTGCATTATGAGCCCAAAGTTTACCGAAATCTTCCCAAGTTCCAAAAGTCAAATGATCGCTTAACCATGCACTTGGTATAAATGGATTTTTAGATACAGTTAACGTGCCCGAGCAAAAGTCGAGCATTGAGACAAATGAATTTGTGATAATAAGGCAATCTGTGCGTATTCTTAACGCGTGAGTGAATGTTTTTCTATTTGGAAGTTGCTCTATATATCTATATAGTGCACTCATCGAATAAAACATTCCCATCGTGGCATTAATTGATGAGTTCGAGCCCGTTTCTATACCAACCGTAGAACTGTAGAACTCCTCGGGCAAGGGAACGGCAGTTATGCAAGCAGAAACCTTAGGGTGTGCAAGCACAAGATCGATATCGGCAAGATTATCGCGATCACGACGCTTGTTGCCTAGGTCCTCTTTCCAGATCAGAGCAAAGATCTCAAAGTTCAAACCATCGAGAACCGATTCTAGTCGTTTTATGACTAGAGGAGCGTAGCGGATGGGCCCGGCCATCAAGACGGCAACCTTGTACTCCAGGTATTTGCTTGAAACAGATAAGGGGGTCGTACCTTCAACTGGGGTCTGGGTCGAATTTTTGTCAAATTTCATATACGTACATTTTTCACTTTACTACGTAGCCTGTTACCGCCATCGCCCGAAACCGCTCATCTGCCTGCGTCAGTTCGTCAAAGGTCCCCTGCGCTTTCAGCTCACCTTTCTCCAGCAGGAAGATGGTGTCGCAGGCTTTTACAGTGCTTAGCCGATGAGCTATCAGGATGATGGTGATTTCATGCCCCAGGTTGTGCACCGCTTCCATCACCGCCTGTTCGGTCAGGTTGTCGAGCGCGCTGGTGGCCTCATCCAGAATCAAAACCTGTGGGTTGTGATACAGCGCTCTGGCAATGCCAATGCGCTGGCGCTGCCCGCCCGAGAGGCGCACGCCACGCTCACCTACGGTGGTTTGATATTGCTGCGGCAATTCATTGGCCACGAACTCATGCAAGTTAGCAATTTTGGCGGCGCGCTCCACGGCGGCTTGGTCGATGTCTTTTTCTTGTAGGCCGAAGGCGATGTTGGCGGCCACCGTGTCGTCGGCCAAGTAAATCTGCTGCGGCACATAGCCTATAGCGCGCTGCCAGGCACGGCGGTTATGTTCAATGATGGCTTGGCCGTCTACTTCTAGTGTGCCTTCCTGCGCTTCAAGCAGGCCGAGGATCAAATCCACCGTGGTGGTTTTGCCGCTGCCGGTGGCGCCCACCAAGCCCACCGTGCTTTTGGCGGGGATGGTGAGGCTTAAATTCTTTAACGCCGGCTGCGGGGCGTTGGGGTAGGTGTATTGCACATCGTTCAGCGTGATCGCCTGGGTGAGCGGCATCGCCGCCTTCGCTTGATGCGGGTTGGCCGGCTGCAGGCTCATTAGGTCTTTATGCAGGGCATCAATGGCCGGGCCCGCAAAGCGCAGCTGGGTGACCGCGCCATAGATCTGTTGCAGGGCGGGCATCAGGCGATAGCCGGCAAAGGCATAGAGCGCGATGATGGGCAGGGCGCTGGCAAAGCTGCCGCTTTGCGCCATCAGATACAACACCACCAACAGCATGCCGCCAAAGGCAATGGCCTCTAGCGCAAAGCGCGGCAGTTGGCTAATCACCTGTGCAGAGGCCTGATGCCGAGCATAAGTGCGTGCAGGGTCAGAAAACCGATCGATATAGGCCTGCTCCAGCCCCGCCACTTTGATTTCTTTCGGTGCACCAAAGGCCTCGCTGACGGCGGTAAAGCGCCACCGATTGGCCTTCACTCGTTCCTGGCCAATACGCGTTAAAAACCCGCGGGTGATCTTAAAGACGAGCGCATAGGCCGCGGTCAGCGTCAGCCCCACCACCAAGGCAAGCTTGGGGTCAATAAAAACTAATAACGTGAGCAACGATAAGGCAACGGCACCGTGCGCGATGATGTGCATCATGGGTGTGATGCCACCGCCAATGACCTCATTGACTTCGGAGAGAATAGTTTTACCCAAATCCGCACTATGCCGGCTCAAAAACCAGCTATAGGGCTGGTGCAGGTAGCCTTCTACTAGGCGCTTGCCGATGCTGTATTCGCGCATCAGGGTAAAGCGCAGTTGCGCGTAGGTGGTAAGCGCCTTGAACGCCAGCGAGACCACCAGCAGCACAAACACCATAATGCCGAGCAAAAAGAGAAACTGATCGGTGGTGGTCACACCAATCGCGCCGGCCGCAGTAAAGGCAGTGTTAAGGATGGCGTTGGTCTGCACCAGCTCTGGGTTTGCCAGCACGCCCATAAACGGCATAATCGAGGCCACCCCAATCATATCCAGCAGCGCCATGGTCAAAATCATGCATAGCAGCAGCACCCCGCGCTTGCGCTCATGCGGGGTGAGGAGGGCTAGGAGTTTTTTAAGCATGGAGTAGGGATTAACTTTCGGAATCTAACCAGCCGCGTGCACGCAAGTCGTCGAGGAGACTTTCCACCACGGCGCTCAATGTAGGCACAAATTCATGGCCTGCTTGAAGCGCGTCTGCCAGTGTTGCCGCGTCCTCGATGTATTCATGCACCATCTGGTTGCGCAGCTTGCGCATCGTTAGCCATGCATCAGCTGACGGAATCAATTGCAGCTTCTCCGCCCGATCAAGATTATCAATCACAGCCCCGGTGTGTTCGCCCACTGCTTCGAGGTAAACAGGCAGAAGCTTGTCGCCCAAGGTGTCCTGAAGGCGCCCAAATCGACTCACAAAGGCCTCGACACGCTCAGACTCATCGATACTATCCGCTAATGCGGCGGCACGCTCTGGCGTGAAAGGCCTGCTAAAGACGCGTTGGTCCGTTGTGGTCAGGTGCTCTTGCTCACGCTGGACGACGCGACTAAGAAATTGCAGGCGATCGAGCTGCTCAGAATCCCTATTCAAAGCAGCTGCCCCTGCTGCTCGGCAACCCGATGGACGGCTTGCCGAGTCAAATTAGGAGCAGACAGTAGGACATCAACGCGACGGCCGCCTAGGCTGCGGCTGATCAATGCCGATAGCCTTGCAGAAAGCAGTGCCGGGCGCTCAACTGGATTATCTAGCTCTATCAGCAGATCTACATCGCCACCACGCCTCGAGTCATCTAGCCGTGAGCCAAACAGCCGCACACGCGCAGTGGAGCCGCACTCGCGGCGCACCACTTCACGGATTGCTTGCATGTGTTTCGGACTTATACGCATGGGTTTGTTGATAGGCCCAACCAATCGCACTCCTGAGGCAGCTGCAGCCCCTTAGTTTTGCCTCACTTTAGCCCGCAACTCCTCGATCTCTCTCTGCAGCGCCTCGTACTCCGCCTCCTTACGCCGCAGGAAGTGCCAGGTCATGCGGGTTTTTTCTTCAATGCCTTGAGGCGTGAGCAGGTAGGCGTATTTGAGCTTTTTGGGGTTTTGCTGAAAGTTCTGCAGCTTCACCAGCCCCTTATCAATCAGCGCGCGCAGGCAGTAATTTGTTTTTCCCAGGCTCACGCCCAGCTCAACAGCTAACGCGCGCTGCGTCAGATTCGGGTCTGACTCCAGCGCCTCAAGCGCTTTAAGCGCAAGCGCTTCATCGAGGGAGGGGTTAGCTTTGGTCACGGTTTTTAGGGGTCTTTAGGCGTATTCAGGCACGCTACCGCCGAGCCGCGTTCGTGCAAATTTTGAACGAGCTTGTTCAAAGTGTGAACTAGATCACAGGGTTGGGTCAATGAGTGGGCGATGGCAGCATGACTGCTATGGGCAACATAAGCGTCATTTCGTTGGTTGGCGAGTCATAGAACCCGTGTTTCACATAAAAGGATCGAGCCTGCTCATCAAGTGCGTGCACCAGTATTGCTCTAATGCCGATATGCTCCGCGGCGGCATACACTCGGCAAAACGCATCTTTCAAAAGACCCCGTCCAATCCCTTTGCCGCTGTAATTCAGATCAACCGCTAATCGGGCGAGCAAAACCACAGGCACCGGATCTGGCGCGTTTCGACTTACCTTACTGGCAGCTTCCGCACGGCTTACTGACCCTGAAGCTAGCGCGTAGTAACCAATCACTCGCTGGTTATCGTCGCACACAACAAATGTGCGAGCTGCCGCGCCCAACTTTGTGGCCTTTAAAGCGCGTTTTTTTAACCAATCATTCAGTGAGACATGGCCGCAATCGAAATCTTCGAGCAAATGCTCGTCGCCCAATAACGCCGGCGCTTGAATCACTCCCACGGAGCCTTATGCTCCAGTACCTTTTGTACCCGCGGGTTGGTTGTGGGCGGTGCATCGAGTGCATCAACAAAGGCTTGGTAACGTTCTGGAGACACTAGAATCAGCGACTGCTCCAGAATGACTTCTTCAGCCCGTTGCACGGCGGCTTCCAACACAAACTCTGTTCGATTTCTGTGCGTTAGCTTCGCGGCACGATCAATCAAACTACGAACCTGCGGCTCGGCTTTCATATTCATGGCAACAGATTGCGTCATCACGCACCTCTTTTATCATCGAGTAGGCGTCATTATCGTGTATCTAACGTGTATCCACAACCCCCGCCACGCCAACGGCTAACACCGCGGTTACTAACACCGCGCCCAGCGGGCCGGAGACCACGGGTGTGAGCAGCATCAGTGCCACTACCACTCCCAGCAGGCCTTGTGCGGCCAGTGTATTCACCGGGCGCCAGCGCTGTTGGACCACGGTTTTCTGCAGGCCGGCGGCCAGTAAACCCAAGATGGCCACATACAGGGCAAGCGCGAACAATCCACCAATTTGGGTCAGCGCCAAATAGGCGGATTGCGGTGAGTCGTGTGGCAGGGCGGCATCGCCAAAGCCGGCTAGCGGCCGCTCGGCAATGCGCACAAGGCCCTCATGCCAAGTGTCAATGCGACTGGCTAGGGCGGGATGGCGCTTGGCGGCCAGTTCTGGCTCGCCGCCCACATACAGCAAGGCCGATTGCACCGGGCCCAGATACTGCGTGGCCAGGCTTTGGCTATTGGGTTTAAACACACCGGCCACGGCAATCGACAGCACCGCCAAGAGCCCCACGCTTATCAGCAGGTTCAGCGCGTATCGCCGCGTAATGCCCGGCGTAAAAAAGGCCGCCAACAGCATAACAATCAGCCCGGCTAGCGCTGCGGCCATGGCCGTTTGTAATTGCATTGCCACCAGCAGCATAAGCATGATGACCGTAAGCAGCATGGCCACCCCAAGGGCGGCGCGGGCCCGCCAGCGCTGCCTAAACTGACCCAACCCCACCGCCACAATGGCCACCAAGGGCATGAGCACCAGCGCCAGCAGCAGACCGCTGGTTCGCGCATCACCCCAGTAGCCTTTATTGCGAATAAATCCGGCCTCTAGCATCTGCCAATTGGCGCCATGCAGCCAGGCCAACAAAATACCCAGCAGCAACACGGCAAATAACCCCGCCGCGTGATGGCGCACCCGGGTAAACCACCAGCCCAGCGGCAGGGCAAACACACCAGACATGCCCATCATCGGCAGCCACAGCGACCACACCGGATCAGGCCGCAGCGCAATCGCCAAACTCACCCACGCTGATAAGCCCAGCACCACCCACGTCAGCGGCAGGCGGCGCAGGTCTTGGGCCATTTTTTGCGCGCAGCCCGCCGTGGCTAAAATGAGCAGCGCACCGGCACCGGCCACCACGGCATCTGCCCCAAACGGCAACGCGGCCATTGCCAAATACAGCGCGAGTAGCGCAACGCGGTCTGCCCCCGTAGACGCTTGTGCACGGCCCGCCGCCCAGCCGCGCAGGCGCTTAAGCGCACGGGTGCTGCGCCAGGCGTATCGCACAAACAGATAATGCGCGGCCGCCACGATAAGCAAGGTCGTGGCCAGCAGCACGTCGGGCACGCCAATGGCCGACCCCACTACGCCAATCGCCCCTAATGCCGCGGTTACTGCGATGAGCAACGCTGCCGACTGCCCCGGCGTAAACCCCGCCCGCTCCAGCACATGATGTAGATGCGCGCGGTCAGCCCGAAAGGGGCTTTGGCCACGCATAACTCGGCGAATACACAGGCTTAGCGTATCGAGCACCGGTAGCACCACCACCCAGGCAATGCCCCAAGGCGAGACCACGCGATCGGGATGCTGCGAGATCGTCATGGCCAGCCAAATTACCACCAGGCCCAGCCCCAGGCTGCCGGCATCGCCCAAAAACACACTCGCGCGACGCCGCAGCGGGCTACGCAGGTTATGCACCAAAAAGCCCAGCACCGCGGCGGCTAGGATGAGGGCAATTTGCACAGCCGTTATGGCGTCTGCCAGCAGCGCGGCCACCGCCAGCCAGCCGAGCATGGCAAAGACCGTGCCGCCGGCCACGCCATCAACGCCGTCCATCATGTTGACGGCGTTCACAAAGCCGACAATACCCATCAGCGTAATCGGCACTGCCAGCAGGCCCAGCGCCATCGGCGTGCCCCCGGGCCAATACCCCAGATCATAGAGCACCACCCCGCCGCCGCCGATCAGCAGCCCCGCGCAAACCAGCTGCACCGTAAGCCGCGGCCCTACCGACAGCCCCCGCTGATCATCCACCGCCCCCGCGCCGAGCAGCAGCAGCAAAGACACCCACAATGGCCAGTGGGTGGTGGCCGGGATTAGGCTTGTGGGCGCCATCAGGGCCAGCGTGAGGAAAAAAGCGAGGAATAGCCCCAGGCCACCGATGGTGGGCGTGGGCTTTTCGTGGGTTTTACGACCGCCCGGTCGGTCCACAAACCCCCACCGCTGCGCCGGGCGCCGCAGCGCCTTGATGCCCGCCGCCGAGAGCACAAAGGCAACCAGCAGCGCGGGCGCTAGAGATTGCCAAAGCGGCGTCATTATGGGGCGTGGCCGGGGCGGCTGGCCGGGCCGGCGTCGGCCTTCAGCAGGTCGCGGACAATCGCTGCAAACATACCGACCATCAGCCCAAGCAGCGCGCCAAGTGTTAGTAATAAGCGCGCAGACGGGCCCTCTGGCGTGTTTGAGCGCATTGTAGATCGGACAATTTCGGTGGGAGCCGACGCGGCCAGCGCCCCCTCAAGCTGCCAGCGATCTCGCTCATAGGCGGCGCGGTCAGACTGACGGGTTTGAGCCAGGATGCGATCGGCCAGCAGGTTGATGGCGGCCGAAATTTCCTCAGAGTGGGTGCCGTTGGGCTGCACCGTTTGACTTAAGCGAGCAATCTCTTCCTGTAAAAAGGTGAGCTGCGACTGCAGGGCGGCCACGCGTTGGTTGAGCTTCTGCTCATGCTCCTGAACAATTTCGTTGGCCACCGCCTCAAGCAAGGCTTCGAATGGCTCGGCCTGCTCGATGGTGACCACACCGTACAGACGGATATAACCCGCTGCGCTATCGGCCACTGCCGCTGATGGGCGTGGCAAACCGGATTCAGCAAACTCGGCGTTGTAAACCTGACGGGCAAGGACTTCTTGTATTCGGCTGACCACTGCCGCCGGCGTTTGGATTGGCTCAACGGCATCGCCCAACAGCGTGGGCTTTTCACCCACCGCCAGCATCATATCCATATTGTAAGCCGGTGTGCGCGTGAAGGTGTACGCTGCCGTTGCGGCAAAAATAATGATAAATATCAAAGCGATGAGCCACTTCTGCCGGGCAAGCATCTGCCCGATTTCCGCCAAACTCACCTCATCATCTGCCGCCGCCGCTTGGTTTGCCATTTAACCTCCCTATCGAATGCCAGTTGCGTTGGTCTATTAGACGGGCATGATAACGGGTTTTAGTTGGGCATGGCACGCGTTGCGGATAATGCTTGATGTAGGGTAACGGTTACGGGGTAGGCCCAGCGCCGGGGGTTTGGTACCTCCTTCAGCGCCCCTAGGAAAATTTCTGAATATTGGCAATGGCATTCTCGAAATGCATAGATTTTCCTAGAGAGCGTATGACACCAACACCTTGGTCAAAAACCGGTTTTTCGCACACGGCCAGCTCGTAACCTAAAAACTACTCAGCCCTAAGCCCCGTGCGGCGGCAGCCAGCTTCTGATCAAACGTGGCAAGCCACGCATCGGCGCGCAGCGCGAGATCTAAGTAGGTGGCATCGTAGGCGCTCAGGTTCATGCGCCGGGCAAGCAACATAACGGCCTCTTGTCTGGCTGCAGATGGTGTGGCGTCAGTTTCGATGGGTAACTGGGAAAGGCGGGTTAAATAGACGCTAATCTGTGCCTCAGTTACCACACCGCGGCGCTCGGCAACCAACAGGGCATTGGCCACCTCAATATGCCATAGCGCGGGCACCCACGCCGATTGTGTTTCCAGATTATCTAGGAGCTGGTCCGCTTGCGCTACCTCTTCCGGCGCCTGCCGCTCAAAAATCCACGCAAGCGCCGCAGAAGCATCGAGCACAACATTCATCGCCGCCCCTCAGCAACCCAGCCCCGAATCTCAGCATCCGAAACACCGCGCACCTTTGGTATGGCACGCATCGCGGCAATTGCCTCGCGTCGCGCAACCTCAGTGCCTACGCTAACAGGCACTAAATCTGCCACCGGATCACCCCGTAAAGTAATGGTATAGCGCTGACCGCGCTGAACATCACGCAGCAATGCCGACAGCTTAGTTTTGGCCTCGTAAGACCCAATTTCAGATTTCATTTTTATACCAACTGGTCTATTAACTAGTCGTAAAGATTAACATAAATTTCGCTAGGCAGCGCATGACGCCAGTTCCATCGCACTAAAAGGCGGCAGCCGATTGGGGCGCACCTCAACGCTCGAAGCCAATCGCGTCTTAAACCGGGCAACATCATCGGCGGCGGCTAAAAACGCAATGCGATAAGGGCCGGATAGCCACCGCTGGAAGGCAGCGAAAGAAAGGGCCTTCATCGTTAACGAGCGGGCGTTAGCCAGCCGAAACGCCTTGAACTCCGCTTTGGCGATTGACCAATGGGTTGCTGCCTCATCATCGTCTAAATCCAACTCAGCAGAGATCGACCGCTGGCCGTGCCTTTTCAGCCGGCCCATCACGGCTTTTCCCACAAAATGCAGATAAAAGCGAAACACCACCACCTTAACGGGCGCTGTTTTGACGGGCGCTGTTTTGACAGGCGCTGTTCCTAAATAAGCCTCAACTAAACGCCAGCTTGGATCTTCTGCCTCAGGCGCAGCCAACCACGCCCGCAAACCCGGCAACCGCCACTGAAGCATCGGGTTAAAATAGACCACCACATCGGCCGGGTAAGGCCTATCATCCGGTGACCAAGCCTTAGGCTCATTAGCAACAACAATAACAAGCTCGAAGCGCCCGCCCGGAACCGGAGGGCCAAGGCAAGACGGGAGTGATTAGGATGGTTTTTGTTGGGGGCATGCTTAGGGGAAAGTTTTTAGTGGAAAGCTGTCAGTTCGCAGTTGGCAGTGGCAGTTGGCAGTTGGCAGTGAGATCACTCGACCGCAGCCCCTAGGGAAATTTATGCATTTCGAGAATGCAATTTCCACTTTGCAGGAATTTTCCTAGAGAGCCTGACACCACCCCCATCCACTCAGCCACTCAGCCGCTCACGGCCGAAAGACTTGCATCTCCAGGCCGTCGATCATCCGGTAATGCTTATCGTTGGCGGTGACAAGCGGGGCACCCAAAGATATAGCCGTTGCCGCGATGAGCGCATCAGCCAACTGCAGGCCATTGCCGAGAGCATGGGTCTCCATCAGAAACATGGCTCTGGCGGAAATATCGGCATCAATGGGTTGCACGTAGGCATCCCAGTACTGCAGTGATCGCCGTAGGATGTTCATCTCGGCCTTGTCGCGCACGCCCTGAATCAATTCCATGTAAGTGACGGCCGATAGGGTAAAGCCACCCGCGTTATCCAAAAGCTCCGCTGCCTTAGCATTACCGCGGAGATTCCAAATGAGAACATCCGTGTCCATCAACATTAGACGAGCGGCCGTGGTTTTCTTAGCGCACGAACTTCTTCTTCAACGCTGAGCGCTGTTGCACGCTCGCTGCCTGCCCATAAACCGAAGGCCGGATTACGGTCTGTGCGTGCTTCGGGCGATAATTTGTAGGCAGTTAACACAGCGCGCGGCTTACCCCGAAAGGTGATAACCACCTCTTCGCCACGCTCTGTAGCCGCCAACAACTCAGGGGTATGCAAACGAAGATCTTTGGTCGTGGCTTTCATCTAGCCTCCAATGGATTGGATATTGATGTAGTTTTTCAAGTTTCACTAAAAAGTGCAACTTAGTTTTGCCTGCGGTTGGGCGTGGTTGGGTGTGGGCTGCCCGCCAGTCAGGGTTATCGACTGACACCGTGGAGCGTTGTTGCCATATGCTCTAACAGGCTGCGTTGATTTGAGTTTAGGGGTTGGGTTAGGCGTTGATTAATTTCCTGTTGTATTGTCGCCAGCGCTTGATCGCAGTCGCTGTATAGGTCGTTAGCTTGGCTTATCGTTAAGTCACAGGTTTGAACGCCAAAGCGCAGCAGGTACTCTTTGCTCCACCACTTTTTGCTGCCTAAAAGCGTTAAAGCAGCCACGTCATTTTTGATATACGCAGTTGTATTCACGATGTCATAAGCCGGCGCCAACCGGACTGAGTTGGCATCTTCGTAAATCAAACCAAAGTTCTTTAAATGCGCATCACCATTTTGCAGGCGATGATTTAACACGGTCAGTTTAAAAAATTGCTGCAACGAGGGCTGCTTGTATTGGGGGCTGCAGAAGCGTTTGATGGTTTTGGCGACCTGCTCACAGCTGCCCGTATATTTGTCATCGCGCTGCTTCGCCTGCAGCACGCACATGTCTTCAAAACCGAGCGGCACACCAGTGGCGGTAAGATCAAAGCGCTTGAGAATCAATAGCTGATTATCCTCGGATAAATAAAACTCAGGCACAGGTATTCCAGCGTGTTGCGCGGCGCGCATACAGAAGTATTCGTTCAGCGCCAGCTCGGGATAATCCGGCCCCCAAGCCTTAACAATGTAATCATCAAGTGTAAGCGTAACCTTATCTTCCAACTGCGCCAGCACCTTGGGCTGCACACCACTGAGCGCAGACCGCAAAGCGAAGCGTTCAACCAATTCATCAAATAGCCCCTGGTGCGGATGTAACAGCTCATCCAGCCCAACCGGAGATGGCGCAGCCGTCGTCGTATGGGCAGATGGCGTCCGCTGGTAGTGCACACGCCCGCGAATACTAGGAGCTAGTAAACGAAGCAGGCCAAAATCATCTGTAGCGGTTAGTTTGGCAAAGTGCTTTTTAATCAGCGCCAGCAAAAAGCCCTCTGGCAAGTGCATCTCAAACACCGGGGGTAAATTCGGAAGCACATAGGCTTTCCTGCGCACAGGCATGGTCAGTGAAACGAAATCATCGGTACTAACCCCTGCGGCATAGCTAAACATATAGTCGCTATGCTCTTTAATTAGCTGCCCTGCGAGCTGGCCGCGAACAAACACATCTAGCGCTTCACTCACGCCTTAATTCCTCCAAAGTGGGCCACGGCGATTTATCACGCACAGCCAGCTCATAACCCAAATAATCCAACATCTTCATCACTTTTCGCACACCAATATCGCCAGAGCGTCCCTTTTCGAGGGCATTAATCGTCGCACGCGAGATGCCTAAGTGCTCGGCCATCACCGTTTGGGTAACTTTTTGTTCTTTTCGTAACCGCGCAATGGTTGCGCCGAGTTCTTGATAATCCATCATGGTTGCTTGGTGCTTATGTGGTTTGGTGCTTATGTTGTTCAGTGCTTATGTTAATTGGCGAAAATACGCTACAATTATGACTCAATGGCCAATTTTGTAAAGTATTTTTTCTAAAACTGCGCACCTTCAGTTTGGCGCGCATCGCGGTGTCGCCGGGGGTAGGGTAGATACCTTGTTGATCGCCCCTAGGAAAATCTATGCATTTCGAGAATGCAATTGCCAATTTGCAGGAATTTTCCTAGGGAGCGCATGACACCAACACCTTGCTCGACAGCTGCGCCCGCGCTAAACTCAGTTAAACTAAGTTGGACTAAGCAGAAACAGACCACAAAGCAATGGAATCAATTAATATTCACGAAGCCAAAACTCATCTCTCGCGTTTTGTTGAAGAAGCGGCATCTGGCAAAGAGATTGTGATTGCGCGTGCTGGTAAACCAATCGCGCGGCTTGTTGCCTTAGAGCCTGCCAACAAGGCTCCCCGGCAATTGGGGCTTGGTCAGGATCAATTTGAAATTCCCGCCGACTTTGACCATCGGGATGCGGCCGAGATTGAGGCCATGTTCGATGGCAGGTAATACACTGCTGCTCGACACCAACATTTTGTTGCACGCATTGATTGCGCCGCAACGCTTACCCGCGCAAACCCGCACGGATTTGATCGAAGCGCAGAACCGCGTGTTATTCAGCACCGCCAGCTTGTGGGAAATTGCGATTAAGTCTTCGCTCAACCGAGCGGACTTTAATTTTGACTCAGCAGATATTGAGCGCTTGGCCGAAGCGACCGGCTTTGAGCTGCTGCCCATCTTGCCAGAGCACTGCCACACGGTCGCAAAGCTGCCGTGGCATCACCGAGACCCTTTCGACCGACTGCTGATTGCCCAAACGCTCAGCCTGCCGGCCTACTTCTTGACCAGCGACTCAATGCTCACCCCCTACTCACAGCTAGTCACCCCGACCCCCCGTGCGGCGGCGGCCAGCTTTTGATGAAACGTGGCAAGCCACGCATCGCCGCCAACGGGGGGGGGGG
>NZ_WJPP01000006.1 GCF_009649225.1 Spiribacter salilacus
GCTCGGGGTCCTAATTGCCTTCGGCAATTAGTCGAACCCCAATTGCTTTACCGAGGGTTCGAACACACTTTCATCAGATATAAAAAAGCCCCACTGCGGGGGCATTTTTATATCTGGCGGAGAGAGAGGGATTCGAACCCTCGGTACGGGGTTACCGTACACACGCTTTCCAGGCGTGCTCCTTCGACCGCTCGGACACCTCTCCAGAAGATGCGCAGCTTAATGCAGCCAGCCCGGCTGATCAATCACTGCCTTTAGATGGACCATAAAAGGGCATTGGAAACGGCGTTACTTTTGAATCCGTGTCCGAAACCTTTGCCGTGCCCTCTTTTTCAACCTCGTCAATGCGCATAATGGCATGCATAGGAATGTAGGTTCGCTTAACCCCAGAAAACTCGCTTTTAAGCTTTTCTTCAGCAGGGTCAACCACCACTTGAGTGCGCTCACCAAAGGTTAGCTCCTCAATTTCCACAAATCCCATCAGTGCCCCATCTGACACACCCCGAGCATAGACTTCGTAAATCTTACCCTGATTGTGAAAGATGACCCGATAAATGCGCGCTGCTTGATTCATAACCTAAAAGTGTATCATGACATGGATGCATATTTGGGAAGGACAAGCATTTTCTGAGGTGGCGCTGATACCTGTGCGCCGAGACCCGGCGCGCTTTAAAGTCAGCTGCACTGTCACCGACGGGCAGGAACATACCTTTCAGCTCTGGTTTTACAATATCCCAGAAATCTCACAGTGGCTGCGGCGAATGGAGCCCCAGCGCTGGGGGTTTAATGGGCCTGGGCTGATTGAGATCAAGGCAGCCCTTGAGCCGGCGCTCACGCAGGTAGATGTCTATGGTTTAACCGACACTAATCGTGAAGCGCATAACCAAGTCACCGCGCCGCATTATTGGATTACACATTGGGCGCTCACTTAAGATGACCGGCCCGGCGCTGCTTAAAAAACTCACGTAACAGTGCCGCGCAGTCTTTCTCTAGCACACCACCAATCACTTCAATTTGATGATTATGCGAGGTATGTGCATGTAAAGACATCGCACTGCCACACGCGCCAGTTTTGGGGTCGTGAGCACCAAACACAACTCGCCCTACCCGCGCATGAATCAAAGCCCCAATGCACATTGGGCACGGCTCAAGGGTTACATATAACGTGGTATCCGGTAATCGATAAGCCTGAATCGCCTGCCCTGCCTGCCTCAGCGTAAGCATTTCGGCATGAGCGCTGGGGTCGTGCAGGCCAATCGGCGCATTATGGGCTTCGGCTAGCACCTGATCGCCTTGCACCAGAAGCGCGCCAACAGGCACTTCGCCCTGCTCAGCGGCTTGTTGGGCGAGCGCATAAGCGCGACGCATATAATCTGTGTGGTTCAAGGCTAGCCTCTCTCTTATCCAGCTTTTATGGCTGGAACTATCAGTTTTATAGATTTTTCAAATATATCCATTAGCTGCTTGTCAATAAAATCCTCTTTCTCTATGGCATTTTCTACCTGACCAGCCACTGACGCTAACTGCAATGCACCAATTTGTGTTGCCGAGCCACGAATATTATGTAAGCGGCGCTGGGCAGAGGCCACATCACCCTTGGCTAAATCAGCCTTCAAATCAACCAGTACCGTAGAGAACTCTTCGCGGAAAATACCCAAGAGACGCTCAAATAAGGCAACATTCCCATCCATGGTGTGCGCCGCATGCTGAATATCTATTCCAGGTACCTCGGGCATGGCCTGTTTGCACCAACGCCCAAAGCACGCAGCCATTTGCTCCAAGCTTAAGGGCTTGAGCAGTACATCGTTCATTCCGGCTGCTAAGGCGGCCTCTCTTTGCTCTTCCATCGCGCCAGCGGTAAATGCCACGATCGGCAACGCTTTAAATCGAGGGTCTTTCCTTAACCGCCGGGTAGTTTCTAGCCCATCTAAAATTGGCATTTGCACATCCATCAGCACACCACTATATAACGTTGGATGATCATTGAGCATGGCCAAAGCCTGCTCACCATCATTCACCGCGTCACATTCCCCACCCAGCGCTTCAATAAACTCTTGAACCAAATACCGGTTGAGTTCACCGTCATCCACCACCAGCAGTCGGCATCCCTTCAAAAGCTGCTGATCAACCATCGAGCGCGGGTCGGCCGCGCGCAAAACACCCGACTGCCCTTCAGCAACACCAAAGGGCAACTCAACCCAAAACACACTTCCCTTGCCTAGCGTGCTCTTGACCCCAATATCACCCCCCATTAACCGAACCAAACGAGCACTAATCGAAAGCCCCAGCCCAGTGCCTGGATAACTTTCATTATCCGCCCAATCGGCCTGCGTAAATGGCTCAAAAAGCCCAGATTGATCTGATTCTGACAACCCGATACCGGTATCTGACACGTTAAATCGAAAGCGCACTTGCTCTTTACTTTGCGCCACCGTATCAACGCTAACTTGCACCCGACCCTGGCGGGTAAATTTAATGGCGTTACCCACTAGGTTTCCGAGCACTTGCTCAAGACGAAGCGGATCACCCATTAATACCTGGCCCACCGGGCCAGATGCCGGGAAAAGCTCGAATGCTAGCCCTTTGCTATCTGCTACATGCTGATACAGGTTACGAAGCCGCTCGAGCACCTCATTCAAATCAAACAAACGCTGTCGAATGACTAGTTTGCCGGCCTCTATTCGAGACAGATCCAGCACATCATCAATAATCGACAGCAATAGCTCACCGGCATCCTGAATGCGCGAAACCATATCGCGCTGGCGTTCTTCAAGCGAATCACGCATCAGCAGATCTGTCAGCCCAAGAACGGCATTCATCGGAGTGCGAATCTCATGGCTCATATTGGCCAGAAAGGCGCTTTTTGCCCGTTCCAGCCGTTCGGCACGTTGTTTGTTTTCTACCAGCTGCTGTTCAGCAGCTTTGCGGGTGGTAATATCGGCCAATACCCCTTCCCACACGGTGGAACCATCGGGTAGCTTGCGTGGCACCGACTCGGCACTAATCCAGTTGACCTTGCCGTCTACCACCACCCGGGTTTCGCCATAAAATGGCGCCTGCTTCTCAAAGGCCGCTGCATTAAGCGCAACCCATTCATCAAAATCATCGGGATGCACACACGCAAACCCCTTCATCGGATCTGCCGCCGCTTCTTCACGCTTAAGCCCGGTAAGCTCCAAAAAGCGAGTGCTCATAAAGGCGAAATAGGCCATGCCCCCATCTGGTGGTTGCACCATGGTATAGGTTCCAACAGGGATGTTTTCAGTTAGCTCATAAGCCGTTTGCTGTAGCTGCTGCTCTGCGCTGCGCAGTGCGGCCTGAGTCTCTCTGAGGATGCTGACATCGGTAAAGGTAACCAGCGCGTAAACATCAAATACCATTGCGCGTAAAACCACCTCACGCGCCGTGCCGGTTTTACCGGTCACGCTCAGTTCAAGGGATTCAATTTTGCCCGCGCCCTGCTGAGCCGCTGCAATGGCAGCGTCCCAACGGGCAAAGGCTTTGCTCCGATAATCCGGGTCGGGATAAGCTAGCTCTGCCCATTGATAAACGGTGGAAATATCTTCTAACGTGTACCCAAAACTATCCGTAAACTGCTGATTGACATAGATAACATCACGCTGTTTATCTAACTTGGTTACTGCCAAAGCGATTGGCAGGCCCTCGATTAGCGTCGCTAAATCATCCTTAAGCCAATTACTCAGGCCAGTGCGTCTAGAGCAATCCATGCGCACGCGCTTTTGACAGCGCCTGTAAGCCTGAATGCACACCCAGCTTTCTGTACAAGTTTCGAGCGTGGGTTTGTGCCGTTGCCACAGAAATATTCATACTATCTGCTGCCTGCGCATAAGATGCGCCCTCAGCAAATTGCACTAACAATTCTCTTTCTCGGCGTGTAAGCGGCGAGAAGTTGGTTGGCTCATCAGCCACAGTGGCTGGCGGATCTTCTTTAAAGACACGCTTTAACAAATAACCCGCAAGCTGAGGGCTAATTGGATGTAATCCATCCATCAGCTGTTCAATGGCACGGGAAATCGAAATATGCGCATCGCCTTTAACGATATAACCCACAGCGCCAAGGCGTACGGCCGCCAAGAGCCGCCCTTCTTCTGCTGAAGAGGAAATGACCAAAATTCGTACATCAGGAAAATGCGCATTAATCTCACGAATCACTTCAAGGCCATCCATATCCGGCAGCCCCAAATCCACCAATGCAACCCCAATCTGATGCCCATGCTCAGAAAGTAGATTAATTGCATCATGGCCGGTAGGCGCTAAAAGCACCTCACAATCCATCCGGCTGCTCTCAATCGCATCCTTAATTACACTCCGAAAGAAAGCATCATCCTCAACAATTAACGTTTCCATGACGGTTTTAACCCACTCAAATTACTGTGTACTGCCTTTAAGGTAGCCTAAAACCTTACACCAAGAGGATACCCAAATCATGTGGTTTGTTCCGACTTTTACTGACAAAAACAAACCAAATGGATCATAAAAAGACTGCTTTCAGGTCAAAAAGACTTCGCATCTGGCCTACCATCTAGGCCATGGATAAAAAAGCAATCGTAACCAACGCCACCGAGCTCGTTCATGCCATCCGCCAAGGCGACCGACCTGGCTTGATGGAGGTTTTTTTAGCCGAGTATGGACTATCAACTGAAGAAGGCGTGGCAATGATGTGCCTTGCCGAGGCGCTGTTGCGCGTGCCAGACGCCCCCAGTATTGACGCACTGATCGAAGATAAAATTGGTAGTGGCGATTGGGCGCGTCACAAGGGGCAGTCAAGCTCTTCATGGGTTAATGCTTCCACCTTTGCCCTTGATCTGACAGCCGGCGTACTTAACGCGCATGGCAGCGGTGTTGAGCAGACCCTACGGGGCGCTATAAAGCGCCTTGGCGAGCCCGCCATTCGCAAGGCCGCGCGCCTTGCCATGCGTGAGATGGGCCGACAGTTTGTGCTGGGCGAGTCAATTGAGTCAGCCACCCGGCGTGCGCGCCGGTTAGAGGCAAAAGGCTACACCTACTCTTACGATATGCTGGGTGAGGCCGCCCGCACCGCCGCGGATGCGCAAGCGTATTTTAACGCTTACCAGCACGCCATTCTTGCCATCGCAAAAAATGCACAAACGCGTGACAGCCGATCAAACCCCGGTATTTCGGTCAAACTCTCGGCCCTGCACCCACGCTACGAGGTGGCACAGCAGGCGCGAGTTGCAAAAGAGCTTACCCCCCGCTTAGCGGCGCTAGTGCGCCTGGCGGCAACCCATCACATTGGGCTAAACATTGACGCCGAAGAGATGGATCGTCTTGCCCTATCGCAACAGGTTGTTGAGCAGGTACTCAGTAATCCTGACCTTGCCAGCTGGAATGGGTTTGGCATGGTGGTGCAGGCGTATGGGCACCGCGCAACCGAGGTTGTCGATTGGTTTTACGCCCTAGCTGAAACACTCGATCGCCAATTCACCTTACGGTTAGTGAAGGGGGCGTATTGGGATACCGAGATTAAACATGCGCAGGTACTCGGGCTTAATCACTTTCCGGTATTCACCAATAAAGCAGCTACCGATGTGAACTACATCAATATCTCGCAAAAGCTCTTAGGCATGACAGATCGAATCTACCCGCAATTTGCCACGCATAACGCCCATACGTTAAGCGCCGTCATTGCCCTGGCAAAAGAACTCGGTATTAGCCGTACGCAGTTTGAGTTTCAGCGACTCCATGGCATGGGGGAGAAACTCCACGAGATTGTGATGGAACGCCATCACACACGCTGCCGCATTTATGCACCGGTGGGTCAACACAAAGACCTTCTTGCCTACCTTGTCCGCCGCTTGCTAGAAAACGGGGCCAATTCGTCTTTTGTGAATCAAATTGCCGATAAAACCATTCCGGCAGAAGAAGTGGTTACCTGCCCTTTTGAAGCGCTCTGTTACGCCCCAACCCTGCCCACCGGGCATAAAGTCTTTTTGCCAACCCGACGTAATGCCCGGGGTTTTGATCTTGCCGATAGCGATGATTTGGCTTTGATTGAGCAGGCCCGCGCTCAGCAGCGTAAGCACTTTTTAGCAGAACCGATTATTGCCCAGCCCGTTAGCAGAACCAGCAGCAACTGGCAGGTTGTGACAAACCCAGCCAACCCGGCAGAGAAAGTGGGTGACGTCCTTTACGCCACTACTGAGGAAGTTGACCAAGCCATTGGCGCGGCAACGCCGTGGGCGGCGCCTGCGGCTGAGCGCGCTGATGTATTGGAGCATGCCGCCGAGCTCTATGAACGTGACTTTGGCGAAATTCTCACCATTGCCGCGCGCGAAGCCGGAAAAAACTTACCCGATGCGGTAGGCGAACTGCGAGAAGCGGTTGATTTTCTTTACTACTACGCAGCACAAGCGCGGCAAAACGACTTAAAACCCCGTGGCCGATTTGCCTGCATTTCGCCTTGGAACTTTCCACTTGCTATTTTTACCGGCCAAATTGCCGGCGCTCTGGCTGCGGGCAATGCTGTACTTGCCAAACCTGCCGAGCAATCACCCCTCATGGCCGCCAAGGGCGTGGCTCTGTTGCATGAGGCTGGCGTTCCGCTAACGGCGCTACAACTACTCCCCGGCGATGGCACCACGGTTGGGGCACAATTAACTTGTGACTCGCGCATCGATGGCGTTGCATTTACGGGTGGCACCAACACCGCGCGCCTCATCCAGCAAAACCTTGCTAAACATTGTGCGCCAGGCACCCCGTTCATTGCCGAAACCGGCGGTTTAAATGCGATGGTCATCGACTCGACCGCGCTACATGAACAAGCCGTTAAGGATGTCATTGCCAGTGCCTTTCAGTCGGCGGGGCAACGCTGCTCGGCCTTACGCTGTTTGTATATTCAAAAAGAGGTGTATGCCGATTTCCTCACCATGCTCTATGGCGCTATGGATGAGCTTAGCATCGGCAACCCATGGCCACTGAATACCGACATCGGCCCCGTTATCGATGCACCTGCCGCGGCATCTATTCAAGCTTATATTGATACCGCCAAAGCAGATGGGCGACTACTCAAACAACTCGACCCACCCACCACGGGGCATTTTATTGGCCCAGCGGTGATTGGCGTAAACAGCATCCAAGACCTTGCACAGGAAATTTTTGGCCCTGTGCTGCATGTTGCCAGCTACACGGCCGACGCCCTCGATACCGTTATTAAACAAATTAATGAGCGCGGCTACGGGCTGACTTTTGGTGTTCACACGCGCATTAATGAGCGCTCAACCTATCTATCTGAGCAGATTCATGCCGGCAACATTTACGTTAACCGCAATCAAATTGGGGCGATTGTTGCCAGCCAGCCCTTTGGCGGTGAAGGATTATCGGGCACCGGCCCCAAGGCGGGCGGGCCGCATTATCTTGCGCGTTTTGCTGCGCCGCAGCCGGCCACTGCGCCGCCACCCCATCACTTTGACATGCCAGGCCCAACAGGCGAGTCGAATACGCTCTATCTTATGCCACGCCCGCCGCTGCTTTGCCTTGGGCCAGATCCACAAGCCTTGGAGGAGCAGCGCCAGCAGGTCCAAGCCCTTGGCGGCCAAAGCAAAACACTGCAGGGCAAGCTCAACCCCGCTGAACTTGAAACCCTGAACGAGATTGGCGGTGTGATCTGGTGGGGTGATGAGGCAACGGGGCGTGAACTGGCATTAGCCCTAGCGCGCCGCGAAGGCCCTATCATTCCGCTAATTACCGGTTATCCAGACACAGCACATGTTTACTTTGAGCGCCATGTTTGTATTGATACAACCGCCTCGGGCGGCAATGCCGAGCTGTTAGCAAGCGCAACG
Organism: Spiribacter salilacus; assembly: GCF_009649225.1. GTDB lineage: Bacteria > Pseudomonadota > Gammaproteobacteria > Nitrococcales > Nitrococcaceae > Spiribacter > Spiribacter salilacus. The sequence continues at coordinate 7,824 of NZ_WJPP01000006.1, forward strand.
CCCTAGTCGTTGTGCAATAGGTGATGATGCTGATTGGCCAGCACCAAGCGTCCCGTTTGCACATCAACAGAAACCCAGAGGTGTTTTAAATGCTCAAGCAAGGGCGCACCAGACACCCCATATACCGCTGAAAAAAATTCATGACTTTTCTCGTCAAGCTGCCATGGCTTATCACGCAAGAGTGGGCGTGCATAGATTTTATCGGTATCTGACCCGTCTAAAGACACGCGCACCAGGGCAACGCTGCCCGTCTGCCAGGCCGCCTCCAACGTCGGCGGTGGCTCGTTATTAATCAAACCGATCCAGCGCCGCAATTCCCAGTCGCTAAGCTAATTGGCCCGCGCAAAGGCACTCAAAAACCGCATAAAAGACTGCAGCCCGGCCGGCTCGATAAACAGATAAAGATTTTGCCCCTCCATGGTATCGGGCTGAATCTCTCGCTCATCAAACGCCGCACCCAGTCGCTGCTCAAGCGCTGACCACGCCGCGCCGGGCTGCATAGCTAGATGCTGCTCAATAACCCGCTTACCCTCAACTTTGTAAAGGGTCTGTTCATCGGCAGACAAAAAGTAAAGTTTGACAACACCTTGCGCCGGTTCAAACGCGATGTTGAACAAGCGCGACCGATCGATCCAGCTCGGCAGCCAGTCAAAACCCTGTTGTTTAAAGATAAAATCGTGATTAAACATGATCGGTAAAAGTCATTCGCTCCTGCGACTCGCGGGTGGCCCGATTGATGCGTTTGCGCAAACCAAACGCGCGGCGCTCTGCACGCTGCTGAGCGGCGCGAATCATTAGCTGCGGTTTTAAACGGGCTAACCAATGAATAGCGCGCGGAAGATTTCGGGTAATAAGCTCATCCTCTAAGCTTGCATAACGAAACACCTCGCCCGGCTGCCCCTGCCGCGCGGTTCTTCCGTATAACTGCCAGTCCACTCGAATGCTCTCATGCGGCTCAAACATCATCACACACAGCCCACCCGCTTCGGCGGCCTCTGGAGACAACTTAATATCGGTACCCCGGCCAGCCATGTTTGTAGCTACGGTAATTTTCCCACTGCCACCGGCTGCCGATACGATCTCAGCCTCTAACGCAGGCTGCTTGGCATTCAACAGCTGAAACTCTAATCTTTGCTGGGTTAGTGCTTCCGCCAAAAACTCACTATCTGCCACATTCCGCGTGCCAATCAGCACGGCTCGCCCCTGCTGATGTAATTGGCGAATACGAGCAACCACCGCATCGCGCTTAGTTAGCCGATCGGCAAACATCTGCACCGGGTCAATTTGCCTACGCGATGGCACTCGCGGAGGTATACGCAGGGTATGAACGCGGTAGTTAAAGAATAGCTCATGATCGATATCCTGCAGCGTACCGCTGGCCCCCGCAAGGCGCCCATAAAGCTTAAAAAAGTTCTGAAAACTCAAGCGTGCAAGCGTTCGGCTGGGGTCAGTGAGCGGCACACCGGCGCGGGCCTCAATGGCCTGATGCAGGCCATAACTCCAGGTGCGCCCTGGCATACTGCGGCCGGTACCTTCATCCACAATCACCACTTCGTCTTCAAGCACCACATAGTGATGATCTTGAATAAACCGCTCACGGGCCAACACCGCTTGGGTAAACAAATCTTCGCGCCGACCACGACTGCGCCACATTGCCGGTAATTGTTTGGCCAGACGGGCTAAGGCCTCCTGCCCGGCCTCTCGCCAAATCACATCCCGCTGACCGGGCACCAACCGATAATGCCGATCAGTTTCTAACTGCTCGACCAGCGCATGGGCTTTAGCTACCGCGTCTTTTAGCCCGGGGTTAGGCTCTGGCTCTGAAATAATCATGGGCGTAATCGCCTCATCAATCAGAATCTGATCTGCTTCATCTACCAACACATCCTGCAACCCGCGCTGCATTAGCGGCACCGAGGCTTCACCGCGCAAGGTACGCAAACTGGCTTGTATACGATCGACAACACCGCCAAAACGCACCCGATCAATGAGGTGGTCGGCAATAACCTGTTTGGCAGTCGCATAGACAATCGGCTTGGTATAGGCGATACGTTTTTCCTCGGGGTTCATTTCGGCGTTAAGCGCCACCGCCTCTAATCGGCAAAAGGCATATAAGGGCTGCAGAAATTCCGCATCACGCGCGGCCAAATACTCGTTAGCGGTAATCAGATGACAGGGCCCCGGCTCCCAACCCCGGATTACCGCTGCAAGCCCCAGCGTAAGTGTTTTACCCTCGCCTGGCGCCACTTGCACAACATACCCATCGAGCATGGCAAGCGCCGCCATGATTTGCACCTTGTAGGGTGTTTGGCCGAGCTGCCGGGTTGCCGCCTCGCAAAGCCCCGCTAGTGCGTTGCATAAGATGGCCCGAGAGGTATCTATCTGCCGGCGCGCAGCAGCTTGGCGAGATTGGTCCAGCAGCGCCTGTAGCTGGGGATCAGACAGGGTAGACAAGTCTTTAACACTAGCGCTGACTTGCGCGGCTTCTTGAGCATACTTTGACTCGAGCTGCGAGCGTCTGAGCCGGTGCCAAAGCAGCGCAGGTGCCACCTCAAACCAACGCGGATCCTTTGGAATCCGCCGCGTTGGCTCATGCCGAAATGCTGCGGTCATCTCCATTAAAGCTGATAACGCGCTTTGAGCAACTGTTGTAGCGCTGTCCAGCCCTGCTGTAAGGGCGGCGCCGGCTCAAGAGCTACGCGAATCGTACCCAAAACCCCATCTTCTAGGCGTGCACTAGCCACCGCATCCAACGGCGCGCGCAGCTCAAAAAACGGCTCTTGCGCCATCATCCGGCCTTGCTCATCGGGTTGCGCAGCAAACCGCCCGCCGCCGGGAATACCCAACGCTGGGCTGGGCAGCTCACGCCGCTCAAAGGGTAAAAAGCGCAGGGCTTGCGGATTAATGCGCTGACCCGGATTAGCGTGAATGCGGATTTCTCCGCCAGCCAGTTGACCGTCAAACAAGCTAGAAGCGCGCTCTTGACTGACCACACCCACAAAAACTTTCTGCTCAGGGGCAAGGACTGTGCCTAGGCGCTGCCCCCGCGTAATTTGTGTTTGTAACTGATCTGGGCCAATTGAGCGAATCCAAATCCCATCATGCGGTGCACGCACCTGCAGTGCGGTTAGCCTTTCATCAATCTCATCGAGCCTTTGGAGCAGCCATGCTTCACGCTCTTCAAGCGCTTCAAGATCACCGCTCGACTGATTGACCGCCCGTCGTAGCAACCACCGCACCTCAATAATTTGCTGGCCCGTTAACTCTCGCTCAAGTGTTAGGGTTTCGTTGCTAAGCTCAAGCAGAACCTGGCCGGCAACGACTGGCTGGCCATCATCCACAGACACCTGCTCTAGTTGCCCACCGGCCGCCGCAAAAAGCGTGGTTCGCTCTGTTGCCTCAACAACGCCCGGCGCTCGCAGACCTTGCGGCATGGGCCAGGCCGCCAGCAGCGTAATCACCAAGCCCAGCGCTACCAGTGCCAGAGCCACCGCACGCGGCCTGCCGTGTTGTAGCTCACCATTTCGCGCCAGATATTTCACCCCCTTAACCGCCGGGCCCACCAGCCAGATGTATCCCATGGCCATCACCATCAACACCCCCAGCACCAGCGAAATATCTGCCATATACAGGGTGATCACCACCATCACCATCAAACGATAAGCAATGCTGCCCACCGCATAGCTTAGGTACCACACCCGTGCATAGCGGTCTTCTGCCGGGCTAATGGCACGGCTTACCCTTAAGTAGTATCGCTTGAGCAAATACAACCACTGCTGAGAGGATTTTTGATACAGATTTGGCAGCCCCGTCAGGTCTGAGAGGATGTAGTAGGCGTCAAACTTGAGCAATGGGTTGCCATTAAAGGCCAGTGATGAGACTGATCCGATAATCATCACATTAAACGCCAGCGCATTAACCAAGCCCGGGGCCGTCTGTGCCCAAATCAGTGCAGCCAATGCGGCAATAAATAACTCTACATACATACCAGCAGCTGCCACCATCGAGCGCTGCCATGGGCTGCGTAAAGACCAACTGGCACTGGCATCTGTGTACGGCAGGGGCATTAGGGCAATTAGCATGATGCCGATGGTATGCACGCTGGCCCCATATCGACGACACACAATGGCATGCCCAAGCTCATGCAATAGCTTTAAGAAAAACAGCGCCACGAACAGCCAAATCAAATTATCTGCAGCCAGCAGGCCCTGTGTTGCACTGCGAAGCCGATCGGTATTTTGCAAAACAGCACGGGCGCCCAGCACCACCACAATCAACCAAATCACAAAAGCCGGTTGGGTAAAAAAGCGCCGTAACCAGCCAATATTGGCTTTTAGCACCTCATCCGGATTCCAAATGGGAATGCGGAAGTACAAAAACGCCATTAAATAGCTCAGCTTTTCTTTTCGGCGCCCCTTTTGATAGCGCTCAAAAATCCCTTCACTACCGCCTTGAGATCGAAAAAACAGCAAATTCATTTGATGAAGCTGCGCGAGCAACGCCACTACTTCTTCTTGGCCCGGGGCGGTTTCGGGGTGGTCTTCACAAAACTTTGACCAAATCTCCTCCACGGTTCGCCGCGGTGTGAGCTGGCCCACAAATGCCCAGGCCTCGGGTCGCAGGCGATAGTACTTCTCAGAGCAGCTATCCTGCAGCACATACCAAATCTGATGGCGATAGGTTTGTTTATGTACTTGCACAGTTGGCAATAACCCAACCCGCAAGGGTGCCACTTGATACCAAGATTCGCTAAAGGTTGAACGTGCCACGGCCGCCTACCACCAAAGCCAAAGACGCAGACGATTCCACGCCTTATGCCCAATCACCCACAGCGCGCTGCGTTTACCTACATCGATACGCGCAACGCCCGTCATGCCAGGCCGCCACCAAGGTGCAACAGCGGTATCTAAACTGGCATTAACGGAAAACACCGCACCCTGCCCATCACGCACCTGCGCCATTGGAATAATCTGCTCTACGCTCAAGGCGATCTGCTCAGACGGCCGTGCCACTAGAGAAAACGTACCCGTGCTATCCGATTCAACAAACTGAATATCCTCTTCAGCCACATCAATCAGCAAATAAATGCCGCGTAACTCTGCCACGCGCATTAATCGATCACCCTGATTGACTGGTGCTGAGAGCAAATCACGCCGATCACCCTCAACCACCACGCCCGTCAGCGGTGCAATGAGCTCAGCTTGATTGACTTGTCGCTGCACCTGGGCAATGCGCGCTCTGGTTTGGGCAACGCGCGCCTCGGCCACTGCGGTATCTACGTTATTAAACTCAGCCCGCGCGCGATCAAGCTCAGCTTGGTTGCGCTGTAACTCGGCCTGAAGCTCGGCAAGTTGCAGCAAGCGCTCTTCGGTATCCATCACCACCAGCGTGTCGCCAGCTTGAACCGCATCGCCGCTTGTTGCATTGACCTCAGCAACGGTGCCCTGCCAAGGTGCCGTAAGCAGTCGCGTTTCATCAGTAACAAGGCGCGCCGTACCGCTCACGCGATGAGTGACTGGCGTGACCGCAGCCAACAGCAAGACTGCGCTGAGCACAACAATGGCGGTTTTAATCCAAAGATTCTCACCGCCAAACCAGCGGCTCACACTCTGGCGCACTCGATAGCCAAGCCGCTTAAACACGCCGGCCTCTTCGCGCCGTAAATTTTGCAGGTGGCCTACTATGGTTTGCGCCACCAAATAACCGCTAGAAACCGTTTGGGCACTAATTGGGCCAACATAGCTAATCAGCGTGAGGGAGGCAATCGATTCACCATCGGCATCGTGCAACGGAAACGTGACTAAATCTTTAGCGCCTAGTTGCGCTAGCAGTTGCTGATGGGCCACTTCGATAATACCCGGGGTACCTTCTGCATCACCCTGAGCACACTGAATCATCGTATCTTGATCAGCCGCCTCTTCTAAGGCCGCCTCCATCAGTCTGACCTGTTCAGTTTTTCGCTCAAAGCGCTCGTAGTGGCTAATGAAACGCGCGCGAATATAAGCACCCTCACGCCAACCCAGCACGGCCTGATCTATCCCCTCTGCGGCACTAACCAAACCATTCACCAGGCTATAGCCTGCGGTTTGAAAACGCTGTGCCTGTAAACAACCAGACAGCACATCTAACAAAGGACCAAGCCCTGCTGACTCAACGCCGCTTTGCTCGGCTTCGTCAGGCAAAATATCGGCAATGAGCCCCGCCCGAGTGAGCGCCGCTTTAATGGCGTCTTCTGAGTCTGCCTCCAGCCCAACCAGCAAAACAAACGCCTGCTCAGCGCCGGGCATTTGAATAGCTAAAAAGGGCGGCTCAAAGGGCGCGCCGGGTGAGCGTGCGCGCAGTGCATAGCCACTGGCCTTAACACGACCCAACAGTGCCTTGGCATCGGGGGCACCCAGCCACCGAGACAGGGCCAAGTCATCAGACCCCACTTGACCGAGCAGCTTGGGGGGCAGATCTTGCTCGGCAACATGAACAACCGCCACCCAATCAGCCTGGCAAAAACCCTGCGCCGTGCTTAAGTAACGTGGCCAATCAAATGCATCTAACCCCTGCTGCGCGGCCAAAAGGCGCAAATCGCGCAGGTCTTGGAGATAATCAAAGAGGCCTAATCGCTGGCTCATTCCGCGGGGGTCAACTGTACGCGGGCACTTAGCCCGGGACGAATCAGAAAATCAGGGTTATCAAATTCCACCTTCACCTCAACCCGACCACTGGCCGGATCGGCAATTGGTGAGATAAAGCTGACTCGCCCATCATAACGTTGCCCTTCAACCTCCACGATTGCTGACATTCCCTGTGTAAGGTTTACCGCTTGTCGGCTGCGTAAGTTAAGGCGTACGAAATTAACCCCACTATCAATCAGTTCAACCGCAGGGTCACCGGCCTGCACCCATTCACCCGGTTTTGAGGTGACCTGGCTAATCGTACCTGCCACGGGAGCAGTGAGCGTGCGTTGCGCTAAGCGCCCCAACCCAATTTCGTAGTCTAATTGTTGTTGCGATTTGGTCAGCACTAACTGATCAACCTCTGCCGCGGCACTCAGCCGCTGCAACTCTAAATTACGCAACTCATCACGGCTGACAGAGCCGGTATCCGCAAACAGCATCTCTAAGCTCTCAAGGCGCTCTTCAATAAGCGCCAGCCGACTGCGTGCGGCCGTTAGCGCGCTGTTATCACGCCAATCAAGCTCAAGTCGCTCAAGCTCAAGATCTTGAATTTCTTGCTGGAGCACCAGCAAGGGCTGGCCGGCCTCGACCCGCTCTCCTTCATCCACCGGAGCTTCTGCGACGACGCCGCTCACCTCTAGGGCAAGTAAATACCGCCCGCGCGGGTAGACAACACCCACCAGCGCCTCTGGCTCCACAGCCACAATTTGCTCTGGCGAGAAATTTCTAAAATCTTCTGCGGGGTCTTCTTGCGCGAGGGCAAGAGACCCCATCCAACATCCTGCACCGATTAAACAACAACAGTGAATAAAACGGCTTAACTCAAATTTCATCCGCGACTTCCAGCTCGACACCCAACTCATCGAGTAGAGTACCATCTGATAGCCGTAGTGATGACTTTGCCAACTCGTAACGAACCTCAGCATCGATAGCGCGTAGCCGTGCAATGTTAAGCGCATCTTCCCGGCCAAGCACGGCCCGCACAGACGATTCTCCACGCTCAAACGCTGTTCGCTCACGCTGCAATAACTGATTCAGAATCATCACGTTATCGTTATGGCTTTGCAGTTCTTGGTAAGTGGTGCTGACTTGATTTAAACGGTTCATCAGCTGATTACCCACTTCGCCACGAATGGCTTTAGCTTCTAGCTGCGATTGCCGAACCTGCGCGCGGGCCACGGCTTCTTCTGCGCGCCCGCGCCGACTGCCGCCAAGCTTGGTTGACCACTCAATGCCAGCCACCCACTCGGGGTACTCACTCTCAAACGATTCATCAAAGGCATCGCTCAGCGAATTTTCAAAACTTCTGGCGTTTTGCCCGTAAGAAAGAATTAAATCTAGGCTGCTACGCCGATCGTCTTGAACCATCTTGATCGACTCATACCCAATCGCGACCTGCTTGTTGGCAATTTGATAACTTGGCCAAATATCGAGCACTTGCGCCACATAGGCTGAAAAATCCTCAGGCGGGTTAATCGGCCCAATATCTGGCTCAGCAGCTGCCTCAAATTCCCAGTCTCCGTATTCAACGGGGTCGACGTCGAGCAAGCGGCGCATTTCCGCTTGTGACTGACTCACCTGCTGCGATGCCGCTGCTAGCTCGGCCTGCCGTACCAGCAAGCCAGACTCCGCATCATCAATGGCACTCTGCGGCAGCCGCCCGGCCAACACTAAGCGCCGTGAATCCTCTAACAATGCCTCGGCATTGGCCACAGAGCCAGACGTTAGCGCCGCTGTGCGCTGTGCGCGATACATCTGCCAGTAGGTTCGCAGCACATTAAAGCTGCTATCCAATAAGCGGCGTTGCATTTGCTGATGGGCAATATCTAACTGATGCTTGGCCTGCTGAACCGCACCTTTAATGCCCACCGCACCGCGGCCGCGCAACAGCGGCTGACGAATTTCAAAGCGTACATTTGCGATAACATCATCAAAGCCATCTGGATCATCACCTGATGAAGCATTACTAAACCGATCGCTTGCCTCATAACTCAGCGTAATCTCAGCACCCGTGCCCACCAAGGAGCGAATACCAAACTCCCCATAGCTCGTTTCATCAATCAAAACGGGGCGATCAGGCCGATCGAGGCTATTTTTACGCTCAGTTTCGCTACGCTCTACATTGGCAAAAAACTCAGGCTGCCAGCCACCTTTTTCTGCCTCCACGCGCTGTTCACCAATTTCAATATCTTCTGCGGCAATTAACACATCGGTATTTCGCAGTAAGGCCCACTGCACCGCCGTTGAGGGATCAAACGCCAGCGCACCGCCATGCTCAGCACGCAGTGCACGCTCAAGCGCCTCGGCATCGAGCTGTGCCGCGTTGTTACCAAAGGCTATAGGCGCAGCTAAGACCACAGACCCTATCGTTAAACGCTTTAAAAACGTACGCATCGTTTTATGCTTCCTTTGCCAACCGTTCAATCTGACTGAGCGAGGTTAAATGCGAGAACATGGGCGCTAAGTAACGTTTATCCCGAATCTCTAGGAAGAGTTTGTCAGATAGGTTGTAAATCCGCTCCTCATTAATCACGTAACAACCCGTTACATTCCGCATTGTGTCGCCTTGGCGTACCCGCATATTCAGCGGATTAAACAAATTATGCTCTGAGAGGAAATGGCAAAACTGTTGGGTGAACACCTCCATTTGCTGCATTTCGCCCAAATAACGCTTCACATTCTCAACCACTCCCGTTGGCTCGCCTTCGTCGTCAAATAAGGGCTCGCCTTCCTCAGCACTCACAAAATCAGAGTCTTCGTCTAAACAAACCGTAAATTGATCTTCATCTTCACCCAGTCGCGCCAGCGCAAAGGGATAGCGGCGAATAATGGCGGGCACGTAGGAGGCATTCCAGCTGCCGTCTTCAGCTAAAAACAAATTCTCACCCGCCTCTAAGCCCAATAACACCACGGGCCGAAACTCATCTTTTTCTTTATCTTCAAGAAAAACAATAGGATAAACGGATGCGGCCCGCGCAAATTCGTGCACCATCAGCGAGGCAATATGAAAGCCTTTCGCAAAGCCAAAGTTATCAATTGGCTTCACTTTGAGATTGGCATGGGTTTCACGATTTAACGGGACTAATTTGCTAAACATTTTTTCTCCATGAAAATTGGTAATTTATAATAATTGCAGGATAAACGGGTACTTCCGCACATCCTTGCAATGCCTTGCATTACCTTGAAACGTCAAAATACAAACTCCGATTCCAAATCAAAGCTCAGCACCCCTGAAAATGACTGGCCAAGGCATGAAAACTGCAAACTGCTAAACGGATTAACAACCATGCTGCAGGCCAACGGCCCTGAGAGATTAAACCCCGGTTGCCAGAGCGCTTCAGGCGGGCGAACCGTGTAAAAGCTATCTTGCTCTGCCGCTAGAAAACCCGCACGCCAAAATCGATCGGCATCACGGCTTGGGATGTTGTCTAGCCATGCGCGCCCCATATCAAACGCAGAGCGGCCAGCTAGCGGCGGCCTTTCTGGCCGCGCATCGTCAGCAAGCGCCGCACCCAGGCCATACGCAATCAACGGAAACTCTCGGTCAACCCAGCCACCCATGATGTTGGCGCGATTATTAAGAGAAACTAAAAATACGCCCTGATTATTAGGCCCAGTTTGATATAAAAAGGCATGCCCACGCTGATCAATTAAGCCAAGACGCTCGCCAGAGCCCGCCGGCAATGTAATGGTGTTAGCAGACACCTTAATGAGCCGATCTTCCATGCCCAGCAACTGCCCCCGTACGCCAGAAGCGGTGCCCGTAACGCCGGCTGGCGCGGCCTGCCAAAACAGGTTGTTTGCCTCTATATTGGCCGCCATGCCCGGGTTAGCACTAACTACCTGCTGTGCACCTGCATTAATGCGCACGTCTCCGCCGGTTGCCAGCCTGGCTAGCTGCATCGTACCGCCAGTAGCCTGATAGTCGATCGTGCCCGTATTCGAACGGGTGATACTGCCCGCTTCCATGCGAATAACCGATGCCCGATATTGCACTGGCCCGGCCAAAACATCAGATTGTTGAGTGATCGTGCCGCCGGCTGTCAGATCAAGCCGGCTGCCTTGCAGATTGGCGCCCAATAATTCCGCATCTTCGCCAGCCTGTAAGCGAAGCGCACCCCCCGCATTAACGTCACCTAAAAACTGAATGCCACCCCCAGTGGTGATATTCAGCGCATTACCGATGCCGCTGGTGCCATCGAGCTCAACATTGCCACCGGCTTGCAGTTGTAACGAGCCTGAGGCATTAACACCTTCAGCCAGGCGAATATCTCGCTCGGCACGCAGGTCAACCAACCCATCAACCTGCAAATCAACGGGTACCGTCGCGAGAATGTCGCGGCCTGCCGTGATATCTAAAGTGCCATCGACCAGCAAGTCTTGCAGCGCCAAATCACCAATATCGTTTAGCGCCACATCGCCGGCGTTGGTAATACCAAGCTGGCCCGAAAAATCATTGGCCCCTAACAAGCGCACGGTCTCGGGCTTTTCAGTCAGGCCATCAACCGCGCGCAGCACCGTATCGCCCTCTACCATCAGCGTGGCGGCGGTTGTTTGCTCAATGGCGCCGCCACTGTTGAGGTTTAGATTACCGCCTACCACGCTGCTTTCAGTAAATAACGTTGCGTTTTGCTCAACAATCAAGGCATTGCCCGTTGTGCCCAAGCGCAGTGAGCCTGCCGTGAAGTCAGCATCTAGACTTGAACCCATATCAACAGAGGCGCCCCGCAGCCATGCCTGCCCATCAATCTGAATAACGGCGTTTTCTGTATTAAGCACGGTGCCATTGGCGGCATCCGCTATTGCCACTAAATCTCCCGTGAGTGTGGTGTTGCCTAGTAACAGATCACCCTCCGTGTTCAGGTAGGCATCGCCCGTATCTACTAATACCTCACCCCCTAGGGCATGGATGTTGTCTAACGTAATGGCTGTGGCTTCAAACTGGCTGGTGCCGGTGGTTTCTAGCCGCCCACCTGCAGCCCGATCCGTTACATTTCCATCCGTTATCAACACCAGTTCTGCCACGGCGCTGGTGTTGGCAAATACCACATCGCCGGTGTGCGTAATCTCTACGCGTCCATCGCTATTAAGGGTTAGTGCATCGGTGCTCAAGCTGCGGCCATCGCCCTGCCCCAGATTAATGCGGGTACCGGTAAAGCTTGCATCTCGGGTAACCGCAATTTGAGCGGTGGTTGTGCTATCCAGCGCACCCCCCGAAACCACCGTTAAATTGCCACTCACCGTTTGATCGCCCAAAGTTAATGCATCAAGGTCGGTAAGCGAAACATTGCGCCCCACCGTCTCCACCGTGCCACCAAAGCCATGGGAATTAGTAAGCGTGATATCCCGCTCTGCATCAAATTTGGCTGATCCTGAGATATCGAGAATACCCAGCGCGGTGTTACCAATGTCTCCAGCGTCTACCGTGATATCCACATCGCCGCCCACCTCAGAAACACCGGCAAAGTCAAAGCCACTGGCCAGTGTTAAGGTGACAGCATTGTCGGTTTCTAGACGCAGGCTGCCTACATTTAGCGCAGCACCGGTTATGTTGGTTATGGCGCCGGTGGCTGTAAGATCAGTCAGATAGGTGATGTCGACCTGATCGAGCGCTAGCGCACCGGTCACATTCAGCGTTAAGGCATCGGCTTGCGCGCTCACGGCATTGCCTGAAAGGTCATGTCCATTATCCAGCGTAATGGCATAGCGCACATCGGCCTCGTCAACCGCTGTTAAACTGACTGGGCCAGAAGCAGTTAACACCCCACCCGCTTCCTCAAGCTCGCCATCGTCCATCGCGCCAGCGCTTTGCAAGGTAACGGCGGCTGCACTACTTGCATTGCTCAGCGTCATCGCGCTGTCTTCGGCAATATCAACCGCGCCCCCGGTGGTAAACCGGACTGATCCAAACTGCGTGGTGCCTGCCGTATCAACGGTAATGTCACCATCGTTTTCTGCTTGGAACCAGGCCTCGCCGCCTATCTCAATACGCTCATCCGCGCCGTTTGCCAGTAAAATCGCTACGCCTTTAGATTCACCATTATCGGCTTTGATATGGGCATCTCCGGTGATGGTGATTTGCGCATCGGCTGCCGTCTCGATAATTCCGTCTGAACGCATAATCAGGCTATCGGCCGTATTCACGCCGTCTATGCGGATATTGTTGCCATTGGTGGAGTTAACAATGGCCTCACCCGTTGTATTAAAGGTAATGGATTCCGTTTCAAAGGGCGGGTTATTGCCCACTCGCAGGCTGGCTGCAGTAATATCTGTGCGTCCACCCACCTTAATACCGTTTCCAGACTGCGTAAGCGCACCCGTTACCCGAATCGTTAGATTGCCATCCGTACGAGTCTCATCGAGCACCAGATCGATACTATTTTCAATTTCAATATCATGTTCACCGGTGTTTTTGAGCGACACCGCGCCGCGGAACTGGTTATCGGCATGATCCAGCGTTATCGCCCCATCACCGGTAATGAATTGGGTGAGCCCGGCCTCAGCCGCTTGGGTAATGGCACCGCTTTGAGTGATATTACCGCCGGCGGTAACCGTGAGCGCGCCACTGCCTAAGGTGGCTGCATCTAATGTTAATGCCTGCGTACCGCCCTGGTGGATGGCCACATCATGCTCACCACTGTTTTGCAAACGAACCACATCAGCAAACTGGTTATTGGCATGATCAAGAATAAGACTACCAGCCCCGGCATCAAACCGAGCAAAACCACTCACCGTTAACGCGCCGCTTTGCGTAATGCCCACACCGCGCACCACAAGGTTGCCCGACACATTCATTTGAGCCAGGTTTATTGCAGACTGACTAGACACCACGGTGGTATCGCCACCATCAATTAGCGTGAGCGCGCCACTAATCGTATAGTCTTCTTCGTCTAGCAGGATCCTGGCCCCTTCAGACTCGGTCAGCATGATGGCATCGCCCGCCACCTCAATGGTGTTGAACTGAACAATGTTGCCCACCACCGTGGTTAAGTCTAAATTGCCAGATAGATCAATTTTGCCAAGCTCAAGCGTTCGTGCGCTGAGCAGCTCAACGCTCACAGCTTCTAGCGCAACCTGCCCCACAAAATGATTGTCGCGGTCAGTTAGCGTAATGCCACCCGTGCTGGTTAATGAGGTAGTGCCTGCTACTTCTAACTCAGCACTTTGGGTGATTGCACCATCGGCATCGATCGACAGGTTGCCTTTAATATCAGCGCCCGCTAGCAAAATGGCCTGTGCCGAGCCAAGCTCAACATGGCGTGCAACTAAAATCTGCAGGCCATCATCAAAGGTATGCTTGCCGGACAGTTGAATGTCATCATCTGCAGTAGCGCTGAGAACAGCGGCGCCGGTTACCTCAAGCACGCCAGTGCCGGTTAAACCACCGGAGGCCACTAAATTAAGCGTACCGCCAATGGTGCTGGTGCCGCTGAGCTCTACGGCGACATCTCCGCTTAACTCTAGGTCTACATCAGCGCCAACCTCAAGCATGAGGCTGCCAACCGTTATCTCAGCATTTAATGTCTGGTTCACCGAGCCGGTGGTCACAAGCGTGAGCTGATCAGATAGCGCCACCTGATCAAGTGTGATTGCGTTGGCCTTGATGAGGGCAGACTGACCACTCAGTGATAGCGTGCCATCGAATTGATTGACGACTGTTCCGTTGGCAAGAGAGATAGTCGCCCCTGCGCCCACACTCAGATTGGTATTTCCATCAACCTCTAGCACGGTTGTGCTATCGCTGGTAATGCCCGTTTCGGCATGCAAGTCGAGATCACCGCTGATTGTGCTCACACCCAACAGCTGCACCGTGCCATCTGACTCAATGGTGACATTGCCTGCTGCCGTTATTTTTAAGCTACCTACGGTAAAACTGCCGTCCGCCGCTTGAGTAATAGCCCCATCCGCGTCAACGCGCAACTCGCCACCCACATCAATTGCGCCAAGCTCAAGGGCTGAACCGCTTTCTAAATCGAGGGACCCGGTTGTTTGCACGGCATTAACCACCATGTTGGTGGCGTAGATGGTTGTTGCCACGGGCAACACTGCCGCCGTGCCATCGGTAAGACCTAAATTGACGCTGCCGGTGACCGTATTACTCAGCTCACCCACATGCAGGTGTGAAAACCCGCTAATCCGATTTAATTCGGCTTGGTCAAGGGTCAGCTGATCACTATCACTGGCTGAACCCCCTAACTGAATACCCCGGTTGGCTTTTTGAGTGTGGATTGTGAGCTCGCCATTGCCGCTTATTGCGGCATCAATTTGCAAGGCGTTGGTTTCCAGCGATACATCGTTATCAACGCTCACGGTATCGCCCAAAATAATCGACTCTGCACCGTTGATTGTGAGCGCCGTGGCATCGACTGCCGCATTTAGGTTGGCTATGCCGCCATCAAGCTGCAGGTTGACCTGATCGCTTCCATCGGCACCGCCCTGCACGCGATTGGCATTAATGGTTACGCCACCCGCCTGCCCCGCGTTTTGACCGCTCAGCACCACATTGCCACCAAATCGCACATCATCTGCGCCGGTGATATTCAGGTTAGCGCCATTTTCAAGGGTAACCCCCTCGGCAAAATAGATATCACCGGTAGTTTGCAGATCTAAATCAGCAGACAGCGTTAGCGCTTTGTGGAAGGTAACATCGCCACTGGCATCAACGCTGAGCGTATCGGCTAAATCCAGCGTTTCATGAAAATCGATATCGCTGGCATCTATAATGCTTAAGGTTTGTAGCAACCCGGTTGTTTGCGTTGCGCCGGTGCCCGCACCAATCGCGCTAAAGATGCTCACGGCGCCGCCATTGGTAGCGGTAAGCGTTAGCGCACTATTGGCGGTCTCATCATGCGCTGCCAGGTAAAATGGCGTACTGAGGCCATCGCGCCCCAGCGTAATATCGCCGCCGCTGGTTAGCTCAATATCGCCATCCACACGAATTGAATCGTCGATCACGATATTACCGGCCATTTCAATATCGTTGGCCAAGCGCAACGTATTACCCGAACCAACCAACTGGAAGTTATTGCCCATCACCTTGCCATCGATAATCAATGTATCGGCATTGATATCCACATCGCCCGACCCCGCATTAGTTGTGCCGGTCAGGCGAAGTTCCTCATCGCCATTTGAGGTGATGTTAAGCCCGTTGCTGGTCAGGTTATTGAGGTTGGTTTTGGTACCTGCCTGTCCATTCAAGTTCAGATTGGCCGACTTTTGGGTAAGGAGTTGCAAGTGGCCGAGAACGCCAGTTGAAATGATCCCGTCAATCGTTACCTGAGTATTCGAATTGATTGCGGTGCCGGCATCATCGGTATCTACCCCATCAATTTGAACAAACTGGTTTTCATTGTTGTGCGTGTTCAGATTAACGTTGCCGCCCTTGCTATTAATTAACCCGCCAATGATTTCTGTGAGGTTATTCAGGCTCACATTCAACCCAGGTTGCTTACCCACAATTTCGATTTGTTTGGTGTTGGTATTTAGCTCGGTTTCTAATTCCGTCCCAACCGTCAGCTTGTTGGCCGTAATCGTCTTTCCGTTGCCCTCAATACGCTTACCGGCTAGGCGAATATCCGATGTTGCGGTGCCCACATCATCACCAATCACCACCTCATCCTGAGTGCTTTCTAAGTCTAGGGCTTGGCCGTTTTCAAGCTGCAAGTCAGTGACGCGAATGGTGCCGGTGGCGCGTGAGCTCAAAGGCACAAAGTCATCCGATGCACCCTCGCTTGAACCGATCTGCTGATTGGTTACCGCAAACCGGCCCGAGACCACAGTATCTCCCTGCACTGGTGCCTCATCGGTGCCCTCAAGCCTGCCTAACTCAATGGCTGCTTGCGACACACCATCCTGAGTAAAATCGCCAGACTCATTGTTGACAACGAGATTGGGGCGCTGCGCATTGCCAACAGCAGGCAACTCTGTGCCATTAATGGTGATGTTGTGCGCAAACACCTGATAGGCGTTGGGGCTGGCAAACGCTGCACGGCGGATGTCGCCAATGGTGTCGAGCGTGACGGTGGCGTTTTGACGATCGTTGGTTTCGTTACCCACATCGATGCGGCCCAGGTCGATGTTGCCTAGCGTGCGGACATCAAAATCATTCCCCACGCTATCACGGAGGATCTGAACATCACGCAACACAAGATCACCACGGCTGCGCAGGGTGATGGCGCCATCGTCGGTGCGCAGACGCTCTACATCCAAATCGCCAGTCTGACGTAGGTCGATATCACCAACATCCGTGCGGATATCCACTGTTTGCACATCGGTGCTCAGCGCCACATCACCCACTGATCGCACCGATAGGTCGGTTGTGCGCAGCAAGCCATTCGAACTCATCGTGAGTCGATCGGCATTGATCTCGATGTTCTCGGTGGCATTGATCACGCCAGAACCAAAACTCAGCTCTGCCGGTTCTTCATCATTACCGCTTTGTGCATCTATGCGCAGCGCCGCCAGTGGATCGAGCGCAGACAGACCCGCCACCACGCCATTGACGTTAAAGCTATTCTGGGTGCTGACAAAAATGGTTTCTTCGGCTCTAAGATCAACCTGATCGACCGCCAACGCAGGCGCATTAATCGAGATGAAGCCGGTGCCGCGGGCGGCGGCAGAGTCATCGTTAACTGGCGCAGGCACATCGCCGATGACCTCGAGCGCGCTCAAGCTACCTTTACCCTCGGCACGCATCACCAGCCGATCGATCACCACCGGATCATCAGTAGCATCAAGGTCAGCCCAGCGCTCAAGACTGCCGTTGACCAGCACATTGGCATCTGAGCGCAAGTCCACTAAGGCCCGCGCCGCCAGATCAGCATCGATCATCAACGCCGCACCAAAACGGCCGGCTTCATCGCCACTGTAGGTGGACTCGATGATGATGCGGTTAGCCTGCATATTCTCTTCGAACCGCACGGTGCGATCGCCGGCATCGCCCGCTGGGTCACCAAACTGGAAGCGGCTGGCGCGGTATTCGAGCGTGCCCGGTGCCTGATCAAACTGGCGGAATGCATCGAGCGTGCCGCCAGTGGCGATCAGCGCTAGGTTGTGAAAGCCGGTGATCGGGTCATCCTCAGCGTCTGTCCAACCATCGGCCGGGCGATCGATACGCAAGGTGCCAGATTCGGCCACGAGTTTGACCGAACCACCACCACTGGTCATGTGTGCGTCTGGCCCCAGTATTAAATTTTCCTCGGCACTCAGCGTGATCGTTCCATCGCCAACCAGCGTTACCGTGCCCACATTCAGGCTGCGGCCCAGCACCGTGGTGCTGCCATCCCCGTTGCTCTGGGCGCCATCGGCCTCGATGATTTCCCGATCATTCAGCTCGATGTTACCGCTTTGACTCTCTGCATCCAGACGGTTGATCGCCACCTCAAGCCCGGTAATACCGGTTTGTGCAGTGAGGTCCAGACTTTCAGCGCGGATCATCACTGCAGACCGGTCGGTCATGCCAATAATATCGGCATCTGAAGTCAGCGTGACGGAGCCGACGGCGCTATCGCGGGTGGCATCAAAGTCGGCCTCGGCATCCGGTGTGCCTCCAACGCTGTCATCAAAACCAAAAAAGCCCAAGCTGCTACCACGTAGCCAAATGTCTTCCACCACAATTCGCTGATCTGAATCGACCGTCAGATCCCCGCCATCCAGCACCATGGTGCCCAGCGTCAGCTCAGTGCCAGATTGGTCAATAATCAGATCCCCTCTGCGCAGCTCGGCATCGAGGCGACCGGTTTGTGTGCGCAGATTGATTGTGCCGCCGGCCGACAACACCAACTCAGCAGCTTGCAGCGCTGGGCTGCTGGCGTTGACGTAGGTGATGCCACCGGCAGCGTTCAGCTCGAGTCGGCCTGCGCTCACCACCTCGCCGAGAGTCAGTTTCGCCCGGGCATTGGCAGCCGCATCGGTATCATCGGCGTCTTGAATGTTTTCGGCGAGGGCGGTTTCGATTTTTACCGACAGCTCTGAGTCTTCACCCGTCAAGTTGGCCGAGGTGAGCGTGAGGTCGCCGGTATGGCGAATCAGCATGTCGGCGCTCTGACCTGCCAGGTGCAGCGCGCCAATGTTGGTCAGATCGGCGCGCACCAATTCATTCGCCTCAATGTGTAGGCTATCGGCAATGACGTTTGCGCCGGGCATCAGTTGCTCAAAGCTGTCAGCATCTCCGCCTTGGATAACGGAGCCGCTAGCCTGCAGGGTAACTGACCCCGTCTCACCAAGCGCCTCCACCAAGGCCAGTGGTGACGTGCCATTATTGGTCTCGCCCGGCCGCAGCACCACATCACCGCCAGTGCTCTCCAGCGTGATCGACTCCCCTCGAACCGCGCCAGTCACCACAACGTTGTTGGCAGCGGTGGCCATGACTGATTGGGTATTCACCGGAGTGCCCTCGTCTTCAGCGGAGGCGCCGACCTCGCCATTCACGGTCATGCTGCTGCCCGCATCCAACGTAATCGTCTGACCCTCAAGCACACTGGCTGCAGCCACCGACAAGCTGGTTCCGGCATCCACCGTCAAAGCGGCATCAGCCGCCATGCGACCACTCAGCGATACACTGCCACCCGTTGAAATTCGGATGTTATCGCCCCGCAAAGAATCGGCCTCAAATTCGGCAACGGACACTTCTTTTGAATTAAAGCCCGGCACTTGAACTTCTTGCGCGTCCAGAGTTACCACCGGCTCACGCCGCCAAACATTGCGCTCAACCTCGGTTACCGTCTCTTCACGCACCGTCTTCACCGCATACTCTGTGCGCAGCTCGGTCAGCGGGGTGGGTTCGTAGACAACGCGCCAGTCGTGGCGAATGCGGGGGTCGCGGATTTCGGTTTCGTTTGATCGCCAGTCGTAGGTGAAATCACTCACCGTCTCGTTGACAAATACGTCACGTGACAACCAGAGCTCCAACGACGTTCGATAAATGAAATCGCCGGACGAGGCTGGATCTTCATATTTGTCGTAAGTGACTAAAAAGCGGCTCACTAAACCGTTTTGGGCATTAGAACTTCGGGTATCTGAATCAATATAATAATCAAAAAATGAATTACGTGCTTTATCAATATCTACGGTGTTATCTGAATTAGCCTCAGGCAATGCTTCCGATCGATAGCCGTTAAACCAAGTATAAAACCTAGATACCCCGTCTCTATCCGAGACACTATTTGTATGCCAGCGCATCTCGTTATTTGCAAAACTTGCTGAGTCTTCAGTCACAAAGGTAATGACCCGGCTAGCATCAAGCACATCAACCGATAGAAAACCTCTACCTTCTAACGTGTCGCCAATTGGGCCTTGCCATGGAACCTTGGAGCTAACACTTGGGTTTACATTACTGCCGAATATATCTGAAAACGCAGCTACAAACTTGTCATAAAGATCCCCGGTTTTACTTCTACCGCCATTGGTTGTTTCCGCGATGGTAAACAAGACATAGTCTTTTTTGTTGACTTCAGTCCAGCTTGCTACTTGAGTTGAAGTGCTTTGAGTGTCCTGAAGCAAGAGCTCGCCCGTATTCGTCTGTAGGGCAGTTAGATAGGAATCTCCTGCTTGCACTCGATTTGCAGACAGCTCAGCAGGTGATGTAGAAGCGGATCGGACAGCATTATTTATAGAATATTCAACTGCCCAGCTGGGAATCCTTTGGAGGCTAACATTACCAGTGTCATCCGTATTAAATTGTCGCTGGGCTTGGCTGAGATTGGTCGGGTTTACTCGCCAAAATTCTTGACGAGTATCACCAGAGACGTCGAGATATCTTTTTGAGACGTCACCGGGCACACCTGTCCACTGGCTACCAACTTGTTCATATAAAACGTTGACTCTATCTTTAAAGCTTCCAACCAAAGCGCCGGGCTGAGAAGCGTTAAAAACAGGCTCGTAACCCAGATAATTAGCAACGGCTGCTTTTTGCGATCTGCCCAAATCAGCCCATGTGGCATCATCACCAGCAACTGGAACACCGAGCAACTGCCATGAGATGTCTTCATTTCTATAGTCTGCATCCTGGCCACTGCCTTGAACAAAGGCGTTTCTAACTGTGCCATCTGCGGCACGATAAATTGATGAGGTAAGATCAGCACTCCAAACTCCATCAGTCAAATTGGTCTCACCGTTATCATCAACCAATGCCTGTGATACGGCCCTCGAAACAGCCCGTTGGATATCATCCTGCGCGCCATCAGGTAGCCGAATAGCCATATCGCGCCAGCCTGCAATGTCTGGACTAACGACCACGTCTGGGTTGCCATCCCAGGCCGGCGTTTGCGCCGCCGTGGTGACATTGCCACCACGGACTGTTATTTGCTCGGCATTGGTGTAACTGAATTCGAACAACGGTTTGTAACCGAGGTGATTTAAGACAGCTGTTCTTTGTGCATCATTGAGTTCGTCAAACCTTAGGTAAGTTGAACTATTCGAGTCAGCTGTAACAGGTGTCGCTTTCCGGTTAGGCTGTAATTCGTTGCCAGCATTATCCCAATTTACTTCGTCATTCTCGTAATCATGCCCTTCAATAAAGTAGGTGCGCTCTGTGTTAGTTGAAGTGTTGTAATACCCCACCTGTGTTAGCGTCACATTCATCGCTAGGTACTGCTCGCCAACAGTCACGCGTTTTTGAGCGACCACTTCAAGCCGGGTGGTTTCTTCCCAAGTGACCTCCGGCACAAGGATTCTGCCGACAAAGACATCACGATATTCTTCGGTTTCAACCGGTACAAAACGTGTTTGGGTGATCAGCGTGGGAACGCGGATGCTACGCACTACCTCATCGCCTAGGCTGGCATCAAGGTTAACGTTGCCGCCCGCCTGCAGCCTGAGTGCGCCTGTGGCGTTAGCAAGGCCGGTAGTGAGGATATGGATATCCGCATTGTCAGCAAGGCCATCAGTATTAACGCTGCTGAGCAATGCCTGCGTGTCGGCACTCAGGCTGATACCGGCGCGCAGGTCGATGTCTGCCGTGCTGTGAATCTCGCCGTTGAGCACGATTTGCCCCGCCGCGTTAATGAGGGCACGGCCGTGTTGGCCTTCGGCATCGAGCCGGCCATTAATGGTAACGGCATCACCAATCAGGTGAATCAAGCCATCCTCGGCCTTTAGTGCAGCCAAACTATCGACCAACACATTATCAGCCGAACGCACCGTGATTTGGCTATTGGTGCCGGTGGTGGTGAGATCTGCGCCACCCAGCAGGTTAATCTGCCCTTCGGCGGTAAGCGTGATGGCATCCACCGCGGTGACTTGCCCTGCCCCTGTGAGCACGTTGTCGCCGTCTTCTTCACCATCACCAATCGAGATGTGCCCACCGGTTGACGTGAGCGAGACCGTCCGTGCAATCAGCTCATCACGCAACAGAATCGAGGCACTGGCTGAACCGGTGAGTATGCCGCCGGCCTCAAGCGTTGGCGCCGCGCCCTGATCGATGAACAAGCCCACACCGGTGCGGCTGGCATTGTTATTAGCGCCACCAAACAACTGCACCTCGCTGATAGCATTGACCTGCCCGCCCGCCAGCCACAGCAATCCGGTGGATTCGAGGTTAACGGTATCCGCCTCAATACGCGCCAAATTGCCGACTTTGAGCAGATCACCGCTGGTGCCGGCGAGGTCGGCCTGCCCGGTTGCCACCGTGACGGTGCCAGACGCCAGCAGCAAAGCTGGGCTCTCTGCTACACCAAATTGGATCTCTTCTTGGAGAGTAATAGTGAGCTCGGCGGTGCCGGTGCCAACCGCCTCAGTCCAAATTGGATTACCGGGGTCTTCTGAATTCGCAGTACCGCCAGCAATCAGGCGCCCGGCCAATTCTGCACGGGTGGCTTCAATGGTCAGGCTGGAATCAGCCGCGGTGGTGTACAGATCGGTATTACCATCAAGATTGAGCAGGTTACCCGCAACAATGCTGAATTCCCGCCCAGCGCCAGTCATCGCCAAATCCGCACTGGCAATGACGATGTTCTGATCTGATTCCAGTCTCAGCGCAGTGGGAATATTGATTTCACCGCTTACTTCGAGGCGCTCGGTAGCATGCAGGCGGGTGGTGGCGGTGCTGGTAGCGTCGGTAATCTCAAGCGTACCGGCAAAGACCAACTCTTTGGCACTCAGATCGATAGACTCGGCGGCGCGCACACCGCCCTCTTGCGTCACGGTCAGCGTGCCACCCGCGCTAAAGCCAATGCGTTGCACACCGATGGTGCTGGCATCGAACACGTTGCTGATGGTGAGATCCTCGAGCGAACCGAGCACGAAACTGCCCGCCGCCTGATATTGCCCAGCGCTCAGGCGCAGCTGCTCGGTATCGCCCACTAGCAAGCGGAGATCATTGCCAGCCTGCAGCGCCGCCGCGCCATTGCCCAGCGGCTGTACCGTCAGGTCGCGCTCAGCGCTCAGCTGAATCCGCCCGCTATCCCCAGTGGTGATCAGCCGTGATTCACTCGTAATGGTAAGACCGGCACTCAAACCGCTAAGCGCATCCTCGTCGGCGAGCACGGCCGCCGTAGCATCAGTTTCAACGGCAGTCAGATCGAGATCGATGCGATCATGCGCACGCAGTTCGCCCAGCACCTCCAGCCGATCTTGGGCGGATACGGAGATGCGCGAGGAACCCGAGAGCGTGGGGGTAAAGACTCGGTGATCGGTTGTCAGCGGGTCGCCATCGGCATCGTAGCGCAGCGCCATATCGCCACCGCTGGCCACAAAGCCCCACAGTCGGGCGCCACCCTCGGCAATCAAATCAATTTCGCCATCGGCCGAATGCACGGCCATCTGTGCAGTCGCGGGCATGCGGATTGCAATGCCGTCGTTGTTGCCGCTGGCATCCTCTCGGCCACCGCCGCCGCGCAGGCTAATGGCGCCACCGGCGCGCAAGGTACCGCCAACTTCAATCGTGCCGTTGCCGTTTGCCGCGGCCTGACCACCCAACGCCAGCTGCCCTCCAGCCACTAAGGAGAGCATGGCAGCGCTGTTGATCCAGGTGACCGTATCTTCGCGAATATTGTTTTCAGTGGTGCTGAGCGGTGTGCCACCAGCCAGCAGCGTGCCCAACACCTCCAGATGCTCGGCGCTCTCGATCTGCAGCGCCGGTTGCTCGGCATCAATGGCTGCTACCCAGCTGTTATCGCTGAGCCCTGCTCCCACCGTGACGCCGCCAGCTGCAGTGATACGCACGCCAACGCCATCAAAGTCAGTTGCCACGCCGCCCTTCAGCACGGCCTGCCCTGAGGCCGCCAATGTGGAGGCTACGCGCAGTTGCTGATTTAACGACTCAGCATGAATTTGGTTATTTTTGACATCAAAGTTGATGCCCTGCTCACCCGAGCTGGCGCCAGCGAGTACCACACCCTCTAGGTGGACGGCCTGCGAGCCAATCAGCTCGATCCGCGCATCCGCGCTGGTGGTACGCAAAATACTGGTTGAAGCCACCACCAGGCTGCTGCCATCTTCAGCCGCACCACCTTGGTCGATGCGCTCGATACCGCTTTGCTGCACACCACCATACAGCGCGATATTGCCGCCCACAGTGGCGTCGCCTTCCCAGTAGATCCACTGATCCGACTGCAAAATCAGGTCGGAGCGTGCACCGCGCAGATCGATGTCACCACGGATAAGAATGGCGCCCTCGCCACTGACGCGCAGATCGCCATCATCACCGAGCGTAGTCAGCGTGCCGGTCAACAGGAAACCGAACTCGGGGTTGTTGCTGCCCGCCGCCTGAAACAGGCGATGATCATCGGCCATGCTGTTGAAATACGCGGTGCGGTAATTCTCGCTCGATTCAGACTGCGGACCGTAATTGCCCATGGTGATGCTAAGCCGGTCGGTAGCATTAACAGTACCGGCAATCCACAGCTCTTCACCCGCAAACAGGAACACGCTGGCACGCTCACCGGCCACTTGCGGCTCGACGCCATCAAAACTAACCCCGGCGGTCACCGCTGACGCCGAACCCAGAATCATCGCCCGCCCGGATTCTAAGGTGATAGTTGAATCTGCCGACTGCGCAGAAACCGTGGCATTTTGCGCCAGCACCAGTTCACCCCCGGCAATAACGCGAATAATTGCGCCGTCTGCGTTCGTGGCCGTGATGGTCTGCACCGTGACCGAATCGTTAGTCTCAATCCCAACATCGCTGGCAGTGGCGGTTAGCCCGTTATTATTGGGATCATTAAAATCAACACGCAGGCCATCAAACACCTGCAAAACCAAACTCTCTACTTGATGACGGTTTTCTATCAACATGCCTTCAGTAAGGGCTAGGGTGCCGCCATCGCTGGCGTTGCCCTCATCAGCAATCGCAATCTTTTTCCAGCGCTCGGTGTTGGCATAGTCTTCACGCGCTAGATCAACGGTTGCAGCATCGCCCAGATATTCATAAAGGCCGTAATCTGCTCGGGAGTACTGCACACGCAGCAAATCACCGGTTGCCAATGCACGCGCACGATTAACCGAACTTTCTGTTCGTCTATCGGTTGTAGTTGCATAATCTGCAGTGATTTTTTGCCACGCATCCTCATCCGTGAAATCTTCTTTGGCCAAATCGCGCTCGGCGGCCGCACCGAGGTAGCGGTAGAGCGCGTGGCTCAACCCGATCACATCACCCACCCCAGCCTGAGCCAAAGCCTGCTGCTGCTCCTGACTCAATTCATCAAACTGATCAGGGCGCTCGATAATGATGCGATCACCCACCACACCGATAGCCCCGTCTGTGCCCGCATTAAGCTCAATCGTGTTGCCCCGCACCGCGGTGTAGGCGCTGGTAACCTCTGAGCCCAAATCGGCCGCATCCACATGCGGGTTGAGGTATGTGGCAAGCCCTGCACTTAAGCGGTAATCCACCCGCCCATCTGAATAGCCATCGGCACGTAGCAAGTCTTTAAGAACCTCTGCACGCGATAGCCCCTCGATGCCGCTAGCTGCAACTACCGCATCGCCGTTAATAATGTTTCCTGAAACGGTACTTAAGGTGACATCGCCACCGGTGGATTCCACAGCCGCGTTACCGCCTGACCAAAGCGTGGGCCGCAATAGCACCAGATCACCGGTTTGTTGCTCGATGGTAATGTTGCCAGCCGCGCGAACCGCCACACCACCGGTGCCCTGGGTATTACTCTGAAGCTTGATATTGCCAACCGCGCCGTTCGCTGCGTCCAGCTCAACTCGATTACCCCGAATGCTCAGCTCCTCATTCACATCCGGTCCAAAACTTAAAATTCCGTCCACGGCGCTGAGGCGAACATCTCCGATAGTCGACTCAATGCGCGTGGCGCGTAACGAAGCCTCCCCAGTTTCACCCACACTAAACACATTGATATCAATATCGTTTTTGGCACGAATATCACCGGTGCCCGCGCCGCCCTCAAGCGACATTTTGATATGCCCGCCCGCGTTTAACACCGGAGCGCGGCCGTAATAGGCAGCGCCATCGGCAAAGCGAATATTGCCATCTGCGGTTACGTTCAGCGTCATATCGCCGATACGCACATCACCCCGGAAAAAGACCGAACCACCCCCCGTGACATTGATGCCGGCATCGCCCGAGCTTGAAATCTGATCGATAATTACCGGGTAATCGGCCCGAATGGTATGAGTGTAGAAATCTTTAAACCCAGTTTCGGTGGTTGTTTCGGTGTGATGGGTCTTTTTGCGCAGCCAGCCACCACCGGTAGTCCAATTACGCTGGTTGTAGGTGTAGTTCTGAAAGCTATTGTCATAGCGGTTAGCACCCGGTGCCTCAAACTCACCCTCAAAGCGGCTACCTTTACTCCATAGCTCTCCATCAGAGTAATCAGCCTCAACCAACTCAACGGGTTGATCAGGGCCAACATAGGTATAAATGATGCCGGTAGAAATCACATCATCACCGCGCCGGAAGGTACCATCCACCACGCGTACTTGGCTTACCCCGGCACGCATATCAACTGCGGTATTACGCTTTGTTTCAAAATTAAGCGCGTAAACAACCTCAAAGCCAAGCAAATCTTCAGCCCGGTTAAAATTCTCTGAGGTGATTAATGTCTCAGACTCCAGCAACGGCCTCTCATCGCTATACTCAAATCGACGGAATTTCCAGCTGCGGTCTTTAACCAAGAACCCCCAATCTCGCCCAACAAGATTAAAAGAGCGCTTCTCGTACTTGCGAATTTCAGTTTCGGTAAACGCCTGCCCCTCAACCCAACTGTAAAAAGTGCCTTCCTCAGGCTGATAAAAAATACGATGCTGGGTATCGCGTAAAGGGTTATAGTCGGCTGCATCTAAATTGCCCGCGTCTTCCCACGCTGTGCGTTGCGCTGCCAGCGCGGCAATGTTGTGGGCTACCGTTGTGCCATCGTCACTGTAGTTAATGCGTGGCAGCCCGTCTTCACCGGTTGTTAGGGTGCCCGTGAAGGTCTCTTCGGTAATTTCACCCTCATCAAAGGTGTAGACCGTGCGCTTAAGTCCATTGGTGTCATTAATGGTTAACAGCCCAGGGCTTGATACCGCAAGGTCAATCCCGTCAAACACCAGATCATAGTCTGTTCGATTATCTACGCGCAGACTTGGCTTGCCATCTGCAATCAGGATTTTGCCCGCGCCCGTATTGAAGATTTCGCCCGTTACCGTGACACGGCCAGGCGTTGTCGCCAGCTCTTCAATCACGACCGCCTGACTGGCGGCATCAAAATAGCTACTAAACGGCACTTCACCAAATGAAACACCGGCCACTAATACCTCAGGGGCACGAGTATAGGTGTCTAAAGAGCGCCCGCTTCGGACATCACCAAATAAGGCGGTTGTTTCGGTGGGGGCAAAATTCTCGCGAATCGTTAATTCAAGATCAGTAACACCACTTTGCAAAATGCCGTTTAAATTCAGGTAGGTGGCACTAATGTTGATTTCGCCACGTGCCACCACTCGCGTCGGCTCACGGTCGATAATGGCCTGCTCGATGGTTTGCGCAAACGTGCTGGCTATCCCGCCATTAAACCGTAAATCCAAAACCTGGCCATTTTCGGAATCTCGCGCTGCTTGATAGCGCTCGGCGTAATTCACCAGCTGCCGCGGGTCGCTAAAGTGCTGCCAACCTTCAACATTCAAATCAAAATCGCCGGATGCCTTGACATCTAAGGTGGCGGCACGAATCTGCCCTGAAACCTCAACACTGCCCATTCGGTTATCGAGCGTTGCGCTGCCATCATCATTCACCACCGAACCCAGCACAAATAGGTCACTGGGCCCTGAAAGTCGCTCAATAATCAGCTCGGGCAGGCCTAATAATCTTGCAGGTTGGCTTTGCTGGAGGATGCTGATTTCGCTTTCACCCGTTTCGGCCACGCCTGTTAACGACTCGCCAGACAAATACACATTGCCGGGGTCAAGCTCTAGCATCCGGCCATCAACCGGTTGAATGATCCGGCTATTGGCAATGGCCACATCATAAATACGCATCTGCAACGGCGTTTCGTTACGAATATCGATTTGTGCGCTTGCAGCGCCGCCGATACGCCCAGCTGTAATGCCGGCATTCAACGCGTCACGATCGGTATCGACGCCATCAATACGAACTAGGCCTGCCGCGGCATATAGATCGGGAATGTCGAGGAAAACTAAATCCAGCTCCTCAGCCACCACATACTCAGTGCGCCCATTAACGTTAACTTCCTCACGCAGGCCCAATCGGTCTAATGCCCGCTCTACCAGCTCGAGTTGCGATTGGTAGCGTGCCACGGCTTCTTCATTTTCCGCATGGCTAATCATCCACCCGCGCAGCGTGTCATAGCGCTGAATCAGCAGATTGCTCACGGTATCTAAACTCACGCTTGGCGCCGCAACCGCTACAGGCTTAATCACATAAAACCGATTCTCAAGCGCTGCCAACACCGCATCACGGGTGGCTTTTTCTTCGTCATCCAGCCCGGTGGCATCCAAATTGGAGAAATCGAGCGCGGCATACTCCATGCGCTGATCAGACAAGACCCCGAGTGCCGTTTTCTCAGCCTCCGTCAGGTCTGTACCCAGCCGTGAAATATCAAAATCGGGCTGATTCGGCGCGCTCACCGGCAGCACATGGAAAATCAAATCACTGGTAATGCCCGCTTTAATCTGCGTGGCCTCAGCAACAAGCACTTCTTGCGTGGCGCTGACCACCTGACCGCGGCTGGTGCGGTCATTACCGTAGGGGATGCCAGATAAAGACAGTAATGAGGTAGCTTCTGTGCCGCGATCATCCTCACCAATGCCTTCGATGGCCCGCAACTGCACATTCCCAATGGCCTGAATGCGCGTGGCACCGGTTAAATCAATTCGATTGCTCTCGGTAATCTTTAGGTCGGCATCGGGGCGTGCAAGGTTGGGGAAAATGCTAACCGCGGTGGCCTGCGCATCGGCATATCCGCCTAGCTGATTCACGCGCCCGCCGCTATCAAGCCCCGTAAGCAGCTGCACACTGCCACCACGAATTAGCGCATTACTGGTCTTAATCAAGTTTAAGGCATTGACTCGGCCCACCGCTTCAGCACCCGTTACCCCGGTTAGAATCGAGGCGGTGTAAAGATTCGCACTGGGGTTTGCACTACTAATCGTGCGCGCGGAAAGAATCACATCGCCGCTGTCATTACGCAGGGTGGAGGCACCTACAGCAATACCCGACTGCGTAGCGGCATCAATTTTGCTACGGCCTAGCGAGAGGTTGAACCCGCCCACGCCTTCAACCCTAACGCTATCAACCGCAAAAACATCGGCAAGGCTTGAAACTTCAATACGCCCGGGCGCTTGCACCGAGCCGGCTACCTCAATACGGCTGTTATCACCTATCTCAACATCAGCACTAAACCGACTGCTATCGGTGCCAAACAGGGTGTAACTCCTTAGCACACTCACGTTTGCCGCACCGGCAGATCCAGCGCGCAAATTATTTTGCTGCGCATACCGGTCTTTAAGCCCAATATTGACCGCATTAATAAAGACATTGCCGGTGGCATCTATTGCCACCCCGTCACCAATTCGTGAAAGCGCCGCACCCGTGAGGCGCGTTTCGACCTTTGCCCCCGTGCCGGTGGCTAGGCCAATGGAGCTTGCATTTGCCCGCGCATCGCCGGCCTGCTGGTGGCTCGATGCCACGCTTAAATTAGTAACCGTAATCTTTGACCCATCAGCAATTTGGGCAATCACATCGCGCGTGTCCACCACCTCAACCTGTGCACCAGCAACCGCGGCCAATAATGCACCACTGCTCGATTCGCCTTCAGCAAAGACCGTATCCAAGGCACTAGACTGAACATTGAGTCGGTTTGCCGTAAGCGTGGTTGATTGGCCCAAGCCCGCGCGCACATTACCGCTCGCACTGACCTTGGCGGTAGTTACCCCCACCGCAACGCCGGTACTTGCGGCAAGACCGGCCGCCTTACCGGAACCGGTGGCTTTGGCGTCTGCCGATACCACCACCGCGCCACCGGCGTTCACGGTACCGCCGTCAATTAGCGCCTCAACGGGATTGTTCAAGGTGACGCGCGAAACACTGCCAGCCGCTGCTGCGGAAATAAGCCCAACCGATACGGCGGTGGCTTTGACCTCGCTGCTCGCGTTTACCTCACTAGTGGCCTGCAGCGTGACATCTTGAGCGGCATCGAGACGAGCGGCATTGGTTGTGCGCGCTTGGGTCAGGTTTTCGATGGTAACGAGTGACTCCGCACCACCACCAGCAAGGCTGCCACCTAAGCTCACCCCAACGGCAACGGCCGCCGCGGCGGCCTCCGAATTGACCCGCGCGGTATCTTTTGCCGTTAGCGTGATGCTGCCTGCCTCGCTCGTCACGCGGCCCGCGTTAATTTCTGCCTTAATCTGATTATCAATTTGGTTATCAGCCAGCGCCACGCCAACTGCTAGGCTTGCAGAGACCAACCCAAACGATGCCGCCACTGATGCAGCACGCACGGTTGCATCAATTTGGGATTCATCCTCAGCCCGCAATATCACATTATTTTTTGCCGTTAGCGTGCTGCCAATACTTTGCGCCGTCACATCAATACCAATGCGATTACGTGCATCAGACCCGGCGCCAGTAGCGGCTACTGAAACCTTACCGCCAGCCAATGCCGCACTTTTGGCATCTACCAACGCTTTAATGCTGGCATCGTTATCTGCAGTCAGCCTGAGCCCACCCTCAGCGGTTAAATTAACGCTGTTGGCCGTTGCGCTCACCTCACCGTCTATGGTGTTGGTGGCCTGAGCAGACCCAATGGCAATACCCACACCAACGCTAATGCCCGCGGCCACCGATGCCGCCGCCGCCCGCACCTCCGCATCAATCTGCGTTGATTGACGGGCATCCACATACACATTGCCGGCACTACGCAAGGTTGAGTCGCGCAGCTGCGCCTGGGTAGTGGTTGTGATGACATTACGCGCATCACTAAACGCCCCAGAGAAGTTAATACCGGCCGTGCCACCCACACTTGCCGCCGCGCCTAGCGCAAACACCAACGCATCAATTTGCCCGTCACTGCGTGCCCGCACATCCAGCCCGGTGCGGCGAGTCTCCAGCAAATCTAGGTTGTTGACCCGGGCAACTACCGAACTGGTAATACGATTTTGCGCCACGGTGGCTGCCACCGATGCCGCAATGCCAACATTGCCACCAAACGCCGCCGCTATGCTTGCCGCGCCAACACGTGCGTTAATTTCTGCGGTATCCCGTGCGTCTAACAGCACATTACCGGCACGCACCCGGTTGCTGGCATCACCATCAATACTGGCAAGCACATCAACATGAATGCGATTAACCGCACCCACCCCAGCGCCACTTAGCCCAACGCCAGCAGCGCCCCCAATGGCCAACGCTAAAGAAACGGAGAACACCTCAGCACGAATCTGCTGATCGGCCTGCGCCTTTACCGTCAAACCGCGGGTAACATCAACATCGCTGGTGAGCACTTTGGCTTCAACGGCCCGTGCATTTGGGCTGATGCCAACGCGCTTCCAAAGATCGGTGTTGCCATAGTCTTGCTGCGCCAGGTCTTCGTTTTCTACGGGGTCTTCACCCAGGTAGCGATAGGTTTCACCGGCTCTTACGCCATGCAGCACCTTAACCACTTTGCCATTAGCCAGGCTGGCGATCTCACCCTCATCGGTGGTGTAGTCCGCCGTGACTGCGTTTTCCTGAATACCGATTTCATTGCGCGCCAGCGAAACACCTAACGACGCCCCCACGCCAGCCGTGCCACCGCCGCCGGCCGATAGTGCCAGCACCGCCACAAAGGCATTGATGCGTGCGGCATCTTCAGCATCCAGCACCACACTGCGCGTTGCGGTTATCGAGGCATCTTCTATCCATGCCCGCGTTGCACCGCCAATGAGGTTTTTGGCATCTGCCCCGGCGCCGGCTAGGGCCAAACCCGTGGTGCCCGCTAATCCGGCCGCTGCCGAGGCGGCAATCGCCGTTACCTCAATCACTGCGGTTGAACGCGCCTCAATCCGCACATCGCCACTGTTAACATTGGCGTCTTTAAGGCTCGCCTCAACCACCACATCAATACTGTTGCGGGCAATACTCGCGCCAATGGCCAACGCCCCGCCAGTGGACCCACCAAGCCCCGCTGCCAATGAAGCCGCGCCAGCAAATGCCAAAATACGCGAGGCATCCTCAGCCAATAGGTTCAGCCCTTGGGTATCCGCGGTACCCCCGCTAACCTGCGCACTCACACCCGCATGCACACGGTTGCGCACATCCACCCCAGAGCCAGCGGCACCAATCCCCACGCTGCCACCGCCGGCAATGGCCACCGAGCCACTAAAAACGTTGGCGGTAATCTGCTGGCCAGCACGCGCCTCGATGGCCGTCTGCCCAGTAATATCCAGTGAACTATTCACCACCCGGGCAATGGCCTCAGCGCGATCTTCTGCGCCATTGCCAATACGGTTATAAGCTACCGCTACCCCAATTGATGCGCCCACGCCCGTGGAGCCGCCCGCCCCTATGGCTAGCGAGGCCGTTAGAACACCCGCATTAGTACCGGTTGTTTGGCTAGCGTTTAAATCAAACCGATCAGCGCTCTTAACCGTGCTGCCACTGACTTCTGCCAGCGTATCGCCATTAACCCGGTTATCCGCCACCGCGGCACCGCCGCTCACCGACACGCTCGTGCTGCCGCCCGCTGCAAAGGAGAGACTCGCCGCCGTGGCCACGGCATTCACGGTATAGGCTGACACCTGCAACGCATCGGGCGCCGTGGCAGGGTCATTGATCTTCAGCTGATAGCTCCGCCCATCTTGATCGGTGAGCAGCCAGGCTGTGCCCGCATCAATCGTGGCCAGTTCAAAGGGCCGCTCATCGGTATCCTCCACGCTGTTGATTTCAACGCCGGCACTGCTTAGCGCTCCAGCCAACGCCGTGAGTACCGCACGATCAGCGGTTAAATCCTGCGCAAATTCATCGGC
Source organism: Spiribacter salilacus (assembly GCF_009649225.1). Taxonomy (GTDB): domain Bacteria; phylum Pseudomonadota; class Gammaproteobacteria; order Nitrococcales; family Nitrococcaceae; genus Spiribacter; species Spiribacter salilacus. The sequence continues at coordinate 40,895 of NZ_WJPP01000006.1, forward strand.
ATCCGTGTCTGGGTTATCGCTTTCTTGCTCAGCGGCACCGTTGAGCGCGGCGGCTGAGAGTGCTGCATGTTCAGTCAGATCAATCGTGCCCAGCGGCGTGCTGCTCTGGTTGGCACGAATATCGATGGCACCGGTGCGGCTTTCAAGGCGACTCACATTAACGGCTCTGGCGCGCGCGTCAGTATCCACCTCGTTAAACGCCAGCGCTAAACCCACGCTAATGGCCACACCGGTACTGCCACCGAGTGCGCCGCTAATCGCGGCTGCGCCGGTTCGTGCATCTATGCCTGTGAGGTTTTCAGATCTAATGGAGATATCATCAGCAAGCAGTTGATTTAGCTGATTTACCTCAGCCACCACATCTCGATTAATCAGGTTCAATGTGACCGCGCCACCGGCGGCTACGGCAACCCCCGTGCCACTGCTCGCGCCAATGGCTACGCTGTTGGCAGCCACTACAGAGTTGATAAGCGATCGGGCATCGGCATGCACCACCAAGCTGCCTGCGATATCGATATCGGCATCTTCAATGCTTGCTGCAATACCCGCGGCGGCTGATATCAGATCAACTCGCTGCCACAGCGTACGGTCTTCAAAATTCTGGTTGGCTAGCACCAAATCGCTAACGGCTTTGCCGAGGTATTCATAGACCCCGCCGCGTAGTGGGCCATCGGTGATTTTGACGGTTTGCCCCGTGCTAAGCGCAGTAGGCGTATCGGCTTGGGTGTAATCTGCGGTGATATCGGTACGGCTGGTTTGGCCAATTTCGTTACGTGATACCGCCAGCCCCAGCGCCGCTGCCGGCGCGCTGCCACTGCCCAGCCCTACGGCCACGGAGGCCGCCGTTGCACGCAGGCGGGCTTCGATACGCGCCCGGTCTCGCGATTCAACCCGCAAATCACCCCCACTGCTTAGCGACACGCCGCTTAATACGGCCCGCGTGGCGCCATTAATGCGGTTAAAGCCCAGCGCGCCCGCCCCGGAGATGGCCAAGCCACTGCCGGATGCACTGGCGACTATCGCAATTGCCGTTGCTAACCCTTGGGCATTAATGGCCGCATCGCGCGTGGCTTTAATCTCAATATCGCCATCAACACGCAGAGACGGCCGCGTGGTCAGGCCATCGGCATCATCCCTTACCGCTGCGGTTACCGCATGGGTAATGGCGTTGCGTGCCATCGATACTGCAAAAGACAGTGCCTTAGCGGCACCTGCCTGACTTAAGCCTGCACTGGCAGCGGTAGCACTAACCCGCGCGGTAATATCGGTATCACCGGCGGCCAGCACTTTAAGGTCGCCATCAACACTTGCTTCATCGCCGTTATTACCCAGCTCCCAGCGGGCCTCTGTAGTGGCAGCAATTCGGTTAAGCGCCATCACCGGCGCCACCGTGAGTGTGGTGGCAGCGCCGCTGTCTGTACCAACGGCCACATCAAGCGCTAGGGCCTGATTGGCGATATGGGCACTAATGCTGCCATCGGCCGTTGCCAACACTTGCGCATTACCGCCAATATCGAGCGTGCTATTTTCAATACGCGCAAGCGTTTTTAAGGTTTCAAGCCCGCCTAAATTGGTGCCAAGCAGGGTATCCACCACGTTTTCAAAAAGATTAGCGGGGCGATAGCCGATGGTATTAAACGCCAGCGTAATGCCAACGGATACCGAGGCCTGTAGTTGGCTATCCACCTGCGCAATGAGGGTGCTGGCGGCATCGGCTTTAACCAGCAGATTGCCCCCGGTGGTGATTGTGCTGCCGAGCAGGCTTGCCTCACTGCCGCCTAGCACGGTATTGGTTGCGATAATGACATTGGCAGCCACAGTATCGGCCGTGGCCTGGGCGCGATTATCCGCTACCAACAGCGCCTCATCGAGCGCTTGAATTTGCAGGGCATCATTAAGCGTTAAGGTGGCGGCCTTAACCTCGGCCAGGCTCTGGCCCCGCACATCATTACGCGCGATAACCGCACCGATGCTACTACCTCGGGCGGCCGGACCAAAGGCCGCTTCTACCTCATCAATAGCCGCTAAGGCGGCATCATTGAGCAGACCATCTACATCCACCGCGCGCCAGCGATCGGTATTGAGGAAGTTCTCAGCGGAAAGATCGACCGTGTCGCCGGCATTGCCTTCATATACATAAATGCCGCGCGGCGCGGCTAATACTTTGCGCCAGCGGCTGGTATCGCTAAAGTCTTCCCGATCTAGCCGTACATCCGTCTCGCTTGAGGTGGCAATAAACTCATAAATGGCGCCGGCTTCACCACCGCCTATAGCCCAGTCCAGCTGCACCCGTTCACCGGTGCTGAGCTCGGCGGGGCGATCCAGCAATCGGTACTCTGCCTCACGAATCCCAACTCGCTCGCCACCTTGCAGGGTAAGCTCATCGGTATCGGCCATTGCCTCATCCCGATAGAGCGCCCCTAAAGCGCGCAATGCCGATGCCATGGCACCCTCACTACCGGTGGTGGCACTCAGTGCCGTATCTGCGATGATGCTGGCGGTATCCTGGGCATTGACCAGCGCATCAGCCGCCGAGCCGCCCTTTTCATTCAGTGTTGCCAGCGTATCGGTGGCAATCATGTTGCTTGAAAGCACAAAACCTGCGGCCAGCGATCGCCCGCCTGATTGACCACCACCCCCGGCAGCTGTTTCATTACCCAACTGCGCGCTAATGGCCGAATCATTAAGCGCCTCAATACGTAACCCACCGGTCAAATCCAGTGTTGAGTCGGTTACTTGTGCGCGCACAATCAGCGGATCGGCATCGCCAATATCGGTATTTGCCAGCGCCTCGGCCGTGGCGGTAAGCCAATCGGTGGCCTCCCAGCCCACGGTGTTAAAAGCTAAAGTGGCGTTAACCGCGTTGTCTCCCGCGCTCATAGCGCTGGTGTTTTTGGCCAGTAAATCGGTGGTGTTTGTTGCTTTAACGTGAAGATCACCTACCGTGGTGGTGATAGTTGCCGAATTTACTTTCGCATCCACTTGGCCCAGCACCCGGTTGGTGGCCAAAATGCCACCGGCGGCCAGCCCGGCACCGCTGCCCTCACCCACGGTGGCCGCGCCATCAAGCTGGGCATGAATGCGTGCTGATTCATCAGCCTGAATGTTGGCTGAGCCCACCTCAAGAACGGCCCTGGCAACCTGAGCCAGGGCCTTACCCTGCACATCGTTACGCGCAATCAAACCGCCAATGGCACTTGCCGAGGCGGGTTTTGCGTTTTGATCGGCCGGATCACCCAGCGCACTTAAGGCAAAGTCGCTCACCCGCTTGCCATCGTTGGCCCCAGTAAACTCGACCCGCCAGCGATCATCCTCCGCGCTAACCTCAGCGCCAACATCGGTTGCCGACAGCGCCGCGGCAATGGCCGACTGAATGCTGGCTGCCCCTGCGGTGCGCACTAGCTCTCGCGTTTCGAGGCCTTCGCCATTCACCGCAAAACTCAGCTTAAAGCGCTCGGTATCGGGCAGGCTAAACGCCCAGGCGGGGTTGGCTGGCGCCTCGCTACCGGCCGGCGCCATGGTTTGAACAGCTACAACTGAGTCGGCAGGATCTGCGGCGGCATCATCCCCATCGGGTACCGCATTAAACGGCAGGCTGACACCGAGGTCGTCTAAAAACCCGATAGCCTGATCGATCACACCACGATAGTCTTCTAGGCCCTCTGGCGTGATATCGCCCAAGCGCACATCCGGCAAGCTTTGCTCCAATGTGCGTGTGTCATCCACCAGCTGGTTAACATAGCCGCTGAGTGATGGCGGCAGCCATTGACCATAAAGCGCCGCCAGATCAAGCTCGGCAAAACCGCCGGTGTCATCCGTACCACTGGTTAACCAATCCACTTGGTTGGCCAAGGTGGCAATTGGCAAGGCCTCGTTAAAACGCGTACCGAGCAAAGAGAAGTCGATACTGGGGTCACGCAGCTTCACGCTCGAGGGCAAAAACGCCACGGCTTGGAGCAAGTTGGCCACCGTGGCGGCGGGGTCATCCGCAATTTCGATAACCAGCGGGGTGCCTTCGCCTGGATCAGCCAAATTGATGGTACCCAGTTCAAAGCTCTGCTCGGCAAAATCCCCATCAATGAGGCGCTCAAGCGGGGTATCCGCCAATAGCGTTTTTAAATTCAGCGTTAGCGCATTGCCGGCGGCCTCGTCTGCCAGCTTAAATTCCACGGGCTTATCAAATAAGCGCATGGCAAGCTTAGGCGGCTCAAAGGTAATGGTCTCTGGCAAAAACGGCTCGGGCGTCCAAACGGTAGATTCCTCGCCTTCGATGTAAATCGAATACTCCACACCCGGCAAGGCGGCCTGAAAATCATTGGCAACCAGGGCGGCCAGTAGCTCGCTGGTTTTAAGCTCGTCCCAGCCAAAATCAATCTGTACGCCCCAGTTCACCGTTTCACCAGCAAACTCGGTGCTGCCCAGTTGCTCACGCACCGTGTAGGCGGGAAGTTCCGGATCAGGCACCAGCAGCTCAAGATCAAGCCGCGGTGCAGCAAAACCGGCAATCGCACCGGGCTGCAAAGACAACACCCCGTCTGCAAAGCCAGCCGCTGCGGGGTTAGTACCCGCCCCATCCAAAAAGGAGAGCACGCTGAGATCTTCCCAGCCTAGGTTAAACCGCAGGCCCAACTCATGCACCGCATCGCCAATCGGCAACGTTGCCAGCGTCATGGCCCGCTCAAGGTTGGGCATATCGCCACTTAAGAAATCAATGAGCGCGCCCAGCTGCCCATCAAGCCCAGCCGGCGCCTCGCCAGGCAGGCCACTGCTGGCTTGCACAACGCCATCGGCCAAAATCTGCGGGGCATCGGTTGCTTTAACCACCAAATCGCCAGTTATTGAAACCACGCCATTGGTATCACGGATTTCGGCGATGGCCTCGCTGGCTACGCGGTTGGTGGCCAACACCAGGCCAGCCGCCACGCCATTGCCCGAGGCGGCGGCCGTGCTTTGTGTGTTGGCGTTGATGGTTGCCGTGGTTGCTGCCGTGATTTCCGCATCACCGCCCACGGTGATTTCAGCGCCGGTAACCCGCGCGGTAGCCGATAAGGGCACCGTGCTTTGTGGGCTACCACCCAGCAAAACACCCAACCCACTGGTCAGTAAATTGCCCGCCTGATGCCCGATACTATTAAACGCCAGCATTAGCCCTGCGGCACTACCGCTGGCATCTAGTGCTAGGGTGTTATCCGCATCAACCTGCCCATCTGCGGTGCTGCTGATCAGCAAATCACCATCAATAGTCAGGCTGCCACCCTGCAGCTCGGCCTGCGCCGACCCGAGCAGGCGATTCGAAGCAATAGCACCGCTTGCCGCAATGCCGCTGGCACCAGAGCCTTCTGCTGATGCGCTGATGCTGCCGCTGAGAACCGCGTTAATGCGCTGATTTTGCTTTGCGGTGATGGTGGCATTGCCACTCAGCGTGATCGCCGCATCTTTGGCCTGCGCAACCACGGTAGTGTTGATGTCGTTACGTGCCAGCACGGCACCGACGGCAACGCCACCGCCGGCCGCCAGCTGCACCTGGGCATCTATCGATGCGAGATCTTCAGCCTGTAATGTCAGGCTAGCGGCAGGGTTGGCAGCGGCGGTGTTGACCTGCCCACCAATCACTACTGCTTGTGTATCCGCCTCAACTCGGTTGCCGGCCAAAATCAGCCCCACGCCAGCACCGGCCTCTGAGGCCGCGGCGCCATCAATCAGTGAGGTGATGCCGCTTTGCTCACCCATCCCTGCCTGGGCACTAACCGTAACATCACCACCGGCGGTAATTGTGCTGCGCTCAAGGCGGGTGAGCGTGAGATTTTTATCGACACTGCCCAGTGCCCCGCCAAGCAGAGCATCCTTGCCCAGCGATAAGATATTTTGCGCGGCCACGCCGAGTACATTAAATGCCAGCGTTAAGCCCACCGCGGCGCCATCGGCACTGGCACTAGCAGTATTGGTGGCCTTAATTTGTGCGTTTTGTGTGCTAGTTAGTTCGATGCTGCCGTTGGCGGTGAGTGTGCTGTCTAGCAGACGATTTTCAACATCCGCCAGAATGAGATTAGTGGCCATTAAACCGCTTAGGGCAACACCGTCAGTGGCCTCTACCACGCCGGTTAAATCCGCAGTAATGCTGGCCTGCCCACTGGCTGTAAGCGAGATATCTCCACCCGCCTCCAGCGTAATCACTGAGAGCTGATTTTCAGCACCACCTCGCACATCGTTACGCGCCACCACCGCGCCAGCGCCCACGGGGCCGCCGGCGCCGGCGCTTAAATCAATGGAGGCAGTCACCGTTATGGCATCGCTACTCGTTAACGTGGCCTGCCCACCAGACTTCAGCGTGCTGCGCTCTAGCTGCAAGCGCGCGCGGCTGCTGATCAGATTGCTTGCCAGAACCACGCCGGCAGCAACGCCAGCGTCTGCTGCAGTAACTAGCGAGCTAAGGGTGCTCGTCAGACTTTGCTGGCTGGCAGCGCCCACCTGCAGATTGCCATCGGCCTCTAGCTCAGAATTTCGCACAATCACCCGCGCCTGCAGTGGCACCTCGGTGCCCAGCTCACTGCCAATCAGGGCATCGAGACTGCCGGCTAGCAGGTTCGGCGCGCTCCAGCCCATCACGTTAAAGGCAAGCACGCCACTTACGGATGCCTGCCCCCCTTGGGCCTCTGATTCGGTGGTTGCGCTCAGTTCCGCCGCATTACGCGCATCAACCACCAAATCGCCCGATGCCTTAAGGCTGCTATCGCTAATCGTTACGCCCACCGAGCCACGGAGCTGATTGACTGCGGCGATGCCGCTAAAACCGGTAGCCGTGGCCTCATCATCTGTGCCCGGCTGAACGCCATTAAGGCTGGCTGCAATAACCGCCGCATTGCGCGCTAAGATGCGCATATCGCTATTGGCGTTGAGCTGCGCGTTAGCGATGCTAATGGTTACATCGTGATTAAGGTCATTGCGTGCAATCAGCACCCCGCGGCCTGCGGTGGCGTTGGCCTGAATTTCGGCGGCATCGGAGGCCACCACAATCATCTCACCACCGATGTTATGGGTCACATCGGCGTCTAAATTAAGACTTACGGCCACATTCACATTGCCCAAGTTGCTACTGAGCAACAGCCCAAACCCGGGGTCATCCGCGCCATCATCCACAACCAGTGAGGTGCTTAACTGCGGGGCCGAGATGGCCTCAATGCGTAAATTGTCCGCCACCGTAAAGCGCGTGTTGGTGATGCCAACCTGCACCTCAAAGGCCTTGGCGGCATCGGCATCAGGCCGGCCCAATAAAGTGTCTGCGCCCAGTGCCCATAGCGAATCGGCCTCCCACCCCAGCGTATTGAGCGCAACGACGGCCGAGGCCGTAGTGCCCCCACCCCCCTCAACACTGGCGGTTAGGCTGGCGCGCTGCTGGGTGAGTACGGTGACGTTGCCCGCTGCCGTGGTGGTGATTTCACCACCGGTAAGCGTAATATTGGCCACGCCATTAAGCGTATTGCTTGCCGCTAGCGCGTTTACACCAAAGCTTGGCAAATCAACCGGCAGGTCAATTGGGGGCAGCAGCTCATCGATGGTAATCGCCTTAACCGATGCACTCAGCGTTGGCGCATAGTCAATGGCAACATCAATATCACCATTATTGGCCGATAAGGCGGTTTCATTTAGCGTAATGCGCGCATCGGCATCAAGCCGATTAACCGCCAACCCCGCGCCACTCCAGGCGAACGCCTCGGGTGTTTCAGCGGTGAGTGAAACGGATTGTTTGGCGTGTAAACGCAGCGGGCCATTTTGGGTGTCTATGTTGGCGCCATCAGCAGTAATTTCCGCCGCAGCGGCTACCGTATTGCCGGCCAAAATACCGGCAGACTGATAGCTTGTTGCCGTTTCAGCCACCAGGTGCACGCCGCCAGCAGTGCTTTGCAAGTTGGCAGCGCCTAAATCTACGCGCGCCAGCGTATCGCCTTCCACGCGGGCGTTCGTCTCGCTCACGCTGCCGGCAGTGGAGGCATTCAGCCGTATCCGCTCTGCTTGCAGCGAGGCATCATCTTCAAGGGTAATTTGCGCTTGCGCGGCATCATGCCGAGCATCAAGCGTGAGCGTTTTACCCGCCTCAAGCTGCCCCGATACCGCGATATTCCCGGTTTGTGAGAGCAAGGTGAGATCGCCGGTGGTGCTTAGTGAAGCGCCATTGCCAATTTCAATATCGCCACCCCTCACCAACACATGCCTGTCTTGAAAATCTAGGGTGTCGATAAAGCGAATCGTATAGCCCGCCGTGCCTTGAATGGTCAGCCCCGGTGAGGCATCCAGCGAAATCGTGTTTGTCATCAGCCCCGAGAAGGACAAACTCCCGAGCTCATCCTGCCGGATTTCGACCTGACCGCCCTCTTCAGCGGTTGTTGGAAGCGTAATTGTTTGACTCTCCAGCGCTTCAAGCACGAGTTTTGTTGGCGTTTCATCCAAGCGCAGCAGTGTGTCTTCAAAGCCCTGATCATGCAGCCCGTTGATGCGATCAAAACCGCCCTCAACCTCGCCATAGCGCATTAGCTCAAAGGTATCGCCCGCGCTCGGCTCATAGTCAGCGACAAAATCATCGATAAAGGAAAGATCCAAATCACCGTTTAGGCTTGCGCGCTCGGCCACATCGAGCTCATCGAACTCCGTGCCCGCCGTGGTTCCGCCTACCTCAAGCTCTAGTGTGCCGGTGCGATCCTGAGAGAATTCAGTAACGCTTAGGCTGCCGGGTGAGTGCCCCGGTGCCAGCGTACCGGCATTGTCGATCCGAATAGCCTGCTCGCCATCACCCTTTAGCGTTTCATCCGTTGCCACATTAACGCGCTCTTGCTCAGAGAGATCCTCCACATCAAGGGCAAGCTCCACCTTTTCGGCTTGCTCATCTTTGGGGATGGTTTCAACGTGGTTGGATTCTGGCTCATCCTCTGGCGCCATCACGCCGGCGGGCGAGAGCATGGGGTCGGCCGATAGAAGAATTCTTTGCTCTAAGGGTTCAAGGGCAAAAATATCCCGCGGCTGCTCAGCATCTGCAGCCCGATGGAGCGCCGTGGAAAGCCGTTTAAAAGATTGGAATACACCCATAGTCTCGCGAGTAAATCATACCCACGAGCGCGAACTTCTCACTTGCTCTCAGCGGCTAGGGCCACACGCTAAGTGGGAGCCCTCCACCCACATTTTATTCTGAATCGAGCTTATCAAGTAGTTCAAGGCCGCGTTTAACATCGCCTGATGCCGCCAGCGTTCGGAAACGAATTTCGCTGTCAAACTCAGCCAGTGTCTGCGTAGACATTTCTTCGATGAGCTTATTGACGCTCATCTTTTTACGACGAGCTAGCGCCTTCAAACGGCTGTGTTTGTCATCGGGTAGTCGGATGGTTAACGTGGCCATGGCATTATTCCTCTCGTAGCCATTACTATCCAATCTAAGATGGATGTCAACAATCAGAGTGTCGGCGTAGCAATCAGATCAAAATCCAGCAGATCGGGCAGGGTTTGCCCGAGGCTCCAGAATTGTAAGCTACCGTAGTGGTTAACCACCAAGCTGCCGGTGCCTAGGCCCCAGAGGTTATAGCCAGGCTGCCAGAGATCACCCGGTAAACGCATGGTCAGCAGGCTATCTCGCGCGCCACTTCCCACAAGGGTCTGTGACTCACGATCACCCCACATGCTTTCACGCCATTCCGAAAGGAAGCTAGAGCGCGACATGCGATCACGCTCAAGCATGCCCTGACCAAACCATGAGCCTGCTCGGCTATCAAGCAACAGTGAGTTGTTAGGGCCTGCCGCATCCTCTGAAAGCGCCGCCCCAAGCCCGTATGAGCGAAGCAGTATCTCCCGGTCTAGCCATGGTGCTAGCCCGGCGCGATTACCTACCGAAATCAAGAACACGCCCTGGTTTTGCGGGCCACTTTGATAGAGGAAGCCGTTGCCATCTCTATCGATTAGGCTCAGCCGATCACCAAATCCAGCGGGTAGGCGAATTGAGTTTGCAGAAACTTTAATCAGCTCACTTTCTAAATCAAGCAACTGCCCACGCACACCGGGCGCTGAGCCGGTAACGGTATGCGGCAGTGCAGAGAGCGTTAACACACCGGCCTGAACGTTCACACCGATATTGCCCGATGCGCTCATCACCCGATGCCCACCGGCATCAAGCCGCACTTCTCCGCCGGTGGTTAACTGGCCAAGCACCATCGGCGCCGCTGTGGAGCGCAAGTTAATGAGCCCGCCACCAGAGCGAATCTCACCATCCGCCTGCATTTGAATGATGCTGGCGTTTAGGTTAACTGCACGTGCATTCAACGAGCCGCCCAAGTCAATCGTTCCGCGGGCCCGCAAGTCGGCATTGCCACCCAGCGTGATATCCGCTGTGCTGGTAATCGCCCCACCGCTTGTTGCGGTTAAGCCCTGAGCGCGCACCGTGCCGCTGAGCGTCATGGCGCCGGTAGAAGTTAGGCTAACTGCTCCATCGGCATTAATGCCGTTGGCCACCAAATCGCCGCTCATATTCACCGATACAAGACCACCGGCCTCGGTAATCTCCAGGTCGCCAAAGCGGTGATCATTCTCCAGTGTGATGGGTGAGCCGGCCGCACCAAAACGCGCCGTGCCGGTCACATCCAGTACGGCATTGCCACCGTCATCAATCTCGCCGGTAGCGCTTAGGTCAAAAAGCCCTCCGATGGAGTTATCAGCGGCCAGCACGGCCGCGCCATCCACGCTAAGCACCGCATCGCCCGTGGTGGTGATGTTAAACAGGCTCGCTTCAAGCTGGTCACCATTTTGATCACCCAAATCAGCACTCGCGCTCGATAGTGTGAGCTGCTCATCAATGATCATCTGCGCACCGGCCACATTGGTGATCATGCCATTGGCGCTTACTTCGGCCTCAGGCACCGCCACGTTACCCAGCTGCAGGGTATTCACGTCATTTACGCGCAGCGACTCGGCGGCTAGCACGTTAAATGCACCCCCAAAGTCGTTACCGTTATCTAAGGTGATGACGAACAACGTTTGATTAGTTGCCTGCGCGGTCAGTGTGGTTTGACCGGTAATGCTCAGGCTCGTTACACCACCATCGTCTTGATCGGTAATCTCCCCGCGGGAGATCAGCTCAAGCGCACCCATGGTGTTCTCACCCACAAATAGGGTGTCGTCAACATGAGTCAGCTTAACTAGCCCATCACTGGTGATCGTAAAGGTACCGGCTTTTAGGCTGGCGTTGGCTTGGCCGCCCAGGTCCATGCTGGCTGCTTCTAGCGTGGCATTGCCGATGACATCGATATCGGCATCATCCGTGTTCGTCAGCGCACCGGATAGGCTGAGATCAAAACTCAAGGCTGACACATCGGCCAACTCCACCGCGCCGGATGCCGCAATCTGTACCTCTTCACCGGCAATTTCAAGCGCACCAGCAAACTCGTTCAAGTTGCTGGTTAGCATAATGTTCAGGGGATCCTCATCGCGCTCCGCCACCAGCTTGCTCGTGCCACCCACACTTAAGTTGCCGCCATCACGGGTGCCAATGGTACCCGCCACGTCTAGGTCTAAGTTGCCAGTGATAGAACTGGCGCCTGAGAACTCCAGGGCCCGATCAAGCTCAAGGGTGACATTACCACCCGTCACCACTTGCAGCGCACCAAAGGAGACATTGTTATCGGCGCCCAGGGTCAGATCAGAGTTATCACCAATCTGCAGGGTGGCTACCTCGGCCACGTTGATGTCGACGTCCGCCTCGGCCGAAATACCACCCGCACTGTTAAGCGTGAGGTTGCGGGAGGCATCAACATTGCCCAGGCGGATATTACCGCTATTGGTAATTAAGGTGGCATCGCGCGATTGGGTAAAGGTAACAATACCGCCTACTGCGTGACCGTTATCTAGCAGAATGTCTGACTCGGTATCGGTTTCGAGCGTTAGCGCGCCGGTGATGGTAAGTGTGGCTGCATCAGATGCCTCCGCATCACCGTCGGTGATATTTCCGGTTGAGGTCAGATCCAGCGAGCCGATGACACTGGCATTGCTCAACAGCGTGCTGCTGTTTTCGTTAATGGTGACATCGCCATCGGTGGTCAGGCGCAGGCTGCCAAAGTTGACCGTGCCATCGCCGCCAACGGTAATATCTCCGCTATTGCCGGCCTGGAACCAGGCTTCACCGCCAATCGAGAAGACTTCATCTGATTCTGTGCCAACCGTAATCGCATCGTCTTCACTATTCAGGTTGTCAGCTTTAATGCTGGCATCCCCAGTGACCGTAACGCTGGCATTCGCTGCACTGGTAATTACGCCATCGGCGCGCAGGATCAGCGAGGCCGCCGTGTTGGTGCCGACGATCTTGGCATCATTATTTTGCGTGTGATTAATTTCAACGGCCCCATCCGAGGTGAACGTCACCTGTTTGGTGGTAAACGAGGGGTTATTACCCAGTCGAATGCTGTCTGCCGTCAGATCCGTGAGCCCGCCTACCGACACGCCATTGGCCGATTGAGTCAGCGCCCCATTCACGTGAATGGTGAAATCACCGGCGGTGTCCACATCATCCAGCGCCGTATCGATGCTGTTGACGATATGAATGCTATTCGTTGTGCCGGTATTTTGTGCCGACACCGCTTGGGTAAGCTCGTTATCGGCGTGGTCAAGCGTAATGGCGGCACCGTCTGTTGCAAAGCGGGCCACGGTTAGAGCCGTGCCTTCAGCCTCTTCGGCCTGTACCAAGGCGCCCGTTTGGGTAATGGCGCCAGTGGCGATAAGCGTTAATGCCCCCGAACCCACATTGGAGGCCGCGAGCGCCAGTGCACCAGTTTGCGTAAAGGCCACGGCATCAGTGCCGGTGTTATTCAGCGCCACCGTGCCGGTGACGGCATTATTGGTAGCGGTAAGATTAATGGCCGCGGCTTCGGCATCAAACACCGCATTGCCACCCACCACAAACCGCGTATCCGTAGCCTGATCAATCAAGCCGCTGGTGTTGACCGTGAGATCACCGGTGATATCGATGTTGCCCAGCATGATGCCGGCATCGTCATCGTCATCGTCATCGTGCAGATTCACATGGGTGGCGTCTGTAATTGTGACGACGCCATCGAGACGGTGCGCGTTGTCGAGAAGCACATCACCATCTCCACCATTCACTTCAAAGGTGGCCGCCCTGGTGACAGACAGCGTGGCGGCATCGCCATCGGTAATAGTGTCTTGCGCGGTTAGATCCAGATCACCCGTAATTGCGCTATTGCCGCTGAAGGTGATGCCGGCGTCCGTATCTACCAAGGTAACGTTATCCGCACTCACCCGGAGGGTGGCGGAGGTAAAGTCGTCGCTACCGGTGCCCAAGGTAATGTCATTGCCCGTGGCGGTCAGATCGGCCAGGCCAGTGACATCAATATCGGTACCGGTTGCCTGATTGATGTTGTCGGCTGCTGTTACGTTCAGGTCGCGGCCGATGGCCATGGCGCCCAGCGTGATGCCACTATCGGTATCGTTCAACACCACATCGTAGGCCGCCGTCACCGTGATCACGCCATCAAGATGATTGGCGTTATCAAGCAGGATGTTGCCGGTGCTGGAAATCACGTTGAAGGTGGCTGCGCCATCAATCGACAGCGTCGCGTTATCACCATCGGTCATGGTGTCTTGCGCGGTTAGATCCAGATCACCCGTAATTACGCTATTGCCGCTGAAGGTGATGCCGGCATCCGTATCTACCAAAGTGACGTTATCCGCACTCATCCGCAGGGTGGCGGAGGTAAAGTCATCGCTACTGCCGGTGCCCAAGGTGATGTCATAGTCCGTGGCGGTCAGATCGGCCAGGCCAGTGACATCGATGCTGGTGCCATTTGCCTGATCGATGTTGCCGTCAGCCGTTACGGTCAGGTTGCGGCCAATGTCCATAGCGCCCAGCGTGATGCCACTATCGGTATCCTTGAGCACCACATCGCGGGCCGCCGTTACCGTGATCACGTCATCAAGATGGTTGGCGTTATCGAGTAGGATATCGCCCGTCTCGGAGACCACATTAAAGGTGGCGGCGCCTGCAACGGATAGCGTGGCAGCCGTATCGTCAGTAATCGTGTTTTGCGCGGTTAAGTTCAACGCACCGGTGATATCACTATCGCCGCTGAAGGTGATGCCGGCATCCGTATCCACTACGGTAACGTCTGCCGCGTTCACCCGCAGGGTACCTGAGGTAAAGGCATCGCTGCCGGTGCCCAAGGTAATGTTATTGCCCGTGGTGGTCAGATCGGCAAGGCCGGTGATATCGATGGTGGTATCCGCTGCCTGGGTAATATCACCCACCGCCACAACGCTAAGATCGCCCGTCAGGTCAATGGCATTGAGCTCAAGGTTCCCCGTGCCTGAATTCAGCAGCAGATCGCGCGCACTGCCATCCGCCGAGCCAATGGCATTCAGGGTCATGGCGCCACCGCTCACTAGCTCGGTGTCGCGAGACAGCTCAAAGGTGGTGTCCGCTACGCCCACGCTGAGCTGACCGGTTGCTTCAAGGCGCTGGCTGGCAAAGCCAGAGAGGCGGTCAATCTCGGCTGTGGTCAGGGTTAGGGTATCCGCCTGCTCTGTAGCCACATCCACCGCCATATCGCGGTTGGCCGTGGCGGCCGTCACTGCAAGTGATCCGCTACTAGTAGAATTAAGCGCCGCATCAACCACCAGCGTATCGGTGGTGAGATCGACATTGCCCTGCACCGTCACGGCCTTGTCAAGGCTGACTGAAGCGGCGTTATCGATGGTTAAGTCCTGCAGGAGATTATCCGCGCCCAGCACCGCATTCAGAGTAACCGCGCCGCCCTCGGCACTGCCGCTAAGGTCATAGTCAATCACGAAGTCTTCCGCGGTGTTGCCATCACCAGTGAGCAATTCAGCCGCATTGATGGTGACATCACCCGCCTCGCCGCTGCTGGCCTGCAGCGTGAGCAGGCCATCCGTGAAGCGCACATCCTGCGCGCCATTAATCGTCAGCGAACCGCCATCATGTAGCGTCACGCCCTTGGCAAAGTTCACATTACCAGTGGCGTTAATGGTGACATCACCGGCCACCTCCAGCGCTTCGTTAAAGGTGACATCCTCTGCCCCGTCAATCTCAAGCCCTTCAAGGCGGTCTGTAGTTGGGCTGGTGCCAGTGCCCGCATCAATCACCGAGTGGAACACGGCATCACCGCCGGCCAGCTCTAGGCGCAGGGTGGCCAGATCGCTGTCACCGTTGCTGGCCAGATAGAATGGAGCCTGGCCCTCGCTGAGCTGATCAGCTGCTCGGCCCAACACAATATCAGCGGTGTTATCCGTGACCTTCAGGGTCAGCGCATCGACTGCGCGCAGGGAGTCATCAATGGTGATGCCGGCCGCATCACTGGCGGTGACGGTGCCATCCAACACGGCGGTGTTACCTGAGCCGACCAGCACAAAGCTACCGGCAATCAAATCACCCTCCAGGCGGCTGGTATCGGCATCCACCGTGAAGGCGCGATCACCAGCATCAATGCTACCGGTCATATCCAGCCCATCGGTCAGGGCGAAGTTTGAACCGCCATCACCCCGCAGCACCACAACCAGCTGCTCAGAATCGGTATTGGCGGATTTGAGCGTGGCTAGCTGCACGTTGTTATCTGCATTCAGCGTGAGATGGCTGCCGCCCTGGAGTTCAACGTCGCCGCTGCTGAGCTCACCCGACTGATGGATCACCAAATCCACGGCCTGACCGTTCTCTAGGCTGAGACCACTGGCTTGAGTATTGAGTGTGGCGTTTTCTGAGAGCTTAACGCTCAAATTCTGTGCGGTGATGGTGCCGCCGGCATCAATAGACTGACCGCTTAGACGGATGTCTGAATCGGCGCGACCAAAGTCTCCAGCCAACATAACTTTGCCATTCAGGCTCTCAAGGTCTAGCCCCTGAGCATCACCAAGCGGCAACTCCAGCACAAAAATATCGCCCGTTGCTTTTGAGGTGAGCGTGGCAAGACTACCCTCTCCAAAGCTTGGATCGTCCGATGGCAAGCTGATGACGTAATCGCCCTGCACCGCGTTGCCATCGCTGCCTTCGAGGTCAAGCAGGGCATTGGCGGCGTTTTCAGTGGCGTTGTAATCAAAGGTTCCGTCTGCCGTGGCCACATTCAGGCCAGACTGGCCAGAGCCTTGTGCCCAGTCATCCTGACGATCGCTACTACCAGACTTGAGCTTGCCATCATTAATTTTGGCGTTGGCGGCAATGATGTGATTGTCAGCGCCAGCGGTGCCGGTAATCAGGCTAACAGCACCCCGTGTATTAATCTGAACCTCGGAGAGCAGCTTATCGACATCGTCCCGACCAGCTTCTACGGCGGCCAGCGCAATATCGCCCAGGTTGCTGACGATAATTCGGTTGCCGATGGTCTGCCCACTGTCATCATCACGCCCATCGGCATCGATCCAGACATCGTGCAGCGTCAGATTACCGCGCGCATTAAGAATAACATCGCCACCACCGCTGCCCAGGCGCTGGACCTCCAGGTCGGTTGCCTCACGCACTTCCACGGTGCCACCGGCTGAATAGGCGTCGAGCGTGTCGACTCGGGTATTGACCATCACATCGAAGCCGGCATCGACTATCAGATCTCGCGTCTGCAGCAGACTGCCCACGTTCATCTGAATTTCATCGGCTACCAGGTTGATGCTATCAGTGGCTTTCAGCACGCCGCTGGCAAAATCCAACACCGACGGTGTGCCATCGGTGCCGCGCACATCCACCCGCAACGATTCCACGGGCGAGAAGCCCTCAAGCGCCAGGAAATTGCCCTTGAGGGTTAAGTCATCCTGGGTGGCAATGGCGATGTTGGCATCGGCTCTGAGATCAAAGACGTCGACTGACAAGGCTTGCGTGTTGAGGGTGATATCACCGGTGGTACGCGTGCTCGTAACTGCATTGCCACCCCCGTCTACGATGCCGTTGCCATCACCATCAACATCCTGCACTTCAACTGTCGCTAGGCCATTGGCCCGCATCGACAGCGTATCAATCTGATTGTCGCCACCGTCGCTGTGCGTAATGTCGCCAATGACCAGCACATCGCGATCAGACATCAGTTCAACCCGAGACTCGGCGGCGATATCCGCATTGATGGTCAGCGTCTCACCAAAGGTGCTCTTGTCCAGATCCGTTGGATCACCATGCACCGCGTGGATGATCACGGTTTCCGCGCTGAGATTCTCAGTAAAGGCCGTTTCACCATCAAACTGGAACCCCGCGGCGCGGTACTCGAGCGTGCCGTCTGCTGTGGCGTACTGGCGGTGGAGATCGACTACGCCCAGCGTGGCGATAAAGCTCAAGTCTTTATAGCCGGCAATCGAGTCATCAGAGTTGCTCGACCAGCCGGTGGGCTCGTCCACGGTAATATTGCCGGTTTCAGACTCCAGCCGGATCGTGCCGTTATTCACGCTCACGCTGCTGGCGTCATCCAGATAAAGATCGTCCACGGTGTTAAGCGTCAGCGTGCCGCTGCCGGCCAGGCTCAAGTCGCCGATGCTCAGCGTTTCATCCGCGCTCAGGTGGCGAAGGGTGAGATCACCGCCGGTGCTGGTGGCCGTGGTCAGGCGGTTGGCGCTAATGGCCAGACCTTCAATGCCGGTGGCAGCTTCAAGCACTAGCTCATCCGCGCTGAGCTGTGCCACATCCAGCCCGCCGAGGCCCAGGATATCGCCAGCGGTCGTGCGCAGCGTGGCGGTGCCGACGCGATCGACGATGTTGGCCGCATCGAGGGTAATATCACGGGTGTCGCCGGCATTCGTGGTCTCACCGTCCCCTCGAGCTTCGGCCACCCCGCTCAGCTGCACATCCTCCAGGCGAATGCCGGCATCCGAGTCAACCGTTAGATCACCACCGATCACGCGCACTTCATCAAGCGTCAAAACGCCTGAGCCCTGATCCAGCGTGAGGTCACCAAACTCAATCTTGGCATCCAACCGACCAACCAGGGTGCGCAGATCGGCATCACCCACCAAATCCAGATCAAGATGATCGACCTCAATGGCCGTCGAAGTTGCGCTCTCGTGGCTGAGCGTGCCGGCGGCGGTGAGCGCGACGTACCCGGTGCTCACCAGATCACGCACCACAATGCCGGCCTGCGTCGCCACGGCGTTCGATGAGAACTCCGTCTTCACCTCAATCTCGAGACGGTTATCGGCCGTGTCACCGCTAAGGTTCAGATCCAGCAGGCTCAGATCGCCCCAGTTGGTCAGGCTGATGTCGGAATCCGTGGCCTCGGCGTTCAGATTCAGGGCACCGCGATGGCTGATCTGGAGATCGCCGCCCTCGCCCTTGAGCGTAAGGGTATCCAGCCCATTCAGATCCAAGGCGGTCTGCCCATCCACATCGACGATCAGATGATCGACCGCCAGATACGCCTTGTGTTGAGCGGTTTCACCGGCCGTCCGGGAGAGGGTCTGACCCGCGGCGAGTGCCAGGGTGTCGGAGTTGGCCTCGCCCAAGCCCTCGAGGACCGCGGTGCTCACCAGCGTCAGGTTTACGCCCGCCTCAAAGTCCAGATCGCTGCCGAGGACCGTACCACGCAGTGTCACATCACCCGTGGCGGCCACGGCGACCTCACCGGCCGGGCCTTGTGCGGTCAAAACAGACGTGGCCGCCAGGTCAACATCCCCACCCGCTGAAATATCCAGGCTTGTTCCAGCGGTAAGCTCGGCGATGGTATTGATGGTGGTAATGCCATCATCGGCCGTGACGTTATGACCCTGCGCTGTGACCGTGCCGGCAGCGTCGATCTCCAGCGTGCCCGAGGCCTCGACCACCGCGGTAACGGTGACATCCGCGCCACTTTCAATCCGAATGTTCTGCGCATCGAGGGCATTGCCGGCGAAGGTGGCGATGGTTTGGGTTTCGTTTCCAACGCCGGCCACCTGCTCAGTCTGCGCGGAGAGGCTATAGGTGGGCGTGCGCTTCCAGACGTTTTCCGTAATCTCGCTGACGGTCGCGACTTCCTGCGACTTCAGCCCAAACTCGTTAACCAACCCGGTTACATCCGATGGCTGGTACACCATCTGATAATCCAACTTCAGCCGCTGATCTCTTAAGTCAACATCGGTGGATTGCCATTCGTAATCGTAGTCGTAGAAGATTTCCTTGGCGGTAGTGACATCCTTCTTACTGATCTTAGACGCCGTTAAAGTCGATCCGTCAATATCGTATTGAACACGATATTGACCGCCTTCGGCGAAACTCATAAAGCTGTTGTTCTTGCTGACAGCAGTGTCTCTGGAAAGCGATAAGTCAATGGCCTGTGCAATCCAGTCGGCCCGAGATTGAGTTTGGGTTCCGCCGGAATAGCTACCATCGCCGTATGCACCAAATATTCCGGCAATGTAGTTATCTCTTATGCCGCTATCCGACAGATAATAATTATAGATATCTACATCATAGGAACGGAGCGCTACAGCGCCAGCAATGCCTATTTCCCAATCACCCTCCACGTTGTATGGGCGCGTGAGGGTATCACTATAATCTTTATATTTATTAGTGTCGTTTTTCCCGTCGACAAACAACATGAGCGGAGCACGGTAATCGGGGTTGTATGCGTATTTCGCGACCACGTGGCGGTACTGAGTAACATCGACTCTAGAACTTGAAGTTACTCCACTCCAAACGTCGTCTCCTCCTTGGTATAACCAAAAGATGGCCTTCCCGTCAATAATTTCTATAGACCGAGTGTTACCGGCGTCATCACTGACAAACTCAAAAATCTTTCCGTCGGGAGAATTATATATCCAAGCTTCAAGGGTAAACGTTTGAGCGAACGTATCACTCCCTAAACCTACATTACCCGAGGTTTTAACGACCGGAGAAATACTGACGGTCACATCGTCTTTTTGCTCAGCGCCAATCAAATCACCACTCTGGGTGCCATCACTGCGGTAAACGGAATAACTCCCGTCACCCAACTCGCTCAAGATCTCTCGCGACCATTTAGACTGATCGCTTGAAGAAACTTCAAAGCTCTGGCTGGCACTTCCGTCAAAAAATCCGTATTTTGCCGCGAGCTGATCGCCGATCTCACGTTCACCCTGGCGCGTCAAGCTTGCCGTGTAATCCTCAAGCGCATCCAAGTAATCCTGATCCGCCTTAATCAGGTTAGTAAATCCGCCACCACCGACGTAGTCGGCTGCCATCTCCGCCTCCTCGGGGCCAGATGTCGCTGCATAGTTCTCCGCCCATGCAGGGGTGTAGCTCAACTCGAGCGTCTTTTCGCTATCAAGCAGCTCAAAGGACCGCTTGCCGGTGTTATCCACATAACCCACTTCCCAGTAGGCTTCATCAGCCCCCGTCTCCACCACCCGGTAGCTTCGGTTCGTTGGATATAGCGCTTCAGTCCAGCGAGATTCCTCCTGCGTGTATGTCACCTGAGCCGTGTCGAAGACGGTACCGACCCACTCACCGAGTTCATCAAGGTCCGCTGTTGGATCACCAAACACTGGCAGATAGCCCAGCTCCTTGGCCACCGCAATTTGTTGGGCATCCGTCAAATCATCCCATCCAGCGTCAACTGCCGGTTCGCTCAGCTCAAAGCTCTCCCAATCGATATTGGCATTGTTGTAATCCGTACCCTCGGTAAAGGTGGTCTGAACATCGGAATCATCATCGACGTTCACGTACTCCACCGTCACGCCGAAATCGGCGGCAGTTTTCCATTCTCCGTCGTTGGTTCCCTCGCGGGTGTCGTCATCCACCAGATACTGCGGCGCGCCTTGGGAGACGATGCGCTGGATGTCTTCTTCAGCGCCCTGCGGTAGCTGGATGTAGAAATCCTGCCAGCCAGACTCAGAAAGGTTCATTACGCGTGTGCTGTTGCCCGACCAACTTGGCGTGGTGGCCTGCGTGGTGGCCGTACCGTCGATGACGGTAACCTTCTCGGCATTGCTGTAGCTAAAGTCAAACAGCGGCTTGTAGCCCAGGTGATTCAATACCGCCTGGCGCTGGGCGGTGTCGAGCTGGTCGAAGCGTTTATAATCCGGATCGTTAGGATCGGTTGTCGAGACAGCAGTTGCGGCACGGTCAGGCAATAGCGTGGTACCCGCATTGCTCCAGTCGATCTCATCATTGGAGTAATCGACCCCCTCATCCGACTCACCAATCCCCTCAACAAAGAACTCTTTAAAGTCAGTCCCGTTGTGGTAACCAATCTGCTCAAGGGTGGCGTCTAGGCGAACAAATTCCTCACCCACAACAACGCGTTTCTGTGCCACTACTTCAAGCTGCGTGGTCGTACTCCAGGTCACCTTGGGAATGACGATGGTGCCGTCCAGGGTGTCTTGATAGCCACTGACCTCGGGCTCATACACGGTTCGATCAACCAGAGTCGGCACGCGAATCAGCTCTGAGCTCTGGCCAGAGACATCGGCGCGCAGCTTTACCGCACCGCTTGCTAAAACATCCAGATTGCCCGCCGCAGTGGCACGCCCCACCTCTAGCACTCGCACTGTGCCGTTGTTGTTCAAATCAATGCCAGATTTCAGCTCGATATTCCCACTCGAATCGAGCGCACCGGTAATCACGATCTGATCAACCGCATGGACCTGCAGCTCAGCGCTTGCGCCCGTGTCAGTCACTTCGCCATCGCCCTGAATGGTCACCACCTCACCAGCCAGATGCAGCAAACCGCCGGCGGACAAATCGGCTGATCCGGCCACGAATAGCTCAGCGTCAGCCGTGGCGCGCAATGTCGAGCCGGTATCCCGCGCCTCCAAGGCTGCGCCAGCCAGTAAGTTGACCTGCCCGCTGGCATCAAGCTCAATCTGGTTATTGGCGAAAATCGCACCCGCATTAAGCACCGTCACCGTATCGCCATCGATATCCGTGGCGCCATTACCGATGGAGATGTCAGCAGTGTTCGACGTGAGGCTTATGCTGTCTACCCAATCAACAAGGTTTGTTTCATCGTCATATTGAGCACCCAAATGCGTCCGCAGCATCAATGACTTTTCAGCCACGGCCGTAATGCTGCCGCCCGCGCCAACTACCGGCGAAGAATCGATCACAATCGAGTCGCCACGCAGAGTAAGATCACTCAAAGCCGATACCGTGCCACCCGCCAGCACGAGCTGGCCGGCACTGCCCAAATCAAGCGCATCCGCTGTGATTAGCGCGTCATTCACTGTAAAGTTGCTACCCACATCGATGCGCACCTGATCAACGGCATCCAGCACCGCTCGGCTATCGGTCAACGCATTAGGCTCTTCACCGCTATAGCTAATGACTGGGCCACCCAACGTGAATGTGTTGCTCACATCCACGGCCATTTCGGCAGCTCGGCCTTCACCAATCCATTGGGCTGAACCTACGTTTACATTGAACTCGCTATCTGTGTCGGTCGCCTCAAGCGTGGCATTACCGCCAAGCATTAAGTGCCCATCTGCCTCAAGGCCGATCAGTGAAGCCGCCTCGATGGTCACGCTGTCGGCGATTGTGGCGCTGTCATCAACCTGATCCTGTGTGGCGAAATTGCCCAGCGTCAGATCGGCGCCTGACTTCAGGCGGAAGGCCTCGACATCGGCCACCACATTTTCAAGGGTGAGATCGGCGCCGGCCTCAATCAGATACCGCCCACCGATAAACTCACCAGAAATGGTGAAGTCGTTCACCGCCTGCCAGTGTGACAAGGCCGTTGGGTCTGCCTGACGCACTTCGGCCACACCGGCAAAAGCGATCTCATCGCCCTCTAGGCTCACGCTTTCATCGGCCACAACGTAACCGTCGCTCGTTACCGTCAGCAAGCCATCGGTGGCCAGCGTAATCTGGCCAACACCCAGCGTGTCGCCATCGATCTTGGTATCCACCAATAAGTCTTCGGAGGACCGGAGGATTACCCCCTTGGCCGCATCAAACTGATTCTGGCCCAAGGTGAGCTGATCAGAGCGCAGCACCTTAAATTCGACGGCGCCTGCCGATTGAATCGCTGCGGGATCACCCGTCTCCGCTTTTTCCTGCACCACAATGGTGTTCTCAGCGCCTAAGCGAACGCCTAAGCGAATCAGACTGTCTGCGTCGGTGGTCTTTAGAAGTGCCGCGCCGCCCACCTCAATCGTATCGGCTGCCGCATCGATCAATCCGGTGGAATGAAGCTCACCCAGCACGCTGATGTGATCATCAGCCGTGATGTTCAGGGCACCATCACCCGCCAGGCTGGTGGTCGAGACCGTCAGGCTCAGCGGGTCGTTATCGGCATCAAAGGTCTGCGTAAAGTCGCCGCCAACCGCCGCAAAACCCCAAACATCAATGGCGCCCGCGGCGATCAAATCAATCGTGCCGTCGGCGTCTTTCACCATCATGCGTGAATCGGCGGGCAGCTTGATAGCGAGACCATCATTATCGCCATTGGCATCTGCACGGCCACTGCCGCCACGGATACTGATGGCGCCACCAGCCCGCAGTGTGCCAGGCACCTCGACTTTGCCCCCGCCGTTAACGCCAGCTGCCTGCCCGCCTAGGTAGGCCTGGCCGAGCGCCATCAGGCTTAACGAGGCACCGGTATTGAGCCAATCCACCGTGTCTGTGCGTCTGTCATCAGACACGGTGCGCTCAATGGCCCCGCCCGAGAGCAACAAGCCCATCACTTCGATATGCCCGCCCGTTTCAAGCTTGAGCGTGGCCTCGGTTGAGACATAACTGCCGTCGCTCAGCCCGCCACCCACGGTAATACCGCCCGCGGCGGTTACTTGAATGCCCACGCCCACCCCGTTATAGAACGACTCATCTTCATCAAGCACCGCAGTCACCGCCGCGCTACCCGAGGCCGCCATGCCGGAGTTAATGGTGACCGCTGCGTTCACCGACTCAACCTGAAGGTGCGCATCTTTTGCGGTGAACTCAAAGCCTGTTGTGCCGCTGTTGCCACCGGCAATCACCACGCCATCCACCTGCACGGCCTGCGACCCAATGAGGCTCAGCGTGCTGTTATCTCCCGTAGTGGTGATTACGCTGGTTGGCGCAATCCACACACTGATACCGTCTGCATTCGCGCCACCACGATCAATCAGCTCAATGCCACTGCGTAGCACCCCACCGTGTATCTCCAAATTGCCGGCAATGGTTATTTCGCCTTCGACATACACCCATTGATCAGACTGCAGCATGGCATCGGCGCCAATGCCCTGCGTTTTAATATTACCGACCATAAACAGGTTGCTGGGCCCGGTGATGCGGATATCGGCATCGGCACCGGTGGTGACCAGCGTGCCCGTCATCAACAACCCGTAGTCGGGCATGTCTGCCGCGCTTGCGGCATACAGCGGATGGCTTTCATCCAGCGAGTTAAAGTAATTATTAAAAACCTCGGCACTGCTTGGCGTGTCAGCGTTTGGTGTGCCCATATCGATGGTCAAGTTGCCTGAGGCGGCAACGACGCCATCAATCCACATCTCCTCTTGGGCAAACAGATAAACACTGGCCTGTGCGCCGGTTTCTGTTGGCACGCCGCCTTCGACTTTAACGCCAGCATTCACAATCGAGCCGCTACCCAGCGTCATCGCCTGGCTGGATTCCACATAGATGCTAGAATTTTGGTTCAAGGCAGAGATTTCTGAGGCGGCATTGAGTACCACTTCGCCGCCGGAGACCAAGCGGATATTGCCACCTTCGGTGCTTGTTGCGACAACGCTATCCACAATCACGCTTTGGTTGGTCTGCACGATCACATCGCCGCCACGGGCGGTTAGCCCACTGGTTGCTGGATCGTTAAACCCAATATTCACATCTTCGGCTACCTGCAGCGCCATGCGATCGATGCGGAATTTATTGGCAACGACCATGCCGGTTTCAAGCTCAAGCGTGCCGCCGTCGGTTGCGCCATCGGCATCAATACGCTGCCAAAGGCTGGCGTTGGCAAAGTCCTGACGGCTTAGGTCAACACTGCCTGCATCGCCCACATACTCATACAGCCCATATTCTGTTTTGGAGTACTGCACCTGAACCCGATCGCCACTGGTGAGCGCTAGTGCCCGATTGGCCTCAGACTCGGTCCGCCGATCGGTATCAGTGACGTAATCGGCGGTAATCCGCTCCCAAACGCCATCATCAGCAAACCGATCCACATTTAAATAATCGCTTTCATACCAGCCCTTTTGCGGATCTTTATCAAAACGACCATCGTCTTTTAATAGGGTGAAGAACTGATCGGCATCAGGATCAAGCGCAAAGTTATCAGTGACCGCGCTGTCTTCAACTAATGCCCAGACCTCACTGTTCTCTGGATCAACCTCAGATAGCTCGCGGCCAAGTAGCGCGAGTGAGATTGTCTCTTTACCTTCTTCACCATCCTCAGGATCTTCACCGATATAACGCCATACCTTGTCATCGCTAATATCTTTAATCAGCGTCTGATCTTTTTTGAGTTCAATGACTGTTGGGATGAGCTCCCAATCTGCAGAGTCTTCGGCGCCAGCTAGCGCATCAGACAGCAACGCGGTGCGATTTTGGCCGGTGTAGCGCCACAGCGACCCGGTATCGATGTCTTGCACCAGCGTTTCACCCGAAACCAAATCGGTGTGCAGCAGGTCAAGGTCGCGATCTGCACCGAGGTAGCGGTAGAGCTCGTGGGTTACACCCACCACATCGCCCGCGCCGGCCGCACTCAATGCCCGTTGCTGGGCAAGCGATAAATTTTCAAACTCATGCGGCGATTCAATCACCAAGATATCGCCGAGCTCACCCACCTGCCCGCCGGCCCACGCTTCCAGCGCCACGGCATTGGCTTTGATGTTAAGAAAATCACTCGATTCCGCCGCACCTAGGCTGCGAATATCCACATGCGGATTAAGGAACTTCGCAAAACCGGCGTTCAGGCTATATTCCGAGCGCGCCGCATCAATACCCGCCTCAGACAGGGCAGAGGCAAGGCCCGCATTACCATTGGCCTCTAGCGATAGCTGACCGTTCACCCCATCAGTGATGGAACCCGCCAAGTTATGCAGCGTTACGTTGCCCTCAAGGGACAAGACCGAGGCGGTTGGGTTATCCCATAGCGTCGGTAGCACTAACACCATATCGCCGGCAGTTTGGGTGATATTGACGCCGCCCTTGGCACGTACCGCTAAACCCCCATCTCCTTGGGTATTGCCATCAAGCAGAACCTGGCCCACGCTGCCATCCACGGCATCGAGCTGCACCCGATTACCGCGAATCTTAATTTCTTGGCCCTCGCCCGAACCGATACCTTCGATACCCTGGGCCGCCCGAATGGTGACATCACCGCGGGTTGATTCGATACGATTGGCAACCAACACACTGCTGTCGTTCTCAGTGGAGAACACCACCAGGTCAATATCACCACCGGCCTCAATATTGGTGGTGCCCTTGTTGCCTTCCATCGTCAGGTCAACCTGACCGCCCGCCTCAATCTGTGGCGCATAACCAAAGAAAGCGGCTGAATCGGTAAAGCGCACATCGCCGCCCACATCCAGGGTCATTGCCATGCGCGTCGTCTCTACGCCATCGTCGTTAATGCCCCCTTCGGCCAGCTTCACATCACCGCGGAAGATGACCGAGCCCTCGGAGCTATTCACAATCACGCCAGGGGTTTCTGAGGCGGTGATTTGACCAATCTGAATGGGATAATCAGCACGCAGATAATGCGTGTAATAGTCAGTCATGCCGGTGACGACAGTCGTCTCGACATGATGGGTTTTCTTCCTCAGCCAGCCGCCACCGGTTGTCCAGCTCTTTTGGGTGGTTGAGATGTTCTCAAAGGTGCTATCAAAGCGGTTGGCGCCCACACTCTGGTAATCATCACCACTCACGCTACGGCCTGTATCTTTCCATAGATCGGTATCTGAGAAATCGGTGCGTGGCAGATTCAGTGCGGTATCTTCACCTTCACCGACGAACTGATAAATCCGGTTGGTGCGGACATCCCGAACCTCTGAAACGCCTTTGTACAGCTGCACCGCCGTGTTGCGCTTGAGCAAGTACTCAATGCCATAAACCGGCTCATCACTACTAAAGGGAGAACCAACCGTCAGCAGGTCTAATAGCTCAGCTTCACTTAGCAGCAGCTCTGATTCCAGCAGCGGTTTTTCATCGGTGTACTCCACCGTCTGCCAGACATACTCGGTATCTTTAGAAAGCCAATCTGAGTCAACGCCAAAGAGGTTAAAGCTGTTGTTCTCGTACTTTCTAATCTCTGTTTCGGCAAAGCCCTGCCCTTCAACCCAAGTGTAGTAAAGATCTTCAGCTGGTTCGTAGACAATACGATGCGCCGTGTCACGCAGCACTTCATAGCCGCTGCCAAAGTTACTGGAATCAGCTTCAAACGCCGCACGTGCGGTTTCCATGGCGGCCAGATCAAAGACCTGATCTGTACCAATTGGCGTGTAAACGATCTCGCCATTAACCAAAGCGCCTTGGAAGTCAGACTGCGTGACCTCATCGCCCACAAAAACATACTCAGACTTCAACAGACGGGAGGTATCGTTAATGGTCAACTGCCCAGGGCGTGAAGCTCGCAGATCAATCCCGTCAAAAATCACATCGTACTGACTAAAGTTATCAACACGGATGTTTGGTGCGCCGTCCGAAACCAAAATCTGACCGTTACCGGTACTAAAGACCTGACCGGTTAGGGTAATGCTGCCTGGGGTGCTGGTGATTTCTTCAACCACAATGGCACCCAGATCGGCGTCAAAGTAACTCCTAAACGGCACCGTGCCAAAGTTCACACCATCCAAGGTGACCGCTGGCTGCTTGTAGTCATCCAGCGACTTACCAAAGGCGGCCAAGTTATACAGGCTAGTGGTTTGGGTGGCCGCAAAATCTTTTGAGACCGTCAATTGAAGGTCGGTAAATCCACTTTGAATTAGGCCATTAATGTTCAGATACTGCGCATTAATGTTGATATCGCCCTGGGCCACGATCTGCGATAGCGCGCGCTGTGTCAGACCGCTTTGCAACGTATTGAAATCAGCAAGCCGGTTATACGCCTCAAAGCCCTGCGTTTCGCTTTGTGATGGGTTAACGAGTGGATAACGGCTGGTGAAATCTGCCAGCTGGCGTGGATCTGCCATGTGCTGCCAGCCGGCCACGTTCAAATCAAAGTTGCCCGCGCTGGAGACATCGAGCTCCCCGGCACGCAACTGTCCCGACACCTCGATGCTGCCCATGAGGTTATTAACGGTCACGGCACCGTTTTCGTTATACACCGAGCCCAGCAGGAACAGATCCTGTGGGCCAGAGAGGCGTGACTGAATCAAGGTGCCGAGATTCAGACGAGCTGGCGCCTCACTGAGCTGGCGAATATTGATGCTGCTTTGCACCTCAGACGGGCCTTCATCCGTCAGCGCACCGCTATTCAGGAAAACATTGCCCGGATTAAAGGTGGTCATCGCCCCATCAACCGGTTTTACAACCAGCGAATCTTTGATCACGGCATCAAAGGTACGCATCTGAAGTGGGGTTGAGTTGAGGATATCAATACGCGCCGTGCTGGCCGTGCTGATACGCCCTCCTTGAATCAGATTATCAATGGTTGAGCCACTGGTGCTGGTGGCGTCGATAAATACCGAACCCGGGGCCGCATAGACATCCGGCATGTCGAGGAAGACCTCGTCCATTTCCTGTGCCACTACCTCAAAAGACTCACCGTCCACCACAATGGTCTCGACCAGACCCAGCTCGTCGAGCGCCTCGTTAACCTGCTTAAGCTGCTCTTGATAGCGCGCTATGGCTTCAGGATTGTCCGAATGGCTCGCCATCCAGCCCAAAATCGATTCACGCCGCTCCAGCAACATGTTGGAGACATTTTCGATGCGCACAATCGGCGCTTCCATGGCCACTGGCTTGATGACGTAGAACTTGCGATCTAGCGCATTAAGGATTTGTTGCTGCGCGGCCCGTTCTTCAGCATCAAGGCCGGCCATATCCAAACCGGAAAGATCCAGCGCGGCGTATTCCATCGCCACATTGGCATCGATATGCATTTTTGCTTTCTCAGCTGTGCTGAGCTCAGTCCCGACGCGATTCCAGTCAAACTGAGTTACCCCATCCACGGTCACCGGCAACACATGCAGTACCGCGCGATTATTCACACCCGCCTGCACCCGTGCCGTATCGGCAATATTGACCTGATTGGTTGACTCATCCACCTGCCCACGTCGGTCGATGCCAGAGCCATAAGGAATCAGGGACACGGAGACCATGCCGCCGGTTTCTGCACCGCGCTCATCCCCACCAATGCCCTCAACCGTTCTTAAGTGCACGTTGCCAATGGACTGCAGTACCGTTGCACCCGCAAGGTTAATCCGATTTTGCTCGCGAATGCTCAAATCTGGGTTGGGGTCGTTAATTGCCGGGAAAATACTGACCGAGGTGATTTGCGCATCACTAAAGCCATTGAGCTGGTTAACTTCACCGCGGCTATTCACGCCGGCCAACAGATGTACCGTGCCGCCTTGAATAAAGCTATCGTTGGTTTCAATCAGGTTGAGCGCATTCACGCGGCCCACGGCATCGGCACCCGTCACGCCGGTTAAAACGGAAGTGGTGTACATGTTGGCGCTGGCGTTTGCGGTGCCCACGCTGCGCGTAGTGATGTAGATATCGCCACTCGGATTGCGAATTTCCGCATCACCAATCGTTACCGCCGAGCGCGTTGCCGCGTCGATCTCACTTCGACCTTTTGACAGGCCAAACAGAGAAACACCCTCAACAAATACGCTATCTACCGCATACACATTGACCTCACTGCCAATATCGATGCGGCCCGGGTTTAGCTGTGAGCCAGCCACCTCAATGATTGCCCCATCGCCTACGATCACTTCGGCGGTAAAGCGGCTGGAGTCGGTCCCAAAGAGTGTGTGACTGACTAATGCATTGAGCGTAACCAAACCGGCTGAGCCTGAGGTCAGGTTATTCTCGTTGGCATAACGCTCTTTCAGGCCTAAGTTGCTGGCGTTAATCCGAATGTTCTTGGTGGCCCGCAGCGTGGCCTGCTCGTCAATCAGCGTATAGGCCGCGCCCGTCATGTTCGTCTCGACCAGCGCCCCGGTACCTGCTAGCAGGCCAAGCGCCTTGGCGTCTGCTCGCGTATCGCCCACCTGATTATGGCGTGCAAAAATCGCCACATTGCCACTATCAACCATCGTGCCCTGGCCAATCCGAGCAACCACATCGCGCGTGTCATCAACAATGGCGATAGTGCCGGCCAAACCGGCCAGCAGGCCTGCGCTGCTCGCTTCACTGCGCGCGTAGAGTGCATCGTGAGCCTCGGATTGCAGTACGAAGGTTTCAGAGCGGATCAGGCTATCGCCCAGCAGCGTGGCAAGCACCGTGCCCTCGGCCTGTGCTTGGGCATCCGATGCGCCCACCGACAAGCTTAAACCGCCGCTTACCGCCAGCCCGCTGGCACTGGCATCACCGCTAACGTTGGAGCGCGCATCAACACCCACCCGGCCTTGCGCAAAGACATGGCTGTCTTCGATGATGGCTTCAACCACATTGGCAAAATCAGCCCGCGAAACCGTGCCCGCCGCCGCCGCTGCAATAAAGCCAACCGCAACCGATGTTGCACGCACCTCAGTGGTGACATTTGCATTATTCGTTGCGGTAATTTGAACATCGCCACCGGCATTAACTACTGAGTCTTCTAATAGCGCGCGCGTGACTGTGTTGACCTTGGCAATGGCATTGGCACCACCGCCGGAGGCGGCCACGCCTAGGCCAAAGCTGCCGCTCATGGCAGCCGCCGCAGAGGCGGCGTTGGCGCTGGCCTCATCACTCGCTAATACGGCCAAACCGCCGGTTTGTGAGGCAAAATCAAGGCCACTTGCAATGGCTAAGATCTGGTTATCTAGGCGGTTTTCTGAAAGGGAAACACCGATCGCGATAGCGCCACTAACTGTACCAGCCGAGGCAGCTAAGCTAGCCGCAGCGGTATCAGAGACGATGGTGGATTTGTCTGTAGCCTGGATGGTGGCATCACCAAAGAGCCGGAGCTTGGTATCGCGCGCCTCGGCCAACACCAGTGTTTCAAGCTGGCTGTAGGAGGCCGAGCCAGCACCTGCCGCCGCAGCGCCAACCGCAGCACCTCCGGCCACCGCCAGGCTCTTGGCATCGACTTCGGTACGAATGGAGGCATCGTTGGTGGCACGCAGCGTAACGGTGCGGGCATAAATGTCGGCGTTAGTGGCAGTCGCTTTGACCATACCGCCAATGGCATTTTCGGCCACCGCGGAGCCAATCGAAATGCTCCCCCCACCTACAGCACCCCCAGCTGACGAGGCGGCAATACTGCCAATCTCTGCCCGAATGCTGGCGGTGTTATCGGCCAGCACATGCAGTTGATGGCCCGTGCTAATCTGTGCATTAGTCACAAGCGCCTGGGTATTGGTACTAATGGCGTTGTACGCATCACCAAAGGCACCGGCAAAGCTAACGCCGGCAAATCCACCGCCACTAAGGGCCGCACCAATGGCAACCGCCTCAGAGCGAATCTGGGCGTTTTCTGTGGCTTTGATAACGATGTCACGACCGCGAGACTCTAAAAACAGACCCTTCGCCTCGGCAATCACCTGATTGCTGACAGTATTATTCGCCACACTGGCGGATACGGAGAGCGCAATACCGCTGACCCCACTAAAGGCCGCGCTGATGGCCGCCGACTGCACATCGGCCACAATTGAGGAATCATCGGTAGCGGTGAGCGTAATGCGGTCTGCCCGCACCCGATCGCTGGCCTGGCCGCTGATATCGGCGCGCACATCCACTTCAATACGGTTAGTAGCACCCACGCCAGCGCCACTTAAGCCCAAACCGATCGCTCCGCCGCCGGCCAGTGCCACCGAGGCCGACTGCACATCGGCGGTAATGCTTTGCTCGGAATTAGCCGTCACGCTCAATGCGCCGATGGCATTCACTGACGAATCCGTAATGCGGGCATGGATCTCACCGCCCTCACGGGCCAGACCCACCTGACGCCAGAGATTGCGATTACCGTAATCCTGGGTCGAGAGATTGCCGTTTTGGTTAGCAATCAGCAGCAGGGGGGTCTCACCAATGTATTCGTACTTCTCGCCATCGCGCACGCCATGACGCACTTCAACCACTTGACCGGCAGCCACCACCGCTGGGCGGCTATCGGTGGTGTAGTTGGCCTCCACATCGCTGGGCTGCCAGCCAATCACATTGCGCGCCAGCCCTACGCCTATGGAGGCGGCCGCGCCAGTGGCACCGCCTGCACCGACAGCCGCGGAGAGCGCGCTGATACGCGCATTGATGGAAGCCTGATCCTGCGCATCCAGGTGAACGGCACCGGAGGAGTAAAGATCGGCATTGTCGACCAGCGCACGGGTGGCACCAGTAATTAAGTTCTTGGCATCGGCACCCGCACCACTTAAGGCAAGTCCGCTCGCACCGGCGAGACCCACCGAGGCAGACGCCGCCATGGCCTCGGTATGAATGGACCCCTCACGCTTGGCGTCAATCGTAATCGCCCCGGTAGTGCTGGATGCCCGCACCGAGTTGTGATCAAAAACGCCCGCCTGCACCACCGTCTGGATGGTGTTGCGCGCAATACTCGCGCCAATGGAGATGGCGGTACCGCCACCGCCGCCAATGCCGGCGGCAATCGAGGCCGCACCCGCAAAGCTTTGAATGCTGGAGCGATCGACCGCATCAATATCAAGACTGCCCACGGCAACCCGGCTATCGTTACCCGAGCCACGAATCTCCGCGCGCACCATATTAGCAATGACGTTACTGGCGTTTACCCCGGAGCCACTTGCGCCAATGCCGACACCGCCGCCACCGGCGACGGCCACCGAGCCACTAAAGACATCTGCGGTAATCCGCTGATCAGCCAGCGCATTGATGGTGAGTTTTTGCGCGGCCGTGACGCTGGCGTTGAGAATGCGCGCCTCGGTAATCGCCGAGTAAGCGCTGTCTTTACTATCGAAGCCCAGCCAGTTGCGGGCCACCGCCGTACCGATGGAAGCACCCACACCCGCACCACCACCGACGCCAACCGCCAAAGATTCTGTGCGCACACTGGCGTTAATGCCTGAGAGATTGGTGGCGGTAAGATCAAGGCCCGCCGCGCTGGTGACCGTGCTGCCGCCCTCAATCAGCGCCTGAACCCGGTTGCCGACTTGGTTAAAGGCCATCGCGGCACCACCGCTAATCGGCACACTCGCAGCCCCACTGCCGGAGACAGAAATCGAGGCTGCACTGGCCACGGCATTAATGCTAGTAGCGGTCACCTCGAGCACACTGCCATTAAGCGCCAGCTGGTAGCTGCGGCCCGACTGATCAATGGCCAGCCAGCGCTGATTGGCCTCGACCACGCGCAGCTGTACGACGTCGCTAACCGCCGCGCCTGCACCACGCAGGGCGGACTCTAAGGCATTGAGGGTGGTGGCACTGGGCGTATCGCCATCCAAAATGGCCGCCGCGTTGAGTGCGGCCACATTGAGGTTTGCTTCATTATTCAGGTCAAAAGAGCCCAGCGCCGTTGGGCTGGCATTGGCAGTAACTTGAATATCACCACTGGTGCTCTGAATATCGGTGACATTGCGCAGGAAGGCTGCCGTATCACCCAGGATCTCGTTAAAGCTCAGCGCCATGCCCACGCTTACGGCCACGGCTGGGCCGCCACCCACTGCACCACCAATCGAAGCCGCTTCGGCCACCGCATTGATGCGGGCCTGGTTATTGGCAGACACAACAATTGCGCTGGCGCTTAGATCCTGGGCGTTTTCCATGTACGCCAGCACGTCCATGTTGATGTCGTTAGTGGTCACGACACCGCCCACGCTAATGCCGACGGCCGTTACCGCTGATGCACCAATCGCCACGGTCTTGGCGGTGACCACCGCATCGATCTGTGCCTCAGAGGCCGCTTCAATACTCAAGGCCCCCGTGGCATCTACGCTGCCATTGCGGATGGCGGCCACGGTCTGCGCGCCATCTTGAACGCGATCAATCCGCCGCCATAGCGTGCGATCGCCATAATTCTGTTCGCCCAGTTTGGGATTAGTCAGGGTTGGACCGAGGTATTCAAACACCTGGCCGACCAGCGGGCCGGTGCGCATGCGAATGCTCTGCCCGGCCACCAAACTCGTGGGCGTGTCGTTATTCTCATAAGTGGCGGACACATCGGTGCTATTCCAGCCAATTTCATTGATCGCAATCGAAAGCCCGAACGCAGGGGCCGGTGCGGGGCTGCTAAAGCTGACCGCCACCGATTGCGCATCCGCACTGACTTGCGCATCAATTCGGCTTTGATCCTTGGCCTGAATACTCACCGCACCACCGGCCGTAAGGTTACTGTTCTCCAAGAGCGCGAAGTTGCCGCCGAGCACGCGGTTCACCGCGATGGCCCCCGCTGCACTGGCGGCCACAGAGGGACCACTTCCTGCAACAGCCACCGACACCGCCGTGGCACTCACCTCACTATCGATCAAGGCGGTGCGATCAGCTTCAATCAGCACATCGCCGCTCACATTCAGCGCTTGGCCGGTATCAACCTTGGCGGTGTTCACCGCGCTTAAGCTGTTGCGCGCCATCGCAAAAGCAACGGAAACGCTCGTAGCGCCACCAGCCAGTCCACCGGCAATCGAAATGGTTGAGGCTTCTACCTGCGAGAGAATGGTGCCGCGCTCCAGCGCGCTAACAGTAAGGTCACTGCCTACCGTGAGTGTGTTATTGGCCGTACCAATCAGCGCATCGGTGATGCTGCTCACTCGGTTGAGCGTGAGCACCGCACCCACACCAATGGTCGAGGACGACCCAGCCACCGCAATCGACTGAACGGCCGTGGCGCTTTCGATGCGGGCGTCAATAAAGCTATTAGAATCCGCCGCTACCGTGAGGTCACCGCCAGCGCTGAGATCAAGATTCTCAGTGGTGGCTGAGGTCACGATCGGGTCAGCCGTACCAAACACCCCGCCGGCAATCACATCAATGGTTTGCGCAAAGATGTTCTGCGCCTCATAACCGACGGTATTAAAGGCGAGCGTCACGCCAACCCCAATACCCCCGGCCTCAGTGGTATTGGTAATGGTGCTGATAATGCCGGCTTCGTTACGCGCCACGATGTCAATATCGCCACCAGCGGTAATCGAGCCACGCTGCGCGGTGGCTTCAGCCGAGGCCAGCACCGTGTTGGTGGCAATCACGCCGTTGACGGCAATGGAGACACCGCCCCCAAACATGCTACCGCCCGAGGAAATCACCGTGCTATTGGTCTGGGCCAGAATGCGGCTTTGCTCCACCGCGGAAATCACCACATCACCACCGGCACTGGCCACTTGGCGATCTAAATCGGCCGTCACACCACTGCGCAGGTCATTACGCACAATCAGCCCACCAAAGGCCGGCGCGCTAGAGGGGGTAATCGACAGACTCAGCCCGGGGACCAGATTGTTGGGATCAACATCCGCAAGCGCTTCCCAAACATCCTCGTCGGTGTAATCGGCCGTGCCCAAATCAACCGTGGCGTTGCTGCCTTTGTAGCGATAGACCTGCTCGGCATCCCCCAGCACTTTGCGCCACTGGTTGGTGTTGCCATAGTTCTGGCGATCAAGCTCGGCATTTTCCAGCGGCGTAGTGCCAATATATTCAAACACATCGCCTGAATCGCCGGCGTCAATGTCAAACTTCAGCTTGACCCGGTCGCCTTGATTGAGCGTTTCCGCTATCTCAAGGCTGGTGTATGCCGGTGCCGCCACTCGTACCAAATTGCCGTTAGAAACCGACTGTGAGCCCGAGCGATCAGTAAAATCAAGCCCGTCTTCTTCGAGCAGTAGCTTGGTGACCATGCCCAGGCCGCCATCATTAACGGCGCTGGCCACAGACGATAATTCGACATTGGCAATAATATTGGCCGCCTCGTTAGCCTCAATGCGGATATCACCGCCAGCGGTGAGTGTGCGCTGGGCACTCGATTCAATGGCTGCGTTTGTCTCAGCCGCGACCAGGTTGCTGGTGAGGATGGCGCCCACCGACAGCGCACTGGCCCCAATTAATGCCTCGGCCTTTGCCTCAGTATCGTTGCTCACGGTGGCGCGCAGCGTGGCGGTGTTATCCGCGGTCACGATCACATCGCCGGCGGCGTTTAGGTTGGAGTCTATAATCAGCGCATTCACGCGCGCCGGTTGGGTATCGCCAATATCTGTGCCAATCAGCGCATCGATGGTGCGCAGCAATACGTTCTGTGACTGATAACCGATGGTGTTAAACGCCAGCGTGCCGCTAATGCCGGTGTCACCGGTGATTACGTTGGAGAGGTTACGTGCGTCGATCAGCGAGCGGTTTTCGGCATTAACGGTAATTGCACCGGTGGTATCCGTGGTTGTCACCGTGCTGTTGCGAATTTCCGCATCCGCCGCAGAGAGCACCGCATTGGTGGCAATTACACCATTGGCCGCAATCGAGTCGCCCGTGCCTACCGCACTGCCGCCCGAGGACTCGGCCGTGGAATCGTTCAGCGCCCGAATGGAGGCCGTCTCGAGGGCTTCTACCGTGACCGTGCCGGCATTCACCGTGCTGTCGGCCACCCGGGCCAGCACGTTTGAGCGCACATCATTACGCACAATCAGCGCCGCCATGGCGGCGGAACTTGAGGCGGTAATATTCAGCTCAGGCACATCTTTGGCGGCCGATTCTTCGGTCCAGTAGCCAAAGTCTTCAAAATCGGTTTCATTCAAATCGATGGTGG
The DNA here is from genome assembly GCF_009649225.1 of Spiribacter salilacus. Classification (GTDB taxonomy): domain Bacteria; phylum Pseudomonadota; class Gammaproteobacteria; order Nitrococcales; family Nitrococcaceae; genus Spiribacter; species Spiribacter salilacus. Next base: position 77,581 of record NZ_WJPP01000006.1, read on the forward strand.
CGGTCTCGCCCATGTACCGATACAGGCCACCACCCGTGCCACCGGCCGCATGCCCAGCGGCCAGTCGCACCACATCGCCAAACTCAACGGTTTGCTCGCCGTCGGTGCTCACGAACTTAAAGGCGCTTTCATCCAGCTGGTTGGCCGCGTTTTTAAGGATATCCATGCCGCCGGTGTTGCTCGTAACCGATGAGCTCACCAGCTTGATGTTGGAGAACACTCCCGCTTCATCTTCGGCGCGCACGGTCAGATCACCCGCGGCGCTGACGGTGCCGGTGGTGGTGAAGTCAATCCAGGCCTCGGCATTGCTCGCGACCATGTTGCTGGACACCACGGCGGCGGCGGCAGCACCCCCGGCACCGATCAACGCCGAGGCTTCTGAGGTAGCGGCATTCGATAAGGTGGCATTCAGCTGGGCTGAATTGCTGGCATCCAGCGTGAGATCACGCCCGGCGATTAAGGTGGTGTCTAACGCGGTGGCTTTGGCCTCGGTGGGGTCGGCATCGCCAATGCTGCTGCCCAGCACCGCATCAATCGCGCTAAAGATCAGGTTTTGGGCCTGCCAGCCCATGCTATTAAAGGCCAGCGATACGCCCACAGCCTTGTCACCCGATTGGGTTTTGCTATTGAGCGTGGCATCCATTAAGGCCGCGTTATCGGCCTGAATCAGAATATCGCGCCCGGCATCTAGGCTCGTGTTGCGCGCCAGGGCCTCAGCGCCGGATAACAAGAGGTTGGTGACAATGGTGCCATTAACGGCAAGCGAGGTGCCGGCACCCAGCGCGCTACCGCCGGAGGACGACACAATGCCCTCGCTGCTGGCGGCCAGCGTGACCGCTTCGGTGGCATCAATCGTAATATCCTGATCGGCCTCAACCTGCCCGCCTTCGATGCGAGCGAGTACCGCACCGCGCAAATCGTTACGCACCACCAATCCGCCGCCGGCGATGGAATTGGATTTGCCGATATTCAGCGATGGAATGATGGCGCCGGCACCATCCAGATTAATCCGCTCCCAGTCACTGCCTAGGAAGTTAGCGGTGGCCAAATCAATATCAGCCCCCAGCCCGGACCCTTTGTAGCGGTACACCGCTCCGCCCACGGCTTTGCTGCTGTCATGGTCTGAGGCTGCCCGCACCAGATCGCCCTGGGTAATGAACTGCGTACCGGATTTGCTGGTAAACCGGTAACTATCGGCCATCTGGTCCAGTAGGCCAGCGGCCAGGCTCGCGCCCCCATCATTGCTGGTACTCGAGATGGCTTTCATCATGCTGGATGCGGCAATTGAGGCCTCATCGGTGGCCTTTACGGTCACGCTACCGCTCGCATCCACGGTGGAGTTGATAATTTCAGCACTCGCCCCACTGGCTACCAGGTTGGTGACCAGGGCCGCGCTAATGGCAATGCCCTCGGCACCAATCAGTGCCGAGGCCGCGGAGGTGGAATCGTTGAGCAGCTCTGCCTCAATGCTGGCGGTGTTATCCGCACGCACGGTGACATCACCGGCGGCACTGATCGTGCTGTTCAGGATTAAGGCGCTAGCCTCAGCGGGCTGTTGGTCACCAATATTGGTGCCCATTAACGCATCGAGTGTGGCTAAAAGCAGGTTCTGCGGCTCATAGCCCACGGTGTTAAACGCCAAACTGGCGCCAAAGGCCTTGTCGCCCGACAGTGTCACGCTGTTGCCAATGGCCTCCATGGAGGCGTCGTTTTCGGCAAGCACCGAAACGCTACCGTCACTATCACCCGCACCAGTTGTCGTAATATCGCTACTGCGGATCTCGGCGGTGGCACTGCCAATCACCAAGTTCGTGGCAATCGCGCCGTTCTTGGCCACGGACTGACCGTCACCGGTGTTAGAACCGCCGGAGCTTTCGACAAAGCTATCGAGCTCGGCAACCATCGTAGAGGTCTCTTTGGCCGTCACGCTGAGGCTACCGGCCGTTAAGGTGGCGCCCGTGACCAACGCCACGGCACCCGATTCCACTTGGTTGCGCACCACCATGCCGCCCACGGCAATGGCATCAGAGCCGGTCACGTTACCGATATCCGGAATCAGGCCGCTGGCGGAGGTTTCGGGCTTCCAGTAATCCAGATCGAGATAGTCTTCGGTGGTAGGCGCAAAGTTACCGGTAACACCAAGGAATTCGTAAACACCCGCGGGAACCTCAACCGCCTCGCCGTCCACATCAACGGTGTAGCCATCGTTAACCTGTACCCGGTCACCAAAGGCGAGCGGGAAGCTGGAATCTTCCAGACCATCGCTGCTGTAGTAACGCGGCGGGTTGGCCAGATCAGTGGCGGTATCCAGCGAACTGCGCAGAATATCCAGGCCACCGGTATTGGAGGTAACCGAAGAGCTCACCAGCTTGGTGTTGGCGTAAATGCCCGCATTATCGATCGCTTCGACGGTCACATCACCGATAGCCGTGCTGTTTTCGGCCGGGTTATCCAGGCGTGCATCCGCACCGGCGGCCACCAAATTACTGGTCAGTACAAAGCCGGCAGCCGAGCCCGAAGCGCCATAGAGCGCTGAGGCTTCAGACTTGGCGGCATTGGACAGCGTGGCATTGAGCTGTGCGATGTTATCCGCGGTTATCGTCAGATCACCGCCCACATCCAAAGTGGTGCCGGTAATCTTTGCCACTGCTTCCGCCGGCTCGGCCACACCAAAGCCTGTTCCCAGCAGCGCATCGACGCTTTGCGAAAGAATGTCTTGGGCCTGATAGCCCAGGGTATTAAACGCGACCGCTGCGCCCACGGCGGCATCACCCGAGGTGGTGACGCTATTGAGCAGCGCATTGAGGCGCGCGTCATTCGTCGCTTTAACGGTGAGGTCACCACCGGTGGTGACCGAGCCACCCACGATCTCGGCGTTGGCCGCGCCCAGCACCAGGTTCACCACAATCATGCCGTTTTTAGCCAGACTGACTCCGGCGCCGGTGGCGCTGCCCCCGCTGGATGTCACGATGCCCTCAGAGCTGGCATTGAGCTGCGTGCGGCTGGTGGCTTCGACCGTGGCGGAGCCATCTAAAGTGAGGGTACTGTTATCGAACACCTTGGCCGTGGCACCGCCGCTTAAATCATTGCGCACGATCAGCGCACCAGCGGCCACCGAATTGGAGCCGGTGATATTCAACCCCTGCGGAATCAGATCAGAGGGATCACTCTCGCTAACGCGGGCCCAGAGGTTGGTGGCGTTGTAGTCAGTGGTACCCAGATTGACATCTTGATCTGAGCCGACGTACCGATAAGTCGCGCCCTGAACACCACTGGCTGTGTGACTGCTGGCCACCCGCACCCGATCGCCTTTCTCAAGCGCCTGAGTACCGGAGTTACTGGTAAAGCCATAGCTCTCACCCATCTGATCAATCATGCCGCCGAGCAGGCTGGCGCCACCATCGTTGGTGCTGCTAGAGATGGCCTTCATTACACTGGTGGCATTAATAAAAGAATTATCATCAGCCAACAGCGTCAGGTTACCGGATGCGCTGGTGGTGACATCACTGCCATCGATCTCGGTCAATGCCCCTCCGGCAACGCGGTTGTTGGCCAGTAAGCCACTGGTGGCGGAGCCGGAAGCCCCCCAAAGGGCACTGGCTGACGAGGTGGCATCGTTAAGGAGATTGGCCTCAATAAAGGATTCGTTAAATGCCTTAACATCCGCATCGCCCGCCGCGGTGACTGTGCTGTTGACCACCCGGGCAATAGCCTGCGCGTCGGCTGCTTCCTGCAAAGAAATGCCGAGAATCGTGTCAAAGCCTGCCTGCAGCAGGTTCTGCGGTTTGTAACCCACGGTATTAAAGGCAAGACTGGCCCCCGCGGCGTTATCGCCCGAGAGCGTGACACTCTTGTTGGTAGCCTCGATGCTGGCTTCGTTATCGGCAATGACGGAGACGCCACCGCTGGTGGTGGTGATAGTGCTGTTGCGGATCTCAGCTGTGGCAGTGCCGAGTACGAGGTTGGTGGCAATGGCGCCATTCGTGGCCACCGAGTCACCACCACCGGTGTTCGAGCCGCCAGAGCTTTCCACAAAGCTATCAAGCTCGGCAAT
>NZ_WJPP01000007.1 GCF_009649225.1 Spiribacter salilacus
CTTGGCGGTCCAGCGTTTGACGGGTACTTCGCCGTTCATAATGCCCTCCTGTCATCTGCACTTTAACCTGTGCAGTTTTGGAGGGGGTCACTTCAGCTGCCCAAGCGATCATGCTGCGGCTGGGGCTCACAACAACGAGGCAATAATGGACGGCACGCTGGCAATTGCAGCCAATAATCTGACTTCGCCCATCATTTTATTTTTTATTCTCGGGGTTACCGCGGCGTTTGCCCGCTCCGACTTATCCATTCCTGAGGCCATCGCCAAAGGGCTATCCATTTATCTGTTGTTTGCGATTGGCTTTAAGGGTGGAGTTAGCGTTGCCGATCACGGTGTTGGTACCACGTTAGTCCTGTCATTACTCGCCGGTATGGTGCTTTCGTTTTTACTGCCAGTCCTCGCCTACTTACTGCTTCGCGGCATGACACGGCTATCCACTATTGATGCGGCCGCAGTTGCCGGTCATTACGGATCAATCTCCATTGTAACTTTCGTTGCAGCCACCTCAGTGGCCACATCGGCTGGGCTTAATCCGGAGGGGTATATGGTCGCCGTGGCGGCAGTAATGGAAGCCCCCGTCATTCTCTCGGCGCTATGGATTGTGGCGCGATGGGGTAAGCAATCGGCCGACATGGAAGACGGCTTAATACCTGAGATTTTGCTCAATGGCTCGATTGTTCTGCTTGTCGGCGCATTTGCGATTGGCTGGATTACCGGCGATGAGGGCATGCAGATGGTTGCGCCATTCATTGTTGGCCCCTTTTAGGGCGTGTTATGCCTATTCCTATTAGATATGGGCCTGATCGCCGGACGCGGCTTGCGTGAAGCTCGCTCAGTGCTCACACCAGGGCTGTTTGTCTTCGGTCTCATCATGCCATTACTTGGCGCTGGCTTTGGGTTAGTCGCTGGCGTGTTGCTGGGATTGAGCACCGGCGACGTGATGCTGTCTATGACGCTTGCCGCATCCGCCTCATATATTGCGGTACCCGCTGCCATGCGCGTCGCGTTACCCGAAGCTAATCCATCAATTTATCTAACCCTTTCATTAGGCATTACTTTCCCGTTTAACTTAACGCTGGGCATTCCGATTTATCTGGCCATCGCCACTGCGTTAACCGGAGGCTGAACTATGCAGACGCATAAAGCAAAGCGCGTTGACATCATCATTGAGGCGGTTATGGAAAAACGGCTAACCGCTGCACTGCATAGTGCTGAAGTCACCGGCTACACGGTACTACCCGTGCTTGCCGGCTCCGGGCGATCCGGGCAATGGACGCGCGAGGGCGAAATTGGCCGTGCCGGTGGCATGGTCAATGTCTCGTGTATCGTTCGACCTGAGCGCGTTGATCCATTGCTCGATGCCGCCTTCGCCGTGGTCGAGCGGCATATTGGTGTGGTTAGCGTGGTTGACTGCGAGGTGCTGCGCGCTGAGCGTTTTTAATCTCGAGCCAAATGCACGGTGTTAGGTTACGACTCGCGAGTGCTCTGCAATGTCCGGCTTAACCTCAACGCGGCATCTCTAACCGTCGGTGCATGCTTGAGAATTCCCTCCCGATCTAAGCGAACTTCGGGGGCAGAGATCGCCACCCCCGCGACCACACGACCATCCGCACCACGCACGGGAGCGGCCAAGCAAACAACACCGGACATGAACTCGCCATTGTCGATTGAAATGCCATTCGCTTGAATCACCTCAAGATCCGCTTTCAACGATTCTCGACTTACATGCGTGCGTTCGGTGTACGGGATCAAAGGCAGCGTGGAGAGATACTTACCTCGCTTTGAGGCGGTCATAAAGGCAAGAAATAGCTTTCCAATTGCTGTGCAATGGGCAGGAACCTCGCTTCCCGCCTCAAATCGAAGCGCGAGAGGCCATTTGCTCTCCACCCGATCGACATAAACCACTTGCCCCGCGCTCATTACGCCAACGTTTGCCGTCTCCCCTGTCTTCTCTGCCAGAGAAGCCAAAATCTCATGCCGTGGACCACGCTGCGAGGATGAGGCCAATACATTCAGTGCCAAATTGACGAGGCGGTCACCCTCAATTAAGCGACTACTGCCCAGTTCACGACTCAGAAAACCGTTTTCCCGCAAAATTGCAATTAAACGATGAACCGTGGGCTGAGCAATTCCGGATCTAATCGCTAGCTGAGCTGCAGTGACTGGTTCATCTTGCTCAACAGCAAGCTCGAGGAGATCGAGGGCCTTTAACAGTGCCCCCGGCCGGGATTCATTATTCATCGACTGTGCATTTCGAACGGATGCATCTTTAACATTCTTAGTCATTGCTAAATCTTAGCATATTCGCGTTTAGCCCCCTCAGTTTGAAGCGCAGTTAGAACCATCATTCGGTAGATATCTTCAACTGAACAGCCTCGCGAGAGATCATTTGCAGGGCGTGCCAAGCCCTGCAGCACGGGGCCAATTGCTAGAAAGCCGCCAAGCCGTTGAGCAATTTTGTAGCCAATATTTCCGGCTTCTAATCCCGGGAATATAAAAATATTCGCACGACCGGCAACCGTTGATTTGGGCGCTTTCCGCTCGGCAATATCAGCGACAATACTGGCATCGAATTGTAACTCTCCGTCCACCTCAAGATCTGGATGCATCGCCTCTACAGCGTGGGTCGCATCCGCTACCCGCGTGGCATCCGGATGCTTAGCACTACCTAGTGTTGAGAAAGACAGCATGGCAACACGCGGTGGCTCACTTAGTAATCTATTCGCATTATCCGCTGTATCAGAGGCAATGTAAGCGAGCTCTTCTGCATTTGGCCTGACATTTAGGGCGCAATCGGCAAAGATCAGTGCTTGGCTGTCAATGGCAGAATTAACCGGTGGAATCATCAAAAAAAAGCTCGACACCAAAGCATTGCCAGGCTTTACGCCAATGACTTTCAGCGCCGCTCGGACCGTATCCGCTGTTGAATGGACAGCCCCGCCAACGCAGCCGTCCGCCTCAGCCTCCCGCACCATTAGCGGCGCGGCATAAAGCGGCGAGGACGCAAGCTTGCGCGCGTTTTCAAGCGTCAAGCCCTTATGCTGCCTTAATGCAAATAACGCGGCAGCCCGACGTTCACAATCTGCCGGTTCACTCGGATCAACGACTTCAATCCCAGCGAGCGCAATTCCTTGCTTTTCCGCCACTGAGTAAATCTCCTCAGCATTTCCAAGCAAAAGCGGAACAGCAACACCATCATCGGCAGCCATGACTGCAGCTCGAAGCACTCTGGCATCGCTTCCCTCACTCAAAACAATACGCGCTGATAGGCCACGTGCGCGTGCACTCAATTCATCAAGCAATGTCATGAACTCACTCCCTTTGCGCTCGCCGGGAAGTTTTGCTCCGCTCCAGGTGCATTGGCACACTCCAAAAAGATTCTCTGGGTGCAGCGCCGGCAAATATCATCTTCTAATTCAGTGAAGATGGTTTTTATCGCTTCTTTTGGCGAACTAAAACAATTCTCCTCACCAATAATTTGCAAATACCCGCCACGACGAACCATTTCAAGTACGGGAGGCTTAATTCCACATAAATAAAGCCCCCCGCCCATCGCACGAAGTCTCTGAGCCTCTTGCGCAAGCAATTCGCCACCAGCCACATCGATCAAACTAATGCCATTGCCGATAATCAACACATGCGAGCGGTTTCGACCAACGTCTGTCTTTAACTCGGTTTGTACTCGATCCACTGCACCAAAGAAAAGCGCACCATCGATTCGCAGTATTCTCAGCTGCGGGCATTCCGGAAGGTCTCGTAAGGCCGCATTACGCAAGGGGCGTTCATCCCGATCGGGTACTGGGGCTAAGTCGACCAGTAAAGGTCGCGAGGTGCGTTGCAATTGCAGTATTAATGAGACCAGCACACCCACGTATATAGCGAATTCAAGCTGCAACACAAGTGTTGATGCAAAAGTCACCACCAACACTGCCATTTCTCCCCGGCTCGCCCGGACAATCTGGCGAATATGGTGAAAATCAATTAGATTCCACGCAATCAGCATCACAATGCCAGCCATTGCCGGCATTGGTAGATAACCTGTTATGCCAGGTATTAACAACAAGACCAGCGCGAGTATGAGTGATGCAAAAATTGCCGCCATTGGCGTCTGGGCACCGGCATCATAATTAGCGCCCGAACGCGTAAACGAACCTGACCCCGGGTAGCATGAAAAAAAACTGCCAACAATGTTAGACAGGCCTTGGCCTACGAACTCTTGATTGCCGTTAATTTGTTGATGAGAACGCAGCGCGACGGCACGACCGATGGATACCGCCTCAATCAGGGCAATCACAGCAACCGCAAGTGCGCCAGGGGCAAGATCGCGAAGCACGCCTGGTGAGAGATCAGGCACGCCCGGTGGCGGCAAGCCCCGAGGCATCGCGCCTACCATTGTGACACTTTGCTGAGCGCTCTCGAATAATAAACACACTGCGCTCCCGATAAGCATTGCCATGAGCATATTGGGCCATTTGGGCCGCCAATATCGGATCAAAACAGCAGAGCAAAGCGTAATCAGTCCGATCGCGAGCGACCAGGGGTTCGTTGCACCAATGTTCTTAGCCACCGCAATAAGCGAAGCAATAAAGCTGTGCCCGCCTCCTTCTGTGAGGCTTAGAAGATGGGATAACTGACTGGTTGCAATTAAAACCGCTGCGCCGGCGGTAAATCCAACCACCACAGTGTGTGATATGAAATTAACTAACGTGCCCATTCGCGCCAACCCAAGCGCGAATTGAATAATCCCCACCATCAAAGTGAGAGTCAGCATGATGCTGATAAATTCCGTGGAACTTTGCGGCCCCACCCCACTAATGACGCTAAGTACGATAATAGAAATGGCGGCTGTCGGCCCCGATACTAAATGCCTAGAGGAGCCAAAAAGGCCAGCAATGATTGGCGTAACAATGGCCGTATAGAGCCCATACTGAGGCGGCAGACCTGCAATTAGCGCATAAGCAACGCCTTGTGGGAGTACGATGATGGCGCCGGTCAATCCGGCGATTAAATCAGCGCGCAAACACCTTTTATTAACCAGCGGCCACCAAGCGAGAAAAGGCAGAAATTTAACGGACGTTAACCTTTGATTCGAGTCCGCCGTCATACCCTTTGGGCACCGTAGAAGAGATTCACAACATGTTGCGCTTCAGCAAAAAACAGCCAGCGCTCAACACCATAGCCAAACAATGTCACCGGCAAGATCAGAAAAATTAGAAAAAAACCATCACCAGCGCTTAACAGAGCAACCGCAACGACAGGTAGCGCAACACCGAGGAGGCCAAACAGCCAACGCAATCGGCGCAGTGTTTTGCCATCGATCTGAAAGCGAAATTCGGTATCGAGAAAATTGGACCGGCCGCCTTGCCCACTTTCAAGCAAACGGGCCTGTCCACGCGTCATCCCAAGCGCTGTATTAATGCTTGGTCCCTGCGGTGTCCCCATCCAAAGAAAATAAAGTGCCTTCCCCAACCCAGCAAGAACCAACAGGACAAGCGTGAGCATCAGCACATCACTACCCATTGCACCTGCACGAGTGACCGTCAATATTGTGGTCAGCAAAAGGGCACCTGAGGCGAGTCCAAGGAGGAGATAATTAAGTGGAACTAATGGGCTATTCCAGCGCGGAATAGCTCGGAGTGAGGCGTAAATCATTCCGGTTGAGAACACGGTGAGTAATGAAAGAACGAGCGAGAGCGCTGCGCCCAAATCGATTAAAACCGCAGATAGGCCAAAAGCCACTGCGCCCAGCCAAAGGCCAGCACACGGATAGAAGAGCACGGCGAATACTGCTTCTCGGGATAGCCATGAGGTCCGAAAACGAGAAAAAGCACGCCAAGCATTCCGTGGGTTCGCCAAGTGAAGGGTTGAAGCGAGCAGACCGAGTGTTGCCAACACGGTTCCTAACACACCAGCAAACAGAATCTCGCCATTACTGAGTGCAATTAACCCAGGCATAAAAGCAAGCGCTGTGGTCAGCGCAATCAATCCAAAGCCCGCACCAGATAGAACCGTAAAGCAGATAACCGAAATCGCCGGATGCATTAATTTCTCCCAAATTCAGGGGGCAATGGACATATCTGCCCACTCACGCAATCTTTCTTGAAGGGGCTTGGCCTCAGTGTCTGCCTGCTCAGCCTGCGCTTTTGGTCGTGGTGGCAAATAGCGATTAACAGGGTTGTAACCCAGCTCAGCCATCGGCTGCTGTCCGCCTCGATCACGCACTAAACGGCTCACTTTAGAGTCGGGATCGTCGAAGTCACCAAAAAATCGAGCATGGGTAGGACATGTCAACACACAAGCGGGCTGGCGATCATTTTCAGGTAAAGACTCATCATAAATCCGATCGACACACAGCGTGCATTTTTTCATAACCCCAGTGGAGTCATCCAGCTCTCGAGCCCCGTAAGGGCACGCCCAAGCACAGAGATTACACCCCATACATTTATCTTGGTCGACAAGCACAATGCCATCTTCCTCACGCTTATAAGAGGCACCGGTTGGGCAAACAGTCACGCATTCCGCCGTGTCACAATGTAAGCAGGACATCGGCATATTGACGGTTTTGCTATGTGGGTAGTCACCAACCTCATAGCTCCGAACACGATTAAAGGCAACGCCGCTTGGATCATCGGCGTAGGCATGATAATCAGTCAACGGACCTAATGTGCCCGAGCTGTTCCACTGCTTGCAGGCCACCACGCACGCTTGGCAGCCTACGCAGGTGTCCATATCGATCACCAGTCCAAGTCGCATAACTACTTCCTCGTTAAGATATCCCGCAGCGTTCGATTAATTCGAACGGGTTCGTGAGTGTGGTAACGAAGCCGATCGGGACCAGCCTCTAAGCCTGGAGGGCGTTGCGTCGCTGAGAATTGCGGCCAGCTCTCTGCCGGCTCTTCCGGATCCGCTTTCTCAATGCGCACGCGAAGGTCATACCAAGCGGCCTGCCCGGTGACGGGGTCGGAATTACTCTGCATACGTCCTTCTTCAGCTGAGCCAAGCAGCTCTGGGATCAAATGATTAAGAAGGAAACCACGCTTAACCTCTGGCGCATCTTCACTAAGCCCCCAGTTGCCGCCCTGCTTACCGATCGCATTCCAGGTCCAAACCGTGTCTGTCTGACAACCTTCCATCAGGCGGATCTGCACGCGTATACGGCCATTACTCGAAGTCACCCAGACCCAGTCGTCATCCTGTAAGTCCATACTCTCCGCTCGAGCCCTATTCATAAACAGGAAGTTTTGCGCGGTGATTTGGCGTAACCAAGCGTTTTGCGAATCCCATGAGTGATACATATGCATAGGCCGCTGTGTCACCGCATGCAGCGGGTAGGCTGACTCGTCGGTTTTACTCACTAATGGGAAATACGCCGGTAGCGGATCGAAATGATGGACTAAGCGTTCTTTCTGATCGGCTCGGGTGGGACAAGGGCCATCGTAGAGCCCCTGCCCTGCCAGACGAAACCGCTGCAACGGCTCCGAGTAAATTTCCATAATGATAGGTTCAGCTGTTGGGTTAAATCCAACATCCCGAGCCCACTCAAGATAATCACGATTCGCAAAGCGATAAAACCGCATATGCTCAGGCAAGTGGTATTGGAAAAAGCCCTCATTTTCAATGTATCGATCCCATTGATCAGGATTCGGTGCACCACGCATTGGCGTATCACCATCTTCACCACGCCACCCGGCCAAAAAGCCAATACCCGGCGCTTTTTCATAACGGGTAATGAAATCCGTGTAGCCCTCATAGCGAGGCTTGTTGTCATCATCAATAAATGCTGGCAGGCCAAGACGCGCCCCAAGCTCGACCATGACATCCTGCCAAGGCCGCACATTACGATCAGGTTCCATAATGGGCGCTCGAATCGCGTCACAAACGGCATCTGGCTCGGAAATCGGACGATCAAGCAAGGATATTGTGTCGTACCGCTCCAAATACGTCGTATCAGGCAATACCAAATCAGCAAAATTAACCGTCTCTGAATGGAAGGCATCAACGACTACCAAGAACGGTAGCCGATATTCTCCCTGTTCATCTTTGGATACCAACATCTCGCGAACACTGCCGGTATTCATGCTTGAATTCCAAGCCATATTCGCCATAAACAAAAGCAGCGTATCAATGGGATAAGGATCGCCATTAACCGCATTGGTAATCACCATGTGCATTAGGCCGTGATTGGCGAGTGGCGCATCCCAAGAGTAAGCCTTATCAATACGAAGTGGATTACCTGCCTCATCAATGGCCAAGTCTTCCGGCCCCGTGGGGAATCCGAGCGGCGGTGAGGCAAGTGGTTCACTTGGTGCTGATGCTTTTGCCGGCCGGATAGGCGGTGGTGTTTGGCGCGGATAGGGAGGCTTGGCCCGATGCCCCCCAGGGACATCAACGCTGCCCAGGAAAATTTGCAATAAATGCAACGCTCGGCATGTCTGAAAGCCATTAGAATGCGCTGAAATTCCGCGCATCGCATGCATGGACACCGGCCGCCCAATGAAACGATCGTGTTTGCGACCCGCCCAATCTGTCCACTCACAAGGAATTTCGATCGATTCCTTAAACGCAACATGTGCCATCTCAAGTGCGATTCGCTCAATATCGGCAGCGGGGATGCCGCATACCTTTGACGCTGCTTCTGGTGAATAACCTTCATCGAGATATCGCTCAGCTACGAGTGACATGACGGTTTTTACCGAACGCCCATCCGGTAGTGTGTATTCACCGAATAACGCCCGCTCTGCGTCCACCGACATGCCGCTGACCGGTGCCTTTGCCTGCGGATCCCACGCGAGTGGTTCACCATCGTCGTTACGAGCGATTAGGCCATCATCACTGTGTCCAGGATTTTGAACCACCAAAAACGACGCATTCGTATAGCGACCTAAAAATGACCAGTCAATTTGATTACGCGATAGAAGAACATGGCAAAACGCAAGCGCGAGCATGCCGTCTGTCCCGGGCCGAATGGGCAGCCATTCATCGGCTACTGCCTGATATCCCGTCCGCACCGGATTAACGGCAACGAATTTTGCGCCACGACGTTTGAGTTTTTCAATGCCTATTTTGAGCGGATTAGAGGCATGATCTTCGGCTACCCCCCAAAGCAGGAAATAACGCGTATGTTCCCAATCGGGGTCAGCAAACTCCCAAAACGATTGACCTGTGGTATACAGACCAGCCGCGGCCATATTGACCGAGCAAAAGCCGCCGTGTGCTGCCCAGTTCAAGGTCCCGAACTGCTGCGCCCACAGCCCGGTCAGCGCCTGCATCTGATCGCGTCCGGTGAAATAGGCAAGTCGATTGGGGTCAGTACGACGAATCTCTGCAAGACGCTCAGTGAGAACATCTAGCGCGTGCTCCCACGAGACCTCAACAAAAACGCCCTCGCCACGCTCACTACCCGGCCGTCGCATCAGCGGGTTACGCAACTTACCGGGCGAGAGTTGTTTCATGATGCCCGCATTGCCCTTCGCGCAAAGCACACCCTGATTAATCGGATGCCGCGGATTGCCGCGAATAAATCGTGGCTGACCATTCTCCATGGTCACTTCGATGCCACAACGACAGGCACACATATAACAGGTGGTATATTTGCGCTCTTGCGCAGAGCTGTTTTCGAACTTCGGGAGTGCTGCAGCAACTTCTGGCGCTGAAATAGTACGCGCACCCGGTGAACCGCCAGTGCAATCGTCATCCAGAGCACTATTCTTAGCCATAGAAACCCCCGCTTACTTCACTATTATCAACAGGGGCGGATATTTATCCGCCCCCGCTAAGGGTCGAGCCTTGATCACTCACGGTTACTTATTGACGTACTTCTTGTACTTATCAAGGTGGCGAACCGGTTCTTTGAGTGCGTCTCGACGGAAGGGGTCGCCTAACTCTCGGCTTACCATCACCTCGACCACAGTCGTTTTACCGTTCTTTTGCGCATCACAAGCTTTCTCAAATGCTTCACTCAGATCCTCAGGCCGCTCAACACGAACCCCTTCGGCACCCATGGAGCGCGCAATCGCCGTCCAGTCACTACCTTCAATATTGGAGCCAGTAAACCGGCGGCCGTAGAAGTCGACTTGGTTTTTCTTCTCTGCGCCCCACTGACGGTTATTGAAAACAACCGGCGTGACCGGGATACCTTCACGCACGCAGGTCAGGGTTTCCATCATAGAAAGCCCCCAAGCGCCATCGCCGACATAGGCGACTGCTGGGCGATTTGGCTCAGCTACTTTTGCCCCCATCACTGCTGGCAAAGCATAACCACAGTTACCAAAGCTCATTGCTGCAAGGAAGCTGCGGGGTTTGTTGAAACGTAGATACGAGTTGGACACTGAGCAAATATTGCCAATATCAGTGGAGACCATGGCATCGTTGGGCATTGCCTTTTCAAGCGCCCGCAAAGCGACGCGTGGATGCATACCGCCATCGTCTTTAGCGATATTTACGCTCCACTCATCACGCTCATGCGTCCAGCCGTCAAGCTCGGTTTCCCAAGCATCTTTCTCGCGCTTGATGTCAGCCATGCGTTGATCGCGATTACGATCGCAGACCATATCACGTTCTTGCAGGCGGCTAAGCAATGCATCGGCGGCCGCTCGAGCATCACCAAACACATCAATATCGCTTGGCTTAACTAGGCCTAACATCTTCTCATCGCAATCGACTTGAATAAGCTTCGCTTTGGTTGGCCAGTAGTCAATGCCATGCTGCGGCAATGTGCCAAATGGACCCAGCCGCGTACCAAGCGCAAGAACCACGTCGGCCTTGCTAAGCAACTTCATTCCTGCCTTAGAACCTTGATAGCCCAATGGGCCCGCCCAAAGGTCATGGGATGCAGGGAATGAATCGTTATGCAGATACGAGTTAACCACCGGCGCGCCGATTCTCTCCGCAAGCCGGACAGCTGCATCCACGCCGTCGCTATTGATAACGCCGCCACCAGAAATGATCACTGGGAACTCAGCCTTGGCTAGGAGCTCTGCAGCCGCGTTCAGCGACTCATTACCACCTGGGCCTCGCTCAATACGCTTCGGTCCCGGTATGGAATAATCCGCCTCACCGTAGAAATTATCGCGAGGAATATTAAGTTGAGTTGGACCGTTGTCGTTAATAGCCCGATTAAAACAACGTCCTGTGAATTCAGCCATGCGATCAGCACGCATTACATGGGCTTGATATTTCGTGATTTTCTCGAAGAAAGGCAACTGTTCGGTCTCCTGAAAGCCACCCAATCCAATCGAGTTAGAACCGGTCTCAGGCGTAATGGCGACCACTGGAGAATGCGCCCAATAAGCCGCAGCAATACCCGTGACGAAGTTGGTCACACCTGGACCGTTTTGCCCAATACACACGCCATGCTGCCCACTCACCCGTGAATAGCCATCCGCCATATGGGCGGAGCCTTGCTCATGCACGGTCGGGATGAACCGAATACCCGCCGGTTCAAATAGATCAAGCGCATCCATAAACGCCGATCCGACAATTCCAAATACATCCTTAGTGCCATGCGCGACCAGCGTTTCAACGAACGCCTCACTTGATGTCATGCGAGTCATATCATGCTCCTCTATCAATTGAACCGGCATTGATTTTCGCGGCCGGCAGTTACCCCCAAAGTACGACTGAATTGTAGATCCTACGGGAAAAATTTGTCAATATTGAGTAATACTTTATCAATATAAGTTATTTTTTTGGTTTTGATGTCATCAGCTGCCCAGTATTTTGAATGGTTCGGCTAATTCGGTCCGCTGCATCGCGCATGTCTGGGAGATAATGCAGCAGCGTATCAATACGCATTCTCGAGACCGGCGCATGAGTCGCAACAGCCAAACGCGGCGGGCCGGCACCAATTCTCAATGGTACAGCTACAGCCACCATACCGTCTAGAAATTCCTCATCATCAACGCCATAGTCAGATTGAACGATATCTTCAAGCGCTCTCATCAGCGTATTCGGGTCACAAATAGTCTTACGTGTATAGCGCACCAGTTGCATCCGATTAACAAACCCGCTTTGGCGCGTGGCTGGTTGCAGCGCCAGCAGCAACTTTCCCGCCGCCGTGCAATGCACGGGCACGCGTGAACCTACCTCGAGGCGAAACTGCAAAGGCCATTTTGTCTCAACGCGATCAATGTAGACCTGCTCCGTCCCTTCAAACAAAACCAAATTGCATGCCTCACCAATCGTCTCGGCCAATTCAGTCAAAATGGCGTGACGCTCTGCGCGATAGTGAGGAGCATCAAGGGCACCGCGACTCAACTGTTGAAGGCCGGCATCAGGAACAAAGCCAGGGCCCAGCAGATGGCGGCTGAGATAACCGCGCGCTTCCAAGGTTGTGAGGATCCGATACACCGTCGCTTTCGGTATATCCAGACGAGCGGCCAGTTCTGAGGTACCCAGAGATCGATCGGAGAAAGTGACATGCTCGAGAATATCGAGGACTCGATCAGTCGGCGTACGGTTCTTTGTCAACCTAGCCTCCGTAAGAAGCTCGGACGCCAACGCGGACGCCCGAGCCCTCATCTAACTAAATGAGGCCTAAACCAGCTTTACTGGTTACGTGCGGCCTCAGCCTCTTGGATCACGCTGTTATATAGAGTGACAATTCGCGAATGGTAAGGGAAAACCATCTCTGCATACTCGGCCTGTGAGTTATAAACTCGGGCAAAGAACTCATCGGCTTCAAGATATTCGCCAATAATCTCGTTCTGAGCCTTAATAAAGGAAGAGTAGTACTCATCAGGGACATCATGAATCGTGATTCCGTCTTCTTCATAATCACGCACGGCCAGTGAGTTCTCATGAAGATTGACGTGAAGCGTTTCGGCCTCATTCGCGAGAATCGCGGTTTCAAGAATCATCTGCAGATGATTGGGCAGTCCTTCGAAGAAATCCCGGTTAATCTGTAACTCACCAACATCAGTCTGCTGATGCAAACCTTGCAGGTAGTAATTATCCCAGATCTCACTTAGGCCAAGCGCCTTATCGTCCGCGGGACCAATCCACTCGGCTGCATCAATCGTTCCACGCTCAGCTGCGGGTACGATATCACCACCCGGCATGGCCACTGCAGGCACACCCATACGGTTATAGGTCTGTCCTGCAATCCCCGGAGGGGCGCGATACTTAAGCGAACCAAATTCCTCAAGCGACTCGAATGGCTCAGAGAACCAACCCAACGGATCAGGACCCATTGGCTGCATCAGGAATGGAATGGTGTTGTAGTCCATAATATCGGTAGTGAGCTCGGTGTAGAGATCTTTACCGCCGCCCTCGTGATACCACGCCATTAAGGTCTGCTGATCCATGCCCGTCGCGGCAGGAACATTAGAGAAGAGCAAGTAGGCAGAATGCTTACCTGACCAATAATGCGGCCATGCAAAGCCGGCATCAACGACACCATCACTGACAGCGTCTAGCGTCTCAAAAACACCAACTTCTGCTCCAGCTGGCAGAACGCGAATTTGCAATTGACCGTTAGACATTGCATCCACCCGATCTGCCAAACGCTCGACCAAGCCAAAATAAATGCTTGAGTTTGGAACGACAGTTTGAACTGTCATCTCGTAAGTTTCATCTTGCGCATTCGCCGCTCCAAGCACACCGAAACTGACGGCGACTCCGAGCAAGGCGTGAATGATCTTTTGTTTCCAATTGGCTTTCATTTCTCATCTCCTCAAATTAATCTTTTTATGACCACTGAATCGTTAACGCTCGTTTTCCCACCTCCTTAGCTACTCAAACCCATAGAGAATTATTTTCGTGTCAGTTGGCAAGCACACTCGGTAACCAAAGCACAATTTGTGGGAAGAATGCCAGCAACGTGACAACAATGAGCTGGAGGACCACAAATTGACTCATACCCCAATAAATCTCACCCATACGCCATTCAGGCACCACCCCTTTAAGGAAATAGGCCGATAGAGCCATTGGCGGCGTCAACCAAGATGTTTGGAGCGTAACTGCCACAAGAATTGAGAACCACAACGGATCAAAGCCAAGTTCCACCATCGTTGGCAAGAAGATGGGTACAATCACTAGCACAATCGGAATCCACTCAAGCGGTGAACCGAGCACAAACACAATCGCCAGCATGACAAAGAGCATCGCAAGCGGGGCTAGCTCTAAAGAGAGTAAAAATTCGGTAAGCAAATCAGCAGACCCGAGGCGCGAGAAAACGGCGCCAAAAAAGTTCGCTGCGCCCAGCAAGAACATAATCATTGCCGTCATTTTCAGCGTAGAAAATAAACATTGGCGGAACTGTTTAAAATCCAACTTACGATAGGCAAGCGCCAAAATCAGTGAGGCGAAACCGCCCGTTGCAGCAGCATCCGTTGGCGTGGCAATCCCTGCAATGATCACCCCGAGTGTGAAAGCCACCACGAGAGTGACCGGAATTACACCAAGCATCAGCTCACGAAGCTTATAGCCGAGCGACATCGAATCCAGCTCTTCCTGAGGGACTGGAGGACCAAGCTCAGGATTGATCCAACTACGAACCAATGTGTAGAGAATATAAATCGCAGCTAGCATTAAGCCCGGTATGATTGCAGCGGTAAAGAGCTGGGTCACAGGAACACCAACAACAGGCCCAAGCACGATTAACAAAATACTCGGCGGTATAAGAATGCCAAGCGTCCCGCCTGCCGCGATGGTTCCAGCCGATAGCGCGTTGTTATAACCGCTACCGCGCATGATCGGACTCGCCATCACGCCGAGTATAGTAACCGACGCACCCACGATGCCGGTAGCGGCAGCAAACACGGTGGCCACCAAAAGCACCACGAGATAAAGCGAGCCCCGCAGACCGCCAAGCAAAATACGCAGAGAGCGAAACACTCTCTCCATCAGGCCTGACTGCTCCAGCACAAACCCCATAAATAGAAACAGCGGAATAGCCGACAGTGTGGTGTTGCGCATGAGCGTGAAAAACTGCGACTGCATCAGTTTAAACACACGCTCTTCCATGCCGACAAAGCCGAAGATCAAGCCAATGAAGATAAACGTGAATGCCATGGGATACCCAGTCAGAATCCCAATAAATAGAACGCCGAGCGATATCAGCCCTAGGATTGGCTCACTAATCATATGCTTTGTTCTCTAAAGTGACGGTTAGTCTTGACCGCATAAACGCTTTTAATCAGCTCTGATATCCCTTGGATAAGTAAAAGCACACCGGCAATGGGCATCACCGTTTTAAACGGATAAATAATCGGCATCCACGGACTTGTAATGATCCGCTCACTGCGAGCCCAGGAGTCAGCGGCATAATCTAGCGTCGCGAAGGTAAAAAAGAATATTGCAGGAAGGAAAAGGCAAAGCGTCATTACACCGTCCAATGCACCCTGCCAACGTGGCGACATAATGTTGAACAGAAAATCAGCCCGGACATGTCGATCTTCACCCAATGTCCAAGCCGCCCCAAGCATAAACATGGTGCCCGTGAGCATGTAAGTTATGTCATAGGCCCACATGGTTGGCGAGTTAAAGATGTATCGAAGGACTACTTCGTAGACAAGACACCCAATCAACGGCAATGCTAACCACGCGGTCGCAAGCCCCACCCAGCGGCCTGGTAAATCTAGCATGGACACGATAGAGCGAAGTTTTTGCTCGCGCTCGTTTTTTGGCATTACAAAGCGCTCCAAGGCTGGCGGTAAGTTGTAGACGCTGTCAGCCTCAGAGCATGCCTATCTTCTATCAGCATGGGGTGCTTCTCCTCCACCAAGCTTGTTGGTCAACTTTTTATCATTTTTTAATACGATTTGTTTCGTTTCGGTTTTACAACGCATAGAATCTTAATGTCAATAAATAAAAATAGTCTGGAGGAGTCATGGCGGAGCAGGAATATGACTACATTATCGTTGGGGCGGGCTCGTCAGGGTGCGTCCTAGCCAATCGCCTATCGGCTGACCCAACTAAGCGTGTACTGCTTTTAGAGGCGGGGCCTCGTGATCTTAATCCATGGATTCATATCCCCATCGGATATGGCAAAACCATGTTCAATCAGACACTGAACTGGGGGTATAAGACTGAGCCAGAGCAAGGGGTTAACGGCCGCTCAATCTATTGGCCCCGCGGAAAAACGCTAGGCGGATCAAGCTCAATTAATGGATTGATCTACATTCGTGGACAGCAAGCAGACTTCGATGATTGGGCTGCTCGGGGAAATCCTGGCTGGGGTTGGGAGGATGTTCTTCCATTTTTCCGTCGCTCAGAATGTCAGATGCGGGGAGCCGATTCGTATCACGGTGCTGATGGCGAGCTTGCTGTTAGCGATGTGGGTGAGTCAGACACGCTGTGCGATGCGTTTATAGCGGGCGCAGAGCAAGCCGGATTTCCGCGTAATGATGATTTCAATGGTGCCGACCAGGAGGGTGTTGGTTATTTCCAACTCACCACACGCAATGGTCGTCGGTGCAGCACCGCCGTTGCTTTTCTGCGCCCAGCGGCTAAGCGACGCAACTTAGATATCGTTACCGATGCGAATTGCGAGTGCATCCTATTAAATGGACGGCGCGCCGCAGGCGTTGTTTACACACTCGATGGCGAGCGTATTACCGCCCGGTGTCGGGGCGAAGTGCTGTTATGTGCTGGCGCCATCAACACACCAAAAATTCTAGAATTATCTGGAATTGGCAACCCCGAAGTTCTGCAAAAAGCGGGGATAGAGCCCGTTCACTCATTGCCTGAGGTTGGCGAAAATCTCCAAGACCATCTCCAAATTCGAGTCATCATGCGATGCACTCAGCCCATCACAACCAATGACGATCTCAATAGCTGGATTCGCAGCACCCAAATTGGCCTTCGCTATGTTCTGCAACGACGCGGCCCGCTCGCAGTCGGTATTAACAAAGCGGGTGGTTTTGTCCGCTCACGCCCAGGTTTGGAGCGACCAGATATTCAATTTCACTTTGGTACGTTAAGTTCAGACATACCTGGATCACCCGTGCACAAATTTCCTGGGTTTACCATGTCAACCTGTCAGCTTCGGCCAGAAAGTCGAGGCACAGTACACATTCAATCCGGCGCAGTTGATGAGGCCCCACAAATCCATCCCAATTATCTAGCCACCGAAGAGGACTGCCGGGTCTCAATGGATGGCGTGCGGACGTCACGACGAATTGCTGAAACGCCAGCAATGCGGCCCTTAGTACAGGAGGAATACTCACCAGGAAAATCTATCCAAAGCGATGAGGAATTACTTGATTTCGTCAGAAGTGATGGCACGACGATTTTTCATCCCGTGGGAACTTGCCGAATGGGCTCGGATGCTACCGCCGTTGTTGATCCGACACTTCGTGTTCGCGGCCTCGAAGGTTTGCGGATCGCGGATTGTTCCATTATGCCTACCCTGGTTTCTGGTAATACAAATGCCGCAGCGATTATGATAGGTGAGAAAGCATCAGATCTGCTTTTGGCAGAGCAGTCAGAGGCGTTAGCGAGTTAATTGGTAGGGGGGCGCTTATGCACCCAAAGTGGGTCGATGAACGAGGAGACCTCTATCCTGGTAGCCTGCAGGTATTGTCAGTCACCCTGATCATTGCGGTACCGAGCGCGATGGCGCTGACGCTGCTAATACCGGACGCGAAGCCAGGTTCACCATTACTGCAAGTCATCGCCACGATCGGTTCGCTGTGTTTTTTGGTGCCCTACGCTTTTAGCATCAAAAAGCGCTGCGGAATGGCCTCTCAAATGCCCCGCTGGTTTTCGGCTCATGTAATTGCCACCACGCTTGGCTTAGTGCTAATCAGCATCCATGTCGGGGCTGGAGATCTTTTATCACCCCCGGGTGCGGCGTGGGCCTTAGCCGTTGCATTGGTGGTGCAAGGTTTGTTCACTCGCACTCAAATGACGCGTCAATTTTCCGCGGTCTTTGCGAGCCGACCACAAAGCTTTGCCCCGCCCGACCCTGATATACAGGTACGGATTGGCGTAATCATTAAGCAAAAAGAAAAAATTCTCAAAACCCTCGATAGCACTGCCAGTGAGGCCGTGTTCTCACCCAATCTTCGCCACTTCATCCGGCACCCACTATTAACGCTGCGTTATGCACTGCTCGCAGGGCGTGAAGCGCATTATGTCGGGAGGCACAAGGCGGGGTTATTAGTGGCGTTCTGGCGACGCACTCATGTGGCCCTCGCATTACTCTTTTTGATCGCACTCGTTGCCCACGTCATTATCGTGCTATTTTTTGCTGGATATGCTGCGGGTGATGGCCCCATTGATTGGTGGCATATCACAGCATTGGGGCGCTAGATTATGGCCAAACTCAATTTGCTCATTGATTTAGAACGATGCATCGGCTGCAAAAGCTGCGAGGCCGCCTGCAAACAGGTTAATGGCTTAGGCCCTTATGAATATCGTAATCGCGTCCAGTGGCTCGGTGACCCTGGAGCGCCTGAATTAGATTTCTTAACGGTCACCTGCCAGCAATGCGATCGACCGGCATGCCTGCGAGCCTGCCCAGTCTCTCCCAAGGCCATATCAAAAGATCCAGACACTGGCGTAGTCAGCGTCAATGAAGGTAGTTGCACTGGTTGTGGTGAGTGCGTAACCGCCTGTCCGTACGGTGCGATGGGCTATGACCCAGTCGGCCATCACGCCGTTAAGTGTGATCTTTGTGAGAGCCGTCGAGCGGTTGGCGATGGCCCTGCCTGTGTCAGTGTCTGTCCGACCGAAGCATTACGTTTTGGTGAACATGATGCGCTTCTAGCCGAGGCGCATAATGCTGGGCGTAAGGTGCGTGACCATGACCAATTTCTACAAGGTCCAAGAACCATCATCCTAGATCGGCTCACCCGAGAGGCAAGCACTCTACTCGAGCCCAATGAAACTGAGCCAAGTCCCGCGCAAACGCCAACAGCACCTGCTCGCAGCGATGCCATAGCGGGACGCCGCATTCCGTTGGTCCAAGACGATGCACGTCGGCGTGAGCCCCTTGCTAAAGTCCATCTACACAAACCCTACGGAAGTCCTGCTCCAAACCAAGCGCCACGGACTGAGCTAGCCGGCGCTTGTAATATTTGCTTTAACGGCTGCCCTGTTAAATATCAGTTGCAGGGCAACGAGGTCGTTGGTGTCTTTGGCAATGATGAGGATCCAATATTTGCTGGGCGCATTTGCCCTAAGTCGCAAATGACACTGCAAATGTACGCCAATGATGAGCGCTTAACTCAACCACTGCGGCGTGTTGGCCCGCGCGGCACGAACCGTTTTGAACCTGTTAGCTGGGAAACCGCACTCGATGAGATAGCTGAGCGCTTGGGGAAAGTGGCCGAGCGTTATGGGCGGGAAGCTTTAGGCATTTATTTAGGTACGCGCACCGGCGTGATGACCATCATGGGCCATGCCCGAATGTTCCAAAAGCTCTGGGGTACACCTAACATGTACACCACTCAAATACTTTGTGACGAGAGCAAAGTGGAGGCATTAAAACGCATTCAAGGCTCAACAAACCTGCCCAATATCTACACCAAAGAGGACATCGGCAGTGCCGCTCTCCACGTCTATATTGGTGATAATCAGGCTGAAACCCGACCGGTGAACTTCGGCTTGGTCAATAGCTGGCGGCTCGCACAGGGCGCCCGAATGATCACTGTCGACCCTCGCATGACCGTCACGGCAAGCAAATCGGACCGGTGGCTGCCTATTCATCCCGGCACTGATATGGCGCTAGGCCTTGCTCTTATCCATGCGATTTTTGAAGCAAATCAACAGGATGAAGCGTTTTGCAACGCATGGGTAGAAGGTTGGGAGCATTGGCGTGAGCATGTCCGCAAGCAAGGCTATAGCCCAGAATGGGCAGCGTCGATTACTGGCTTAGAAGCCAATGAAATTCGTTCATTAGCCAATGAAATTGCGAGCGCAGATGGCTGTATGCTCTACGCTAGTCGTGGCATCAATCAACATACCAATGGCACACAAACGAATCGCGTATTGATGTTCCTAGCGGCTATGACCGGTAACTGGGGCCGGCGTGGCGGTGGCTTTATGAACGTTGCCGCTGAACCGGACTGGGGTGAAATGCCCGTCCCGCCCGAGCGTATGCAAACATCAGAGCAGCCTGCCATACCGAATGGGATCCCTGGTTGGCAGCAAGCCGCCATTGAAGCATCGCCTTATCCGCTACGAGCGTTAATTACTAGCAACAATCCCGTCGGCCAATGGCCAAACGAGCAACGGACACGAGAAGCATTGATGGCTATGGACCTGGTTGTTCATATTGAGCTTTTTAAAAATGCAACATCTGCCGAGGCTGACTATGTGCTACCTGCTGCCAGTGGCATTGAAAAAGGGGGGATTACTCGACTTGCTGAGGACCGCCGCATCGGTTGGAACGAGGCAGCAATCACTCCCCCTGGGGAGGCCAAGACTGATCATTGGATCTGGATAGAGCTAGGCCGGAGATTTGGCTTTGACGATGTCCTCAGTCCTCGCTACGCCGATCCAGCCATCTTCTGGGATGAAATATTCCGAAAAGCAACGCCCGATATTGCCGGTGTCACCGTAGAGCGTCTTCGCAGTCAACCGCACCGCTGGGTCAGAGTGCCACTGCGCAATGAAGGCGATCCTGAGGCTGGAACTTTGTATTTGCCCGGGACAACGGCCGCTGGCTCGACCGAGGGCCACCGCTTCCCAACCGTTAGTGGGCGATTGGAATTCTGGACGCCCGCACAAGAGAAAGAACTCCAAGCCTTTGGCGTCTCAGCGCTTCCTGAGCATTCTAGCGATCGAGACTTAACGCCAGCGAATGGCCTAGCTCTTGATCTAGTGACCGGTCGCCCCCCAGCGCCACATTTTCATTCTTGGACCCACTACTTCTGGCAGGCACAAGAAATGTGGCCTGATCTTTATTGCCAAATCCACCCCACCCAAGCAGATTCAGCGGGCATAGCAGACGGTGATCGGGTGGCCATAGAGAACCACCAATCACGGGTAGAAGCGAGGGCTTGGGTCACTCATGGCATTCGCCCTGGCACGCTTTTTATGCCCATAGGCTGGGGCGAAAACCAACCGTGGTATGAATCCTGTTCCGTGAACCGACTGACTGGAGATAAAACCGACCCTATTGCCCATCAGAGCAATTTAAAAAGCAATCGTGTTCGGCTTATTCGACTGTAACTCAGCACGCCAATGAGACGTCTCTGACTGGCATCAGTCAACGATATTGGGTAACCAAAGCGCAATCTCGGGCAGCATAAAAATCAGCATCAATCCAAGCAATTGCAGGGCTACAAAAGGCCAAACAGACCGATACACATCACCCATGTGAACGCCCTTCGGGAGAATACCGCGTATCCAAAAGAGTACGAATCCAAACGGTGGCGTAAGATAAGCCATCTGTATGTTCACGATGAACAACACCCCAAACCAGATTTTATTGATCTCTAATATCTCAATAATGGGCAGAAATAATGGCGTGCAAAGCATGATAATGGCCCAGTCATCCATAACCATGCCTAAAAGTAGGATGATGAGCATCATCATCGCCAAGATCCCTGTTTCACCACCGGGCATACCAAGGACCAAGTCTGTAATAATATGTTGCATACCCAGAGTGTTGAATATGCTCAAAAATGCCGTTGCACCGATCAAAATCCATAGCCCCATACCGGCAAGGCGAGCAGTGGCTGCTAATGATTCTCGAATCACATACCAACTAAGCTGACGGTAAATAAGGTTAATAAAAACCGCTGCTGTCGCACCAAATGCCGCCGCTTCTGCCGGCGTGGCTATACCACCCCAAATCACGCCTAGGACGATGACAATCAATACAACAAACGGCCAAATTCCTAAAACGGAATTAAGTTTCTCACGCGGTGTGAATTTAAGCTCCGCAGGCAGTGGTGGCCCGAGATGAGGCTGAAACGCACAGCGCACCCCAATGTAAACCGAATAAAAGATCGCCAACATGACCCCGGGGACAACGCCGGCTAGAAATAGATCGCCGATCGACGCGTTTGCGAGCAACCCGTAGAAGATAAAAGGAACACTTGGCGGAATGAGCGCCCCTAACGCGCCGCCAGCAGCGATAGATCCAATCGCGATTCGCCGATCATAGTTGTAGCGCATCATCGATGGGTAGGCAATTTGCCCCATCGTAATCGTTGCTGGAGGCGTAATACCGGTTACCGCCGCAAAAATGGTACAAACCTGAACCGTGCCAATCGCCAATCCACCAGCGATGTGTCCGATCAACTTATACACCGCATCATAAGCGGCGTCGGCGATGCCCGAGAAGCGAATGAGATTACCCATTAGCAAAAATAATGGCACCGTCACCAAAATAGAATTCCAAGAGGTCGAAAAGAACGCACTCGGAAGTGTCATCAGCGCCCGAGGCTCAAGCAGCAAGGCAAAGATTGCCGCCGTCCCGCCAAGGCCCAGCGCTACCGGAAGACCAAGAAATAATGAAATAAACAAACAGGCGAAATAAACAACCGTGAGAATTTCAACGGACATAGTGATGCCTCAACGAACTAGCCTAAAAAAAGCACCACCACAACGGCCAACTCAATAGCGGGCCCTGAACACGGCGTGCTCCATTTTACGGATTACAACAGTCGGTAAAAAATGGGGGGCAGATGCCCCCCATCGTAGCGGCAGCGATTTTACAATTTACCGTTATCGCGCATGTAACGCTCGTAAATGTCGACGCCCTCTGCGGCCAAATCAGACAAATCAGCAATGTCTGGCCAGACCTCTTCGATCGCGACTTGACGCAGCTTACCAACCTCTTCATCGGAGAGATACACCACTTCACCACCAGAATCTTCGACGGCCTGCAGAGCCTCATCGACACCATCGAGGTGCATACGACTGGTCTCGAAATAAACCTCTTCAAAAATGCCGTTTATCTGGTCTTGCTGCCACTCGGTAAGCGCATTCCAAGAATCAAGGTTCACGTAAGTCGATTGATGCTGCGCAGGGTTCCATCCTGGCATCACGGCATAGTCAATGACCTCATCAAAGGACATATTATCAACACCGCCCGTATCCCAATAGGTGCCATCAACCGTTCCCAGTCGAATCGCCGTGTAAATATCACCGGCATCCATGGAAACAGGCGTACCGCCAATAGCCTCATGGAACATTGCCTGCGGACCACCTGCACGCATCTTCCGACCTTCGAAGTCGGCTAAACCGCGGACTTCAAATGTCGTAAACATTGCGTTGGGGCCTTGGTTGGTCCAACCGGCAAAATAGAGATTACGCTGGCTAGCCGCTTCTTGAACCAGATCACC
Source organism: Spiribacter salilacus (assembly GCF_009649225.1). Lineage (GTDB taxonomy): Bacteria > Pseudomonadota > Gammaproteobacteria > Nitrococcales > Nitrococcaceae > Spiribacter > Spiribacter salilacus. The sequence continues at coordinate 23,244 of NZ_WJPP01000007.1, forward strand.
AACGCGGTAATCGTCGCCCCACATGACTTCCCAAGCTTCTTCAGGGCTTTCGGCCCCCATTGGTAAACCAAATGCCAACATGCCGGCTGGCATATCACCGCCATAAACCGTCGCCCAGCAAGCAACACCGTCTGTTACGCCAGCGGCAGCAGCACCAAACGCCTCACCCCCGCTTGTAATCGACCCGGCTGGGACAACCTCAATTTGGACACTACCTTCGGTTGCCTTTTCAACCGCGTCTGCCCATGGCAGCACGCCGCTTGCCCAACCGGCGTCTGAGTTATCAAAACAAGGCTGAATCGTCCATTCAGTAACTTCATCAGGCGGACCCGAGTCCTGTGCTGACGCCATCCCCGCGGCCAGCATTAAAGCGCTTGCGCTCATAACACTCACCGCTAGGTTTTTATTAACTAACTCTTTCCTCATTACTCCTCTCCTATTTTGCTTTTAGCACTTCGTGCGCTTCATCGCTTCCCACCGGGCGCTCAGGCCCAATGAGTGTGACGATGTCTTTTATAATCTGCCGAATAACAAATATTGTCATCAACATCGCTGAAATCGGAATAGCCGCCTTGATGGGTGCAAGCGGCATGGGAATAACCGTTGGGGTTGTCTGTTTTAAAAGCAGCGCGAGTTCTACTGCCTCTTTGCCCTTCCACATTAATACCCAAAGAAAAATCAATCCTAATCCAGCGGTCAGCAGGTCCAAAATTGCTTTGGTGCGTCGGGACAGACCGTCATAGAATACATCTAACCTGACAAATGTGCCTTCCTTAAATGCGTAGACACCGGCAGTGCAAGCAATGAGCACCATGGCAGCTTGCAGTGTCGGGCCGATCCATAACGACGCGCTATTAAGCGCATAGCGCAGAAACACGTCAACAACGCCAAGGACCATGCAATAAGTAATCAGCAGACCAGCAAGCACCCCGGTAAGGTCGGCAATGCGATCAACGCAGCGATCTAACTTCAGAAGTGCTGACAATAGAGACTCTCCTCATCAAATTATTAACATGCCCTTCTTCGAGAGCACTGCCTCACCGTATGACTAGGTTTTATAATAGTGATAGCACCAGTACAAGACTAGAGATGAGGCCAGTCACTCGATGATTGTGTGATCTCGGTACGATTGGCTCATGCATCTAGCACCGACAGACCGAGCACTCTACGCAGCATTTTCTCGCCAGCGGCTAGCTCCTGTCGGGTAATATATTCATTAGGCCGATGGGCACGTGAGATGTTACCGGGGCCGCACACGATAGCGTCAATTCCTAACGCTGCTTGAAGACAGCCCGCTTCGGTTCCGTAATCCGCTTGCTCAAACTGAGCTTCCGGTAAACACGACGATAACCAACGTATCGCGGGGCTTTGTACACTGACCGACGCACCGGGGTAGCGGCTGCTTTCATGCAGGTGAATTCGGGCATTAATACCCGATGCGCTAGCTTGAAGCTCAAGCACCGTGGCTTTCTTTTGAATTCTCGTAATTAACGCTTCTACATCGGATCCCGGCAGATAGCGAATTTCGAAATCAAAATGGCAGGATGCCGCAATGACATTGAGCGCTTGACCACCCTCAACCTGGCCCACATGAATAGAATCCCAAGGATATATCCAATGACCCGGCTGCCGCGGGATAACGGCGCAAGGCCACCCCCATATCTCCAAGTGCGACGATCAATCGGGCCGCTAAATCGACTGCATTAAGCCCGCCATCCGGATTGCTAGAATGGCCCGTTTGACCCTCAACAGACACGTTGTAGGCCACTTTGCCTTTGTGGGCAGTACAAATTTGCAAATCCGTAGGCTCACCAATCAACGCCCAATCTGGGCGCGGCCCCTGCATAACAAGCTCCTGAATGACAGCTTGCACCCCTAAACACCCGATTTCCTCGTCAGTCGTTAACAAAAGATGCACGGGCTGCGTGAGTTCACTTGCACTTAGTTGGGGCGCGATGGCGAGCATGTTCCCGACAAACCCTTTCATATCCGAGGTGCCCCGAGCGTAGAGTCACTCTCCACATCGCGTCAGCGTAAAAGGATCACTGCCCCAGTTCGATGCCGGCGCAGGCACAACATCCAGATGTCCACCAACAAGGATACCTCCTGAATGACCACCAAAACTTGCTAAAACGTTAAGTCGGTCAGCCGCGGAGGGAGTGATACGAATAGTGGCGCCAAGCCCTTCTAGCCAGTCTGCCAATGCATGCATGAGGTCGCGATTTTGCTCCCCAGACACCGTCCGGTGGGAGACCAACTCGGCAAGCCAATTTTCACTATCTTGGTCAGTCATTACCAACCTATAACATTCGGGACAACAATCGGTTGTCATTTGCTGCGGAGTATATCTACTATCTAGGACGATGAAATCTGACCAACACAGTATCATGTGGTCCAAACTACTCGAGCTTTCGCACGATAACGATGTCGGCCTGCAGCAGCAGATCCGTGAAGGCATTGTTCGCGCCATTCTCGAGAGACAATTGCGACCTGGCACGCTCTTGCCGTCTAGCCGAGAGCTTGCTCACCAATTAGGGGTAGCAAGAAACACTGTTGTCTTAGCCTACGAGCATCTCGTCGACGCACAATATCTGCTGCCGCGTGAGCGCGTCGGGTATTTTGTTAACCCCGACATGCTACCTGCACTTCCTATCACAGAGGAAAATACCAGCCCCGCTGATACTCAATCTCCGTTAACAAATTGGCATGATCGACTCGTTATTCATCCGAGCGGTCAGCGAAATATTCGCAAACCCATCGACTGGCAACACTATGAGTACCCGTTCATTTACGGCCAAATGGATCCAGAGCTCTTTCCCCTTAAGGCGCTGCGAGAATGCTTTAGAAAAGCACTCAGCCAACATGCAGGTACATCACTGGCTCGCGATTTTGTGGATGCTGATGACGTTGGATTAATAGAGCAGCTGCAATCTAAAGTTTTGCCGCGCCGGGGCGTTTGGACAGGTAGCGAGAATATACTCATCACGATGGGCGCCCAGAATGCGTTGTACATCCTTGCTGAATTGCTGATCAATGCCGAGACAAAGATTGGCATTGAAGAGCCTGGATACCCAGACGCTCGCAATATCTTTGCACTGCGCTCAGAAAATCTCATACCGCTCCCAGTGGATGAGTATGGCCTGATTGTTGGGCCGCATTTAAGCGAACTGGATTATTTGTATGTCACGCCAAGCCACCAATCTCCCACCACAGTCACCATGCCTTTGTCACGGCGGGAAGAACTCTTGCGGATTGCCAAGCAATATAAGTTCACCATTATTGAAGACGATTACGATAGCGAATTAAATTTTACCGGTGCGCCGACCCCAGCACTCAAGAGTCTTGATGAACAAGACCAAGTGCTCTATGTCGGAAGCTTATCGAAGACAATGGATCCGGGTATGCGAATCGGTTTTCTAGTAGCACCCGAGACACTCATTCATGAAGCACGAGCACTACGCCGTTTAATGCTGCGCCACCCACCCGCTAACAACCAACATGCCATCGCCTTGTTTTTATCGCTTGGCTATCACAATACCCTCGTACAGAGACTCAGCCGAGTCTATCGCGAGCGATGGGAAAAAATGGCTGAGGTGCTAGATCGATATCTGCCAGAGTTCACTCATACTCCAACCTTTGGAGGCACCTCGTTTTGGATGCATGGGCCAAAAACGCTCAATTCAAGTGAACTGGTCGCGCGGGCAGCCAAAGAAGGGATTTTCTTTGAGTCTGGCGATGTCAATTTCATGTCTCAGCCACCGCCAATGCACTTTTTCCGGCTTGGCTTTTCGGTTATCCGCACCGAGCGCATTGAACCAGGGATTCAGCGCCTTGCCAATCTAGTCCATTCCCTCTAGAGAGGATTTAGCTGGACCAGTGCGCCACCCCATCGTGGCGCTATTGTCAAAAGCTAGAAAACACTAGCCTTGAGTGTCTAATAGTATTGATTGGAGGAGCGACATGACGTCAGGCAATGACGAAAAAGTGCAAGTATTGAAAGCAGTATTCGATGCTTTTAACCGGCACGATGCCGATGCGGTCGTGGCTCATATGAGCGATGATGTTGTCTTCGAGACTATAGGCGGCGATCAAGCATATGGCGGCCGCATTGAGGGCAAACAAGCCGTTCGCGCGGCTTTTCAAAAAGTCTGGGAGACCCAGCCTGATGTGCAGTGGGCCAATGCCCAGCATTTCGCCGCGGCTGATCGCGGGGTTTCAGAGTGGACCTTTCAGGCGACTCAGCCCGATGGAACACTAATTGACGCTGACGGTTGCGATCTGTTTCGTTTCCACAACGGCAAAATTGTTGAAAAAAAGGCGTTTCGTAAACAACGCCCTCCCCAGGCCAAAGGCTAAACTTAGAGAATCAAACAATGGCAACAGCATCTAGCGACATCATTCAAACGGCGGCGGCGGCGAGAGAAGAGATTTCGCCGTATAACCCGCAGTATGACCCGCTAACACCTGAGGCCCATCCGGGTACCAATCAGGCGTATGCGCCCACCTATTGGGCCGATACCGCCGGACCAGAACCGGAGGATGATGGCCCGATAAAAGCGGATATAGACGCCGACGTCGTTATTATTGGTTCCGGGTTTACCGGGCTTGCGACTGCACTGTTTTTAGCTCGCGAACATGGGATAAAAGCCACCGTTCTGGAAGCCAATCGTGTGGCTTGGGGATGCACGAGCCGCAATGGTGGGCAAGCCCAAAACGCAGCAGGCCGGCTCAGCCGGTCGCAATGGATTAAGCGCTGGGGATTAGACACCGCCCAAGCCATGCATGAAGAAATCCTAGATGCGTTCCAGACCTTTGAATCGCTGATCGCCGATATAGACTGCGACGCGCAAGGCGGGGGCCATCTTTATGTTGCTCATCGGCAACGTGCCTTAGAGAAATTTAAAGCTGAGGCGGCGGTAATGGCTAAGCATTTCAACTATCCAGTTGAAATTTTAGACCGAGAGTCTTTGCACGAGCACTACATGCGTGAAGAAGAGGCCGTTGGTGCCATGCATGAGCCGCACGGCATTGGCGTTCACCCACTCAAACTCGCTTACGGCTATATGAAGGAGGCGCGTCGTTTAGGCGCCAAAATTCATCCGGGAAGTCCGGTAATTGAGTGGAATACGCGCAATGGAGTGCACCATTTATCAACGCCAGGTGGCGTTGTCCGTGCGCGAGCCGTTGGCGTTGCAACGGGTGGCTACACCGCACAAGGCTTGCATCCAAAGCTGCGTAACCGACAGATGCCGATTTTGTCGAATTCAATGGTCACACGTCCGCTAACCGCGGATGAAAAACAGGCCTGTAATTTCCGCACGAACGAGGTCATTACCGATAGTCGGACACTGCGTTATTACTATCGGCTGTTACCTGATGATCGGCTCCAAATTGGTAGCAGAGCCGCATTGACCGGACGTGACGCGCCTAACCCGAAACACCAGCAAATCCTGTTTGATGGGTTGCATCGGAAGTTTCCACCACTGACCAACATTGAGGTGGAATATTCATGGTGGGGCTGGGTCGATGTCAGTCACGACATGATGCCAAGAATTGCTCAGCCTGACCCAAGCCAGCAGTTCTTTTATGCACTTGGATATGGCGGTAATGGTGTTATGTACTCTGCACAGGCGGGCAAACATATGGCGGAGCGAATTGCAGGTAAAGCGCCGAAACGCACGCTGCCAATTTTTGAATCCCCATTGCCTGGACACCCGCTAGCACCGTTCCGGCGTCTCGGCCAAGCGATGTTATATCGGTGGTATCAATTCTGCGATGAGCGACCCTAGCGCATCGGTGATAGTGTGCATGGCTAAATAACATTTACAAGAGAGACAGTCATGGACGTCGGTGTAGTTGGATTGGGCGTAATGGGCTCAGCAATGGCGCGACATCTAGCGCGGGAAGGCCTGCTAAAGGCCGTATGGAATCGCACAGCATCCCGAGCGACGCCGATTGCCGAAGCGCTAGGAGTAAGCCAAGCAGCAGATCTACCCGATCTTGCGCGTCAATGTGATGTCATTATCACCTGTGTTAGTGCTGATGAAGACTTATTAGAGGTCATCGAGGCGTGAAGTGACCCCCTCCAAAACTGCACAGGTTAAAGTGCAGATGACAGGAGGGCATTATGAACGGCGAAGTACCCGTCAAACGCTGGACCGCCAAG
>NZ_WJPP01000008.1 GCF_009649225.1 Spiribacter salilacus
TTGCGCCGATTGCCATGGAAGAGGGTCTGCGGTTTGCGGTGCGTGAGGGTGGCCGTACGGTCGGCGCCGGCGTTGTCGCAAAGATCCTGGAGTAAGCCGGCAGATAAAAAGCAGTTGCCACACGCAGGGCTTCCATTGCTCTGCGTTGTGGCGTAGACTGCCGAGTTCGCATTTTGACGGCCGGTCAGTTGCGAGTATAGGCCAGTAGCTCAATTGGCAGAGCAACGGTCTCCAAAACCGTAGGTTGGGGGTTCGAGTCCCTCCTGGCCTGCCATTATTTCGGCCGCGGTGGCATCACGAGTTCATGAGCGCAAAAGAGCAAACCGAAGTTACAACGACAGACAAAGCAAAAGTAGTTCTGGCAATAGGCGTATTCCTTGCTGGGGTTGTTGGCTTTTATCTGTTTGAAGATCAATCACCGCTGATCCGTGTGATCGGCATGGTGGTGGTTGCTATTGCTGCGATTGGTATCGCGATGACCAGTCAGCAAGGGCGTAATGCATGGGCTTTTGCTCGTGAGGCGCGTCAAGAGCTACGCAAGGTTGTATGGCCCACCCGGCAGGAATCAGTGCAGACCACATTAATTGTTTTGGTGATGGTAGTCATCGTTTCTATTTTACTGTGGCTGATGGATATATTTTTCAATTGGGGCGTTGGCGCCCTTGTTAGGCCTGGAGGCTAAATCGGCATGGCTAAGGATTGGTACGTGGTGCATGCGTACTCCGGGTTTGAAAACCAGGTAAAAAAAGCGCTGCTTGAGCGCATTAGCCGCGCAGGTATGGAAGATCAGTTTGGCGAAATCCTTGTTCCCACTGAAGAAGTGGTTGAAATGAAGGAAGGCCAACAGCGGCGCAGCGAGCGCAAGTTTTTTCCAGGGTACGTGTTGGTGCAGATGGAGATGACCGACGATACCTGGCATTTGGTTAAAGAAGTGCCGCGTGTAATGGGCTTTATTGGCGCCTCTCGCGGCAAGCCAAAGCCAATCTCTCCGCGTGAGGCCGATCAAATTTTAGATCGGGTGCGTGAGGGTGTTGAGAAGCCGCGGCCAAAAGTGCTGTTTGAGGTGGGCGAAATGGTTCGCGTTACCGATGGTCCATTTAACGACTTTAATGGCGCGGTAGAAGAAGTGAATTACGAGAAGAGTCGGTTACGTGTAGCCGTGCTCATTTTTGGGCGTTCCACTCCGGTGGAGCTTGATTTCAGTCAGGTCGAAAAGGCCTAAACAGCGTTAAGTCGCTAAGGGAAGCCCGGGTGAAAGCCCCTGGCGTTATTACCCACACTAGGAGTATTTGAAAGATGGCACGTAAAGTTTCTGCCTATATTAAGTTGCAGGTAGCGGCCGGGCAGGCAAACCCCAGCCCGCCCGTAGGTCCTGCGCTGGGTCAGCATGGTTTGAATATTATGGAGTTCTGCAAGGCATTTAATGCGCAGACCCAAGATATCGAGCCTGGTCTGCCAACGCCGGTTGTTATTACCGCGTATTCAGATCGCAGTTTTACCTTTGTCACCAAAACCCCACCTGCTGCTGTGTTGCTGAAAAAAGCCGCCGGTATCAAGTCAGGTAGCGGAACGCCCCACACCAATAAGGTGGGCACCGTCAATCGCGATCAGCTCGAAGAAATCGCTAAGACGAAGTGGCCTGATCTTAACGCCGCTGATATGGATGCGGCTGTGCGCACCATTGCCGGCAGTGCCCGTAGTATGGGCCTTGAAGTAGAGGGGGTTTAAGGTCATGGCAAAGCTAACAAAACGGCAAAAACTGTTTGCAGAAAAAGTTGACCACGAACGGCTCTACCCGGCTGAAGAAGCGTTTACCGTTCTCAAGTCGCTAGCTAGCGCACGGTTTACTGAGTCGGTTGATGTTGCTGTCAATTTGGGTATCGATCCGCGTAAAGGAGACCAAATGGTCCGCGGATCAACTGTGCTGCCAAATGGCACAGGTAAAACCGTCCGCGTTGCGGTGTTTGCGCAAGGCGCCAATGCTGAGGCGGCCGAGCAGGCCGGTGCCGACGCGGTGGGTATGGACGATCTAGCCGAGCGTATGCAAGGCGGCGATCTTGATTTTGGTGTGGTTATTGCCAGCCCTGATGCCATGGGCGTTGTGGGTAAGCTGGGCCGGGTGTTGGGGCCGCGTGGCCTAATGCCGAACCCACGCGTAGGCACGGTTACCGCCGATGTTGCTGCAGCGGTGCAGAATGCTAAAGCCGGTCAGGTGCGTTATCGCGCTGATAAGGGCGGGCTGATTCATTGCAGCTTAGGCAAAGTTGATTTTGAGCCAACGGCACTGGTCGAGAATTTGCAGGCGCTGATTAGCGATTTGCAGAAGATTAAGCCGGCCGCGGCAAAGGGGATTTATCTCAAGCGGGCCACGGTGTCGACCACCATGGGGCCTGGCGTGAGTGTGGATCTAAGTCCTCTGACCTAGGTCAGAGGCTGGATAGGCTGTCGTTGAAGACAGCCGTCAAAGACCGTTTGGTGCAGCAGGGCTGCTGAAAGGTTTAAAAACCGCCATCGGTAGACGGTGTAGCCAAAACAGGAAGGTTTCCTGCACGGACCACCGTTTAAAGGGTGTGATCATTGCTTGAGCTTTGATCACTGTTGCCAACCGCCGTTCCAGGAGGCATTTGGATGGGCGTAAGTCTGGAACAGAAAAAGCGGGTTGTGCAGGAAGTTGCAGAGGTGGCTAATGCAGCCCACTCCGCCGTTGCGGCGGAGTATCGGGGGCTGAGTGCCGGGGATATGGACTCGCTGCGCGTGCAGGCACGAGATTCGGGCGTTTACCTTCGTGTGGTCAAGAATAGCTTGGCTAAGCGAGCGGTAGAGGGCACCGAGTTTGAGTGCATGACAGATGGCTTTGTTGGCCCGCTGTTAATCGCGTTTTCGCAGGAAGACCCCGGTTCAGCTGCGCGTGTTCTTAAGGATTTTTCTAAAGAGCATGAGCAGCTGGTAGTGACGATGTTGGCAGTAGGTGGGGCGCGTTATCCGGGCTCCGAAATTGACCGACTGGCCACACTGCCGACCTATGACGAGGCGATTAGCCTCTTAATGGCGACCATGAAGGCGCCGGTGCAGAAACTTGCTACCACCTTGAATGAGGTGCCAAGCAAGCTGGTTCGCACAGTCGCCGCTGTTAAGGACGCCAAGTAGGTTGTTGCGACTCCTGTCGCTGCCGTATTTAACGATTTTTTGAATTAGTAGGAGACAAAACGATGGCCGTTTCCAAGGACGATATTCTCGAGACCATTTCCAACATGAGCGTCATGGAGGTCGTAGACCTGATTGAAGCCATGGAAGAGAAGTTTGGTGTAACTGCGGCTGCCGCCGTTGCTGCTGCCCCTGCCGCCGCTGGTGGTGGTGCCGCAGCTGCTGAAGAGCAGACCGAGTTTGACGTAATTCTCGCCGGATTTGGCGACAACAAGGTATCAGTGATTAAGGCCGTTCGCGGTGCCACTGGCCTTGGGCTAAAAGAAGCGAAGGAATTGGTTGAGGGCGCACCTGCCCCAGTCAAGGAAGGCGCTTCCAAGGAAGAAGCTGAGGAGCTGAAAACTCAGCTCGAAGAGGCAGGTGCCTCGGTCGAGCTCAAGTAAGCGCTCGGTATTGGCAGGGCCGGTGTCGAAAGTCACCGGCCTCATGCCGTTTTGATGGCGGCGTGTTCAAGCCTGCGGGTGCCTGCTAAAAGCAGGTGCTCGAAGTCTTGCACATGACGGACCCCAACAATGTTGAGGAAGCTCGATGGCCTATTCGTTTACCGAAAAAAAGCGCATTCGTAATGACTTTGGCAAGCAGCCAAACATACTGGATGTACCCTACCTTCTAGCAACGCAGATCGAATCCTACCGAGATTTTCTGCAGCTAAACAAGGACCCCGACAGCCGGGACCCGATGGGGCTGCATGCAGCCTTCGATTCGGTGTTTCCAATCGAGAGCTACTCGGGCAGTGCGCGTCTGGAGTACGTGCGCTATCGCGTTGGAACCCCGGGGTTTGACGTTAAAGAATGTCAGCTGCGCGGTTTAACTTACGCGGCACCTCTGCGCGTGCTCGTGCGCTTGGTTATTAACGACAAAGACACGCGAGCGGTCAAGGACATTCGTGAACAGGAAGTGTACATGGGCGAAATGCCGCTCATGACGCCTAACGGTACGTTCGTGATTAACGGTACCGAGCGAGTTATCGTGCAGCAGCTGCATCGCTCGCCAGGTGTTTTCTTTGATCATGACCGTGGCAAAACGCATAGCTCGGGCAAGTTATTGTTCTCAGCACGCGTCATTCCGTATCGCGGTTCGTGGCTTGATTTTGAGTTTGACCCCAAAGATGCCATCTATGTGCGAATCGACCGTCGGCGTAAATTGCCCGCATCGGTTCTGTTGCGTGGCCTGGGGTACGACAATCAGCAAATGTTGGATCTGTTCTTTGAGAAGAACATTTACCATCTGAATAAAAAAGGCGCTGAGCTTGAGTTGATCCCAGAGCGTTTGCGCGGTGAAACGGCCAGCTTTGATATTGTTGCCGACGGTAAAGTGATTGTTGAGAGTGGCCGTCGCATTACCGCACGCCACATTCGGCAGATGGAAAAAGCGGGTCTTGATAAGCTGCAAGTGCCTGATGCCTATCTGGTTGGCAAAGTGCTGGCATCAGATATTGTTGATAAGGCAACCGGTGAGATTTTGGCTGAGGCCAATGCCGAGCTGACCGAAGAGTTGGTGCAAGCGCTGCGCGATGCGAATGTAAAGACCTTCCCAGTGCTGTTTATTAACGATCTGGATCAGGGCCCCTACGTTTCCAATACCCTGCGCATTGATAGCACCACCACGCCGCTTGAGGCGCTGGTAGAAATCTATCGAATGATGCGGCCGGGCGAGCCACCCACCAAGGATGCGGCTGAAAACCTGTTCTCCAATCTTTTCTTCAGTGAAGACCGCTACGACTTGTCGTCGGTGGGTCGGATGAAGTTCAACCTACGGGTAGGGCGTGAAGAGAGCGAAGGCAAGGGCGTTTTAGATAACCAAGACATCCTTGATGTGCTCTACGAGCTGATTAACATCCGTAATGGCAAGGGATCGGTGGATGATATCGATCACCTGGGTAACCGGCGTGTTCGCTGTGTCGGTGAGATGGCCGAGAATGTGTTCCGCGTTGGCCTAGTCCGTGTTGAGCGTGCGGTGCGTGAGCGCCTCAGCTTGGCGGAAAGCGAAGGCCTAATGCCGCAGGAGCTTATTAATGCCAAGCCGGTTGCGGCTGCCATTAAGGAGTTCTTCGGTTCATCGCAGCTATCGCAGTTTATGGATCAGAATAATCCGCTCTCTGAGGTCACCCATAAGCGTCGCGTCTCCGCGCTTGGCCCAGGTGGTCTAACACGTGAGCGGGCTGGCTTTGAGGTTCGCGATGTGCACCCAACCCATTATGGTCGTGTGTGTCCGATCGAAACGCCTGAAGGTCCAAACATCGGTTTGATCAGTTCGCTGGCCTGTTATGCGCGGCTTAATAGCTACGGCTTTTTGGAAACGCCGTATCGTAAAGTCGTTAATGGCAAAGTCACCGATCAGGTTGAGTATCTCTCAGCCATTGAAGAGAGCCGATACATCATTGCTCAGGCTAACGCCAAGTTAGACGAGAAAGGGCAGTTGGTAGATTCGCTGATCTCGATTCGGCATCAAAACGAATTTGGTATGTCCTCACCAGATAAGGTGGAGTACATGGACGTGTCGCCGAAGCAGATTGTTTCGGTTGCCGCATCGATGGTGCCATTCCTTGAGCATGACGATGCTAACCGCGCGCTGATGGGCTCTAACATGCAGCGCCAGGCTGTGCCCACCTTGCGTACCGAAAAACCGCTGGTCGGCACTGGTATGGAGCGGGCAGTTGCCATGGACTCGGGCGTTACCGTCATCGCCGATCGCGGCGGTGTGGTAGATCAGGTTGATGCCGCCCGCATCGTGGTGCGAGTCAATGACGCGGAAACCCAATCAGGTGAGCCGGGCGTCGATATTTATAACCTGACCAAGTACACGCGTTCTAATCAGAACACCTGCCAAAACCAAAAACCATTGGTGCGGCCGGGTGATCAGGTTGCACGCGGCGATGTGCTGGCTGATGGTCCATCCACCGATATGGGTGAGTTGGCACTTGGGCAGAACATGCGCGTGGCCTTTATGCCGTGGAATGGCTACAACTTCGAAGACTCGATTCTGATCTCAGAGCGGGTGGTTGAGGAAGATCGCTATACCACGATCCATATCGAGGAAATGACGGCTGTTGCACGAGACACCAAGTTGGGGCCAGAAGAAATTACGGCTGATATCCCTAACGTGGGCGAAAGCGCGCTGGGCAAGCTAGATGAGTCTGGCATTGTTTATGTGGGTGCTGAGGTTAACGCCGGCGATATTCTGGTTGGCAAGGTCACACCGAAGGGTGAGACTCAGCTAACACCAGAAGAAAAGCTGCTGCGCGCTATCTTTGGCGAGAAGGCCTCTGATGTTAAAGATACCTCGCTGCGCGTGCCTTCTGGCATGGATGGCACCGTGGTAGACGTGCAGGTCTTCACCCGTGATGGGGTTGAAAAAGACGAGCGTGCCTTGTCAATCGAAGCCGATGCCTTGGCCGATGTGCGCAAAGATCTAGATGATCAGTTCCGCATCTTTGAGTCTGATGCGTTTGCGCGTTTAGAGCAGATGCTCATCGGTTGTGAGGCAGCAGGCGGCCCCGACAAATTGAAGGCAGGCACAAAGATTACTGCTGAGTATCTTGCCGGTGTTGAGCGTAGTCGCTGGTTTGAGATTCGCTTGCGCGATGAAGAGGCAACGGCTCAGCTCGAGGCAGTGCAGGCTCAGCTTAAAGCTCAGCGTGCCGCCTTTGATGAGCATTTTGAAGAGAAGCGCAAAAAGATTACCGCAGGAGACGATTTGGCTCCTGGCGTGCTCAAAATGGTCAAGGTCTACTTGGCCGTTAAGCGGCGCATTCAAGCCGGTGACAAGCTGGCCGGGCGGCACGGTAACAAGGGCGTTATCTCCCGCGTTGTGCCAGTCGAGGATATGCCGTTTACCGAGGATGGGGAGGCAATTGATGTTGTGCTCTCACCTCTGGGCGTGCCATCACGCATGAACATTGGGCAGGTGCTCGAGGTGCATTTGGGCTGGGCTGCGAAAGGCCTGGGTCGACGCATCGCCAGCATGCTTGATGAGGGTGTGGCGATTGCCGAGCTGCGTAAGTTCCTAGATCAAATCTATAACTCAAGCGGTAAGCAGGAAGACCTAGATAGCTTGAGTGATGATGAGATTATGGAGCTGGCTAATAACCTGCGTGGCGGTGTGCCAATGGCCACTCCGGTGTTTGACGGCGCCAATGAGCAGGAAATTAAGAATATGCTGCGCTTGGCCGGTTTGCCTGAGAATGGCCAGATTACGTTATACGACGGTCGTACAGGCGAGGCATTTGATCGCCCCGTAACCGTGGGTTACATGCATATCCTCAAGCTCAACCATTTGGTTGATGACAAGGTGCATGCGCGTTCTACCGGCCCATACAGCCTCGTCACGCAGCAGCCGCTGGGTGGTAAGGCGCAGTTTGGTGGTCAGCGCTTCGGTGAAATGGAAGTGTGGGCATTGCAGGCCTACGGTGCCGCCTACACATTGCAGGAAATGCTGACGGTCAAGTCTGACGACGTGGCTGGTCGCACCAAGATGTACAAAAACATCGTCGACGGCGAGCATCAAATGGAAGCGGGCATGCCCGAGTCCTTCAATGTGCTTGTTAAAGAGATTCGCTCCCTCGGTATCGACATCGAGCTAGAGCAGGACTAATGGGTAACCAAATATGAGAGACCTAATAAATCTGTTCAAGCAGCCGGGCGCTCAGCTCGACGACTTTGACGCCATTCGTATCGGCTTGGCCTCACCGGAGAAGATCCGCTCGTGGTCTTTTGGTGAAGTCAAAAAGCCGGAGACGATTAACTATCGAACCTTTAAGCCAGAACGCGATGGTCTGTTTTGCGCCAAAATTTTTGGCCCGGTCAAAGACTATGAGTGCTTGTGCGGCAAGTACAAGCGCTTAAAGCATCGTGGCGTGGTCTGCGAAAAGTGTGGCGTTGAAGTTACGCTTGCCAAAGTTCGCCGTGAGCGTATGGGGCATATTGAGCTGGCAAGCCCGGCGGCCCACATCTGGTTTTTGAAATCTCTGCCATCGCGCATTGGTTTGCTGCTAGATATGACGCTACGTGATATCGAGCGGATTCTATACTTCGAAGCGTATGTGGTTATTGAGCCGGGCACCACCGCACTAGAGCCGCGTCAGTTACTGACTGATGATGGCTATTTGGATGCAATGGAAACCTATGGTGATGACTTCGTCGCGCTGATGGGTGCCGAGGCGGTTCATCGTTTGCTGAAAGACATCGATCTTTCTGAAGAAACCGTCAAGCTGCGTGAGCAGATGGAAGCTACTAATTCTGAGACTAAACTCAAGCGCTTATCCAAGCGGTTGAAGCTAGTCGAGTCGTTCCTTGAGTCGGGCAACCGGCCTGAGTGGATGATCCTCACGGTAATGCCGGTGCTGCCGCCGGATCTGCGGCCTTTGGTACCGTTGGACGGTGGGCGTTTCGCTACCTCTGATTTGAATGACCTGTACCGTCGGGTGATTAACCGTAATAACCGACTGCGCCGTCTGCTTGACCTATCGGCGCCGGATATTATTGTGCGCAACGAAAAGCGGATGCTGCAGGAGTCGGTAGACGCGCTGCTTGATAACGGGCGTCGGGGCCGGGCCATTACCGGTACGAACAAACGGCCGCTGAAATCGCTGGCCGACATGATTAAGGGCAAGCAAGGCCGGTTCCGCCAGAACCTGCTCGGCAAGCGTGTGGATTACTCCGGTCGTTCTGTGATCGTGGTGGGCCCAACATTACGCTTGCATCAGTGTGGTTTGCCTAAGCGGATGGCATTGGAGCTGTTTAAGCCATTTATTTTCTCTAAGCTGCAGCGGCTTGGTTTGGCAACCACCATTAAGGCGGCCAAGAAGATGGTGGAGCGGGAGACCCCAGAGGTCTGGGATATCCTTGAGGATGTTATCCGTGAGCATCCCGTGATGCTGAACCGTGCGCCAACCTTGCATCGACTCGGCATTCAGGCGTTTGAGCCGGTGCTCATCGAAGGTAAAGCTATTCAGCTACACCCATTGGTTTGCCCGGCATTTAACGCCGACTTTGATGGCGACCAGATGGCGGTTCACGTGCCGCTTTCGCTAGAAGCGCAGCTGGAAGCGCGGGCGTTGATGATGGCAACCAATAATGTGCTATCGCCAGCATCGGGTGAGCCGATCATTGGTGCGTCGCAAGACGTGGTGCTGGGCATTTACTACATGAGTTTGTCGCTCGAGAATCAAAAGGGCGACGGTATGATGTTCTCGGATCTCAACGAGGTTCATCGCGCCTACAACAGTGGCAACGTCAGCCTGCATGCACGCGCCAGTGTTCGCATTCATGAGGTCGTCATTGACGATGAAGGCGGTCGTGCCGAAGGTATTCGCCGCGTTGATACGACGGTTGGCCGTGCACTGTTATTCGACATTATGCCGAAAGGTCTGCCGTTCGATCTGGTCGATCGGGATATGACCAAAAAAGCGATTTCCGCGGTTATCGATCAGTGCTATCGCCGCCTGGGTCTGAAGGCCACGGTGATCTTTGCTGATCAGCTGATGTTCCTTGGCTTCCGTATGTCCACCCGCGCTGCTGTATCGATTGGTATGGAAGACATGGTGGTGCCGGAAGAAAAAGTCCAAATTCTTGCTGAAGCCGAGAACGAGGTGAAGGACATTGAAGATCAGTACGCGTCTGGCTTGGTAACCAATGGCGAGCGCTACAACAAGGTGGTAGACATTTGGTCCCGCACCAACGATGAAGTGGCCCGTGCCATGATGGATAAGTTGGGCAAAGAGATTGTGACCAACGCCGAAGGTAAAGAGGTGGTGCAGAAGTCCACCAACTCTATCTTTATGATGGCCGACTCGGGTGCGCGTGGCTCTGCTGCGCAGATTCGGCAGTTGGCCGGTATGCGTGGCTTGATGGCCAAGCCGGATGGCTCGATCATCGAAACACCCATTACGGCTAACTTCCGTGAAGGCCTGAACGTGCTTCAGTACTTCATCTCCACTCACGGCGCGCGGAAAGGCTTGGCCGATACGGCGCTTAAGACCGCCAACTCGGGTTACCTCACGCGTCGCTTAGTCGACGTATCGCAGGATCTGGTGGTTACCGAAACTGACTGTGGTACCCATCGTGGTCTGCGTCTCACACCGCTAATTGAAGGCGGCGATGTTGTGGAAGCGCTCGGTGAGCGGGTGCTCGGTCGTGTGGTGGCACAGGATGTTGTGCAGCCAGGTACCGGTGAGATTTTGGTTGAACAAGGCTCGCTGCTTGATGAGCGTCTTGTTGAGCGCATCGAAACCGAGGGTGTTGACGAAATTTGGGTTCGCTCGCCAATTACCTGTGAAACCCGCCATGGCGTATGCGCAAGCTGTTATGGCCGCGATCTAGCTCGCGGTCATGTGGTGAACGTGGGTGAGGCTGTTGGCGTTATCGCCGCGCAGTCCATTGGTGAGCCGGGTACGCAGTTAACGATGCGGACCTTCCACATTGGTGGTGCGGCCTCGCGTGCTGCATCCATTAATAATGTGCAGGTTAAGAGCACCGGCTCCGTTCGTTTGCATAACTTAAAGACGGTTGCGCATCACTCTGGCAACTTGGTTGCGGTGTCTCGCTCTGGTGAAATTACGGTGATCGATGAGGCAGGCCGTGAGCGTGAGCGGTATAAAGTGCCTTACGGTGCAACAATCGCTGTTGCCGATGAGCAGCCGGTAGATGCCGGTCAGATCGTGGCAACCTGGGATCCGCATACCCATCCAATCATCACCGAGGTGAAGGGTCGTCTGAAATTCTTCGACTTTGTCGAAGGTGTGACGGTGAACCGTGAGGCCGATGAGGTGACCGGGCTGACCAGTCAGGTTGTGACGGATCCGAAGAGCCGCGGAACGGGCGAACATCGCCGTACCGTGGTCGACGATAAGGGTAAGACGGTTGAAGAGCGTGTGGCCTATAAAGACCTGCGTCCGATGGTTAAGCTGGTCGACGATGAAGGTAACGACCTGAATCTGGCCGGCACCGATATCCCGGCTAACTACTTCTTGCCTGCCGGCGCTATCGTGAACGTGGATGATAACTCTGAGGTGAATGTGGGCGATGTTATCGCGCGTATTCCGCAGGAGTCTTCCAAAACGCGTGATATCACCGGTGGTCTGCCCCGAGTGGCAGATTTGTTTGAGGCAAGAAAGCCCAAAGAACCAGCCATCTTGGCCGAGGTTTCCGGTACGGTGTCCTTCGGCAAAGATACCAAGGGCAAGCAACGTCTGGTCATTACCCCGGCAGAGGGAGAGCACTACGAAGAGCTCATTCCGAAGTGGCGGAACGTGACGGTGTTTGAGGGTGAGTACGTTGAAAAGGGTGAGGTCATCGTTGATGGTGAGCCGAATCCGCACGATATTCTCCGCCTGCTTGGTGTGCCGGAGTTTGCGGCCTACATGGTTAAGGAAATTCAGGACGTCTATCGCCTGCAGGGTGTGAAGATCAACGATAAGCATATCGAGGTCATCAGCCGGCAGATGCTGCGGAAGGTGGAAATTAAAGAATCGGGCGATAGCAAATACCTGCGTGGTGAGCAGGCCGATTGGGCGCGGGTTGTTGAAGACAACACCGAGCTTGAGAAGCAGGGCAAAATGGTCGCGGTATTTGAGCCGCAGCTGTTGGGTATCACGAAGGCATCGCTGGCAACCGATTCGTTTATTTCGGCCGCTTCCTTCCAGGAAACCACGCGTGTGCTGACTGATGCGGCAACACGTGGCGCGCGCGACGACCTTCGCGGGCTGAAAGAGAACGTGATTGTTGGCCGGTTGATTCCGGCGGGTACGGGCTATGCGTACCATCAGGATCGTCAGCGTCGTCGCCTCGAGGGGCCGGCGCCAATGATCCCAATGGCACCGCAGTTTGGTCTTGCTGGCGCGCCAGCAAGTCTGGATGATGCGCGGTTGCCCGAAGAGTAGGAAAATACGCGGGCGGACGTTAGTTGACAGTACTTGCGTCCCGCCCATACACTTGGCGGCTTTCTTCGGGTTAGAGCATCTAACCTGAATCGATTAAATGACTGGAGTCAAAGGTTAATGGCCACGATTAATCAGCTGGTGCGCAAGCCTCGCAAGCGCCCTCGCGAAAAGAGCAATGTGCCTGCGCTAGAGGCCTGTCCGCAGCGTCGCGGCGTGTGCACTCGGGTTTACACCACTACGCCTAAGAAGCCGAACTCCGCGCTTCGTAAGGTGGCGCGTGTGCGTCTTACCAACGGGTATGAGGTTTCCTCCTACATCGGTGGTGAGGGGCATAACCTCCAAGAGCACTCGGTCGTGTTAATTCGCGGCGGTCGTGTAAAGGATTTGCCAGGTGTTCGTTATCACGTGGTACGTGGATCTCTCGACACCGCGGGTGTTGCGGCACGTCGTCAGGGTCGTTCGAAGTACGGCGCCAAGCGTCCTAAGGGTTAATTGAAATGCCAAGAAGAAGAGAAGTCCCCAAGCGCAAAGTGCTCGCGGATCCAAAATACAACAGCGAAATGCTCACTCGTTTTGTCAACATGATTATGCGTGACGGTAAGCGGGCAGTAGCAGAGAAGATTGTTTACGGTGCGTTAGATCGCATTGTTGAAAAGGGCCATTCCGATCCAATGGAAGTGCTCGAAACCGCGCTTGAGAACATTCGGCCCGTCGTCGAAGTAAAATCTCGGCGTGTGGGTGGCGCAACCTATCAGGTACCGGTTGAAGTTCGCCCCCAGCGGCGCAACACGTTGGGTATGCGGTGGGTTATTGACGCGGCGCGTAAGCGTAGCGAAGCCACCATGGGGCATCGGCTCGGCAATGAATTGCTGGAAGCTGCCGAAGGTCGCGGCAGCGCCGTGAAGAAGCGCGAAGATACGCATCGTATGGCAGAAGCCAACAAAGCGTTCTCGCATTTCCGCTGGTAAGAATTCAAAGGAAGTATTGATTTGGCACGTAAGACCCCACTAGAGCGCTATCGCAATATCGGCATCATGGCGCACATTGATGCCGGTAAAACTACCGTTACCGAGCGCATCCTGTTTTATACGGGCATCTCTCACAAAATGGGCGAGACCCATGAGGGTGCCTCAGTGATGGACTGGATGGAGCAGGAGCAAGAGCGTGGTATTACGATCACCTCTGCTGCTACCACCACGTTCTGGCGGGGTATGGACCAACAGTATCCAGAAACACGCATTAACATCATCGACACCCCTGGCCACGTTGACTTCACGATTGAGGTGGAGCGTTCTCTGCGGGTGCTTGACGGCGCAGTCTGTGTGTTAGATGCCAACGCGGGTGTTGAGCCGCAGACCGAAACGGTCTGGCGTCAGGCAAACCGCTACGGTGTGCCGCGCATGGTGTTTGTGAACAAAATGGATAAGCTCGGCGCCGATTTCTTCCGGTGCGTGGATATGCTCAAAGAGCGGCTGGGCTGTAACGCCGTGCCGGTGCAGCTGCCAATCGGTGCCGAAGATGATTTTGCCGGTGTAGTCGATTTGATTCGTCGTAAAGCCATTTACTGGAATCAGGACGACATGGGCGTGAGCTACACGCAAGAAGACATTCCGGCAGAGCTGGCTGATAAAGCGGCCAGCTTCCGTGAAGCCCTAGTCGAGGCGGCTGCTGAAGGCAGCGAAGAGCTAATGGAAAAGTACATCGGTGGCGAAGAGCTGACGGTGGAAGAAATTAACTATGGCCTGCGCGTGCAAACACTCGCCAATCAGGTGGTGCCTGTGCTGTGTGGCTCGGCGTTTAAAAACAAAGGCGTCCAGGCCATGCTGGATGCGGTAATTGAGTACATGCCTGCGCCTTCAGATGTTGAGGGTATTCAGGGCGAGCTTGAAGACGGCTCGGTTGTGGTGCGTGATTCTTCTGATGATGCGCCCTTTGCAGCGCTGGCGTTTAAGATCGCAACCGACCCCTATGTGGGTACGCTGACGTTCTTCCGGGTGTATTCGGGTGTCGTTAAAACAGGCGATTCGATTTACAACCCGGTTAAAGGTAAAAAAGAACGATTGGGTCGTATCGTGCAGATGCACTCCAAAGAGCGTAAAGAAATTGACGAGGTGCGTGCTGGCGATATCGCAGCAGCCATCGGTCTAAAAGACGTCACCACTGGTGATACGCTTTGCGACAACGCTAACAAGGTCACGCTGGAGCGCATGGAGTTCCCAGACCCCGTGATCTCGGTGGCGGTAGAGCCGAAAACCAAGGGCGACCAAGAAAAAATGGGCATCGCGCTGCAAAAGCTGGCGCAAGAAGATCCATCTTTTCAGGTGCGTACAGACGAAGAATCAGGCCAAACCATTATCTCTGGTATGGGTGAGCTGCATCTTGAGATCATTGTTGATCGCATGAAGCGTGAGTTTAAGGTTGAGGCCAACGTGGGTGCGCCCCAGGTTGCCTATCGTGAAGCGATCCGCAAAGAAATCGAAGTGGAAGGTAAGTTTGTGCGTCAGTCCGGTGGTCGTGGTCAGTACGGTCACGTCTGGATTCGCATGCGCCCACGGGAGCGTGGCGAAGGCTACGAATTCCACAATAAAATTGTGGGTGGTGTGGTGCCTCGTGAATACATTCCTTCAGTGGATAAGGGTATTCAGGAGCAGATGGAAAACGGCGTGCTTGCCGGATTCCCGGTCATCGACCTCGAAGTTGAGCTTTTTGATGGCTCTTACCATGATGTCGACTCTTCTGAAATGGCGTTTAAAATTGCCGGTTCCATGGCATTTAAAGAAGGCTTCATGAAAGCCGAGCCTGCGTTGTTAGAGCCGATGATGAAGGTAGAAATCGTTTCACCTGAAGATTTCATGGGTGATGTGATGGGCGATATTAATCGCCGGCGCGGTATGGTTCAGGGCATGGAAGATGGCCCGGCCGGAAAGATTATTCGCGCAGAAGTGCCGCTGAAGGAAATGTTCGGGTATGCTACCGACCTCCGCTCAGCGACGCAGGGGCGCGCTGCTTACTCTATGGAGTTTGCGGGCTATCAGGAAGCGCCAAGCAGTATTGCTGAAGAAGTGATTAAGAAGGCTGGTTGAGCATAGGGTTCAGCCAGTAGATTTTTTTTGGTTTTGTACGGGTAAGAGGTGAGTCGTGTCCAAGGAGAAGTTTGAGCGCACTAAGCCGCATGTAAATGTTGGCACGATTGGTCATGTTGACCATGGTAAGACGACGTTGACCGCGGCGTTGACGAAGGTGTTGTCGGAGCAGTTTGGTGGTCAGGCGCGTGCGTTTGATCAGATTGACAATGCGCCGGAGGAGCGTGAGCGTGGTAT
>NZ_WJPP01000009.1 GCF_009649225.1 Spiribacter salilacus
GGGGGGGGGGGTGTGGGTACCGCCCTCAACGCCCCTAGGAAAATTTCTGAATATTGGCAATAGCATTCTCGAAATGCATAGATTTTCCTAGGGAGCCTGACACCACCGCCACCCGCTGAGCCGCCCCATCCGCTCAGCCGCTCCTTAAACGCTAACTTAACCTTGCATATCGAAAATAATATTTTAAATTTGCAAGGAAGTTACCCCGCCACAGCGGCCTCCTTAAACGCCCGATAAGTCTCTTCAATCCCTTTGCGTAGGCCGATGCGGGCGTGCCAGCCCATGGCGTTGAGGCGGGAGACGTTGAGGAGTTTGCGGGGGGTGCCGTCGGGTTGGGCGGGGTCGGTGAGGATTTCGCCGCTAAAGCCGACTGTTTCGGCGATGATTTCGGCTAGTTCGCGGATGGTGAGGTCTTGGCCGGTGCCCACGTTGATGTGCGAGAGCATGGGCTGGGTGTTGGCGATATAGACGTCGCGCGGGAGGTTGAGGACGAATAGCGAGGCGGCGGCCATGTCGTCGACGTGCAAAAATTCGCGGCGGGGTTGGCCGGTGCCCCAGATGGTCACGCTGGGGGCGTTGGCCGCGGCGGCTTCGTGAAAGCGGCGGATGAGCGCCGGCAACACGTGCGAATGCTCGGGGTGAAAGTTATCGCCGGGGCCGTAGAGGTTGGTGGGCATCACGCTGCGGTAATCGATGCCGTGGGTGTCTGCGTATTGGCGGTTGTAGCTTTCGCAGAGTTTGATGCCGGCAATTTTGGCGATGGCGTACGGTTCGTTGGTCGGCTCGAGGGTGCCGGTAAGCAGAGCGTCTTCGGCCATCGGCTGGGCGGCATTGCGCGGGTAAATGCATGAACTGCCAAGAAAAAGCAGCTTTTTGACGCCCGCGGCAAAGGCCTGGTGAATCACGTTGGCCTCGATCATGAGGTTGTCGTAAATAAATTCGGCCGGAAAGGTGTTGTTGGCCTTAATGCCGCCGACGCGGGCGGCGGCAAGGATGACGGCGTCGGGCCGCTCGGCCTGCATAAATTCGTGCACGGCGGCCTGATTGGTGAGATCAAGCTCGGCGTGGGTGCGGGTGATGATCTGATGATCGGTCTTATTGAGCTGACGAACGATAGCCGAGCCCACCATGCCGCGATGGCCTGCCACGTAAATTCTCATAGGCCGTGGGACTGGATAAAGGCTTGTTGGCGGGCGGCTTTTAGGTCTTCGGTTACCATTTCGGCGCACATTTCGCGGGTGGTAATTTCGGGGGTCCAGCCGAGCTCGCGGGCGGCCTTGGCGGGGTCGCCCAGTAGGGTGTCAACCTCCGTTGGTCGGAAATACCGCGGGTCGATGCGCACAATGGTGTCGCCCACTTGCACGCCGGGGGCGTTGTCGCCGCTAATCGCCTCGACGATGCCGCGCTCGTCTAGCCCCGCCCCCTCAAACCGCAGCGTGATGCCGCATTCGGCCGCCGCCCAGGTGATAAATTCGCGCACCGAGTATTGCTGCCCGGTGGCAATCACAAAATCTTGCGGGGCGTCTTGCTGCAGCATCATCCACTGCATGCGCACGTAATCTTTGGCGTGGCCCCAGTCGCGCAGGGCGTCGATGTTGCCCATGTAGAGGCAGTCTTCCAGGCCTTGGGCAATGTTGGCCAGGCCGCGGGTAATTTTACGGGTAACGAAGGTCTCGCCACGGCGCGGCGATTCGTGATTAAACAGGATGCCGTTGCAGGCATACATGTTGTACGCCTCGCGATAGTTGATGGTAATCCAGTACGCATACAGTTTGGCCACGCCGTACGGCGAGCGCGGGTAAAAAGGAGTTTGTTCGGTTTGCGGCGTTTCTTGAACAAGGCCGTAGAGCTCGGAGGTGGAGGCCTGATAAAACCGCGTTTTTTCCGCCAGGCCCAGCAGGCGAATGGCCTCGAGCAGGCGCAGCGAGCCCAAGGCATCGACATCGGCCGTGTACTCGGGCGACTCAAAACTCACCGCCACGTGGCTTTGCGCGCCCAAGTTATACACTTCGTCGGGCTGCACATCGTGCAATACGCGGGTGAGATTGGAGCTATCGGTGAGGTCGCCATAATGCAGGCATAGCCGCGGGTTGGGGTCGTGCGGGTCTTGGTAGATATGGTCGATGCGCTGGGTATTAAATTGCGAGGCGCGGCGCTTAATGCCATGCACCTGATAGCCCTTTTCCAGCAAAAACTCAGCGAGGTAAGATCCGTCTTGGCCGGTAATGCCGGTAATAAATGCTTTTTTCATGTGCTGATTTTAGCGTATTTTTTGCCACCCACGCACGTTAACGCCATGCCGTAAGGCGTTTAAATTGCCACCGTATATGAGCGTTGGAAATTGCGCCATCGGACCCGACCGCCTCATCCAGCGGCTGATGACGGTAAAAAGGCCCTTATGCAGATCTCGGGTGGGGTTAATTTGCACCGGGTTTATGTGGGAGCATTTGTCGATGATGAGGTCAATTTGATTGCCATTGGTGTCGCGCCAAAAGTAAAAGGCTGGGCGTGTGCCTTTATTAAGGGCGTTCTTACGGTATTCGCTAATCACCCATGCCTCAAAAATCTTTTTGTACAGGGGGTGCGCTAGAAGTTGCTCCGGCGTGTGTATATCGAGCAGCCAGCACAACAGGCCGGTATCTGAAAAATACAGTTTTTGCGCTTTAATGGTGCGTTTTTTGAAGTAGGCATGATGCGGTGGCAATCGGCGCACGAGGTAGCTGGCCTCAAGCACCGAGATCCAGGCGCGCACCGTGTTGCGCGTAATGCCGCAGTCTTCTGCCAGCGATGACAGATGCAAAAGCTGGCCGTTTTGCCGCGCGCACCGGTACACAAACCGGTAAAACAAGTCGATATTCTGCACGACCAACCATTGTTGTAGATCCCGCTCAACGAAAGTTGCCAGATAGTCTGCAAACCACTGCTGGCGATTCGTCTTTTTATTGAATAGCGGGGGGTAGCCGCCGGTAAGTAGTGTGTTTTCTAATGAGGACGGCGCTTTCTTTTCTCGTGCCAGCTCTGAGCGGCTAAACGGCAGCAATTCGAGATTAGACTCCAGATACGGCATGAGCGCCGGCACCCGTTGCACCTCATCAAGTATCGCGCCATTTTTTAATTGCGCTAAGAATTGTGTTGGGTTTTCCTTAGCAAGCGCTCGTAGCCCTAGATTTTCCAGCGATAAATAGGGCCGGCCCGTTTGCTTTGCCATCCAGCGGGCGAGCGTTGTTTTGCCGGACTGTCTCGGCCCAGTGACGCTGACAATTGGCGAGGCCGCCAACAGTTGGCGAAACCAATGCTCTGCAAAGCGATACATTGGGCGAATTTACGCGGCGGGTGGTGGGATTTCTGTGAACTGGTGCGCGGGGCGGGGGCGGGGCGCGGCGGGGCGCAGCGAGCCGGGGCGGGGCGCAGCGAGGCGGGGCGGGGCTCCGAAGGAGTTGTATGATGTTATTCGGCGCCCTAGGTAAATTTATGCAAAACGAGAATTGCTCTGCCAATCGGCAGGATTTTACCTAGAGAGCCAAAAGGCATTACCCCCTCCTCCGGCATCGCTGCTCGGTGCCTTCCTTCAAAAGCCTTACCACTCCGGCGCTCGATATTGGCCAACCGCCCATCCACCGCGCGCAGCGGAGCCATCCCGCCCCGCCGAAGCCGAAGCCGAAGCCGAAGCCGCCGCACCGGCACCAGCAGCTCCAGCGCCAACACCGGCCGCACCGGCACCGGCGGCACCAGCCCCCACGCCCAACTCGTCGTCGACCAGCTGGGCGAACGGCGCGATGGCCGGTAGAACTTGGAGGCGGACGCCGTGTTGCTGGCACCAGTAGCGGAGGCGGGCTTGTTTGATGGAGTTGGGGGTGAAGCTGAGCCAAATTTCGCTGAAGGGTTGGGCGGCAAAGATGGACTCGAGATCTCGCTCGGAGCCTAGTACGGGCAGGCCACCGACGCGTTTGCCGCGATAGCGCTCGTCGTCGTCATCCAGAAACCCGCGCAACTGCACGCGATCAAAGCCATCGCCGAGCAGCGAAGCTAAGGCAACGCCGCGAGGGCTGGCGCCGTAAATCAGTACGGGCACGGCATCGGAGCCAGCCGCGGCGGCCGCCTGGGCGCCGTTGCGATAGTAGCGGCGTCGCGCCAAAACTCGGGGCAAAATCATGAAGGCCACGCTCAGCACCACGGCGATGGGCACCAAGCCCAGCGACAAGCTGCGATGCACGAGCCCCATCATAATCACAAACGCAAACACCCAGCCGACGCCGTTGGCGTAGGCAATGCGCACGGCTTCGCCAAAGCCGAAGTGGCGCGCTGGCGCGCGGTAAACGCCGCCGAGCAGGAGCACTGGCACGACCACCAGCGGCATTAACCACAGGCCATCAACAAAAACGGCCCAGTGCCGGCTGTTGGGTAGGCCCTCGAAGCGGGCGAAGTTAGCAAGGCTCCAAGCGAGCATAACCATCGCCACATCCAGGCTCAGCGGCGGCAGCAGTGTGCGGGCATGAGCGCGCCAGGCAACTGCGCCGATGAGGCTATGGAAAACACCTTTAAAAATCCAGCCGATGTCGCTTAACAGCGAGTTTTGGCTGAAATAGGCAATGTCGGCGCGGGCTTTTTTGGGGAGGAGGTTGTCGCGGTAAAACTGCTCGGGATCACAATCGGGCGGATAGAGCAGCGCCTCGTTGCGAAAGGCCACTTGATTGGGGCCAAAAATGCCGGGCAAAAAATCGTGTACGCAGGCAAGATCGCCAGTAAACGCATCGGCAAAGCGCAAGATTTCGGGCCGGGGGCCGACGAAAGACATATCGCCTTTGAGGATATTCCAAAGCTGCGGCAGCTCGTCGAGCTTAGAGCGCTCTAAAAAGCGGCCGAGCCGGGTCATGCGCGCATCGTTCATCACGGTGACGTTAGCGCCGCGGTTGCCCATTCGATGCGGAAATTTGCGGAATTTATAAATGGTAAACGGCTGCCCGCCCTTGCCAATACGCGTTTGGGCAAAAACGGCGCGGCCGGGCGAGTCGAGCTTAATTGCCACCGCAATTAACGCCATCAAAGGCAGCGCAATGAGGCCACCGATGAGCGCGAGGGTGATGTCGAATAACCGCTTCATCGCCCCATTAGGTTCCAAAGTTGGGCAAACGCCCTTCGGCGACCATACTTTGGGCTTTTTTATAGTCTTCTGGCCGGCCGATATCGAGGAACTCACCCTCGTGCACAAAAACGCGCGCCGAGGCATTGTCATCAAGCATGGAATAAATTAAATCGTCAAATCCAAAGCTTAATCCGGTAGGAATTCGCTCTAGAATGCTGGGGTCCATGCAGTAAATGCCCATATTAAAGTTGTAATTTAAGACGGGTTTTTCACGGAAATCTTCGATTTGCCCTGTTTTATCGTCAAACTCAAAAACCCCCATATTTATCGGGACGGGCGTAGCTTTTACGGCCACCGTTAAGGGGTCTTGATGGTTAAGGTGAAAGCGGCGAAATGCGCGCAAATCAAGATCGGTCAGCAAGTCGCCATTAAGCACTAAAAACGGCTCGGTTAATTCATCACGCAGCATATCGAGCGCGCCGAGCGTACCCATCGGTTTATCTTCGGCCGTGTAGGATATTTTGAGCCCCCATTGCGAGCCATCACCACAAAGCGCCTGTATTAGGCTGCCCAAATGGCCCGTGGTGACCGTGACCTCTTCAATGCCGTTTCGCTTAAGCCAACCGAGCAGTAATTCGATGACCGGCAAGTCGCCAACGGGCATCATCGGTTTCGGCAAAACCAGCGTGTAAGGCCTAAGGCGAGCCCCTTGACCACCCGCTTGAATAACCGCTTTCATTGATACCTCCTGTATCACCTAAAAGTGGCATTAATACCCATTAATAGCTAGAACAATCGACGCTGAAAATTAGGGGGATTGGCGCCCCAAATAGCAGTTTTTACATGCGGCCGTCTAAATACCGGCCAGTCTCTTTGTGCGCAAAGTCGGGGAGGAGGTGGAAGAAGAGCGCGACGAGGTCGGCTTTTTGCCAGGTGCCGGCGGCGCGTAGGCGGTTGATTTCGTTAAGGAAGTGGTCGAGCCGGGCGGCGTCATAGGTGGCGGGGTTGCGTATGACGCCGAGGCTGGCAAAGCGCTGCCAGTCGATGTCTTCGTCTTGGGTGTAGAACTCTTCGAAGTCTTTTTCGCCGGTGGTGTCGCTGGCAAAAAAGTAGCAGGGCCATTGGCCTTGGGCGGCAAGGGGCTCGACGTTGGCGCGGGCTTCGGCCTCCGTGCTGCAGGGCACAGCCTCAAAGCCGCGGGCGGCCAGATAGCGCACGGCGATGTCGGCAAAGGTAATCAGATGCAGGCGCTCGCTGAGCTTGGGAAAGAGGATGTCGCGATTTTGGCCCAGCAGGCAAGAGAGCAGGCAGAGCTGGCCCGATTCGGTGTCGGTGACGAAATAGCGGCGCACGTCGTTGGGGGCGGCAATGGGTTGTCGCTTAGCAAGCCGTTGATTAAATCCATGTAACAGGCTGCCGTCAGAAAACGCCACGTTGGCGAAGCGCGCCATCGATACGGGCAGGCGCTCAGATTCGCGCATTAAAAACCGCTCCATAATGCGCTTGCTTGCGCCCATCATGTTGACCGGCGCGGCGGCTTTGTCGGTGGACACACAAAAATATTTCGCAGCACCCTTTTCTTGTGCCCAGCGCGCGGTAGACAGCGTGTTTTCGATATTTACCTCAACCATGCGCATCAGGCTGTAGGGGTCGCTTTCGGAGCGAACGTGCTTGAGCGCCGATAAGTTGAGCACGTAGTCGTACCCCCGCGGCTCGCGCATGAGTGCGGCGAAGGCGGTGGAGCCGGCATCGAGGGCAAAGGTGCGAAAATCGCCGTCGATGTAGCCCATGCTCGAGCGCAAATCGCGCACCAGTTCAACGAGGTTATTCTCGGAAATGTCCACCACATCTAGCGCGGCCGGGTTGCGGCAAAAGATCTCGCGCGTGACCGCCTGGCCAATCGTGCCCGCCGCCCCAATCACCAAAAACCGACTGCCCGCCACCTGCTCGGTCAACGCCGGCTCGTGCGCGGCAATGTCTTCGTCAAACAATGGGGTATCGCGCCCGATTAGGGAGAGGGGGTTCATGCTTACAAGCCCTCACAGAGGTCGGTTAGAGACTGGGGAATAACCTCACTAGACATCAATTTTGCACGCTGCGAGTCGGAAATTGATGGCGCAATCGCCGCATACTCCACTCGCCAACCACCAAACTGCCTATGGACCGATAAAAAGCGGGCCGCGCTCTCAAATAAGGAGGGAACCGCGTTGAGTAACTTATCGGCCTGCCTTTTGCAGGTTCCAAACCGGATTGTTTTATCATCCTCGGCCACCGCGACTAAATCGATTTCGACGTCAGAACGATCCCAGTAGCCGAGAATCTGCTCCGTTAATTGAAAATCACCTAGCCCCAAGCGACTGCGCTCTTGATAGAGCTGTGCGGCCAGATCCTCAAGGGCATAACCCTCAATTTCTGAAAGCCGGTTATTTGCCTGGGCGATCAACAGATCAACCGGTCTAAACGCTGATGCCGTTACAGGCTTTTGCAGGGCTGCAAGCCATGCTCGTAAAAAGTTATCACGGATATAGTAGCGGCCGCTGCGTGCCTTGCGCGTTGCAAAGATAGGTAATCTGCGCTCAATCATCTGATAACGCTCACGAAGAATCTTTAAATACCCGCCAGCTTGTTTGGCCTCACCAGGGCCAGAAACGTCTTTGATGTAAGACAAAATTTCCGCATTGGTGCAACCAGGATGAGTGGCTAAAAATTGCAGCACGGTGTCATAACGTCCGCGGAGCTCACGCAAAAACCAGTTATCCGCTTCATTTCTCAATGGGGAAGAACTCGCAAAAAACAGTTGACGAAGCAGCGTGTCACGATCAGCACCAAGGGCGTTTTGCTCGTAGGCATCACGATAAAACTTCGGCACGCCTTCAAATAGGTTCCACAAAAATAGCAACCGATCCGGTGAATCGTCGGCATGCGCCCTTAAGATCTCTAGGATTGAACTAATATCCAGATGACCAAGTTCAAGCGTATCGGTAGTCCGATTAAAAAGGGGTGCCTGTCTATCATCCAGCAGAGCCGTCATTTCTGCATGTAATGACCCAAGAACGATCAGCCCACCGGTAATCTCTGCTGCATTGGCACTTAGCTGATCGACCTCCGCCTGCAATAACGAACAAAAATCAAATAATGATTTACGATGAAAATATTGAAATTCATCTAAAGCGATCACATAGCCGCTTTGCACTAAATCTCTTATCAGCCCAGCTAGTTGCCCTAAGCTATGAATGCGCTGGTCGATCCCAAACATTTCTAAATAACCATTACATGCGGTGATAACGCCTGCCGGTTCTGAATCTGGTATCTGGATATATAGCGTCTTATCAACAGCAGCTGCCTGAAGCGCTTCTCGGATGAGTGCGGTCTTCCCAATCCGTCTACGACCTGAAATCTGAAGAAAAAACCACCGCTTCCTAGCCAATATCTCGTCTAGCTGGCTGCGTTCAGTACGACGCCCATAAAAAGACCAATATGAATTAGCAGCCATCCAAGCACCTAAGATAAAAATTTTTACCTTATCTTACATTTAGGGGTTTTCTTCATCAAGAACAATTATCTACATCCATCCATCTGGCACTGACGACGGTAAATTTACCAGGCGATCTTGCAGCCAGCGCGAGGTGGCCAGGCCGTCGTGGTGGCAATGGGCGTACATCGGTAGGTCGGTCATGAGCTGCCAGCCGGGGCGGGTCATGATGCCGGCGGCGTTGGTGGCCTCGAGCAGGGCGTCGCGCGCGGGTCGGTCGCTCAGCAGAACGGCATTGAGCCAGTAGTTGGCGGTGGTGCTTGGGCGCTCGGTAATGAAGGTTTCGGGGCGATCAGCAAAAAAGGCTTGATAACGGGTGGCGACCTCACGCTTCGCAGCGAGCATCTCGGCCAAGCGCGCCATTTGCGCCACGCCCAGGGCCGCGTTCAGGTTAGGCATGCGGTAGTTGTAACCCAGCTCGTCATGAATAAATTCGTAGGGGTGCGGCTGCTTGGCGGTGGTGGTTAGGTGCTTGGCGCGCGCGGCAAGGTCAGCGTCATCGGTAATGATCATGCCGCCCCCGCCGGTGGTGATGATTTTGTTGCCATTAAAGCTGAGGGTGCCGAGGCGGCCGGTGGTGCCGGCGTGGCGGGTGGCGTGGCTGGCGGCTTGGCGGGCGGCGGTGCCGGTGGGGGTGCCTGTCCAGCTGCCGAGGGCTTCGGCGGCATCTTCTACTAACGGCAGGTGGTAGCGTGCGCAAATTTCGGCGATGGCCTCGATGCGCGCCGGGTGGCCGAAGGTGTGCATGGGCAGCACCGCTTTAATGGGGCGACCGGCCGTGGCGGCATCGCTCAAAAAGCGCTCTAGGGCCTCGGGCGATAGGCCGAGCGTGTCTTCGTCTACATCCAAAAACACCGGCTTGGCGCCCAAATAGCGGATGGCATTGGCCGTGGCGATGAAGGTAAAGGCCTGGGTGATCACCTCGTCGCCGGGCCCAACGCCGGCCAACCGCAGGGCCACTTGGATGGCCGCGGTGCCATTGACCGTGGCCACGGCATAGCGCGCGCCGGTGTAAGCGGCCACTTGGCGCTCGAACTCGGCGATCAGCTCGCCGGCTGACGAGACGAAGTTGGAGTCGATGCACTCGATAAGACGCGCTTTTTCATCGCCAGCAAATACAGGGCGATGCAGCGGCACGGGGCCATCGCCGTAAATGGAGCGGATGGTTTGGATGAGGTTCATTTCACCCAAGGGTTAATAACCTTTAGGCCGACCGCCTCAAACGGCTGGGTATCACGTGTAGCAACGGAAAATCCGTTAGCAAGCGCAATGGCAGCAATAAAGGCGTCGGCCGTTGCAATCGCTAAACCGGTAGCCCGAGACTCGGCTAGCAGTTCAGCATAGTGCTTGGTACAGGCCATATCGAAACCCACCACCCGGTTAGTAAAACTTGGCAGTAAATACTGTTCTAAGTAATCATTTAGGCTGTTTTGGCGCTTTCCAACCGGCATTAACGCGACACCTGCCCGCAACTCAGCCACCGTGACGACTGAGAGGTAGAGCGTCTCCAACGCTTGCGCATCGAACCAGTCAAGAACGCGCTGACTTGGTTGCCGGCGCTGCGGTTCCGAAATCACATTTGTATCGAGCAGAATCATTCAAAATGCGCCGCACGGGCGGGCGACTTTACTCGCACCTGCTCAAAGAGCGCATGTTCTTCATCAGTCAGCCCCCCCAGCTCGGCCGCCGTTTTGGCCAAATATGAACCCAATTTAACTCGCTCTCTCGCCATCGCTGCTCGCTCCAGAATGTGCCGGATTTCAGCCTCAGTGCTGCGACCATGCTGCGCCGCTTGAATTCGGATAGCGCGGTGCACTTCGTCGGGTAAGTTTCTTATGTTGACGTTAGCCATTAGGTATTTTTTTGCTCAATGGTAGCAATGATATAAATTTAGGTGATGGTATCACATTAAGCCGGGTTTTGGGCGGCGAGGCGGCTTTTGGCTGGGTTACTTTTGGCGGGGCTGCGGAGCTGCTGCTGGGCTGCCGGGCGGAGTGGTATATCGTTATCCGGCGCCCTAGGTAAATTTATGCAAAACGAGAATCGCTCTGCCAATCGGCAGAAATTTACCTAGAGAGCCAAAAGGCATTACCCCCTCCTCCGCCATCGCTGCTCGCTCCAGAATTTGACTGATAATGCCGCATCAGGCCGACGGGTTATGGGTTTCCCGGCTAGCGCGGCGGCGCGGCGGCGCGGCGCAGCGGGGCGGGGCTACGAAGGAGTTGTATATCGTTATTCGGCGCCCTAGGTAAATTTATGCAAAACGAGAATCGCTCTGCCAATCGGCAGAAATTTACCTAGAGAGCCGAGGGTAACCCCACCACCCGTCCTCCAAGAGCCGACGGTAACCCCCCGCCCCCCGTCCTCCAAGACACCCCCTAATCAAGCGCCTTCCTGAACCAGCACCCAAGGGGCGGCGACCACGGCCCAGAGATCGGGGTCGCGCTGGTGCCAGTCTTGGGCGTCTTCGGTGCTGGCGCGCCACACGCGGCGGGTGCTCATCCAGTCCATAACGGCGGCCTCGTCATCGCGTACAAAGGCCGCGGCCACCGCCACCAGGTCAAGATCTGATGCCACCCGCATAACCACGCCCCGGGCAAAATGCCGCTCGAGTTCGGCCCAGCGAATGCGCGCCGTTTCGTTGTTCATGCTCTTGCTCTTGCTCATGCTCTTGCTCATAACAATAAATTACCAGCATCCTTACACATAGTCGCTTTTTTCAAGCGCATAGACAAAGAATGTTGCGCTTAAATGTGCTTTAATGGCGCATAGAATTTATACGCAAGTAAGAGGTTGGTGTGGCCCGGTCCATCCTTGAGCGCGACAAAGAGGCGATATTAGAGATCGTACACCGCCACTCAGGCGGTGTGACGGCACAGCAGATTGCTAAAGAGCTGCCGGGTGATATGCCGTTGCGGACTCTTCAATACCGCATCAAACAACTCGTTATGCAGCAATGCCTCGTCAAGCAGGGAAGTCGGCGCTGGACAACTTACCATCTGCCCGTTGAGCGCGAGACCAACACGGTGAGCCAACCCGACGAGCCGATTGCTTTCTCTAATGAGAGCACAGCAATTCGGGCGTACGTTCGCCAGTCGCCCGCGGCACGCGAACCGGTGGGTTATCATCATAGCTTTCTTGATGCCTACCAACCGGGCATAAACTTTTATCTTTCGCTGCGGGAACGCACGTATCTAGCAAAGATCGGTAAACCGCCCATGGCCGACCAACCGGCGGGCACTTACGCCAAGCAAATCCTCCATCGGCTCCTCATCGATCTATCATGGAACTCCAGCCGTCTGGAGGGTAATACCTATTCGCTGCTAGACACCAAGCGCCTCATCCAGTTCGGCAATGCTGTGGAAGGTCGGGACCCGGTAGAGGCCCAGATGATCCTCAACCACAAGGATGCCATCGAATTCCTCGTTGGCCAGGCAAACGATATTGGCTTCAATCGCTTCACCATCCTCAATCTTCACGCCATGCTCGCCAATAACTTGTTGGCTAATTCGAGGGCGCAAGGGCAGTTACGTTACATCCCGGTTGGTATTGAACGCTCAACCTTCTACCCCCTTGAGGTGCCTCAGCTTATTGCAGAATATTTTGAGCAGATACTGATGAAGACTGCCGCCATCAATGATCCATTCGAGCAGGCTTTGTTTTTCATGGTGCAACTACCCTATCTCCAACCCTTCGATGATGTGAACCGCCGAGTCTCGCGAATGGGTGCAAATATTCCCCTGATCAAGCATAACCTGGTTCCGCTCTCCTTTACCGATGTGCCGCGTGACATCTACACCGAGGCTGTCCTCGGCGTTTACGAGATGAACCGAATCGATCTTCTCAAGGATTTGTTTATCTGGGCCTATGAGAGGTCTGTCAGGCGCTACACAGCGGTGCGCCAATCACTCGGCGCCCCTGACCCGTTTCGACTTACGTATCGGGATGCTATCCAAGCCGTGGTTGGCGAGGTGGTCCGCGGAGCGATGGGTCGCAAAGAGGCAATCATGCATGTTGCAGATTATGCCAGCATTCATATTGAGCCCACAGAGCAAGAGCACTTTCGAGAGGTGGTTGAAGACGAACTATTAGCGCTGCATGCCGGCAACTTTGCGCGCTATCAAATCCGGCCGAGCGAG
This sequence comes from Spiribacter salilacus, assembly GCF_009649225.1. Classification (GTDB taxonomy): domain Bacteria; phylum Pseudomonadota; class Gammaproteobacteria; order Nitrococcales; family Nitrococcaceae; genus Spiribacter; species Spiribacter salilacus. Next base: position 12,755 of record NZ_WJPP01000009.1, read on the forward strand.
TTCGACGCGTGGCAGCGAGCCTGGGGTGGCCAACTCCCTCACAACCACCCCCGCAGCCAATAAAATCCATACCCCACCCATTCGTGGACGGCGCGGGTGCTGCCCGTCAGGCCGCGGATGCTGGGTAGGTAGCGGCGCAGGGTGATCACGGGATCGCTCGGTACGCTAAAGGCGGTGGCAACGGGGGTTACGTTTAGCCCGGCGTGGCGGAACACGGCCTCGGAGCGGCGCATGTGGGTGGCGGAAGTCACCAGCAGTAAGCGCTCGATGCCCGCCTCGGCCAGCATCGGCTTTAGGTAACGAATATGGTCGTGGGTGGTGCGCGAGAGGTTATCGAGCAGCAAGGCCTCATCTGGCACGCCCATGTCTAGCAGGAACTCACGACCGGCCTCGGCCTCGCTCAGGTTTTCAGGCCGCTCGGGGTGGCGACCGCCGCTCAAGATAAGCTTTGACGCCCGCCGGGCGTGATAAAGCCGTGCGCCATGCCAGTAGCGGTCGATAGAACCGCCCGCGGAGGGATATGGCCAGGCCGCGTCGTTACTAAACGCCCCGCCCAGCACCACAATGGCATCGGCCGTGGGCACTTTGTCGACGGGCAGATAAGGGTATTGGGCCTCCAGGCTTGCGTTCAAGCGATCTGCCGTCACCGGCATCGACCACACCCACAGCCAAGCCAAGGCAAATAGGGCGACGGCGATGGCGCCCCGCGGCCGGGCCAGCAGGCGCAAGGCCAATGCCACGGCGGCCAGCAAAAAAAAGGCGCCTAGGGGGTAAGCGAAAAGGGAGAGGGTTTTGATTACGTCGTACATACAAACAGGCCGCCATCTAACCTTTCAAGGGGGGTATCGATCGTTTTTCGGGCGCCGCGGGGGGGG